>NZ_LDQA01000023.1 GCF_001475935.1 Aureimonas ureilytica
CGTCCTCACGCGCGGCCGGCAGGGCGACGAAGATGCCGTAGGCGCCGGCTGCCGAGCAACCGATCGCGAGGCCGGCGACGACGGCCGCAGCGAGTTTGAACCTGTCGAGCGGGCCCGTCATTCTTCGTCCCCGATCGGGAGGAGCGTGACGGTCTGCCCGGCCAGGGCGTGGGTGCAGTCATCCAGAAACTGGATGTGTCCGTCCCTGACGAAGGAGTGGCAGACGAGCGGACGCGGATTGATCGCTTCGCCCGCCATCACACGATCATGCTCGTCGTCGGTCAAAGGCTGCACGCCCTGCACCAGGACGGAAGGCTGGAAGGTGGGTCGGCCGTAGTCGCCGTTCCAGGACCAGCGCGGCCCGGCCCCCTCACCAACCTTGATGCCATGCCGCTGGTTGCATCCTGGGCATTGAAGGAAGAGTTGTCCGCCCGCGCCGAAGCGCAGCACTCCACGCGCGCCCATCACTCGAGCCCCGAAACGCAAAGCTCGGCCTCGCCGAGACGCTGCGCGTCGCCCATCTCGCGACGCTTCACCAGGCCATTGACGACCTGCCCGCCAGCCTTGTTGAACGCCGTCTGCGCCTCGCAGGCCTGCCGATAGCGCCGCGACGTCAGATGCCGGGCGGCCGTGGATCGGATCATGGCCGAAGCGCCGAAATTATAGGCCCCCGACGTCATCGAGGCCTGCAAGCTGACCGGCGCGGCCAGGAACCCCGGAACGCCATCGACGAGCGGCAGGTAATAGTCGCGCACGACGCGGCGCCGGAGCATCGCCTCACACTCGGCCGGCGTGAAGCTCATGCCGGGTTTGACCGGCTGGCCGTTGACCCGGGTCTCGCCGTAGCAGATGTCCCAGATCTTGGCGTAGTGGTCCCAATGGGATTTCAGGGCGAGCCCCTCCC
The DNA here is from genome assembly GCF_001475935.1 of Aureimonas ureilytica. Classification (GTDB taxonomy): domain Bacteria; phylum Pseudomonadota; class Alphaproteobacteria; order Rhizobiales; family Rhizobiaceae; genus Aureimonas; species Aureimonas ureilytica_A. The sequence continues at coordinate 905 of NZ_LDQA01000023.1, forward strand.
ACGGCTTGATGAGCCCATCGACGGCGAGAGAGACGGCAGGCGGGGTCATCCCCTTGTCGATCGCTGCGCGGATCGTGGCCGGCGTCTCGACCGGCGTGCGCGCGGTCCAGGCGGTCCAGCCGCTGGTGATGGCGAGCACGGCCGCGCCCGCCAGGGCGGCTTTCCCCCGCTTGGTGGCGACGATCTTATGAACGGGCATCGTCATCCTCCGGCAGCGAGTTCTGAGCGACGATGCGCGCGACGAAGGCGCCTGCCGAAGCGAAGGCGCAGATGAGTGCGAAGGTGCGC
>NZ_LDQA01000024.1 GCF_001475935.1 Aureimonas ureilytica
CCCGCCATGGCGGGGTCGAGCAGGCGATGGGTGTAGTCGAAGGTCGGACCCAGAAGCTGGCCGCCCGGCAGGTCCTTGTAGGTCGCCGACACGCGGCGCTCCAGGCGCATCCGCCCGGTGTCGATCGGCTCGGCGGCGCGAAAGCGCGGCAGCGTGGTGCGATAGGCGCGTAAGAGGAAGATCGCCTCGATCATGTCGCCGCGTGCCTGCCGAATGGCGATGGCGGCAAGTTCCGGGTCGTAGAGCGAGCCCTCGGCCATGACGCGATCGACGGCGAGCGACAATTGCCCGGTGATCTGGTCGAGGCCCAGCACCGGCACGTCGCGCGCGCCCCGGCGGCGGTCGGCAAGAAGGCGATGCGCGTTGCGGATGGCGGCTTCACCGCCCTTGACGGCCACATACATGGCTCAGGCCTCCCGAAGCTTGGTGGTGCGCGGCAGGGCGATCAGCGCGTCGCCCGCCACCAGAACGAGGTCGTGCCCACGCGGGAAAAGCGCGGCATTGCGCGCCCGCGCCTGAAGGAAGCCTGCCGGCAGGCCAACAGGCCCGATGGTTCGCACCGTCTCGATGCCCGGTCCCGTCAGGGTGAGCGGCTTGCCGCCCTCCAAGGCTTGCACGGGCAGGATCAGCGTCGCGGCGCGGTCGGGATAGCTGTCGGTGCCGATCGGCAGCGCGTTCCAGCCGGCGGGGTCGGAATTCTCGGTCAGCAGCGCGAAGCTCGCCTCTTGCCGAGCGGCGTTGACCCGCGCGCCGGTGTGGAAGGCGAGCCAGGCGCTGGCCTCCGCCAGCGCGGCCGCGCCTTCGAGGAAGATCGGCGCGTCGGCATCGGCCAGCGTCAGAAGCAGGATCGCGGCGGCGGGGGGCAAGGCAGCGGGCGCTTGGACCGACATGTCCAGCCGGGCTAATGTGCCGGGCTCGGCGAAGGCGTTCATGATCCGGCGAAAGGCGCTCTGCGCGTCCAGAACCGGATCGGCGAAACCACCGGCCACGGCGTCTGCGGCGAAATGGGTCTGTGTCATGTCAGTCCTCCCCCCGCGCCACCGTGAAGAAATCGACCCGCGTCGCTTCCGTCTCGCTGGCCAGTTCCGCCGCATCCTCGGCATCGGCGAGAAGAAGCGGCGCGACGATCTGGGACTCGACCCGCTCGTGCCAGTCCGCATGCTGGCAGAGCGCATCGAGATGGGCGGCGAGCCGCGCCTTTTCCGGGTCGCGCCCGAGGATCATGGCATGGCCAACCTCGCCAGTGCACAAGCGCACCGTGGCGCGGCAGACGCTGGCTTCGCCGAGGTTGAACGGCGCGCCGCCGCCGCCCGCCCGGCCGCGCAGCATGACGAGGCCAATCTCCGGCCCCCGCACCGGCATGGCCTCCGGCACGTCGTGACCCGCATCCTTCGCCAGTGCGGCGAAGAGGGAGCGAAGGCGCGGGGCGGGCGCGAGCGCGAAGGCGCTGATCGCGCGCTGACGCAGGTTCGGAGGCGTCTCGTGCGCCTGACTGGGCGAGGAGTGCATGGGTCGGCCTAACTTTGTCTATTGGTCTAGACATCTAGTCTGGACGAAACCTCTCTAACCGTCCATCGGTGACATCCCAATGACAGCGGGCGCCGCAGGGCGAGAAACATTTGAACGAGACGGACGCGTGAACGAGACGGACGAGGGCGTGACGCGCTGGCGGCGCGTGGCCGACAGGATCAGGTCGGCCATCGCCGAGGGCACGATGGGGGAGCGCCTTCCGCCAGAAACGGAACTGGCGGAAACCTATGGCGTGAACCGGCATACGGTGCGGCGCGCGATCCAGTCTCTGTCCGCCGAGGGCCTGCTGCGCGCCGAGCGCGGGCGGGGCACCTTCGTCAACGCCGCCCCACCCCGGCTCGCCTATCCGATCGGCCCGCGCACGCGCTTTTCGGAGAATGTCTCGGCGCAGGGGCGCAGGCCCGGCGGGCGGCTGATCCGCGCCGATACGATGCGGGCGGACGGGGCCTTGGCCCAGTTACTCGACTGCGCGCCGGGCGCGATGCTGCACAGGCTGGAAACGCTCAGCGTCGCCAATGGCGTGCCGCTGTCCATCGCCACGTCGCATTTCTCGGTGGAGCGTTTTCCCGGCATCGTGCGGGCCTATGCCGAAACCGGCTCGGTGACGGAGGCACTGCGGCTGGAAGGAGTTGCGGATTATCGTCGCCGCGAAACGCGCATCACGGCCGAGCGCGTGCATCGGCTGGACGCCGAGCATCTGGCGAGCGCACCGGATGCGATCGTCCTCGTCAGCCTCGCGGTCGATGTCGATCTCGACGGGCGACCCGTGCAGGCGATCCGCGCGCGCTTCCCGGCCGACCGGATGGAACTCGTGTTGCGCCCCTGAACGCCAAACGGCCCCGGCGGATCAGCCGAGGCCGCGCGCTCTGTTGATCAGGCCGCTGCGGCTTCCGCCTCGCGAATGCTGCGGGCTGTCTCTTGAAGCCGCAGGAAGGCGCTGTAGCGCCCGTCATGCAAAGCTCTCATGCCGCTATCGGGCTCGCAGCGCGCGCCGACATGCGACATGGCGGGCATCGCGGCCTTCAGACCGTCGAAGAGTTTCGCGGCGGCCGCGCCCAGCATGGCCGAGCCGAGCAGAACCGGCTCGGGGCAATCGATCACTTCGACCGTACGGTTCGTGGCGTCGGCCAGAAGCTGGCGCGTCAGCGGATGCGCGCCCGCGCCGCCGCTGATGCTGATCGTGCGGATCGTGAGCCCATGAGCCTCCTGCGTTTCCACGATCTGCCGCAGCCCATAGCCGAGCCCGCAGACGCCCGCGATATAGAGCGCGGCCAGCGAATCTTCGTCGCTTTCCATACCGAGCCCGGAGATCACGGCGCGCGCATGCGGATCGGCGAAGGGCGCGCGATTGCCGAGGAATTCCGGCACGACATGCAGACCCCTCGTAAGGTGCACGGTCTCGCTGGCCGAAGCCGCGCCCCGCAGCGCCCGCTCGCCCAGCCATTGCGGCAGGGACTGGCCCTCCGCCTCCGCCTGCCGCGAGGCGGCGCCATGGGCGGGATGGCCGAGAAGAAGCTGGTCGATCGCCGCGCCCGCTGCCGACTGGCCGCCCTCGTTCAGCCAGAGGCCGGGCACCATGGCGGAGAAGTACGGTCCCCAGACGCCCGGCACGAAAACGGGCTTCACCGTCGTCGCCATGGTGCAGGAGGATGTGCCGAAGACATAGGCGAGGCAGGTCGTGGGATCGCCCGTGCCACCCGCCGCGCCGACCGTGCCGAGGCCGCCGGCATGGGCGTCGATCAATCCGGCCGCGACCGCCGTGCCGGGTCGGAGGCCGAAGGCGGCGGCGGCCTCGGCGGTGAGGCCCGAGCCCAGCGCCGTGCCGGGCTCGACGACGCTGGTGCCGATGCGGCGATAGCCATCGTCAGGTTGGTCGCCGAGCCCGATGGCGCGGAAATAGCTGTCGTCCCAGCGCCCTTCGGCGGCGAGATAGGTCCATTTGCAAGTGAGCGTGCAGGCTGAGCGGTCGAGCGCGCCGGTCGCCTTCCAGGTGAGGAAGTCCGTCAGGTCGAAGAAATGCGCCGCGCCCTCGTAGATCTCCGGCCGGTTCTCGCGCAGCCAGAGGAGCTTGGGCGTCTCCATCTCGGGCGAGATGCGCCCGCCGACATAGCGCAAAACGGGGTGGCCCATGGCGTTGATGCGCTCGGCCTCGCCGGTCGCGCGATGATCCATCCAGACGATGACGTCGCGCTCGGGGTGGGCGGGGTCGCCGACCGGCAGCCCCTTCCCGTCCGGCCCGATCACGACCAGCGAGCAGGTCGCGTCGACGCCGATGGCGGCAATCCCGGCCGGATCGACGCCGCTCGTCGCCACCGCCTCGCGCACGGCTTCGCAGACGGCGCGCCAGATCGCCTCGCTCGACTGTTCGGCGATGATGCCGCGCTCGCGATGCATGTCGAAGGGGCGCTTGGCAAGGGAGAGAAGACGGCCCGTTTGATTGAACACGCCGGCCCGCGCGGAGCCCGTGCCGACATCGATCCCGATCACATGATCCGCCATTTTGTCTCTCCCTCGCAGCACTCGTCTTCGCTCAGACGCGGTCGAAATTGGTGGGCAGGACGATCATGTCCCGCACCGTCACCGTCCGCTTGCGCGTCAGGATATATTCCACCGCATCGGCGACTTCGCTCGGGTCCATCAGGCTGCCCGATTCCTTCGCCTTGCGCAGGTTCTCCTCCGGCCAGTCCGCGAGCAAGGCCGAAACGACGGGGCCTGGCGAAACCTGCGCGACGCGCACGCCGTGCGGGATCATCTGCCGGCGCATGGTCTGCACGAAGCAGGTCACGGCCCATTTCGAGGCGGCATAGACCGGCTCCCAATAGGTCGGGTAATGGCCGGCGATCGAGCAGGTGACGATGATGTCGCCCGTCTTGCGCCCGGTCATATGCGGCACAACGGCATGGACGTTCTTGATCACGGCGTTGACGTTGAGGTTCAGCATCCGGTCGATGGCGTCCGGCGTCGTCTCGGTCAGATCGCCGCCGATATAGAGGCCGGCATTGCAGTAGAGAATGTCGATATGATCGACCTTCTGCAGGATTTCCGGCACCATGGCGGCGCAGCTTTCCGCGTCGGTGAGGTCCGTCACCTGCGCGACGGCCTTCTCGCCCAGCTTGGCGGTGAGGCTCTTGAGCGCTTCCGCGTTGCGGTCCACCATGACCACGGTGGCGCCCGCGCCCAGAAGCTTTTCGGTCGTGGCGAGGCCGATGCCGGAGGCGGCGCCGGTGATGACGGCGATCTTGCCGTTCAGCGATTCAGACATGACGATGTTCCATGCTTGGGGGAAGAGGCCGGTCAGCGCCACTCGCGACCGATATAGATGGCGAGCAGGATGATGCCGCCCTTGATGACGTCCTGAAGGTAGGGGTTGATGCCCATGAGATTCAGGCCGTTGTTGAGGATGCCGAGCAGCACAGCGCCGATCAGCGTGCCGAGGATCAACCCGCGCCCGCCGGAGATGGCGGTTCCGCCGAGCACCACGGCGGCGATGGCGTCGAGCTCGAAGCCGACGCCGGCATTGGGTTGGCCGCTCATCAGGCGACCGGTCAGGATCACGGCGGCAAAGGCCGAGGTGAGGCCCGAGATCGCATAGACCGCGAGCTTCACGCGCCGCGTCTTGACGCCCGAAAGCTGCGCCGCCGTCTCGTTGCCGCCCAGCGCATAGACATGGCGGCCGAAGGCGGTGCGTTGCAGGAGCACGAAGGCCAGTGCGTAGATCACCAGCATGATGACGACCGGGACTGGCAGGATGCCGATGCGCCCGATGCCGAACCAGGAAATCCAACTCGGCAAGCCCGAGATCGGATAGCCGCCGGAATAGATCAGCCCGAGGCCGCGCGCCATGCCCATGGTCGCGAGCGTCACGATGATGGCGGGCATTCGCCCCCAGGCGACGAGAAAGCCGTTGAGAAGGCCGATGGCGAGGCCCAGCACGAGGCCGATCGGAAGCGCTACTTCCGCCGGCAGGCCGGAATGGACGATGAGACCGGCCGAGATCGTGCCAACCAACGCCATGACCGCGCCGACCGAAAGATCGATGCCCCCGGTCAGGATCACGAAGGTCATGCCGACGGCCAGAACCGCGACGACGGCGACCTGTCGCAGGACGTTGAGAAGATTGCTGACGGTGAAAAAATTGTCGCTGGCGAGCCCCATGAGGCAGGACACGACGATCAGACCGGCCAGCGGCAGGACCAGCGGCGAATGGATGAGATTGCCCCAGGCGGCGAGCCGGTTGCGGGGAAGCGTGGTGGCATCAAGCGACATGTTCGACCCTCCCGGTCGTGGCGAAACTCATGATCCGTTCGGCGTGGATGGCCTCCCCTTCGACGGTGGCGACGATGCCCCCGGATCGGAAGACGCAGACGCGGTCGGACATGCCGATCACCTCCGGCAGTTCGGAGGAGATCATGATGATGGCGTAGCCCTGCGCGGTGAAGGCGCGCATCAGCGCGTAGATTTCGGCCTTGGCGCCGACATCGATGCCGCGCGTCGGCTCGTCGAAGACCAGAACCTTCATCTGGTGGTTGAGCCAGCGGGCGATGACGACCTTCTGCTGGTTGCCGCCCGACAGCGTATCGACGCGGGCATGCGGCCCCTGCGCTTTCACGCGCACGCGCGCCATGGCCTCTTCCGTCGCCACCTGTTCGGCCTTCAGATCGAGGAACCAGTGGTTCTTGCGATATTTGCCGTAATTGTTGAGCGAGATGTTCTGGAGGATCGAGAAGCTGGTGATCAGCCCCTGCTCCTTGCGGCTTTCGGGGAGAAGACCGATGCCGCGCGCCAGCGCTTCGTCCGGCCCGGACAGGCGCAAGGACTGCCCGTCGATCCGCATCTCGCAGCGCGCGGCCGGATGCGTGCCGAGCATGGCGAGAACGGTCTCGGTGCGCCCGGAGCCGACGAGCCCGGCAAAGCCGAGGATTTCGCCCTGGCGCAGCTGGAAGCGCGAGATCGGCCCGCCCTTGCGGAGCTGGATCGCCTCGACATCGATCATGACGGGCGCGGAGGCATTGGGCGCGGGCTTTGGCGGGAAATTCGCCTCCAGCCGGCGGCCGACCATCATCTCCACGAGCCGGTCGTTGTCGATGTCGGCTACCGCGCATTCGCCGACGAAATTGCCGTCGCGCAGAACGGTGATGCGGTCGCAGATCTCGAAGATTTCGTCCAGATGATGCGAGATGAAGACCACGGCGACGCCCTGCCGACGCAGCTCGCGCATGACCTTGAACAGATGCTCGACCTCGGACGGGGTGAGCGTTGCGGTCGGCTCGTCCAGAACGAGGATGCGCGCGTCGAGAAGCAACGCCTTGGCGATCTCGACGAATTGCTGCTGGGCGACCGAAAGCCGGCGCACCGGCACGTCCAGCGGCACTTCGATGCCGAGCCGAAGAAGAACCTCCGCGGCGCGCCGGCGCATGGTCTTCTTGTCCAGAAGCCCGAGGGGACCGCGCAGTTCGCGCGCCAGAAACATGTTCTCGACGGCGTTCATGTCGGGGATCAGGCTGAATTCCTGAAACACGATGCCGATGCCGGCCTCGATCGCCTGATCGTAATCGGCGAAACGCTTGACCTCGCCGTCGATGCGGATCGTTCCTTCGCTGGGCGCGAGGATGCCGCAGAGAATCTTCATCAGGGTCGATTTGCCGGCCCCGTTCTCGCCCAGCAGGGCATGAACCTCGCCGGCGCGCACCGTCAGGTCGATCCCGTGCAGAACCTCGATCCGGCCGAAGCTCTTCTTGATGCCCCTGAGTTCCAGCATGTTGCCTCCCGTGGAAACGACCCCCGCCCGAGCGAGCGGGGGCCGGTGGCGATTACCAGCTGAAGTCGGCGGCGTTCTTGGAGTCCACGACGCGCACGTCGATCAGGACGTCCTTGGGCACCACGCGCGCGCCCCACTTGTGGGCCAGCGCCATGCCGAGGCCGACGCGCACCTGATCGCGTGGGAACTGGGCGGTCGTCTCGATGAACGGGGTGCCGTCCGCGATCGCCTTCACCGCTTCCGGCGCGCCATCCACGGAGGTGAGCTTGATGTCGCGGCCCGAGCCCTGAATGGCGGCGAGCGCGCCCATCGCGCCGCCGTCGTTCACCGAGAAGATGCCGGCCAGATTCGGGTGCGACTGGATCATGTTTTCCACGACGCCGAGCGCGACCGAGCGGTCCTGACGGCCGTTCTGCGTGTCCACCAGCTTGATGTCGGCGAACTCGCCGAGCGCGGCCTTGCAGCCTTCGACGCGCTGGAGGATCGGCACGACGGGGATGCCGTCGAGGATCGCGACCTCGCCCTTGCCGCCGAGCTTCTCGCCCAGATACTTGCAGGACATGTAGCCGGCGTCCCGGTTCTTGGAGCCGACGAATGTGTCGACCGGGCCGTTGGCATTGGCGTCCACCGCCACGACCACGACGTTCTGCGCCTTGGCGGCCTGCACGGCGGCTTCGATGCCGGCGCTGTCGGTCGGGTTCAGAAGCAGAATGTCGATCTTCTGCTGCAGCATGTCCTCGACGTCGGAAATCTGCTTGGCGATGTCATGGCCGGCATCCGTGACGACGACATCGGCGCCGATGCTGGCGGCGGCCGCCTTCAGCGCCTCCTGCATGGACACGAAATACGGATTGTTCAGCTCCTGAAAGCTCATGCCGATCTTGAGCTTGGTCGGCTCCTGAGCGCTGGCGGGGGCAGCCATGGCGAGCGCCAGGGCCGAGGCGGCGAAAAGCATTGTCTTCGAGAACATGGTATTCCTCCCAGATGGTATGAAACGGGCGCACCCGCAGAGCCCCGGCAGCCGAGGGGCTGCCGAATTCGGTGGTTCGTGAAGCTGGCGCTGTGCTCAGTCGGCGATGACGAGGTCGCGGTTGGCGGCGAAATTCGCGCGGAACTGCGAGGGCGACATGCCCTTCAGCTTCAGGAAGTGTCGGTTGAAATTGGAGAGGTTGGAGAAGCCGACCTCGTAGCAGATTGTGGCGACGGCGAGCCCCGGCTCCGTCAGCAGCATCTTGCAGGCGAGATCGATGCGAAGCTGGTTGCGATAGCGCACCAGCGTCGTGCCGGTGTGCCGCTTGAAGGCGCGCGAGAAGACGCTGGGGCTCTGGCCCACGATGTCGGCCAGTTCCCGCTCCTCGACCTGCCGCGTCAGATGCTCGCGCAGATGGGCGAGCGCCCGGTTGATGCCGCTGTCCCCGGCCTGCGACAGGTTCGGCTCATAGCTGAGGCTGGCCAGAACCTCGTGCTCGCCGGTGGTGAGATGGTGCAAGATGTCCCAGAACAGAACGAGGCGGCGAAGCCCCTGCGCCTCCACCAGTTGGCGCATCAACGGCGCGACGATGGTGCTCGTGCCCTGGTCGAACAGGAGACCGCGCCGGCTGCGCTCCAGAAGCGCGGGTACCCCTTGCATCTCCGCGATCGTCTCGCAGGCGCTTTGAATGAAATGCTCGGGAAACTGGATGACGATGGAGCGTACCGGAACCACCTCGTCGGCGGGAACGTCGCTGATCCAGTTCTGCGGCAGATTGGGTCCGGTCACGATCAGCTGACCGGGCGAAAACGTCCCGGCGAAGTCGCCGATAAAGTATCGGCCCGATGTCGCGACGATCAGGTGAATTTCGTATTCCGGATGATAATGCCAGCGCACCGTGCGGAACGGATAGCCATGCATCCAAGCCGCAAACGACTCGCCTTTTCGAACATGCACCAGTTCCAGGTCCGGCTGCATGACCTCACCTCCCTTCCCGCAGCCCCTTTTCAGGCTTGGCGAACCCGGTCTCTCCCACGGGGCTCACGCTGCGAACTTGACGAATTGGTATCAGCGTGCTGGCGCTGTCTTCTACATTTCATCCAGCAAAATGCCGATACTTTTTTGTCATTTTGCAGTGCGGAAACTATTGGCGTCGCTATGCTTTTCCGTCATCTGCGTGACGGCCGGCGATCGTGCCGCAGAGCGTAGGCCCCGTCGGGAATGCGACGATGGGGGACGCGCTGGCTCGCTTGGAGCGTCGTAGTGAGGTCTTGAAGGCTGGGCTTCGCGCGTCGTGACCGTCCCGTCGGAGTCGGATCGGTGCTGCGGGAACATCTCTGCGGCATTCCAGCCTTGACGATACGTGGGGCAATAGCCCCAGCCTCGAAGATCGGCGGCTGGTCGGCGATGTTGGGGGCCGATGTCGGTCCGCGCCTGGATCGACCCTCCGGGCAGACAGCCGGGGTGACCTGTGGTGACGCAAGCCCCGGATGGGGCCTGCGTCGAGATTTGCTTGCTTGCGGCGAGTCTGCGCGCCGACGCTTATCGCTTGCCGGCGGCAGCCTTCGGGCGGGGCGCGGGCAGCAGGCCTTCGCGCTGGGCGCTCTTGCGCGCGAGCTTCTTCATCCGGCGAATGGCCTCCTTCTTCTCGCGCACGCGCGCTTCGGAGGGCTTCTCGTAGGCGCGCCGCGCCTTCATCTCGCGAAATACGCCTTCCCGCTGGAGCTTCTTCTTCAGGACGCGGAGGGCCTGGTCGACATTGTTGTCGCGCACGAGAACCTGCATGTGTGATCTCCTTGAAAGATGAAAACGAGAAAAAATGTCCGACGTCGCGAAAGAAGGCGGCGCGTGTCGCCATGGCCTTGTCAGCGTTCAAGAGGACGAAGAGCCGGGCAGGAAACGTGTGGATCGTCGATGGACAACCCGGCGACAGATGGCAGCCGGGAGCGGGATCGGCTGGGAAGCCGCGAAACGAAGCGCCGTGAGGTCGAGGCGAGGTCCGCAGGGGACCGGGCTCATCGGCGTAGAAAGCTGGCCGCGAGGCGGCATGGGCACGAAGGGGTGCGGTGCGAGTTCGCGGCGCGGAGCCTGCAAGCGGCGACGATGTCCGGTGGCCCGAGGTTTCGCACCATCCGACATTGAAAGATCTATGATGCTGCGTGGTCTCAGAGGCCAGCCCAGGAGAAGGCGCTCTATCGAAACAGAAGCCTATGCTCGCAAGCCTTAGCCTAAGCCGAGAGACCGTTCAGCCCCATTGTCGAGCAAACGCGACAAGGCCTTGAGACAAAAAAAGGCCGGGCGTGGCCCGACCTCTCTGCGTCGTCAATCGTTCCGTGCCGGTACATCCGCGGTCACGGAGCGAGACGAATTAGACAGCGCGAAGGTTCTCGGCTGCGTTCTTGCCCGAACGACGGTCGGCGACGACGTCGTAGCTGACCTTGTCGCCTTCCTGAAGCGAGCTCATGCCCGAACGCTCGACGGCGGAGATGTGGACGAACACGTCCGTGCCGCCGGTCTCAGGCGAGATGAAGCCGAAACCCTTAGTGGTGTTGAAGAATTTTACGGTGCCGATAGCCATGACAGTCCCTTTCAAGAACGTGCCTGAATGACGATCACGCCGGATGCGTGACCGCTCAAGTTTCGAGATTGAGAGAGAAGATCATGGGGCGAAGAGGCGCCCAAAAATTCAGTCAACAAGTTCGATAGCTGGAAGGTATGAGTTTGCGTCGTCCGGCGCAAGCCCATTCCTGATTTTATTTTTCGAGTTTGGATTTATTCTTAAATATCACAACGCCCGATCCTATCCCGACTCTCTCGCGCAAGAGAAAATCTTGGACAGGCGATAAAGCGCAGAGCGGGCAAGGCGATGTTTTCGTGCCGGCCTCGCGCGGGATCAAACGCCCTGCAGGTGTTCCAGCGGAGCCGACATGACAGCCACGAAGCCAGCGGTCTCGTAGCGCAGATCGACGCTGCCGCTTTGCGCCAGCCCCATGCCGATCAGCCGCGAGCCAAAGCCTTTCGCGCTCGGCGCCACCACCGGAGGCCCGCCGTATTCGCGCCATTCGAGCACGAGATCCTGGCTGCGCGCCTTGTGTTCGAGCCGCCAGCTGACATCGACACGCCCATCGGGCACGGAGATCGCGCCATATTTGACCGCGTTCGTCGCCAGTTCGTGCATCATCAAAGACAGCGTGAGCGTACTGCGTGGCCCGAGTTCGACATTGGGCCCCTCGATGGCGAACCGCGCCGACTGGTCGAACGTGCCCAGAACCGCCTCGACCGTGTCCTTGATGCGCGCGGCGGTCCAGTTGCGGGACAGAAGCACGTGATGGGCCACCGCCAGGGCCTGAACGCGCCGGTTGAACGCCTCCACCAGCTCCCGCTCGGTCACGCCGCGCAGCGTCTGCATGGCGACGGCCTGCACCATGGCGAGCGTATTCTTGAGCCGGTGCGACAATTCCAGATTCAGAACCTGTTGCTCGGCCTCGGCCCGAACGCGCATCAGGGCGGCATAGGTCTGATCGGCGACGGCCTTGGCGAATTCGACCTCATCGCTTGTCCAGAGGCGTGGCTCCTTGGCGTGCACATAAAGCGCGCCGACAAGCTCGCTCCGGTCGATGATGGGAACCACGATCTGGGCCAGCGTGCCCATCGCGCGATAGGTCGGCTCATCCTCCGCAAGCGCAGGAAAATACGAGAGGTCGGGCATCACCAGGGCCTGACCGCCCGTGAGATAGTCCACCGTGCCTCGGAAGAGCTGGAGCCCATAATGCCCGACCAGCTTGTCCTCTTCCCGCGATGCCCAATCCTCCGCTACTTCGAAGAGTTCGGCGCGGCGGTCGATTCGGCCGTAGCCGGCTCTCGGCGCGCCGAGCGTCACCGCAAGGCACTCGGACGCCCGCGCATAGACCTCGCTCGCGCTCTCAGTCGAGCGGAGCCGATCGGCCAAGGCGAGGCGCGCCGACTGATGGAGTTCGGCGCGCTTGCGATCGGTGACATCGATGACCGTCCCGATCATCGCGCGGGCGACACCATCCCCGTCGCGGATGAACTCGGCGCGCCGGGCCACCCAGCGCAAGCTTTGGTCGCTCGCGCGGCGGATTCGGTACTGCACTTCCAGCGGGGTGCTGCCGTCCCGCCGGGCGGGGTCGACGCAGATGAGAGGCAGGTCTTCTTCCACGATAAAGGGACGGATGTCGTCGGCCGTGCGGCCAGCAGCGTCGTCCAAGCCGAAAAGCCGCCAGAACAGAGGCGAACCGAGAATTCGGCCGCTGGCGAGATCCAGCTCGTAGATCCCGATCTGCCCCGCATCCTGCGCGATCCGCGAGCGCTGTTCCGAGGCGCGCAGCGTGGTCTCGCGATTCAGCCGCTCGCGCGCGATCGATAAGAGGCGGGCGACTGTCTCGAAGAAGCAGAGGGATTCCCGATCGAAACTGGGCGTGTCGCGCGAGACGAAGGAGACGACGCCCACCAACGTGTCCCGATCGAAGATCGGAAATCCGGCATAGGCGTCGAGGCCTCCCGCCCGCGCGATCTCGAACCGCGGATCCTCAGAGCTTTGCAGGTGCGACAGCACCAACGGTTCGCCGTTCTGGGCGACGAGACCGCAGATCGGGACTTCGAAGGAGACGTAGCGGAACGCGCCTAACAGCGTGGGATCGACGCCAACGGCCTGTTGCAGGCAGAGATGCTGCCCGTCCGCAGCGATCTCATAGGCATAGCTCTGGTCGAAGCCGATCGTGTCCGCGCCGCTCTCCAGGATGGGGCGCAACGCGGCGTTCGGATCGTCGGTGGTAAGAAGGGCTTCCGACAATTGGCCGAGCAGGGCGAGGCGCTGGCCCCGCCGCCGGTCCTGCGTGCGGTCGCGCAGGATCTTGACATAGCCGACATGGCGATCGTTCGGATCGCGCAGGGGCATGATGTCGGTCAGCGCGAAGAGGCGCGAGCCGTCCTTGCGGGCAAGCCAGCGCTCGTCCTCGCTACGGCCGACCTCGCGCGCCGTGCGCAGTTCCTGCTCGGGCAGGCCGAGCGCGCGGTCCGTTGCGCTCATCAGCACGTCGGCGGAGCGGCCGAGCATTTCCTCTTCCCGCCAGCCCAGCACGTTCTCCGCGCCGCGATTCCAGCCGACGACCCGGCCTTCGAGATCGAGCGAGATGATGGCGTAGTCCACGGCGCTGTCGAGGACATTGCGATGGCGGGTCTCGGCGGCGCGGGCCTTGGTCAACGCACGGCGCAGTTCGAGTTGCGTGCTGGCCTGCCGCGCCAGCAGCCGCAGCATCTGGGCCTGATGCTCGGCCAGATGGCGAGGCTGGTAGTCGAGAACGCAGACCGTACCGATCGGCATCCCGTCCGGCGTCTTGACCAGCGCTCCGGCATAGAAGCGCAGACCCGGTTCGCTCGTGATCAGCGGATTGCTCTCGAAGCGCGGGTCCTTGGTCGCGTCGGGCACGACCATCAGATCGTCTTCCAAAATGGCGTGGCCGCAGAACGAGGTTTCGAGCGGTGTTTCACGAACTCCGAGTCCGACCTCGGCCTTGAAGAACTGACGCCGCGTATCGACGAAATTCACGACACCGATCGGCGTGCCGCAGATTTCCGAGGCCATCTGCGCGAGGACGTCGAACTCCTCTTCCCGCTCCGTATCGAGAACGTCATAGGCATGGAGAGCGGCCGAGCGTCGGGCCTCGTTGAGAGGCGAGCGCAGCGACTGGGCTTTGGCGTCGTCTCGCACGGGTTCTCTCATGCCTTCCTCTTGTCCGTCTTGTCTCTTAGCGACAGGCGAGGCGATTGCGAAGACGTGACTTGAAATGGGTGAAGTTTTATCGCCGCTTCGGTAAACACAGGCGAGGCGCGGGTGATTCGGAGCCCGTCACACGCAGCCTCTTCAAAACTCGCCTCTCCGCCCGTCAGCTTTCTCCTGCCGGGCGCTCGCAATCGGCCGACCGCTCGCCCAAATGGGGCTCAGTGGCGAAGCGTCCGGCGAAAGCCTCGGCGCCATTCAACCAGAAGGCAGCTGGTCATGACGGCCCATTTCAACTTCGACAATCGCTATGCGAGCCTCGGCGTGCCGTTTCATCGGCCGACCTTGCCGACGCCCGTCGCTGCGCCGCTTCTTTTGAAGCTGAACCATGGGCTGGCGCGCGAACTCGGGTTCGATGTCGAGGCGCTGGAAAGCGCCGAGGGGGCGGAAATCCTGGCCGGCAATCGGATCGCTGCGGGTTCGGAGCCGATCGCGACGGCCTATGCCGGCCATCAGTTCGGTAATTTCGTGCCACAGCTCGGTGACGGGCGCGCGGTGCTGCTGGGCGAGATTATCGACCGCCATGGCGCGCGGCGCGATCTGCAACTGAAGGGCGCGGGGCCGACCCCCTATTCTCGCGGCGGCGACGGGCGCGCGGGGCTCGGGCCGGTGCTGCGCGAATATCTGGTGAGCGAGGCCATGGCCGCCCTCGGCATTCCGACCACGCGGGCGCTGGCGGCGGTCGCGACGGGCGAATGGGTGATGCGCGACCGGCCGCTTCCCGGCGCGGTGCTGACGCGCGTGGCTTCCAGCCATATCCGGGTCGGCACGTTCCAGTTCTTCGCCGCGCGCCGCGACGAGGCCGCGCTCCGGCGTCTGGCCGATCACGTGATCGAGCGGCACTATCCCGACGCCGCCGGTTCGGAGCATCCCTATCGCGCGCTTCTGGACGGCGTCTGCGCGCGTCAGGCGGCGCTCGTGGCGCGCTGGATGCAGATTGGCTTCGTGCACGGCGTCATGAACACAGACAATATGTCGATCGCCGGTGAGACGATCGATTACGGCCCCTGCGCCTTTCTCGACGCCTACGACCCCGCCACGGTCTTCTCCTCCATCGACCGGAACGGGCGCTATGCCTATGCCAATCAGCCCGGCATCGCGAGCTGGAACCTTGCGCGCCTCGCCGAATGTCTGCTCGACCTTTTGGACCCCGACGAGAACCGCGCAGTGGAGATCGCGCAGGATAGCCTCGCGGGCTTCGCCACCGCGTTTCATCAGGCCTATCTCGACGGCTTCCGGCGCAAGATCGGACTGACGCAGGCGCGCGAGGGTGATGACGTTCTTGTGCAGGATTGGCTGGGGCTGATGGCGCGAGAGAAGGCGGATTTCACGCGGACCTTCCGCGCGCTCGGCAGGGCGGCCGAGGGCGACGAGACCGTCCTCGCCTTCGCGGACGCCGATGGCTTCGGTGCCTGGGCGACCCGCTGGCGCGCGCGTCTGGACGCCGATGCTCTCGATCCGGGCCAGCGGCGCGCTCAGATGGACCGGGTGAACCCCGCCATCATCCCGCGCAATCATCACGTCGAGGCGGCATTGGCGGCCGCGATGGAGGGCGATTTTGCGCCTTTCGAAACGTTGAACGCGGCTCTGGCCGAGCCCTACGGCGCCTCGGCGGAGGGCAGCGTCTATGCCGCGCTGCCGCCGCGCGCGGACGAGCCGTACCGCACTTTCTGCGGGACCTGAGCGCCGGGAAAAGCCGTCAGCGCTCCGCCGAAAGGGCGGTGGTGCGGGCGCGGCGGCCGCGCTCGTCGGCTTCCATCAGCTCCTTGCTGACATTCTGGATATGGCGGGTCATCGCCTTGTAGGCCGCTTCCGGATTGCGCATCCGCAGCGCCGTGAGAACGGCATGATGATCGCCGATCCAGAGCGGGCGTACGCTCGGCGCATGGATATGCTCGTGCAGCTTCTTCCACATCAGCGACTCGTCGCGTTGCACCCAGAGCGTTTCGATGATCGAAAGAATGATGGCATTGCCTGTCATCCGCGCGATGGTCATGTGGAAGTCCCGGTCGCCCTTCTCGTGGTCGAGCTGGGCATTGGTCTCGTATTCCATCCGCGCCATGCAGTCTTCGAGCGTGGCGAGGTCGTAGCTGGTGGCCCGCTCGGCGGCCATGGCGGCCGCGCTGGCTTCCACCGCCATGCGCGCGTCCAGAAGCTCGAACGGCCCCGCGCCGGCATCGGCATTGATCTTGTCGAAGGCCGAGATCGGCCCGCGAACCGGCAGGACGGTGATGCCCATGCGCCCCTTCACTTCCACGATCCCGCGCATTTCCAGCGCGATCACGGCCTCGCGCACCACCGGCCGGCTGACCTCCAACTCCTCGGCCAGTTCGCGCTCGGACGGCATCCGCCAGTCCGTGTTCTTCGCGTTGACTTCGATGAGCCGGGCAATGCGGCGCGCGACGGTCTGATACAGGCGTTCGCTCGGTTGGCGGAGGGGGGCGTCGGCCGGCATGTCGTCCTCATGAAGCGGACGCCACCCGGCACCGGGTGGCGCAGTGTCGAGACGTCCGGCGCCGATGATCCGTTTTCGAACCATGGCGTCCAGAGCGGCCAAACGTCCTACGACTGGAACTTCTGCGCCGCGCGCATGTCGTCCGGCAGCCAGGAGCGATAGAGCGGATGGCTTGCGGTGATCGGCAGCGGCGTCGGCTGGCCGGTGCGCTGCGAATGATAGGCGGCCGTCACGAGTTCGAGCGAGTTGCGCGCGTCCTGCAAGGTCACGGGTGGCTCGCCATCCTCCACGATGGCGGCATGGAACAGCTCGAACTGCCTCGTATAACCGTCCTCATGAGTTTCATAGGCGGCCAGCGCCTCGTCCACGCGCGCTTGATGCGCTTCGTCGCCTGCGATGAAGGTCCAGGGATCGCGGCCCATCGTGTAGGGCTCGAGAATACTTTCGGCCACCAGATCATGGAAGCAGAAGCGCAGGCGCGAGATTTCCTTGCGCGAGCCGAGCGTCATGGAGAGGCTCGCCAGCGAGCCGTTCGCCATTTTCACCGAAAGTGTGGCCGTATCCTCGACCTCGATCGGGTTCACCAGCGTCGCGCCATAGGAGAAGACCTCCGCGCAGGCCCCATGGACATAGTTCAGCATGTCATGGGCGTGGATCGCGTGGCCGAGTAGGCCGCCGCCGAGTTCCGACTTCCACTTGCCGCGCCAGGGCACTTCGTAATAGGCCGGCCCGCGCCACCAATGCGTCTCGATCGTGGTGAGGAACGGGCGGCCGGTCAGCCCCTTCTCGATCAGCATCTTGACCTTCTGGAGGCCGGTCCCGTAGCGATACTGGAAGATCGGCATGAGCTTGGGGCCGTTCGCGCGGGCGACGATCCCGGCCATCTCGTCCACTTCCGCGATGGAGCCGAAAAGCGGCTTCTCGCAGATGATGTGCTTGCCCGCCTCGATGCCGCGACGGGACAGATCGAAATGCGAATCCGGCGGCGTGCAGATGTCGACGAGGTCGAGATCGTCGCGTCGGAACAGCGTGTCCACATCCTGCGTATATTCGGGAATGGCATATCGATCGCAGAGCTTGCGGCCGCGATCCTCGTCCAGCGAGCAAAGGACGACGACCTCGTAGAGATCCTTGATCCAGTCGAAGCCGGCCAGATGCCGCTCGGCGATGCCGGCGCCCACGATGCCGACGCGCAGTTTCCGGGTCATGGTATCCCCACTCTCAGCGATGGCCGAGGCGCACGGCGTTCGCCTGCGCTTCCAACGACAGGCGGCACACCTCGAAGACATGGCGCTGCGGCATGGCGGTTTGGGTGCGGTGCTTCACGTCGTCGGCGAAGGCCTGGAAATAGGGCAGCTTCTCTTCGCTGCAGTCGATATGGACGTTCTCGGTTCCGTTGACGAGGAAGAGGTGGTCCTTCCCCGGACGGCCGGAAATGTCGATATATTTGCGCAGCTCGATATAGCCTTCGGTTCCCAGGATCGTCAGGCGGCCGTCGCCCCAGGTGCCGAGCGCGTCGGGCGTGAACCAGTCGACGCGCACGAAGCCCGACGCCTTGTCCGAGCGCAGCAGGATTTCGCCGTAATCCTGGAAGCGGGGTTTGTCGGGCATGGCGAAATTGCCGATCGCGCTCGACACGATCTCGGCGGTCTCGGAGCCCGTGTAATAGAGGAACTGGTCGATCTGGTGGGACGCGATGTCCACGATGATGCCGCCGAAGCGGTCGGGATCGAAGAACCAGTCCGGGCGGGTGGCGAGTTGCAGCCGGTGCGGCCCCATGCCCATGGTCTGCACGACCCGCCCAATGCGGCCCTCGCGCACGAGTTCGCCAGCCTTCACGGCAGAGCGCACGCTGTGGCGTTCGGTGAAGCAGACCGAGAAGATTTTTCCGGTTTCCTCCACCGTGCGGCGGACCTCTTCGAGCTGGGCGAAGGTGGTGACGCCCGGCTTGTCGGTCATCACGTCCTTGCCCGCCTTCATGGCGCGCACCGCGAGCCCGGCGCGATCGGCGGGAATGGCGGCGATGCAGATGATGTCGATCGACGCGTCGGCGAAGATCGCATCGCGGTCGAGCTTGGGCGCGTTCGGATAATCGGTTTCGAGGGCCTTGAGGACGCCGGGCGCGGTGGTCTCCGGACAATAGCCCGCGAAGTCGCAGCCCGCCGCGATCAGTCCCTTGATATGGTCGAAAATGTGCCCGTGATCGATACCCACGGCCGCAAACCTCAGCATGTCCGAATGCTCCTCCCGTCACGGATCGGCGCGTCAAAACTTCCGGTGCGCGTCGTTGGTCAGACCAGACACAGCGTTCCAGCGAATGTCAAGACAGCGCGCGCCGCAGGCCTGGGACAAGACTCTCAGCCACTCTTGGATCATCGAAAATCTGGTAAGACCAATTATTCCGAGCGTATGGCCTGAAATGTGGGAGTCTCGCCAGCGACCAGGGATGACGTTCAACCGGGAAAGCGGCACAGGCCGTTCTTGGCCGTCTGGGCGCTCGGCGCGTCCATGGCTTTCGCCTCGACGGCCCTTGCGGACGAAATCCCCCGCGCCTGCCAAGACGTCGGCTTCGGCTGCGCGGTGATGGCGCTCGTGATCGAGCGCTTCGAGGCCTCGAACCAGGGCATCGAGGTCAAGGTCGAGAACTCCCCTATCGGCCACTGGTGAAAAGCCTCCCCGTCCACCTGGAATGGGGCCATGGGCTGGATATGGCCCAGGTTACCCATCGAGGGCGGCGCGCAGCTCGTGGACGGGGCTTCGGATCGAAGCACGGCCCGACGGCATCCGCAGGGCCTCGGCTTCGGAGGAATGGCCTCGTCCGAAAGGACGAGGCCGGTTCTAGCCCAGGAGCATCCGCACATGGTCGTTGAGAAAGCGGCCGGCGGGATCGAGCCGCCGGCGCAGGGCGCGGAAATCGTTGGCGTGCGGATAGAGATGCGTCACGTCCGCCTCGTCGAGGAAGTGCATCTTGCCCCAGTGCGGGCGGGAATCGTAGCGCCGCAGGATCGCATCCACATCGCGCAGAAAGTCCCAATAGTCGATGCCAGGGCCGCCCGAGACCGACAGCGTGATCGAATCCTGCCTGTGGAACGGGCTCATCCAGGCGTCGTCTCCGGCGGTGAACCGGTATTCGATGGGGTAGATGCAGTTGGTGTGATTGGTCAGCATCAGCTCGCGCACCGCCCGAACCGCCTCTTTCCCGTGCCGGAGCGGCACGGCATATTCGAGTTCCACGAAGTTCGGCACGTATTCGATCGGATAGACCTCCGAGGAATAGGCGATCTTCTCGAAAGGCGCTTCCATCGGCTCGCCCTCGGTGATGTCCATCACCTTCATCTCGCAGACGTCGGAGGTCTTGCGCGTGGTGGAGCGCGGCGCGTCCGATGTGTCGGCCAGGCAGTAAAGATGCCGGCTTTCGGGCACCGGGCACCAGAAGAAGCCGAAATGGCGGTGGTTCGCCGCCAGCTCGTCATGGCGCTCCATGCAGGTCTCGAAATCGTCCCGCCAGACATGCTCGTGAAGATTATAGGCGGGGACGGTCTTCAAGGTAATGGCCGAAATGACCCCGAGCGTGCCGAGCGAGACGCGGGCGGCGAGCAGCAGGTCGGGGTCGGACCCGTCCACGTCCAGAACCGAGCCGTCCGGCTGGACGAGGCGCAGCCCCACGATCTGCGAGGCGAGGCAGCCGAGCGTTAGGCCGGTGCCATGGGTGCCCGTGGTGAAAGCGCCGGCAATGGCCTGCGTGTCGATATCGCCCTGGTTGGAGAGCGAAAGACCCAGGTCCTTCAGCGCCCGGCCGACATCGCCGATCCGCGTGCCGGCGGCGACCGTGACATGCTCGCCCTCGACCTTAAGGACGCCCTTCATCTCCTGAAGCGAGAGGCGCAGGCCGCTCGTGCCGACGACGGGCGTGAAGGAATGGCCCGAACCGGCGACGCGCACGGGCAGGTCCAGCCGGTCCGCCTCGGCCACCATCTCGCAAAGCTGCGCTTCCTCGGTCGGCATGGCCTTGTAGCGCGAGATGCAGGACTGGTTGCCGACCCAGTTGCGCCAGAGGCCGCCCTTTTCGAATGTCATGAGGCCCTCTCCCTCAGATGGCGGTGAAGCCGTTGTCCACGAAGAGATGCGCGCCGTTGACGAAGCTCGCCTCGTCGCTGAGCAGGAAGAGCGCGGCATTCGCCACTTCCTCCGGCCGGCACATGCGCCCCTGCCCCGCCGCGATGGCCGCCTCCGAAGCATCGACGCCGTGGGCGGTCAGGAGTTCGACCTCGCGGTTGCCATGGGCCGTCGCGATGAAGCCGGGGCAGACGGCGTTGCAGCGCACGCCCTTGTCGCGGAACTCCACGCCGATGGCGCGGGCGAACATGTGCACCGCGCCCTTTGTCATGTCGTAGAGCACCTCGGCGGGCGTCGCCGCCACGGCCGAGATGGAGGAGGTGCAGACGATCGCCCCGCCGCCCGCCGCGATCATGCCCGGCAGAACCGCGCGCGTCATCAGAAACATGGAGCGGACATTCACGTCCATCAGCCAGTCGTAGTCCTCGTCGCTCGTCTCCAGGAAGGGCTTCACCACGATCGAGCCGGCATGGTTGAAGAGGGCGGTCGGCGCGCCGAAGGCTTGGTGGGCGGCCGCGACCGCCGCCTCCACCGCATCGCGCTTCGACGCGTCGGCCTCGGCGAAGATCGCCTCGCCGCCGCCCGCCCGGATGTCGGCGGCCAGCGCCTCGCCCTTTTCGCGCTGCCGATCCACGATCGTCACGCGCGCGCCCTCGCGGGCAAAAATCCGCGCGGCGGCCGCGCCGCATCCATCGGCCCCGCCCGACACGAGCGTGCTGCGGCCGTTCAAACGTCCCGTCATGTTGGGTCTCCCTGCAAGATCGAATGGGCGAGGCGACCCGAAGCCACCTCGCCCTTGCGGCCTGACGTCAGCGCGTTTCGCCGACGGCGCTTTCGGCGGCACGGATGGCGGCCTGCCGCTTGGCGATCTCGGCGCCGATGGGAGGCCCCATGAAGCGCCGACGCTCGAACAGGAACCAGACCAGACCCGACACGACGAGGAAGCCGAGCGTGATGTAGAGGGCGTTGTCATTGGGCGGCTGCACGCCGAGCACGAAGATCAGCACCATGGCGAGGATGGAGAGAATGCCGGCCAGCATGAACGGCCCGCGCCCGATATTCCACGGCCCCATCTTCGGCCATTTCGCGCCGCCATAGGCCAGAAGCCCCGCGACGATCGGGATGGCGAAGGAGAAGAACAGGAAGATCACCGTGCAGGAGACGACGATCGCATAGGCCGAGGTTTCGCCGAAGCTGACGAGCGAGGTGCCCCAGACGAAGAGCACCGACAGGATCGCGCCCGTCCAGATGGCTGGCACCGGCGTGCGGAAGCGCGGATGGACCGAGGCGAGCGTCTTGGAGGCCGGCAGGCCGCCGTCGCGCGAGAAGGCGAAGATCATGCGCGAGACGGAGGTGACCGTCGCCATGCCGCAGAGGAATTGGGCGACGAAGATCGCGGCATAGAGAATGTCGCGCCAGAGCGCGGGCACCTGCGTGTCCATGGCCCAGAAGAAGACGTTCCAGCCCTGCGCGGCGGCGGCGTCCATATCCGGGATCATCAGGACGAAGGAGCAGAGCACGATATAGCCGGCGATGCTCGACCAGAGGACGGAGGAGACCATGCCCTTCGGCACGGCGCTCGCCGCGTCCCGCGTTTCCTCCGACGTGTGGGCCGAGGCGTCATAGCCGGTGATCGTATAGATCGGCAGGAGCAGGCCGAGCAGGAAGGCCCAGCCCGTCGACATTTCCGGCCAGACATTGCCGCCCGCCGCGCCAGAATAATTGTGGAAGGTGAAGAGCCGGGCGACGTCCCAGGACGGGGCGCAGGCGAGGAAGGTGAGCGCCAGCACGACCGAGGTGGCGAGGATCAGCGATCCCGAGAAGTCGGTGAGCTTGGCCGTCAGTCCGATGCCGACATGGTTGATCACGGCCTGAAGCGCTGTGATGACGACGAGAAAGCCGATGCGCGTGCCGATCGTGTCGCTCATGCCGAGCGCCGGGCCGAAGGCGCCGTAGAAGAAGTAATAGGTGCCGACATTGATGGCGCCCAGCACCGTGACGAGGCCGAGAAGGTTGAACCAGGCGGTCAACCAGCCGATGAAGCGGTTGCCGAGGATCGAGCCCCAGTGATAGAGGCCGCCCGCCGTCGGATAGGCCGAGGCGATCTGCGCCATGGCGATGGCGAAGACGGCCGAGACCGCGCAGCCGAGCGGCCAGCCGATGCCGATGGCGGCGCCTCCGGCCCCGGACGTCGCCTGGGCCAGCGAATTGATGCCGCCCGACAGGATGCAGATGATCGAGAAGGAAATGGCGAAGTTGGAAAAGCGGCTCATGCGCCGCTCCAGCTCCTGCGCATAGCCCATCGAATGCAGAACCTGCATGTCGGCGTGTTTCTGATCGTCGGTATAGGTGGCGGGAACTCCCGGCGGCACTGGGCTTGTCATCGACCTCTCCGTGTTCTGCGGCTGCATGCACGTCCCTGACTGCGATCAGTCATGGGTCTCCAGCGGGGGCGATCTTCCAGCCGACCCGCCAATCTGCCTAGTCTGGAGGCAGGGTTAAGACCTGTGCAATATCACCAAAGGGCTATTCCACCGTCCAGTCGCTTTGTTAGGCTCCCTTCCGTCCGATCGGTTGGGTGAATGGGGGTGCTGAGCATATGGCGCGATCTCCGGCGGGAGGCGGGCGGGAAGCCCATGCGGGCGCGAGCTGGCTGTCGGATGTCTCGCGACTGATCGCGCGTCTGGGGGAGCCCGATCTGCCCGATGTGCTGGATGAGGCGCTGCGCGGGCTGGCCCCGTTCGATCTCAGCGTTGTCTTCGCCTATCCCGCGAGCGGTCGGCCGCTGTATCTTCACGACGGGTTCGGCGGGCATCGGCCGGGAGCGGCGCTCGACGCCTATCTCGACGGGGCCTATCTGCTCGACCCCTTCTATGTCGCCTGCGCCGAGCCCGTACCATCGGGCCTTTACCGGATGCGCCAGTTGGCGCCCGACGCCTTTTTCGAGGGCGAATACGTGAACAATTGGGAGGTGCATCCCTGCATCTCCATGGAGTCCGGGTCGCTCGCGGAGGAAATCGGCTTCATCGTGGATCTGCCGCGCGGGCTGACGGCGGTCTACTCGCTGATGCGCAGCGCCGGCCGCCCGCCCTTCAGCGAGGCCGAGTTCGACCGCCTGAGCGCCGCCGAGCCGATCGTTCGAGAGACGCTGCGCCGCCAGTGGACCGATCTCGCCGCGCCGCAAGGCGAGCCGGCGCTCGGCGCGGACCCGTTCGACGCGGATCATGGATTGGACGACGCCTTCGCCCGCTTCTGCCCGGGTCTTCTCTCGACGCGCGAGCGCATGGTGACGCAGATGGTGCTGCGCGGCCATTCGACCCATTCGGTCGCCTCGCTGCTCGGGATCGCCGAGGGAACGGTGAAGAATCACCGCAAGAGCATCTATGCCAAGCTGGGGATCGCCAGCCAGCAGGAGCTGTTCAGCCTGTTTCTGGGCCATGCCCTGTCGGGTCGCGAAACGGCCCGTGAGCTTCCCGGCGTCGATATAAGTTAAGTATTTCCGGTTTGCGATCGCGCACCCGCGTCAGAGGCTTTGCGATTTTTCGGGGAGCCCAGTAGAGGCTGATTTGCGGCCAAGAGGAGCCGGTTTGAAAGGTACGGTTCGTCTTGTCGAACCGGGCCTTCCGAGCCGAGGGAGACGCGTTCGAGCGAACCGAGGGGGAGAGGAACCCTTGTGTCCGTCTCGTGGGAGGAGAGTGATCGATATGAAGTTCGGTGTCCCTAGGGAAACCAGACCGGGCGAGCGGCGGGTGGCGCTGAGCCCGGACAGCGTCGAGCGGTTGCGCAAGCTCGGCTATAGCTGCCTCGTGGAATCGGGTGCGGGCGAAGCGGCGCGCTTCTCGGATGCGGCCTATGAGGCGGCCGGCGCGCGGGTCGTGCCGGATGCGGCCGCGCTCTTTGCCGAAGCCGACATCGTTGCCAAGGTGCGCCCGCCCGAGCCGGACGAGGTCGCGCTGGTCCGTTCGGGCCAGATCCTCATCTCTTTCCTTTATCCCGCGCAGAACCCCGCTCTTCTGGAAGCGCTGCGCGAGCGGGGCGTGACCACGCTCGCCATGGACATGGTGCCGCGCATCAGCCGCGCGCAGAAGATGGACGCCCTGTCCTCCATGGCCAATATCGCGGGCTACCGCGCCGTGATCGAGGCCGGCAACCGCTTCGGCCGCTTCTTCACGGGTCAGATCACCGCCGCCGGCAAGGTGCCGCCGGCCAAGGTTCTCGTCATCGGCGCGGGTGTCGCGGGCCTCGCCGCCATCGGCGCGGCGCAGTCGCTCGGCGCCCAGGTCCGCGCCTTCGACGTGCGCCCCGAAGTCTCCGAGCAGATCCAGTCCATGGGCGCGGAGTTCCTGTTCCTCGACTTCACGGATGCGGCCGACGGCGCGGCGACGGGCGGCTATGCCGCGCCTTCCAGCCCTGAATTCCGCGCCAAGCAGCTCGAACTCTTCCGCGCGCAGGCGCCGGAGGTCGATATCGTCATCACCACGGCGCTGATTCCCGGCCGCGACGCGCCCAAGCTCTGGCTCGCCGACATGGTGGCGCTGATGAAGCCGGGCTCGGTCGTGGTGGATCTCGCCGCCGAGCGCGGCGGCAATTGCGACCTGACCGTGCCCGACGAGGTGGTGGAGACGCCGAACGGCGTCACGATCGTCGGCTATACCGACTATCCCAGCCGCATGGCGACACAGGCCTCCAGCCTCTACGCCACCAATATCCGCCATATGATGGACGATCTGACGCCGAAGAAGGATGGCGTGCCGGTCGTCAACATGGAGGATGACGTCATTCGCGGCGCGACCGTGACCCATCAGGGCGCGATCACCTACCCGCCGCCGCCGCCGAAGATTCAGGCCATCGCCCGCCAGCCCGCCAAGAAGGCTCCCGAGGAAAGCGCCGAAGCGAAGGCTTTGCGCGAGGCCGCGACGGCGCGCAAGGCCGGCCAGCGGCAGGTCGCGCTGCTGGCGGGGGGCGCTGCGCTGATGCTGCTCATCGGCCTCGTCGCGCCGCCGAGCTTTCTTCAGCATTTCGTGGTCTTCGCCCTGTCCTGCTTCGTCGGCTATCACGTCATCTGGAATGTCAGCCACGCGCTGCACACGCCGCTCATGGCCGTGACCAACGCCGTGTCGTCCATCATCATCCTGGGTGCGCTGCTTCAGGTCGGCTCGTCCAGCGCGATCGTGACGATCCTGGCGGCCATCTCCATCCTCATCGCATCGGTCAACATCTTCGGCGGCTTCATGGTGACGCGCCGGATGCTGAAGATGTTCCAGAAGAGCTGAGCGGGAGGACGCATCCATGAGCCAAGGACTTGTCGGCGCGGCCTATATCGTCGCGGCCATTCTTTTCATTCTCTCGCTGGGCGGCCTGTCCAACCAGGAAAGCGCCAAGCGCGCCGTCTGGTACGGCATCTCCGGCATGGCGCTCGCCATCGTCGCCACGATCTTCGGGCCGGGCGTCTCCGGCCATTGGCTGATCCTGCCGATGATCGGCATCGGCGCGGTGGCGGGCGGCGTGCTTGCGGGCCGCGTGCAGATGACGCAGATGCCCGAACTCGTCGCCGCGCTTCACTCCTTCGTCGGGCTCGCCGCCGTGTTCATCGGCTTCAACGCCGATATCGAGGCGAGCCGGGTCGCTGCCGCTCATGCGAGCGGCGCGGTGGAGGCGCTGTCCGGCTTTGCCGCGACGCTCGCGCACAAGACGCCGGTGGAACTCACCATCATGCGGGTCGAGGTGTTTCTGGGCGTCTTCATCGGCGCGCTGACCTTCACCGGCTCGGTGGTCGCCTATGGCAAGCTGTCGGGACGCCTCAACTCCAAGGCGCTGGTTCTGCCGAACCGCCATGCGATCAACCTTGCGGGCCTCGCACTCGCGCTCCTGCTCGGCCTTCTCTACTTCAACGGGGCCGGCATCTGGACGCTGATCCTCGTCGCGATCCTGGCCGGCGCGCTCGGCTGGCATCTCATCATGGCGATCGGCGGGGCGGACATGCCCGTCGTCGTCTCCATGCTGAACTCCTATTCCGGCTGGGCGGCGGCGGCCATCGGCTTCACCCTGTCGAACGATCTCCTGATCGTCACCGGCGCGCTCGTCGGCTCGTCCGGCGCGATCCTGTCCTACATCATGTGCCGCGCCATGAACCGGAACTTCGTGTCGGTCATTCTCGGCGGCTGGGGCGGGACCACGGGACCGGCGCAGGAGATCACGGGCGAACAGGTGGCGATCTCGGTCGATGGCGTCGCGCAGGCGCTGGACGAGGCCGATTCCATCATCATCGTGCCGGGCTACGGCATGGCGGTGGCGCAAGCGCAGGGCTCGATTTCGGAGTTGACGCGCCGGCTTCGTGCCAAGGGCAAGAATGTGCGCTTCGCCATCCACCCGGTCGCGGGCCGTCTGCCGGGCCATATGAACGTGCTGCTCGCCGAGGCCAAGGTGCCCTACGACATCGTTCTGGAAATGGACGAGATCAACGAGGACTTTCCGTCCACGGATGTCGCGATCGTCGTCGGCTCGAACGACATCGTGAACCCGGCGGCCGAAGAAGACCCGAACTCGCCGATCGCCGGAATGCCCGTGATCGAGGTGTGGAAGGCCAAGCAGGTTTTCGTGTCCAAGCGCGGCCAGGGCACGGGCTATTCCGGCATCGAGAATCCGCTGTTCTACAAGGAGAACACGCGGATGCTCTATGGCGATGCCAAGGCCTCGATCGACGAGTTGCTGAAGCAGCTTTGAGAACACGAGGCAGCCTGAGCGCAGGCTGCCTTCCCACAACGAGAAAGCCCCCGCCGAAGGAATTCGGCGGGGGCTTTCTTGTAAGCTCAAAGGCTTGAGGCTTTGCGCCGTCAGCCGGCGTCCGCGCCCGGCATGGTGCCGACGGAGATACCGCCGGCGGCTTCCAGTTTCTTGCGGGCGGCTTTGGGCGGGCGGGCGCGCAAGGATTCCAGACCTTCGCGGGCGAGCGGGCGCAGGCCTTGGCCACCCGCGTCCAGATGCCGGAAGATCATGTCACGCATGCGTGGCGTCCAGAAGGCCGCCACATGATCGGCGATCCCCAGAACGCCCGGTTCGTGCGCCTGGCTTTCGAAGAACTGCGCCACCTGATTGACCATGATGACGAGGCGCTCGGCCTCGCCGGCATGCTTTTCCTCCACGGCGCTCATTCGGCAGGCTCCGCTTGCGCGACGCGGCGCGAGGTCGCTGCGAAGGAGTTATAGTGCTCCTGCCAGTCCGAAGGCCCGTTGGAGGGCGAGACCTGCACCGCCGTGACCTTATATTCCGGGCAGTTGGTGGCCCAGTCGGAATAATCCGTCGTCACGACATTTGCTTGCGTCAGCGGATGGTGGAAGGTCGTGTAGATGACGCCCGGCGCGACGCGGGTCGTGATCTTGGCGCGCAAGGTCGTGTCGCCTGCCCGGCTCGCGACCTTGACGAAGGCCCCCTCGCGAATGCCACGCTCCTCGGCGTCATGCGGGTGAATTTCGAGAAGATCCTCCTCATGCCACATCACGTTGTCGGTGCGCCGCGTCTGCGCACCGACATTGTACTGCGACAGGATGCGGCCGGTTGTGAGCAGCAGCGGGAAGCGCGGGCCGACCTTCTCGTCGGTCGGCACATATTCGGTGACGACGAAGAGGCCCTTGCCGCGCACGAAACCTTCCATGTGCATCAAGGGCGTCCCGAGCGGAGCCTTGTCGGTGACGGGCCACTGGAGGCTTTCCGTCTCCAATCGCTTGTAGGACACGCCCGCGAAGGTCGGGGTGAGCGCCGCGATCTCGTCCATGATCTCGCTCGGGTGCGCGTAGTTCATCGGGAAGCCAAGCGCGTTGGCGAGGAGCTGCGTGATTTCCCAGTCGGCATAGCCGTTCTTCGGCTTCATCACGCGGCGCACGCGCTGGATGCGGCGCTCGGCATTGGTGAAGGTGCCGTCCTTTTCCAGGAAGGTCGAGCCCGGCAGGAAGACATGGGCGTGGACGGCCGTCTCGTTCAGGAACAGGTCCTGCACCACGACGCATTCCATGGCAGCGAGGCCCGCCGTCACATGGCGCGTGTTCGGGTCGGACTGGAGAATGTCCTCGCCCTGGATATAGATGCCCTTGAACTCGCCCTCGACGGCGGCGTCCAGCATGTTGGGGATGCGCATGCCGGGCTCGTCGTCCAGCTCGACGCCCCACATGGTCTCGAACAGCGCGCGCGCCGTATCGTCCGACACGTGGCGATAGCCCGACAGTTCGTGCGGGAAGGAGCCCATGTCGCAGGCGCCCTGCACGTTGTTCTGGCCGCGCAGCGGGTTCACGCCCGCGCCCCGCACGCCGATATTGCCGGTGGCCATGGCAAGGTTGGCGATGGCCATGACGGTGGTGGAGCCCTGGGAGTGCTCCGTCACGCCGAGACCGTAGTAGATCGCGGCGCGACCGCCGGTGGCGTAGAGGCGGGCGGCGGCGCGAAGATCGCCCGACGGCACGCGCGTCATCGGCTCCGTCGCTTCGGGCGAGCGCGAAGCGTCCGACACGAACTCGGCCCAGGCCTGGAAGGCCTCCAGGTCGCAGCGCTCGCGCACGTAAGCTTCGTCCACCAGCCCTTCGGTCACAATCACATGCGCCATGGCGGTGAGCACGGCGACGTTGGTGCCGGGGCGCAGCGGCAGATGGTGCGCGGCCTCGACATGGGGCGTTTTCACGAGGTCGATGCGGCGCGGGTCGATGACGATGAGTTCGGCACCCTCACGCAGACGCTTCTTCATGCGGCTGGCGAAGACCGGGTGGCCGTCGGTCGGGTTGGCGCCGATCACGAGGATGACGTCGGCTTCCTCGACGGAATCGAAGTCCTGCGTGCCCGCCGAGGTGCCGAGCGTCGTCTTCAGGCCGTAGCCCGTCGGCGAATGGCAGACGCGGGCGCAGGTGTCGACATTGTTGTTGCCGAAGCCCGCGCGGATCAGCTTCTGGACGAGGAAGGTCTCTTCGTTGGTGCAGCGGGACGAGGTGATGCCGCCGACCGAGTTGCGCCCGTATTTCGCCTGGATGCGGCGGAACTCGGACGCCGTGTGGGCGATGGCCTCCTCCCACGAGACTTCGCGCCAGGGCTCAGACGTCGAGGCGCGGATCATCGGCGAGGTGATGCGTTCGCGATGGTTGGCGTAGCCATAGGCGAAGCGGCCCTTGACGCAGCTATGCCCGTGGTTGGCCTTGCCGTCCTTCCACGGCACCATGCGCACCAGCTCCTCGCCACGCATCTCGGCCTTGAACGAGCAGCCGACGCCGCAATAGGCGCAGGTCGTGACCTTGGAATGCTCCGGCACGCCGAGTTCGACGACGGACTTCTCCATCAGCGTCGCGGTCGGGCAAGCCTGCACGCAGGCGCCGCAGGAGACGCATTCGGACGAGAAGAAGTCCTGACCCTGGCTGGGCGACACGCGGCTGTCGAAGCCTCTGCCGGCGATCGTCAGCGCGAAGGTGCCCTGCACCTCCTCGCAGGCCCGCACGCAGCGCGAGCAGACGATGCATTTCGACGGGTCATACTGGAAATAGGGGTTGGAGAGATCCTTCTCCATGAAGAGCGGGTTCGGGGCGCCGTGCTCGTGAGCGTGAACATGGTTTTCGCCATGCTGGCCGTATCGGACCTCGCGAAGGCCGACTTCCCCGGCCGTGTCCTGCAATTCGCAGTCGCCATTGGCGGAGCAGGTCAGGCAGTCCAGTGGGTGGTCGGAGATGTAAAGCTCCATCACGCCCCGGCGCAGCTTCGCCAGCCGGTCGGTCTGCGTCTTCACCACCATGCCCTCGGCCACCAAGGTCGTGCAGGAGGCCGGCGTGCCGCGCATGCCTTCGACCTCGACGAGGCACATGCGACAGGAGCCGAAGGGCTCGAGCGAGTCCGTCGCGCAGAGCTTCGGAATCTTGGTGCCCATCTCGGCCGCCGCGCGCATCAGCGAGGTGCCTATGGGGACGGAGACCGTCTCGCCGTCGATGGTGAGCGTCACATTTTTGTCGGCGTGACGGGCGGGCGTGCCGTAGTCGGTTTCGGGAACGAGAGACATGGGGACGTCCTCCTTATTCCGCCGCCTGGAGCCCGGCCGGAAGGGGCTGAGCGTCGAGGTCGAAATCTTCGGGGAAATGGGTCATGGCGCTGGTGACGGGATAGGGCGTGAAACCGCCGAGCGCACAGAGCGAGCCGAATTTCATGGTGTCGCAGAGATCGGCCAAAAGCGTCAGTTCAGCGGCGACCGGCTGGCGTGCCGACCGCTTTTCGAGGATGCGGTCCACCGTCTCGACGCCGCGCACCGCGCCGATGCGGCAGGGCGTGCACTTTCCGCAACTTTCCGCCGCGCAGAACTCCATGGCGAACCGGGCCATATGGGCCATGTCCACCGTGTCGTCGAAGACGGTGATGCCGCCATGGCCGATGAGGCCGTCGCGCTTGGTGAATTCCTCGTAGTCGAAAGGCGTGTCGAAGAGCGAAGGCGGAAAGTAGGCGCCGAGCGGGCCGCCGACCTGCACCGCGCGCACCGGCCGGCCCGAGGCCGTGCCGCCGCCGATTTCGTTGACGAGTTCGCCGAGTGTGATGCCGAAGGGCACTTCGACCAGGCCGCCATATTTCACGTTGCCGGCGAGTTGCACGGGCATGGTGCCGCGCGAGCGACCGAGGCCGAGCCGCTCATAGGCTTCCGGGCCTTCGGCGAAGATCGCAGGCACGGCGGCGAGCGAGAGGACGTTGTTGACCACGGTCGGCTTGCCGAACAGGCCCTGGAGCGCGGGCAGCGGAGGCTTGGCGCGCACGATGCCGCGCTTGCCCTCGATGGAGTTCAGAAGCGAGGTTTCCTCGCCGCAGACATAGGCCCCCGCGCCGACGCGCACTTCCATGTCGAAGGCGAGGCCGGAACCGCCCACCGATGCGCCCAGCCAGCCGGCGCGCCGCGCGCCGAAGATGGCCTGTTCCATCGCCTCGATCGCGTGCGGATATTCGGAGCGGATGTAGATATAGCCGTAGGTCGCGCCGACCGAAACGCCCGCGATGGCCATGCCCTCGACCAGCCGGAACGGATCGCCTTCCATGGTCATGCGGTCGGCGAAGGTGCCCGAATCCCCTTCGTCGGCATTGCAGACGATATACTTCTGATCGGCGACAGCGCGGCGCACCGTGTCCCACTTGATGCCGGTCGGGAAGCCCGCGCCGCCGCGCCCGCGAAGGCCCGACGCCGCGACCGTCTTGACGCGCGCCTCGGCGTCCGTGCCGAGGGCGACCTTCAGGCCGCGCCAGCCGCCATGCGCGGCATAGTCGCTTTCCGAGCGCGGATCGACCACACCGCAGAGCGCCATGGTGGAGCGCGTCTGGCGAGCCAGGAACGGATGCTCTTCCGGCCGCCCTATGCAGAGCGGATGCGCGCCGCCCTCCAGAAGGCCCGCCGCGATCAGGGCGGACACGTCCCCCGGCACGACGGGCCCGTAGCCGATGCGCCCGCTCGGCGTCTCGACTTCGACCAGCGGCTCCAGCCAGTGCATCCCGCGCGAGCCCGTGCGCACGATCTCCAGCGCTTGCCCGGATGCGGCAAAGGCGGCGGCGACCTCGTCGGCCCCGACGGCGACGGCGGCCGCATCGCGCGGCACGAAGATGCGGATGGGCGCGCTCATCGGATCGCCTCCTCGATAATGGTGGTCAGTCGGTCTTCGCTCAAGCGGCCGTGGAGCTTGCCGTCCACCATGGCGGCAGGCGCTACGGAGCAGAGGCCGAGGCAATAGACCGGCTCCAGCGTCGCCGCGCCGTCGCCGGTGGTTGCGTTCATCGGGACGCCCAGAAGCCGTTCGGCAGCCGCCTGCAACCGGCGCCCGCCCGCCGCCTGACAGGCTTCGGCGGCACAGATCTTGACCACGGTACGCCCGGCCGGCTGGCGGCGGAAGTCGTGGTAGAAGGTGAGAACGCCGTGCACGTCCGCGCGCGACAGGTTCAGCGCCTCGGCGATCACGGGAACGGTGGCGTCGTCCACCATGCCGAACTCGGCCTGAATGTCGTGAAGGATCGGCAGGAGCGCGCCGGCCCGGTTCTTATGCGCGGCGATGATCTCATCGAGCCGTTCGCGGTCGAAGGGTGCGGAGCGCCGTGCGGAATCGAGCATGAAGGTCTCCCGAAAGAATGGAAGGCCGGCGCAGCGGAAGCGCGCCGGCCTGAATTGAGATTAGAAGAGGGCTGTCGCCTTCATGAGCGTGATGTAGACGCCCCAGAGAAGCGGCAGGCCAACGGCCAGCCAGGCGATCACGGCCGGGCCGCTGACGCCGCCGCGTCCGATGCCGTAGTCGCCGCCGACGCTTGCCGCAGCGGTCGAAGAGACGGTCGCAAGCTTCGGCTTCGCCCCGCCCTTGGCCTCTTGGCGCATCTGCCATTTCTCCGCCACCGGCCGCACCAGGAGGTTGGCCACGAAGCCCACCGCCAGAAGCGCCGCCATGGTGAAGAAGATCGGCTGATAGACCGCCTCGCGCGGCACGCCGGAGGCGATCCGCGCATCGCGGATATTGCCGGTGATGAGACCGCCGAAAATGCCTGCCAGCGACCAGGCCGTCAGGAGGCGTCCGTGGATCGCGCCGACGAACTTGGTGCCGAAGACGTCGGCGAGATAGGCCGGCACGGTGGCGAAGCCGCCGCCATACATGGAGGCGATCACGCAGAAGGACGCGACGAAGACGAACAGCAGGCGGCTCGACGCTGCGAAGGGGATCAGCGCGGCATAGAGCGCGATGCCGAGCGCCAGGATCACCGCATACATGGTCTTGCGGCCGACCTTGTCGGAGAAGGACGCCCAGAAGAAGCGCCCGCCGATATTGAACAGCGAGACAAGGCCGACGAAGCCCGCGCCGACGGCGGCCGCGGCCGTGCGCTGCTCGGGGGTGAAGTTCAGGAAGGCGACGCCATCCGCGCCGATCAACCGGCCGCCGAAGATTTCCTGCAGCATGGGCGAGGCGACGCCGATCAAGCCGATCGAAGCCGTCACGTTGAGGAGGAGCACGGTCCAGATCAGCCAGAACTGCGGGGTCTTGTGCGCGTCCTTGAGGTGCACGTCGCCGGTCGCGATCATGCGGTTACCGGTCGCGGCCGGTGGTGTCCAGCCTGCCGGACGCCAATTCTCAGGGGGTACGCGGTAACCGAGCGCGCCGGCCACCATGAAGACGAAATAGCCGGCCGCGAGCACCAGGAATGTCTGCCAGACGCCGACGCCCTGGGCGGTCGCGAAATGGCGCATCAGCATGTCGGCGAGCGGCGAGCCGATCATCGCGCCGCCGCCAAAGCCCATGATGGCCATGCCGGTCGCCATGCCGCGCCGGTCGGGAAACCATTTGATGAGGGTCGAGACGGGCGAAATATAGCCGAGGCCAAGCCCGACGCCGCCGATAATGCCGGAGCCCAGCCACATCAGCCAGAGCTGGTGCACATAGATGCCAAGGGCCGAGATCACCATGCCGCCGCACCAGCAGAGGGCGGCTACGAGGCCTGCTTTGCGCGGACCCGCCCGCTCCAGCCAACCGCCCCAGATGGCGGCGGAGGCGCCAAGGACGACAAAGAAGAGCGTGTACATCCAAAGAAGGTCCGACACGCGCCAGTCGCACGTTGTCGTGAACAGAGCGGAGCCAAGCGTCATGCCTTCGCAGGCGACTGCTTGGCTGACGCCGATGGCGCGCGACAAGGGCAGCCAGAACACCGAGAAGCCATAGGCCATGCCGATGCACAGATGGATGGCGAGCGCGCAGGGCGGGATCAGCCAGCGGTTGAATCCGGCTTTCGCGACCGTGTTTTCCCGGTCGAGAAAGCCCGTTCCAGGCGGGCGGGCGGCTTGGGTCGTTGAACTCATCTCTTCCCCCAATTGCGAGGCTTACGGTGATCACACCGCGCCCCTTCTTATCCCGTGAGGGTTGAGGGAAATTTGGAACGAGTCAAATCTGCATGGATCAATCAATGATAGAGGAAATCTATCAAATAGCCGGTTCATCTGAGTTTCGAAGGGACTCGATCCGCTTGCGGAACTCTACCGAGCGCACGCAGGTGAGAACGGCCCGCGTCAGCGGCGACATGGGATGACGATCGAGCACGACGAGACCGACGGCCTGCGGCGGCGACGGGTCGTCGAAGGGAAGGATCAGGATGCTCGGATCGCGCGCGGCGGTTCCCGCCTGGGGATGGGGCAGGATCGAGGACAACTCGCCCATGCCCACAAACGACAAAAGCGCGGCGTACGAATTGGCCGTCGCGCGCGGGCGCGGCTCCATGCCGACGCGCTCCATCTGCGCGTCGAGAATGCGCCGGTTCTGCATATCTCGTGTCAGGAGGCAGAGCGGCGCTGCGGCAGCTTCTGCCCAGGTAATGGACGTGCGGCCCGCAAAGGGGCCGTTCGCGGGGGTCGCGAAGCGATAATGTTCCTCGTAGAAGGTCCAGCTGATCACGCCCGACAAGGGTTCGTTATCGAGATAGGTGATGCCGCCTTCGATGTCGTGTGCGTGAAGAGCGCGCTCGATCTCGCGCGAGGTCATGGACAGGACGACCAGCTGCAATTCGGGATGCTCGGCCGCGAGCACCGGGGCGATGGCGCCGACCGCCGGCATGGCGGCGGGGATGACGCCGAGCCGAACACGCCCCGTCAGCCCGATGCCGGGCCGCCCGGCCGCCCGCAGCAGGCTATCGAAGTCATGGAGCATCTGCTGCGCCCAGGGCAAGGCGGCCTCGCCCTCCTCCGTCAGGCCGACGAAGCGTCGGTCGCGCCGCACGAGTTCCACACCCATCGTCGTCTCCAGCGAGCCGATGCCGGCCGAGAGCGTGGGTTGCGACACGCCGCAGCTTTCGGCGGCGCGCCGGAAATGCCCGACCCGCGCCAGCGTGACGAAATAGCGGAGATGGCGGATCTGCATGGACGGGCCTGCGATGGATTCACGGTCGGGAGTTGAGCGCTGTGGCGGGGGCGTTCATACCCATCGAACGCCTGTGAGCGTCGGCGACCCAAGACGGCGATGCGGGCGCGATGCTCCCGCGACGGCCCCTTGATCGCTTGTTTCGATCACAGACTAGCGAGTGTCCGGCATCGGGGCAATGCGGGTCGCGCCCGCCGCCACAGCGGCAAACGGTCGGCGATGGTGCCGGCCGGTTTCGCAAACATGTCAGTCCGCTACGGATTTTCCGCTACGTCACCCGTCCGTGAACGGGAAATTCGTGAATCCAAACTAGGGTTGGGGACGCAAGGGAGCGTTGGCGCCCGATGCCGAACGAGGGCGAACCTCGAACGGCTCGGGCTTTGGACGCCAAGTCCGTCGGACCAAGTGGAAGCCAAATGATGGTGTTGAAATCCTTCGGGGATTGGTTGACCCTTCGATCCGTGGACCCGGCTCTCGCTTCGGCCCAGCTGAAGGAGCTTCGGCGGCAAATTCCGCTTCTCTACGCTCTGCTCACCGTGAATGCGCTGATCGTTTCCTACACGCATTACGCTATTGCGCCTGTCTGGATGACCGTCTGGGTGCCGATGGCGCTGGTTTTCGTCTGCATGGTGCGGCTGGCGAGCTGGGTGCGTCCGCATCGACAGGTCATCGATGGGGCCGAAGCGATCCGCGCCCTGCGCCGAACGACGATTTTGGCGTGCCTTCTGGCGATGACCTATATCGCATGGTCGCTGGAACTGGGGCGCTACGGAGATGTCCGGCAGGAGGCCCATGTCGCCATCTTCATCGCCATCACGGTGATCGGCTGCATCTTCTGTTTGATGCATCTTCCGCAGGCGGCCTTGGGCGTCACGGCCATCGTCACGCTGCCTTATCTCATCTTCTACTCATCGGGGAACGATGCGGTTTATACCGCGATCGGCATCAACATCTTTCTCGTCACGGTGGTGCTGATCCGGGTTCTATTGAACAGTTTCGACGGGTTCCGAAAGCTGATCCGAACCCAGGCGGAAACCGAGCGGCTGAACGGCGAAATCACCAAGCTGGCTCATACCGACATGCTGACCGGCCTGCCAAACCGGCGGCTGTTCTTCGCGGAAGCGGACGCGCGTATCGCGCGCTGCCGAAATTCGGACCAGGATCTGGCCGTCGGCGTGATCGATCTCGATCGCTTCAAGGCGGCGAACGACACGTTCGGCCATCTTCTGGGAGACCAGATCCTGGAGGCGGTCGGCCAGCGCCTGCAAAGCGTGTTCGAAACGCATGGGATGGTGGCGCGTCTGGGCGGGGACGAGTTCGCCTTCGTGGTCGAGGGAAGCCCCGAGCACGCGCTTTTCGTCGCCACCCGCGCCTGCGAAAGCCTGTCTCAGCCGTTTCATCTGGGCGACATCATCGTTTCCATCGGCGCGTCCTGCGGGCTGGCCATGATGCGCGATGTGGAGGGCAGTTCTCGCGCCCTCTATGATGGCGCCGACTATGCGCTCTACACCGCCAAGAACCAGCGGCGTGGCTTCGCCATTCTGTATTCGCCCGAGCATGAGCGGCGCATCCGCTCGGAGCGCGCGGTGGAAGCAGCCCTTCAACTGGCCGATCTCGAAGCGGAGATGGAGGTTCATCTCCAGCCCATCGCCTGCATCGCCACCGAATCCCTCAAAGCCGTGGAGGCGCTGGCGCGCTGGACCAGCCCGCATCTGGGGCGGGTCGGACCCGATGTCTTCATTCCATCGGCCGAGCGGGCCGGCATGATCCATCGCCTGACGCTGACGCTTCTGGGCAAAGCCCTCGCCTGCCTTGATCAGCTTCCCCCCGACATCAGGCTGTCCTTCAACCTGTCGGCGCATGACATCACCAATCGCGAAACGGTGCTGAGCATCATGTCGCTCGTGCGGCGCTCCAAGATCGTGCCCTCGCGCCTGATCGTCGAGCTGACCGAAACGGCGGTGCTGCGCGATTTCGAGGCGGCTGAGGCCTCGGTGCGATTGCTGCATTCCCTGGGAATTCAGATCGCGCTCGACGATTTCGGCACGGGCCAGTCGAGCCTGAGCTATCTCCGCCAATTACCGATCGACAAGGTGAAGATCGATCGCAGCTTCATGGCGGGCGCCAAGGACGGAAAGGGACGGGAAATCCTGTCCGCCATCATCGCCTTCTGCGAATCGATGCGGATGCAGTGCGTGGCGGAGGGCGTCGAGACCGTTACGCAACTGCGTTTCCTGAAGGCGGTCGGCTGCAACGACTTCCAGGGCTATCTCTTGGCCAAACCCATGCCGCTCGGCGATTTGCTGGTCTGGATCGAAGACCACAACCAATCGTCCCGCCGGCTGATCCATGGTGGATGAAAGCCCGAGATCGCTCGGGTTGGTCGCATTGCGGACCCCGACAACCGCCGGGCAAACTTGGAACGGTTCCAGAACATAGTTATTGCTGACACTTTCGTGAAGGATTAAGGAGGTCGGGCGGGCTCAGCCCGCGATGTCCTCCAATTCACCGGGTTCCAGCCATGCTCGTCCCGTTTCTCATCATGCTCCGCGAGGGGCTTGAAGCTGCTCTGATCGTCGGAATCGTAGCCGGCTATCTATCTCGAAGCGGTCGCGGCGACTGGATGCCGGCCGTGTGGATCGGAATTTTTCTGGCCGTCGCGCTGGCGCTCTTCACGGGCGCAGGGCTGCAGTTGGCGAGCGCGGAATTCCCGCAACGCACGCAGGAATTGTTCGAGTCCGGCGTCGGCTTCGTCGCCGTCATTATCCTGACATCCATGGTACTCTGGATGCGCCGCGCGGCGCGCTCGCTGAAAGTCGAGCTGCAAGGCTCGATCGACGCGGCCCTGTCGGGTTCGCGCGGCAAGGGTCTGGCGCTGGTCGGGCTCGTCTTCTTCGCCGTGGCGCGCGAAGGCTTGGAGTCGGTGTTCTTCCTCCTGGCGATTTTCCAGCAGAGCCCCGGCGCGTCGGGCCCGCTCGGCGCCTTGCTGGGGCTCTTCGTCTCGGCGCTCTTGGGATACGGCATTTATATCGGCGGCGTCCGACTGGATCTCGGGCGCTTCTTCCGCTGGACGGGCGTTTTCATTCTCTTCGTCGCGGCCGGGCTTCTCGCGGGTGCCTTGCGCCATCTTCATGAAGCCGGGCTCTGGAACCACCTTCAAACCGTCGCCTTCGATCTCAGCCCGGTTTTGCCGACCGATGGGTTGGTGGGAAGCGTCTTGTCCGGTCTGTTCGGCTATATGGCGGACCCGACGATCGGTGAGCTTCTGGCCTATGTCGCCTATCTCGTGGTGACCCTGCCGCTGTTCCTGAAGCCGGCGACGCCCCGGCCCGCCGCCGGGCCGTCGATGCTTCGCCGCGCGGGAAACGTGCGATGAGCGCGCCATCCCCTCGGTCCGCCGGTTCGAACCGCATTCTCAAGTGGGGCGCGGCGGGGTCCGGGCTCCTGATGCTGGCGGGGCTGGGAGCCTTTGCCTATGCCTCGAATGTCGCGGCGGGCCGCGCGTCGGGCGGCGGGGCGATCACCGTCACCTTACGCGACAACCGATGCGAGCCCGGCGAGTTGCGCGTTCCCGAAGGCCGGTCAACCTTTCGCATCGTGAACCAGACGGATCGCGCCGTGGAATGGGAAATTCTCGATGGCGTGATGGTGCTGGAAGAGCGCGAGAATATCGCGCCCGGCCTGTCGCAGACGCTCGGTGCGAAGCTTCGCCCCGGCGAATATGAGATCACCTGCGGCCTCCTCTCCAACCCACGCGGCAAGCTGATCGTCGCGCCCTCGCAGGCGGGTCAGGATGGTGAAGCCGAGCGTCCGGCGCTGACCGCCTTTATCGGTCCGCTTGCGGAATATCAGGTCTATCTGGCGCTCCAGTCCAACAAGCTGGTGCGCGAAGTCGGCGCACTGAACGACGCCATCCAGGCCGGCGATCTCGAAAAGGCGCGCGCGCTCTATGCGCCTGCGCGTGCCCCCTACGACACGCTCACCCCGGTCATGCCTCATCTGTCCGATCTCGCCAACGCGATCGATCCGCTGCCGGCCTATCTCGCCGGGCGTGAGAAGGACCCGGGCTTCACCGGGTTTCACAAGCTGGAGCATGGGCTCTTCGCCGCCCAGAGTCTGGATGGTCTCGCGCCGGTCTCGGTGAAGCTGCTGGCCGATGTCGAGGCGCTGCGCGGCCGGCTGCGCGCTTTGCGGCTTAAGCCGGAGGATATGGGCGATGGGGCCGCGCGCGCCCTGCGTGTGATGGCCGATGCCCTGTCCTCGGGCGGGACCGAGCTTTATGCCGGAACGGATCTGGCCGACATCGAAGCGCGGCTGGCGGGCGTCGCGAAGATCATCGCGCTTCTAAAGCCGGTCGCCGGCGAGGCCGCGCCCGCGCCCCTTGCCGCTGTGGAGGCCAAGCTTGCCGCTGTGGAGGGTCAGCTTTCGGCGCTGCGAAAGCCGGGCGGCGATCCCGCTTTCGACGCTCTGTCGCAGACGCAGAAGATCGCCCTGTCGGACGGGGTCAACGCCCTCGAACAAGCGATGGAAACGCTCAACGAAAAGGTTGGGTTTGGTCA
Organism: Aureimonas ureilytica; assembly: GCF_001475935.1. Lineage (GTDB taxonomy): Bacteria > Pseudomonadota > Alphaproteobacteria > Rhizobiales > Rhizobiaceae > Aureimonas > Aureimonas ureilytica_A. Next base: position 40,059 of record NZ_LDQA01000024.1, read on the forward strand.
GGATAACGTATGATGGATCGGGAAAAGCCAGTCGAGAACGGGTTCGTCACCAACCGGCGTCGGCTTCTGGCCGGGCTGGCGGGAGGCGCGGCCGCTGCCGCCACGTTCCACCCCGCCCATGCCGCGAGCCAGAGCCGCGACACGCAGGACAATCAGGTCGCGGAAGCGCCGCAGAGCGACACAGCGCGCGAAGCGCAGCCCTTTCACGGTCGACATCAGAGCGGCATCGTCACGCCTCGGCCGGCGGCCGGCATGGTCGTGTCCTTCGACACGGTGGCGCAGAGCCCGGAGGATGTCGAGCGTCTCCTGCGCGGCCTGACGGAGCGGTTTCGCTTTCTGATGGCGGGCGGCCCGGTGCCCGAACTCGACCCCAGGCTGCCCCCGGCCGATTCCGGCATTCTGGGCCCGGTCGTGCCACCCGACAATCTCACCATGACCCTGTCGCTCGGCTCGTCCTTCTTCGATGACCGGCCCTGGCTGACGCCGGCCAAGCCCCGCCGTCTCCAGCGCATGACGCAGTTCAAGAACGACGCGCTGGTGGCCGATCTCTGCCATGGCGACCTCACCGTGCAGATTTGCGCCAACACGCCGGACGCCACGATCCACGCCCTGCGCGATCTCATCAAGACCCTCCCCGACCTGCTTCTGGTGCGCTGGAAGCAGGAGGGCACCGTGCCGATCCTGCCGCCGAGCCCCAAGGGCGTGCATGAAAGCGCGCGAAACTTTCTCGGCTTTCGCGACGGCTCGGCCAATCCGAACTCGCAGGATGGCGACGTGATGAACCGCGTCGTCTGGGTGGGCGAGGACGATGACGAGCCTGAATGGGCGCACGATGGCACCTATCAGGCGGTGCGCATCATCCGCAATTTCGTGGAGCGCTGGGACCGCACGCCGCTGGGCGAGCAGGAGGCGATCTTCGGCCGGCACAAGGCCAGCGGCGCGCCGCTGAGTGGGGGTACGAGCGAGCACGACGTGCCCGACTATGCCAAGGACCCGAAGGGCGAGCTCACCCCGCTCGACGCCCATATCCGCCTCGCCAATCCGCGCACGCCGCAGACGCAGAAGAGCCTGATGCTGCGCCGGCCCTTCAACTATTCGAACGGCGTGACGAAGAACGGGCAGCTCGACCAGGGGCTTCTGTTCATCGCCTATCAGGCCGATCTCGAACGCAGCTTCATCACCGTTCAGTCTCGCCTCGATGGCGAACCCTTGGAAGAATACATCAAGCCGATCGGCGGCGGATATTTCTTCACTCTGCCCGGCGTGCGGGACGAAGCGGACTTCTTGGGCCGCTCGCTGCTCCAGGCGGCGACCCAGCTCAAATCCTAACGGAGACCTTGAAACCGATGACGTCTTTTCTCCTGCGCGGCGTGGCGCTGGCCGCTCTCCTTGCGACTCCCGCTCTTGCCAAAGTCTCGCCGCTCGACATCGTGCAGCCCGTCGCCGACTACAAGATCTACGTGTCGGAGAAGCTGGAGCAGCTGACCAAGGACACGAAGACCTTCACCGACGCGGTGAAGGCGGGCGATCTGGATAAGGCCAAGTCGCTCTTCGCGCCGACGCGCATGAGCTACGAAGCGGTGGAGCCGATCGCCGAGCTCTTCAGCGATCTCGACGCTTCGATCGATTCGCGCGCCGACGACCACGAGAAGCGCGAGCAGGACCCCGGCTTCACCGGCTTCCACCGCATCGAATACGGCCTGTTCGAGAAGAACTCGACCGAGGGTCTCGCGCCCTTCGCGGACAAGCTGATGGCTGACGTCACCGAACTGGACAAGCGCATCGCGGGCCTCGCCCTGCCGCCCGAGAAGGTCGTCGGCGGTGCCGCCGCCCTGATGGAGGAAGTGGCGGCCACCAAGATTTCCGGCGAGGAAGACCGCTACAGCCACACCGACCTCTGGGACTTCAAAGCCAATTTCGACGGCTCGAAGAAGATTTACGATCTGGTTCGCCCCTTGATCGCGAAGGATGATGCCGGTTTCGTCAAAAAGGTCGATGACAGTTTTGCCACGGTCGACACCACGCTCGCCAAATACCGCACGGCGAAGGGCTACGAGACCTATGACAAGCTGACGGACGGCGACCGCAAGATCCTCTCCGCCAATGTCAACGTCCTGGCCGAGGAACTCTCCACCCTGCGCGGCAAGCTCGGGCTGAACTGAGTTCGGGTCCGATCGGATCGCCGGCGCATCTGATGCCGGCGATGCCTCTTGTGCAAAAGGCCTGCCGCAGGGAGCGACAGGCCTTTTGCATCTCGAAGGATCCCTATGCGTTTTTCGCAGCGCTCACGCGCTCCGACGGTGAGACCCGGTTTCGACGTGGGAGCTGGCGGGTTCGCGGCGCGCCAGTCCATGCGCCAGCGTTTCGGAAAGATGTTCCGCATAAGCGGTTACCTGCGGAAGGCCCATCAATTCGCCGAATGTTCCGCGCGCCAGCGGGCCGGCGATGTAAAGGCCCTCCACCGGCTCGCCGTTCGAACCAAGGGCCGATCCATCCGATGCCGTCGCAAGCCCGAGGCCGACGCGGTCGAGGGCAATGAGGCCCGCCTCATGGAGCGAGCGCGCAGGCTCCGCTGCAATGACCGAGCGATGGGCCGGACCCGTCGTGTTGATGATCACGTCGAAGCGCTGGGTTTCGACCTCAACCGAGCGGCGGGGGCGCAGTCTCACGTCAAATCCGTCCGCCACCGCCTCTGCACCTCTGAGCGTCGCCGCGACCCGGCGAAGGCGGCCGCCCCGTTCCAAGCGCTCCAGCGTGGCCTCGACCTCGGGCGCGATGCGGAAGCGATGGACGTCCCAGATCGTCCGCAGATGGCGCACGATGCGAGCCCGCTCGGGCTCCGGCAGCCCTTGCCAAATCACTTGCCCCTGCGAGCGAACGGCGTCGAGAACCCCGTGCCACGACAGGCCCTCGCGCCCCGCCGCCTCGATCTCGCGCCGGATGCGCCTGAGCAGCGACACGGCACTGGTTTCGGGATCAGTGGTGAAGTCGCCGCGCGCTTCGACCGGCGCGGGCGCGTGGCCGCGCGAGCGCAACCCGTTGCGCGACAGCGTGACGATCGATCCGCGATGGCCGAGCCGGTCGAGCGTCGCGACCATATCGGCCGAGGTCAGCCCATTGCCCACAATGAGCACGCGCGCCTTGTCGGGCACAGAGGCCAGCGCCGCGGGATCATAGGGATCGGCGAGGAAGCCTTTCGCGTGCGCCAGACGCGCCAAGGGCAACGGGACGGCCGGCAGGGGATGGGTCGCCGCCAGCGCCACGATATCGGCCGTCAGCTCCACCGTGTCGCTCAGCTGGATGCGGAAGCGGCCCTTCGTTTCTCGCGTGATGCGCTCGGCCCTCGCGCGACAATGCTCGATCCGCCCTGCCCTCACGAGCGGCGTCAACGCTTCATGGACATAGCGGCCGAACAGGCCGCGCTGGGCATAGACATCGCTCGCCGCGCGCTCTCCGTTTTCCAGAAGGCGCGCGCCCTCCAGCCAGCGGGCGAACTGATCCGGCTCGGCCGTGTCGAGGCTCATGCGCCCGGCCGGCACGTTGATGCGGTGGCTGGGCTCCGCGCTGGAATAGGCAAGGCCGGCGCCGAGCCGTTCGCGCGGTTCCACGACGATGATGCGTGCGCCCGCGCTGTCCGGCCGGCGCGCCAGATGGTAAGCGAGCGCCGCGCCGGAAAATCCACCGCCGATGATCGCCACGACCGGCGGGTGCTCGGCTGGACGCCGTGTCACGACTGGCTGGCGAGGCGCGCGACGGGGCGGCGGTCTCCCGCGATCGACTCGCCGAAAGGCCCCGTATTGATGTCGCTGCCCGCGCGTTTCACCGGGTGCGCCAGCGGCAGGTTCGGCAGGACGAGTTCGCCGAAGCGATAGGCTTCCTCCAGATGCGGATAGCCCGACAGAATGAACGTATCGATGCCGAGCCGGCGATACTCGTCGATGCGCTCGGCCACCGTCTCGGGATCGCCCACCAGCGCCGTGCCCGCGCCGCCGCGCACCAGCCCGACGCCGGCCCAGAGATTGGGGCTGACCTCCAGCTTGTCCCGCCGCCCGCCATGCAACTGACTCATGCGGGACTGGCCGACCGAATCCATGCGCGCGAAGACCTTCTGCGCCTCGGAGATCGTGTGGTCGTCGAGACGGCTGATCAGCTCGTCCGCGGCGGCCCAGGCCTTTTCGTTGGTTTCGCGCACGATCACATGAAGGCGGATGCCGAAGGAGACCTGACGCCCACGCGCCTGCGCCAGAGCGCGCACCGTGTCCAGCTTCTCGGCGACGAGCGCGGGCGGCTCGCCCCAGGTGAGATATTTGTCGATCTCGCCTGCCGCGACCTCGTTGGCCGCTTCCGACGAGCCACCGAAATAAAGCGGCGGATAGGGCGACTGAACGGGCGGGAAGAGAAGGCGGCCATCCTCGATGGTGAAGTGCTTGCCGCTGTGCTCCACCGTCTCGCCCGACAGGACGCGCTTGTAAATCTGCAGGAACTCGCGCGTCACCTCGTAGCGCTCGGCATGGGACAGGAAGATCCCGTCGCCCTTGTTCTCTTGGGGATCGCCACCGGTCACCACGTTGATCAGCAGGCGACCGTTGGAGATGCGATCGAGCGTCGCGGTCATGCGCGCGGCGAGCGTCGGTGATTGCAGGCCAGGGCGCACCGCCACGAGAAAGCGGAGCTTCTCGGTGAGCGGAGCCAGCGCGGAGGCCACCACCCAACTATCCTCGCAGGAGCGCCCGGTCGGCAGGAGAACCCCGTAATAGCCGAGCTGGTCGGCGGCCTGCGCCACTTGGCGCAGATACGGCAGATCGACGGCGCGCCCGCCCTCGCTGGTGCCGAGATAGCGGCTGTCACCATGGGTCGGCAGGAACCAGAGGACGTTGATCTTGTCGGGCGTATCGAAGGACATGAAGGGGGTCCTGAAAGGAAGCGGGGACTGCGGGCGCGAAAGGGCTGGCGGTCGATATCAGGCACTTGCCGGGAGCAGCACTCACCCGTCTCCGTCGCATAGCGTCGAAGGCCCCAGTGAGCGATAGGCAGGTTTGGAGCGCCGACACGAGGGTCCCTCGCGGGAGATGAGGGTCGAGCGAGTGCTCAGGCCCTGCTAATCGCCATGATGCACGCGGCCATAGCGGCCATGGCTATAGACCAGCGGCTGGCCGCCGGACACGATGACGCTGCGCACCGCGCCGAGAATCAGCGCGTGGCTATGGCGCTCGATGATCTCGTCCACCTCGCAATCCACCGACGCCAGCGCGCCCGCCAAGACGCCCGCGCCGGTTTCCAGTGTGGACCATTGCGCTCCGAGATAGCGATCGGCCCCCTTTACGCCGCCGCGCCCGGCAAAGCGATCGGCGATTTCCTGCTGATCGTCGGCCAGAATGTTGACGCAGAAATGGCCGAAGCGGCGGATCACCGGCCAGGTCGAGGAGGAGAGGTTGATCGAGACGACCATGGTCTCGGGCTCGACCGAAAGCGAATGGGCGCTGGTGACGGTCGCGCCCGTGCGCTCGTCCCCGGTGCCAGCCGTCACCACGGACACGGCGCCAGCCAGATGGCGCATGGCGTCTTTCAGCTGCGGTCCGTTGGCCGGCAGCGAGGCGAGCGGAGCCGGCACATGAAGGCGGGTCGGCAGGGAGGTCAGAGACATGGCGGCATCCTGATTGTGAACCATGCGGATGACGACAGATTAGACCGAGCCGGCTGACCTGTGGGACAAATAATATACCAAAGTAATGGATTATATGGAACGATCCCATCGTCTGAGCGGCGCTCCGTAGCATCCTGACGCTGACGGGCCGCCCTGGCTCGGCCCCTCTTCATGGTGAGCGCTCACAGTTTGGGGCAGCGGAAGTTCTCCATCAGCTTCAGCTCGAACGGGCTGCGCGTGCTGGATGGGGTGAGCTTCACCATGAAGGCGCGCCCCCCGAGCGAAAAGGTGACAAGCTGGGCGTTACCTTCCACCACGCGGTGTGAGTCCGCTTGATCCATCAGGCGGAACAGTGCCCAAGGCCCCTCCCCCATCTTCATCGCGCCCGGCCCGTCGATCTCCGGCGTCATGGTCAAAAGTGCCGGAGCGTTGGGCGTGGCGGGCGGCCAGGATGCGCTCATAGGCACGGAGGGCCCATGGGCGTAACGCAGCGTTTGCCCGCCAAGGTCGAGGCGAACCGTCTCCGCCTTCGGATCGAGCTTGAGGGGGAGCAGCGTGAAGCGCGCCGCCGGCCCGTCACCACCCGGAAAGAACGCCTGCGTGATGGCGTCGGCGCGTTCGAAGCCGGCGAGGGCGGCGTCGTTGATCCTGAGATCCTGCGGACGGCCGGGACGCCAGACCCAAGGCCGAGCGCTCGTGTCGATCAGCGGCTTCAGATAGGTTTCGCGGAAAGCCGCGATCTGCCCTTGCGGCCCGAACATGGCCTTGAAGTCGTCGAAGGGCGTGTCGTCCCCAGCTCTCGCCTTGAAGGGAAAGCGGTTCGCGGTCGCCGCCTCGCAGGCCGGCAGGACGGTCGTGTTCCAGACTTCGCGCAGCCGCTTGCCCGACGCGCCCCGGATCAGGTCCATCGCCGCGCCTTCGAGCCGCCGGAAGAAGGGTTGGAGCGAGGCCGGCAAGGCAGCGATGAGATTGTCGATTTCGGCCGCGACCGTCTCTGGCTGGACGCCGAGCTCCAGCACGTTGCCGCCCTTGGCGACATGGTTGATCTGGCGATAGAGCGGCTCGAAAGCGGCGATGACGCCCGCCACCTGCGATGTCCCGCCCTGCGGCGCGGCCATGGCGCGGCGCAGGGGCGCGAAGGCGGCCGTGATCGCCTGACCGGGATCGCTGGGCGCCGGCAGACCGAGAGCGTCGGCGGCCGGCGCGACGGCCGCCGCCAGCGCGCCCGCGACCGCCGCTTGGGCCGGTGGCGGCGAGAAGTCGGTTTCGTGCGCGATGGCCGACAGAAGATCGGCGATCGGCGAGGGCGGCGTGATCAGAAGCGAGAGGAGGCGTGTGCCCTCGGTCGGCGTCGTCATGGGGCGCGTGGTGAGGTCCGAGAGAAGCCCGTCCCAGAGCCCGATCGCTTCCGAAGCATAAAGGCCGAGCGTGCCCTCCAGAATGTCGCGTGCCTTCGTCCCCTCGCTCGACCCGAGCACCCAGGCGTCGCGCTCGATGTCGCCGGCCGCCCCGCGCAGAGCGGGAAGCGAGACGGTTCGGAAGGCGCTGGCCGTGAAGAAGCCGGGAAGCTCGTCCCAAAGCGAGCCGCCATTGAGGCGCGCCAGAACGAGCGAGCCGGACGCGCCGGCGTGATCGCTCGGCCGCCAGGGCGGAAGCGACGCGACATCTGGCTGCGCGCGGGCGAGATCCAGCGCGAGTTGCGCCAGCGTGTAAGCGGCGATGCGCTGGCGCGTGGCCGCCACCAGCGCGGGGTCGGCCGGGCGCGGGGTGATGGCGTGGTGGCCGAGGGCCGCGACATGGCTCGCAAAGGCAGCCCGATCCGTCTCGGCGCCGTTCACGAGCCAAAGCCGGGCGAGCCGGTCGCCGAGCGCGGCCAAGTCGATCGAGGACAAGGGCCGCTCGCCGGTGAGCGCCAGATAGAGTTTCAGCGTGTGATAGAGATCGGCCGCGCCGGTCGTCTCGCTGTCCAGCGTCGCCTGGAGGCCGGCCATGAGATAGGGCACGAAGAGGCGGTCGAGGCCTGCGCCATAGGCCGCCTGTGCGTCCGCTTCCAGCTGGGGGATCGCCGCATTCGCTTCGGCCTTGGTGCCAGGCTCGCGCCCGGCCAGCGCGCTGAGGCCGTTGAGGCTCGGCAGGATGTCGGTGAACGGCGGCAGATCCGGCCCGAAACGCTGGGCGGCCAAGCGGCCCTCGATCGCACCCGCCTCGCGCGCCATGCCGCTGGCATAGGCGGAGGCCTCGCTCTGGCGCGCGATGAGATGGACCGCAAGACCCAGCGCGGCGACGATCAGAAGCGCGGCGGCCACCGCCTGCCAACGCTGCGTGATGCGTCGTGTGGTCGTGGACAGACCGCCGCGTACCGCTTCGCCGGGCGCGAGCGTGCTCAAAAGCTCGCGCAGGAAAAAGGGGCGCGAACGCGCCGGACCCATTTCGCCGCGTCGCGGCAGGCCGGAGGGCACGGCGAAGCCCTCGCTGGCCCCCAAACCGATCAGATCGATCGCCGCCCCATCCTGCCGGGCCGACGCGAAGAAGACGCCGCGTAGGAAGGGAGGCCGGTCGAAGCGATGGGGCACGGCCAGAATTTGCACGAAGGGCGCGGCGAGTTCGCCGAGCGCCGCGAACTGTTCGGGAAATTCATAGACCAGCGCGCGGCGTCTTGCGTCCGGCTCTTCCTGCAAACGCGGCAAGCGCCACTCGGCGGCGCGGCGCGCGAGGTCGGCAAAGCCGGCGCGAAACCGCTCGGCCGGCGCGAACTCGCGCTCGTCCTCGGACTCCAAGAACGGCAGGCCCCAAGGCGCATCGCGCTCGCTGCGGTCGGTGGATTCAAAGAAGGCGGAGAAGCCGAGGAGCCGGTCCAGCTTGGAGAAGACGAGATAGATCGGGGGCCGCGCGCGAAAGCGCTCGCCGGCTTCATCGAGCCGCCGACGCAGGAGCTTGGCGAGTGCCCGCCTTCCCTCCTCGCCAATCTCCGAGAAGTCGGCGGCATCCACCACGAGGACGATGCCGCAGGCCGGTTGGCGGCGGCGCAGCCGGCGCATGAGATCGAGCACGCGCAGCCATATCTGACCGTCAGCGTCCCCTTGCGCGCCGGGGGCGATCAGACGGCCCGACAGGTCGAGATAGATGGCGTTCTCGGCAAAGAGGAAATCGACGTCGTCGGTCGGCCCGCCCGCGCCCTGCGGCGGGCCGAAGGGTAGGTTGAGATCGGCATTCAGCATCAGGCTGGTCTTGCCCGAGCCTTCCGGTCCGAGCACGAGATACCAGGGCAGGCGATAGACACGGCGTGCGATCCGGCCATGGCCGTGGTCGCGCCCCAGCCGCGCCAGGGTCTCGTCGGCCTTGCGGCGCACCAGAGCGAAGCGACGCTCGACCTCGGAGCGATGCGCTTCGCCCTTGGCCGCGCCTTCCGCTTCCTGCATCCGCAGCGAGGACACGAGACGTTCGTCCGCGCCGGATTTGCGCCATCCCAGGATCGCGGCCGTGATGCCCCAGGCCAGCACCAGAGCCAGAAGCAGGGCGAGGCGGGGCGTGCTGCCTTCCAGCGGGCTGATTTCGCCGAAGGCCAGAAGCGGCGCGACGAACCAGATGGCAAGCGCCAGAAGCAGGGCCGCCAGCGTGATCCAGGTCAGCGGATGCGCCAGGAGACGCCGGAAGCGCGAGCGCGAGCCCGTCATGGCTGGCTGTCCTTCCAGGCGATGATGCGCCGCGCCGTGTCGAGATAGACCGGATCGGGGCGTGGCGGCGTGAGCGCCACGGCCAGCCGCGCCTCGACAAGGAAGGCGGCGCGCTGACCTTCATCGGGCAGCGAGGCGGCGGTGTCTTCCAGCCAACTCGCCAACGCCGCGCCGTGATCGGCGGCTTCGGGCGAGGCGGCGGCCAGACGAAGCGTGAGCGCATCGGTGGAGGCGTCGAGGTCGGTGAGATCAGCGGCCAGCGTGGCGGCGAGATGCGGCGCGAGCGCATGGCGCAGGGCGCGCTCATGCGCTGCCCGCGCGGCATCCTTGGGATCGGCCGATGGGAAGGGGCGGAACAGCCAGCCCTGAACGTCGCCGGTGCCCAGCCGATCGAGCCGGTCCGCCGCAGCCGCAATCGGGCCGAGCGCGGCATCGCGCGATGCGAGAGCCTGCGCGTCGATCGGGGCCGCCTGCGCTTCCACACGCTCCAGACGCGCGTCCGCCTTCTGATAGGCCTGCACCAGTCCGACCGCGCCAAGCAAGGAGACGATGAGCGAGACAGCGAGAACGAGAAACCCGAAAGCGGGGCGGCGGAACCAGGGCGGGCGAACCATGCCGACGAGGCCGGCTTCGCGGATCACGGCGTCGCGCAGCATCCCGGCGACGAAGAACCCGTGCTCGGCATCGCCCATGTCGATGTCCGGCAAGGTTCCGCTGCGCGGCATGGCGTAGCGCGCGGCCAGCTCGGGCAGAAGCGCGTCGATCGTCAGCGGGTCCTGCCGGGAACTCGTGAGATAGACGCCGCGCAGGAACGCGCCCTTGCGCCGGCGCACGTCGGAAGGGAGGATCGGCCGGAGCACCGTGTCCACGATCGGGTCCATCGCCGCGACCTGCGCCCCGAAGCCGATGAGCCGCCCGCCGCGCAGGGGATCGTCCACCCGCGCCAAGGCGTCCATCAGGCGGCTACGGGTGGATTCCACGAGGCTGCGAATGCCCGCATGAAAGGCCTCCACGACCTCGGCGCTCTTGGCGCCATCGCGCAGAGACAGCGGAAAGGCGAAACCCCAGGGCTGGTGGCGCTCGCCGGGCTCCAGCGTGTCGAAGCCTTCGGCGAAGCCGGGGGCGAGATCGATCTTGGTGAGAACCACATAGACCGGCGGGCGGGCGCGAAGCCGGGTGTCGAGCGCGGAGAGGCTGGCGGCGAGTTCGTCCGCGATCTCGCGGCGCTCCAGCGCGTCGGCAAGGGTCAGGTCGGCCGGGCTGACGGTGAGGATCACGCCGTTCAACGGGCAAGCGGGGCGAAAGCGCAGGAGCGCCGCCGCCAGGCGCTCGACCGCCGCTCGCTCGCTTGCCACTTCCACGAAGATTGCTTCCGAGCCGAGCCACCAGAAGGCTCCGTCCGCTTCCACCGGCGCGTCGAGATCGAGCCCCGAGCGTTCCAGAAGCTCCGACTTGCCCATGCCGCGCGGCCCGACCACGACGAAGAGCGGCAGGCGATAGCGCTGGTGCGGGCCGGCGAGCCGACGCGCCGCCAGGGCCGAGCGCCAATCGGTGCTCTCGCCTTCGGGCTGCGGGTCGAGAGAGGGCGTGCGCTCGCCCGCGCCCGCGCGATGCCCGAGCGCCAAAAGGAGAATGGCCCAAAGGATGAGCGGTGTCGCCGACAGGACGAGGCGCACATCCTCGGTGCCGACAGGCGCAAGTCGCCAGACCAGAAGGCCAGCCCCCAGCGCCAGAACGAGCCCGAGACACCAGGCCGCGAGAAGACGTCCTCTCACGGGCTGCTGTCCTTGGCCGGAATGCGGAACTCGACGCGGCGATTGCGGGCGCGCCCCTCAAGCGTCGCGTTGGAGGCGATGGGGGCGCTGTCGCCTTTGCCCACGAAGGACACGCGCGCCGGATCGCTCAGGAACCGCTGTAACATGGCGGCGGCCGACGCCGCTCGCTCGCGCGACAGCGTTTCGTTGTTGCGCGTCGGCGAGGCGTTGGCGATCGGCACATTGTCCGTGTGGCCGACGACGCTGATCGGGCCGGGCTCGGGGTTCAGCGCGGCCGCGATCCGGCGCAGCATCGGCGCTTCCGTCTCGGCCAGCGTGGTGCCGCCCGTCGGGAAGGAGGCGCGCAGGAGGCGCACGGCGATGTCGCCGCTATCGGGCACCACTTCGACCTCGCCGCTGGCGATTTCCGGCGCGAGCGCCGTGCGGATGCGCTGGAGCTGCGTTGACGCAGGCGCGACCTGCGGCACGAAGGGCTCGGGAACGGCCGGCACAGCGGGCGCGGCGACGAACACGGGCATGGCCGGGGCGAGCGCCGCGATCCGCTCGGCCGCCGCGTCCACCCGCGCGGACAGGAGAAAGCCGAGCACGAGATAAAGGAGCGCGAGGGCGGCCAGCACCGAGGCGGACAGAACCCAGAACCAGATCATCCGGGCGGGCGGGCGATAGGGCGCGTCGACGCTCGCAAAGCTGGCCGACAAGCGACGTTCATGCGGGCCGCGCAGGCGGCGAATGGTGCGGTAGAGATCGGCCCGCAGCCGCGCCAGATGAAGCGGGCCGCCCTCACCCACGCGATATTTGCCGACGAAGCCGATCGACAGGCAGAGCGCCATCAGCTCCAGCGCATCGAGAGTCTCTTCCGGCTGCGCATAAAGCTGGCCGAGAAGATCGAAGAAACGCTCGCCGCCCCAGGTCTCTTGATAGAAGGTGCTGACCAGCCCCTTGGACGGCCAGTCTGACTGCCCGCCCCAGAGCGTGTTCAGAACGATGTCGTCGATCGTGGCGCAGAGCGCATAGCGCGCCACGCGCGCCAGACGCGGCGCGACGCCCCGCGCCATGGCGTTGGACTCGAACCGCGCGACATCCTCCATCACGCGCGTGCGGAACTGCGCGATGTCATCCACCGGCAGGCTTTCGTTCAAGCGCGCGGCGAGCCAGAGAAGCGGCGAGGCGACGGCCACCAGCGGATTGAGCGCGGCGAGTTCGAAGGCCTGTTCGACGCTGGAGTCGGGGCCGAGGCGGATTGGGTTGGCGAGCGGGCCGAAATCATAGCCCGCGCCCGTTGGCGGCGCGCCGAACGGAGCGGAAGCCGAGCCGAAGCCGAAATCCAGCGGATCGCGCGCAGGTCCCGAAAATCCGAACGGATCGTCTCTCGGCGGGGCTCCGAAACCGGACGGGCCAGCGTTGGGCGCCCCCCAAGCCGGCGGCGCGCCGAAGGCGGCCGGGCGGGGCTGCGCGGGATAGGGCGCGCCTGTTCCGAGCGGGCGACGGATGGTGGCGTCCGGGTCCGTCGCGCCGGCCGCGAACGGGTTCGGGTCGAACGGGTTGGGCGGTCTCGTGGACACGGCTCAGTCCTTCACCGCCCAGAGTTCCAGCTCCAAGCCCGGAAAATCGCCGCCCACATGCAGCGCCATGCCGCTCGACGTCGCGAACTGCCGCCAGAGCGGTGAGGACCGGTCGAGTTCGCAATAAGCCTTGCCCGTGTGATAGGGGATCTGCCGGGGCGCGACGGGCAAGCCGCGCAGCGGCACGCCGGCCAGCGCCGTGTTCACGAGATCGCGGATCTGCTCCACGGGGCCGATCTTCACCTGACCCACGAGCCCGCGCATCAGCACCTCTGCCGGCATATTGGCTTTTGCGGCGAGGAAGAACGAGTAGCGCACGAACATCGACCGCTCGGGCACCTCGGCGACGCGGATGCCATAGCGATGCTCGGTCAGCGGGATCGCGACGGCCCCCTGGTCAAGAACAGTGGAGAGCGCCTGACGCACGGCCATGACCACGGGTGCGAAGGTCAGCTGGAGCTGATCATGCCGATAGGCCGGGAGAGAGCGGGGGCGCCGCTCCGCGCTGGTGAAGGTCGAGAGTTCGCCCGCGAGCGATGCGATCGCCATGAAAACCGTTTCAGGATGGACGGTCGAGGCGCCGGCCAGATGTTCGAGGACGGGCTGCCAGCGATTGATGACCTGAAGCATCAGCGTGTCGGTCATGTCGGACAGCGTTCCCGTGCCGCCGCCCGCCAGAAGCCGGCCGGCGATGGCCTCGCCGCGCTCCTGTTCGAGGCCTTCGCCAAATATCGCCCGGTGATCGAGGCCGAGCGCCGGCCGCTGACGGGGCGGGCGACATCGGACGAATTGATGCGCTCCGTGCTCGGGCTGGCGCAGCGCTCGCTCGCCGAACGGATGCAGGTGCCCGACAGCGTCGCGCTGCACCATGCAGGGCTGCTCGGCCCCAGAACCCGCTCGGCCCATGCGGTCGAGAAGGTCCTGTCCAGCGCCTTCGGCCAGCCGATCCGCGTCGAGCAATTCGTCGGCGAATGGCTGCCCATCGCGGAGACCGAGCGTACGCGGCTGGGGCGGCCGGGCTTCGGGGGCGGCGCGTTTTCGAGCCTCGGGCGCGATGCCGTGGTCGGGCGCAAGAGCTGGAGCGTGCAAGGGCGCGTACGCCTTCTCGTCGGCCCGCTGGATCACGCGGCTTTCGACAGTTTCCTGCCCGGCGGCTGGCGGCAGAAGCAATTGGCCGATCTTGCCGCCTTTTCGCTGGGGCCGGATCTCTCCTTCGTTCAACGCCTGACGCTGAAGGCGAAGGCCGTGCCGCCCTTGCGTCTCGGGGGGCCGGCCCAAGCGCTCGGTGCCAGCCGTCTGGGCTGGAACACCTGGATCGGCACGGCCGGTCCGCGAAAGGATGTGGGCGTCGTCGATCTCGCGCCCGCCTCCGCTCTTCTGTCTCCATCAAAAGGTTCGCCATGAGCGACTGGGCTTCCGGCTATGTGGCCGATATCGACTATGTTCCCGGCTTCTATCCCGAGCAGATGCCGGCGCATCTCGATCTCGTTTGCCTGATCAAGGGCGTCTATCCCCCGCGCCGCGACGGCGAGCGCTTCACCTATTGCGAGCTGGGCTGCGGCCTCGGTGAAACGGCGCTGACGCTGGCCGCCTGCCATCCCGAAGCGGACATCCACGCTTTCGACTTCAACCCCGGCCATATCGCCTATGCCCGCGAGGCGGCGCGGCGCGCCGGCCTTCTCAATGTTCACTTCGAAGAGCGCTCCTTCGCCGATCTGGCGGCGCTCGACCAGGACGACCTGCCCGCCTTCGACTATGTGACGCTGCACGGCATCTGGACCTGGATCGCGCGCGAGCACCAGCTGGAGATCGTCACGATCCTGTCGCGCTTCGTGCGGCCGGGCGGCGTGGTGGCCGTGACCTATAACGCCCAGCCCGGCTGGAGCCGCCAGATGCCGCTCCAGCGTCTGCTTCTGGACTATGCCGCAACGCGCGAAGGGCGCAGCGACGCGCTGGTGAACGAGGGGCTGGATTTTGCGCAGGCTCTTCACGACGCGGGTTCGCTGGGTCTGGATGCGGACTTCATGAAGGTGACTCAAGCCAAGCGCGAGCGCAGCTCGACCTATCTCGCGCATGAATATCTGAACGGCTCCTGGAAGCCGGTGTATCACGTCGATCTCGTGGCCGACCTTTCGCGCGCCAAGCTCGGCTATGTCGGCAGCGCGACGCTTCTCGAGAACTTCCCGCCGCTGTTCCTGTCCGAGGAGCAGCGCCGGCTCGTGGCCGCCGTGCCGCCCTCCATGCGCGAAACGGTGAAGGACCATTTCAACCCGCGCATTTTCCGGCGCGACGTCTTCGTTCGCGGGCCTCGCACGATCACGCCGCTGACCAAGGCGCGGCTGCTGGATCAAACGCGGGTGACGCTGGCGGCTTCCGAGCCGCAGCTTCAGCCCAAGCTCACGTTGCCAAGCGGTGAGGTCGAGTTCAAGTCGCCCTTCTATGCCTTCATGGCGGAGGCTCTGGTCCGGGGCGATGCCACGCTTGGAGAACTGCGTGCGCTCCCCGATGCGCCGCCCGCTCCGTCCAGCGAGGAGTTGCTGGCCGTCGGGATCGAGACGAAAAACGCCGTCCCGGTCGATGCCGATCTGAGCGAAGAGCGGCGCGCCGTCGTGCGGGATGCCAACCTCGCCTTCGCGCGTCATGCGATCGAAATGGGGCGGCCGTCCATGACGCTGGCCGCCGCCGCGATCCAGAGCGGGGTCCAGATTCCGCTCCTGTCCATGCTGGTGTTCGAGGCGCTGGCCACCGGAACACCGGCCGAGCCAGAGGCGGTGGCCCGTCGCTGCGCGGAGCTGCTTCTGTCGCGCGGTGAACATCTGCGCCGCGAAGGCGAGATTATCGACGATCCGGATGAAATCCTCAACCTGATGCGGCAGAAGACGGGGGCGATCCTGGCCGACGAGCTGCCGGTCTGGCGGCGGATCGGTGCCTTCTGAAGCGTCAGTGTCCGTTCTCGCCGATCTGCCGGGCTGGCGGATCGGGCGCTGTCTGTCGGCCCGCAACGGCATCTGCGTTCACGAAGCCCAAGCGCCGGACGGGCGGGCCGCGATCCTCAAGCGGCTCGACCTCGGCCTCAGCGATCCGATCGCCCGGCTGCGCTTCGCGCGCGAGCAACGGCTCGCCCAGATCCTGCGCCACCCCGGCCTTGCCATGTGTCTCGGGAGCGGCGAAGGCTGGCTGGGTTTCGAAGCGCTGGCGAGGCCGTTGGTGGTTCAGGATGGCGATGAGTGTGCCCTTTCCATCCTGTGCGCGCTCGCGCGGACGCTGGCCTATCTCCATGGGCGCGGCGTGGTGCATCAGGACGTGAAGCCCGCGCATGTCCTGTTCGACGCCAGCGGGCGCGTGGTGCTGATCGATCTCGGCTCGGCGGGCCTGATGTCGGGCGATCCT
Organism: Aureimonas ureilytica; assembly: GCF_001475935.1. GTDB lineage: Bacteria > Pseudomonadota > Alphaproteobacteria > Rhizobiales > Rhizobiaceae > Aureimonas > Aureimonas ureilytica_A. Next base: position 56,104 of record NZ_LDQA01000024.1, read on the forward strand.
CTGGTCGGCCGAGAGGCGGTCGGCGCGCCGGCCTGGGCCGCGCCCGAGCAATGGGACGGCGCGCCGCCCGCACCCGCCGCCGATCTGTGGTCGCTCGCGCAGCTGGCGCTCTGGCTGCTCGGCGCGAGCGAGCCGGGCCAGCTGGCGGAGCCGCTCGGCGGCCTCCTGCAACGCTGCCTCGCGCCGGAGCCGGAGGCGCGGCCAAGCGCCGCCGAGTTCGCCGAGACGTTGAAGCAAGCCGCGTCGATTGCCGCCGGTGCTGGCCCCTTGTAACTTGCGCGAGCCAGCGGCCTGCCCGCTGCCCATGCCGAAAGCGACAGACTGGTGACCCTTCCTCCTTCCCGTGTTCTGGTGGTCGATGACGTCGCGGAAAACCGCGACCTCCTCCTGCGTCGCCTCCGGCGGATGCAACTCACCGACACGGCCGAGGCGGCCAATGGGCGCGAGGCGCTGGAGTTCATCCGCCGCGAGCCCTTCGATCTCGTGCTGCTCGACGTCATGATGCCCGAAATGAGCGGAATCGAGGTTCTGCGCGCGCTGCGCGAGGACGGCCGACTGACGGATCTGCCGGTCGTGATGATTTCCGCCGCGTCCGAGATCGAGAAAGTGGTGGAATGCGTGGAGCTTGGGGCGGAGGACTATCTGCCCAAGCCCTTCAATCCTGCGCTCTTGGCAGCGCGGGTGCGCGCGGCTCTGGAGCGGCGGCATCTGCGCATGGAGAACCGTCGCCAGCTGGAACGCCTGACGCTCGAACTCGAAAAGGCGCGCCGTCTCCAGATCGGCATGATGCCTGATCATGTCGCCTTCGACCCCGCCCGCTGGGACATTGCGGGGCGGATGGAGCCGGCGCTCGAAATCGGCGGCGATCTCTACGATCTGTTCGAGCCCCTCCCCGGCACGCTCTGTGTGGCGATCGGCGATGTCGCGGGCAAGGGGATGCCGGCAGGGCTCTTCATGGCGCGCGCACGCAGCCTCCTGCGCGCCGGTGTCTTGCAGCATGTGGCGCTGAAAGGCGCGCTGCCTCGGCCATCCGAGATTGCCGGGCTTCTCAATGACGAGCTGTGCAAGAACAATCCCGACACGACCTTCGTCACGCTCTTCGTCGGGCTTCTCACGCTCGGCACCGGGGAGATCGAGTTCTGCAATGCCGGCCATGTCTATCCCCTGCGCGTGGAGCCGACGGGGCGCGTGGAGGAGATCGTGACGCCCGCCGACCCTGCGCTCGGCGTGGTCGAGGATTTTCCCTTCGCCGATCATCGCGCCACGATCCGGCCCGGCGAGACCTGGCTTCTTTCGACGGATGGGTTGGGCGACACGCAGAACCCGGACGGCGAGGCGCTGGAAATCGAGCGTGTTCTCAAGCTCGTATCGGCGGTCGCGGGTCAAGGAGTCGGGGCGGCGCTCGATCAGCTCACGGCCGCTGCCCGCACCTTTGCCGACGGCGCCCCGCCTTTCGACGATGTGACCCTGGTGGCCCTGCGCCGACTGGCCTGAGCGGGCGTCTCAACCGGCCGGCAGAAGCGCCGTCATCTTTGCCAGAAGGCGTTTGATATCGACGGGCTTGGTGTCGAAATCGTCGCAGCCCGCCGCCAGAGCCCTCTCACGTTCGCCGCTCATGGCATGGGCGGTCAGCGCGATGATCGGGCCGTTCCAGCCGGCGGATCGAATGCGGCGCGTCGCCTCCCAGCCGTCCAGCACCGGCAGGCCGAGATCCATCAGCACGAGATCGGGATTCTCCTTGGGCACGCCGTCCACCGCCTCCTGCCCGTCATGGGCGAAGGCGACGGTGAAGCCGGCGCGGATCAGCCGGCGCGAAAGCATGTCGCGGTTCAGCTCGTTGTCCTCGACCAAGAGAATATGCCTCACGCCTCCGCCTCCTCGCGTGGCGTGCCGACTTGCGCTGCCGGCATGGTCGCCCGTGCCTGCCGTAGGGCCTCTGTCAGTTCGAGATAGGCGGCCTTGCCCTTGGCGACGACGCGGTGCGTGCTGGCCTCCAGAATGCGGCGCTCGTCCAGCGTCAGCTCCTTGGCGGTAACGACGACCACCGGTATCTGCGACCAGCGCTCTTGCGACCGGATACGGGCCAGGAACTCGAATCCGTCCATCTCCGGCATCTGGAGATCCAGCAGGATGGCCGAGGGCGGCTCATGCGCCGAGAGCCAGTCCAGCGCCTCGCGCCCGTTAAAGGCCATGGCGACCGAAAGGTTCAGCCGCCCGACGGCGCGGGCCATCAACTCGCGCGTCGGCGGGTCGTCCTCCACGATGAGCACCGTCCCATCGCCCCCCGGCCCGGCGAGGCGGCGCACGATTTCGCTGAGCGCATTGCGGTCGATGGGCTTGGTCATCATGGCGGCCGCGCCGAGCGAGAAGCCCAGCGCCTTTTCGTTGGACACGCTGACGATGACGACGGGGATATCGGCCAGCGCCGGATCGTTCTTGAAGGCCGACAACGTGCTCCAACCGTCGAGCTGCGGCATCAGAATATCGAGCGTGACGATATCGGGCCGCTCCAGACGCGCGAGTTCCAGCGCCGCGTGCCCGTCCGAGGCGTAGATCAGGCGATAGCCCTCGCGCGCCAGATGCGATCCGATGATATGCGCGCTGGCCGGATCGTCGTCCACCACCAGCACGAGGCCCGAGCCCGAGACGGCAGACGCCCCCGCCTCCGCGCCCGGGAGAGCTCCGCCGTCTCGCAGGGCCGGATCGTAGGGCAGCGACAGAACGAAGGTCGAGCCCTCGCCAGGCCGGCTCGACACGGTGATGTCGCCGCCCAGCATCCGCGCGAAGGATCGGCTGATCGCGAGCCCGAGCCCGGTGCCGCCGAACTTGCGCGTGGTGGACGTGTCGGCCTGGCTGAAGGCCTGAAACAGACGGCCCATCTGCTCCTCGCTCATGCCGATGCCCGTGTCGGACACGGCGATGCGCAGCCAGCGCGCGCCATGCTTCTCATCGGTTTCGGCCCGAAGCGTGACCTTGCCCTCTTTTGTGAACTTCGAGGCGTTGCTCAGAAGATTGAGGACGGCCTGCTTCACTTTGGTCGCATCCGACAGGATGAAGCCGAGACCGGTCTCCTTCTCGACCACCAACTCGTTTGCGTTCTGGCGCGCCAGCGGCTGGATCAGCGCTTCGACATCGTGCAGCATGGCCTCGATCGAGAAGCTCTCGTCGTAGATTTCCATGCGCCCGGCTTCGATCTTTGAGAGGTCGAGAATGCCGTTGATGAGGCCGAGGAGGTGGTTGCCGGCCGACTCGATCTTGGCGAGATCGGGCAGGAACGCGTCCTGGCCATCATCGCGCGCGTCTTCCTGAAGGATCTGGCTATAGCCGATGATGGCGTTGAGCGGTGTGCGCAGCTCGTGGCTCATATTGGCAAGGAATTCGGATTTCACCCGCGTCGCGCGCTCGGCTTCCTCGCGCGCGTCTTCGGACTCGATCTGGCGCTGACGCAACTCGCTGATATCGGAATAAAGAACGGTGAAGCCGCCATCATGCGTGGGGCGCTCGGTGATCTGCATCCAGCGCCCGTCGCGAAACCGATCGATCCGGCTTTCCCGCGCGCGATGGGTCGAGAGGCGGGACGTCAGCCATGCGTCCGCGCCGTGCTCGGTCTCGATGAGATCGCGGCCGGCCAGCGCCACGACCTCCTCGAAGGTCGCGTGCGCGGCCGCCATCGCGCCGAAGCCGGGATGGAAGCTGCGGAAGCGGGCATTGGTGATGCGAAGCCGGGCGTCCGGCCCGTAGAGCGCGAAGCCCTGCGCGATGCTCTCGATCGCGTCCGACAGGGTGGAGCGCTGCCGCTCGGCCTCGCGCGTCAGCCGCGCCCGCTCGGCCAGGCTCTCGCGCAACAGTTGAAGCGCCTCCGTGACGCGTCCGAGTTCGTCGCGCGAGGGCGGCGGCAGGACCACCTCCGCTTCCCCCCGCGTGATCGCGCCGACGGCATCCACGATGCCGCGAAGGGGGCGCAGGATGGAGGCGAGGATCACCAGCGTCATGATCGCGCCGATCAGCACGGCCGCCAGCGTCACCAGAGCCGACACGCGCGCGGCCGACGCGAACTGGTCGAGAATGCCGGCGCGCGCGTCCTGCGCCTGTCGCATCAGCGTTTCGGACAGGCCGGCAAAGGCCTTGTCCACCACGATGCCGAACTGGCGCGCCTGCGCGAACTGCGTGTTGCCGATGACGCGCTGGTCGCTCGTATAGGCTTCGACGGCCGCTTGCGCGAGCGTATCGAAGCGCTCGGAATCCTGAGAAATAGTCGCCGCGATGTCGGGATAGGTCTGCGACAGAAGCGCCAATTCGCTCTTCAGCCGCGCGCGGGCCGAGGCCGCGTTGCGCTCCGAGAGGGTGAGAAGGCTCACCGCCAGATCGGCCTGCCAGTAGCGCAAGTCGTTGAAGGCGGCGCGCGCGCGATCCGCCACTTCGATCGTCGCGGCGATGCGGCTGGCGCCGGCTGCCGTGTCCCAGGAGCGCGTCAGCATTCCACCGACATAAAGGCTCGCGCCGATCATGGCGACGAAGAAGCCGGCGGCGAGCACCACGAGCCGCACACGGATCGAAAAGCGGCGCAGCGCCTCCAGCCCGCGCGCCCGGCGACGGCCGGTCAAAAACGGAGCGGCGGTGACGCTCATTGCGGCAGAAGCTGGATCGAGATGACGCCGCCGAGATCGCCGAGCGCCGCGCCCTCGCGCGGATAGCCGGTGATGTCGAGTTCGCCCTGCGGCGCGCCGTGGCAGGACAGGCAGGACTGCGAATAATATTCCGGCACGGCAACGCGCACCCGCCGGTCCGCGCCCTCGCCCGTCACCTCGGCGAAAAGCTCGCCCTTCGGCCAGTCCTTCGTCTCGAACCGGCCGTCGATCGTCGCGATCTCCCAGGCGTCGGGGCGCGACTGCCGGTTGCGCACGAGCTGCGGCGGCGCGGTGACCTTGATCCGTGCCTCATTACCGACGCGCCGCTCGAAAGCCTCGTTCACGAGGCGCGCGAAGGTGGCGGGAATGAAGCCTTTGAACCCGATGCCTTCCTGGTTGATCGTCGCCTGATTGGCGTCCATTACCTCCACGATCGAGTCCATCTGTGCATGGAGCAACCGACCGGCGTAGGAGGTCGGGTCGATGGTCGAAATATCGGTCCCGGTCTGTGTCTGGAACCGCGCGGTCGCCTCCTTCAGAACCACGTCGCCTGTCAGATGCTTGTCGCCGCGCGCCGGATCGTTGATCTCGTCCTGATGGCTGGAGATGACGCCGCGCGCCGATTGGAGCATGGCGGCCAGGAGACGGGCGGTCGTCAGATCGGCGTCGGTCTGCACCACGGGCGCGTTCGTCGCCGAGAAGGCCGCTCCACCCCCGGTTGCCGCCAGCGCCAGGAAAATCGCGGCGAACCTCAGTCGTTCCATGGCAGACACCTTTCCGGCCAGCCATGCCTGACGGCATGACTGTTTTCTCAAGAAGCCTTAGGGAGGACAAAGGCTAGGGGGAAGGCATGTGAGACATAGGGTCAAGTCATGGGGCGCGACCCCACGAATTTTCCGCTGCGAGCGAAATTTCGTTGAGCCTTGCAGCGTGCCAGCGCCTTGTAGTTTCGTTCAAGTGACTTGCATTATCTTCCAACCGCTTGCCCCGGATTGCGTTTCACGCGATGGTGTGGTTCGGGAAACGATACCCCGAGCGATTGTAAGCTGCTGGAGCCAGACCGCGTGAGTTCGACGAGATTGTCCAAGAGCGCTGCGGGCGACATGGCTGGAGAAGCTGCCGCGACCAAACTGGGCGTGCGGCTGAAACTGGCGCGGCAGACGCGCGGCTTGACCTTGAAGGAACTGGCGCTCGGCGCGGGCTGTTCGGAAAGCCTCCTGTCCAAGATCGAGAACGGCAAGGCGTCGCCTTCTCTCCCTATGCTGCACAAGCTGGTGGAGGTGCTGGGCACCAATATCGGGCGCATGTTCGAGGAGGTCGATGGCGACGAAGGCATCGTCTTTCGCGCAGGCAAGCGGCCCTTTATCGCGCTCGATCCACTGCGCCAAGGCGAAGGCATCTCGCTGGAGCGGGTCATCCCGTATTCCTCGGGCCATCTCCTTCAGTGCAACATCCATCATATCGAAGGGGGCGGCGCGAGCGATGGGCCGATCAGTCACGCTGGCGAAGAGGTCGGCTATGTCGTCGCCGGTAAGGTCGAACTCACCGTGGAAAGCCGCACCTTCCAACTCAAGATGGGCGACGCCTTCGCCTTTCGCTCCGAACTTCCGCATCACTACCGCAACACCGGGACGGTGCGGGCCAGTATTTTTTGGGTGAACACGCCGCCGACATTCTAACGACGGATCTGGACGAGTTGCGCCCGCCCTCGTTGTTTCCGTTGGACTGTGGTTCATGAAGTCGCACAGCCATCCCGCGCGCATGGCTTCGCCTGCCTTGCTTCGCGTCTTTCCGTTCACCGAAGCCCTTGCTCATCCGCTGGCGCAGCCACGCGCGAACGCAGCTTTCATTCCGATTGCGCTGCCACAAAAATCACCTCGCGCTGCCATAAAACTGAGCAGCCGCAAAATATGCCGTTTTCTTCTTCAAATGCATTGACAGAAATTCAAGTCTCTTGAATTCTGCTCCTGTGCCCATGAGGGCGAGAGGGTGGCCGATGGCGGCCCCTCATGAAGGAGATCCGAAATGCGCCTCTCCCAATTCCTGGCCGGCGGTGCCGCCGCCCTCACGCTTCTGGCCGGCCTCGGCGCCAGCGCGGCGCAGGCCGAGACCTTCGCCCTGGTGACGATCAACCAACAGGCTCTCTTCTTCAATCAGATCAACGACGGCGCGAAGGCGGCCGCCAAGGCGGCCGGCGCCGATCTGGTGATCTTCGACGCCAACAATGTTCCGGCCGCGCAGAACACCGCGATCGAGAATTACATCACCCAGAAGGTGGACGGGATCATCCTGATCGCCATCGACGTGAACGGCGTGAAGCCCGCCATCACCGAGGCCAAGAAGGCCGGCATCCCGGTAATCGCCATCGACGCGCAAATTCCGAACGGCGACAATGTTTCCTTCGTGGGCGTTGATAACACCAAGGCAGGTGAGGAGATCGGCAAGTATTACGCCGACTACGTGAAGAAGGAGATGAAGGGCGAGGCGAGCGTCGGCGTCGTCGGCGCGCTCAATTCCTTCATCCAGAACCAGCGGCTGGACGGCTTCAAGAAGGCCGTCACAGCGAGCGGCGACAAGGTCACCTTCCTCGACACGGTGGACGGGCAGAACGTGCAGGATGTCGCGCTGGGTGCGGCCGAAAATCTGATGACCGCCAACCCGACCATGAGCACGCTCTATGCCACGGGCGAGCCGGCGCTGATCGGCTCGGTCTCAGCCGTCGAGAGCCAGGGTCGTCAGAGCGACGTGAAGGTCTTCGGCTGGGATCTGACCGCGCAGGCCGTGAAGGGCATCGACGAGGGCTGGGTGGTCGCCGTCGTGCAGCAGGACCCCGCCGGCGAAGGCAAGGCCGCCGTCGAAGCGCTGGCCAAGCTGAAGAAGGGCGAAAAGGTCGAGCCGATCATCAACGTGCCGGTGACGATCGTCACCAAGGCGAATGTCGATCAGTTCCGGGGCATGTTCAAGTAACGGCCAATGCCGGTTCGGGCGGTGCCATCGAGTACCGCCCTCCCTTTTTTTTCCACCAGCCGGAACGACGCCATGACAGCCATTCCCGACCGGGTCCGGATGACCGGCATTTCCAAACGCTACGGGCCGATCCAGACGCTGCACGATGTTTCGCTGCGCCTTGCGCCCGGCGAAGTGCTGGGTCTCGTCGGCGACAATGGCGCGGGCAAATCCACACTCTCGAAGGTCTTGTCGGGGGCGGTCGTGCCCGACAGCGGCACGATCGAGATCGACGGGCAAGTGGTGCATTTCACCTCGCCGGCCGACGCGCGCGCCGCCCATGTCGAGATGGTCTATCAGGACTTGTCTCTGTGCGACACGGTGGATGTCGCCGGCAATCTGTTTCTGGGTCGCGAGCCGCGCCGCACGGTTGCCGGGCTCAAGCTTCTCGACAAACGGCGAATGCATGACGATGCCAAGGCCATGCTGGAAAAGCTCGGCATCGTCATCGCCGATACCAAGCTGATGGTCGAGAACCTGTCGGGCGGGCAGCGCCAGTCCATCGCCATCGGCCGCGCCGCCTCCTTCGAGCCGAAGGTGCTGATCATGGACGAGCCGACCGCGGCGCTCGCCGTGGCCGAGGTCGAAGCCGTTCTGGAACTGATCCGTACCGTCTCGGCACGCGGCGTCAGCGTCGTCCTCATCACGCATCGCCTGCAGGATCTCTTCCTCGTCTGCGACCGCATCCAGGTCATGTACGAGGGCCGCAATGTTGCCGAGCGGCGCATTGAAGACACCAATATCGAAGACGTCGTCAATTTGATCGTCGGGCGCAAGTTCCAGGCCCGCTCGGCACGCGCGCAGGACGCGGAAGGAGCCCGCCTATGACCCCCAGCGGCACCCTGGGCGAGAACGCCCCCCTCCATGCCTCGGCGGCTCCCCGCGTGCGCAAGGCAACGCTGCGGGATCGCTTCATCGCCAATGGCGCGGTCGGCTCGATCGCGATCTTCTTCGTGCTGGTCTGCCTTCTGTTCACGCTGACGACCGGCGCGTTTCTCACCGCGCCCAACCTTCTCAACATCGTGCGCCAGTCGGCCCCGCTTCTGATCGTCGCCGCATCCATGACCTTCGTCATCACGACGGGCGGCATCGATCTGTCGGTCGGCTCGGTTCTGGCGCTGGTTTGCGCCCTGTCGGCCGCTCTTCTGCAAGCAGGCCTGCCCTGGCCGCTCGTGATCCTCGCCATGCTGGCCCTCGGCTGCCTGATCGGCGCGGTGCAGGGCTTCTTCATCGCCTATGAGGGCATTCCGGCCTTTATCGTGACGCTGGCCGGCCTCTCAGTCATTCGCGGCGTCGCGCTGCTCATCACCGGCGGCTATTCGATCCCGATCGAGCCGACGAGCGCCTTTGTCGAGATCGGCCGCGGCTGGTTGCTCGGCGTCCCCGTGCCCGCCTGGATCGCGCTGGCAGCCCTCCTCGTCGCCTATCTCGTCTTCAACGCCACGCGTTTCGGCCGCTATGTCACGGGCATCGGCGCCAACAAGGAGGCGGTGCGCCGCGCTGGCGTCGACGTCAAGCGCACGCTTCTCTTCGTCTATATGCTGTCGTCCACGGCGGCGGCGCTCGCCGGCATCGTGCTCGCCGCGCGGCTCGGCTCGGGCTCGTCCAATTCCGGCCAGGGCTTCGAACTCGACGTGATCGCGGCGGTGGTTCTCGGCGGCACCTCGCTCTTCGGCGGGCGTGGCACCATGGTCGGGACGGTTCTAGGCGCGCTCACCGTTGCCGTGATCGCCAACGGGCTGATCCTTTCGCACATGTCGCCCTTCCTGACGCCGATCATTACCGGCTGCATCATCCTCGTCGCGATCTGGCTGAACTTCCGCCTGTTCCGCGGCGCCTCGCGCGGGCGCTGATCCGATGGCGCTCGACTTTCAGGACCGCTCGTCCCGCCAAACGGAAGGCACCGGCATCGGCGTCCATTCCGGCTATGTGATGACGGTGGACGGTCCGATCCCTGTCACCGACATGGGCGTCACGCTCATGCACGAGCACATCTTTCTGGACGGCGCCAAAAGCTGGCGCTGCCCCTGCCACCCGCCCGATCCCGTGCTCAACGAAGGCCCCGTGCGCATCGAGATTATCGGCGAATTGCGCATGAACCCCTATATGAACCGGGACAATGTCTCGCTGGATGACAGCGATCTGGCGCTTTCGGAATTGAAGATGTTCCAGGCGCTGGGCGGGCATACGGTGGTGGACCCGACCAATTTCGGCATCGGCCGCGAGCCCGAGAAGCTGCGCCGCATCAGCCGCATGAGCGGGCTGAAGATCGTCATGGGCTCGGGCTTCTATCTCGAATTCAGCCATCCCGAATGGTTGAAGGCGATGGACGTGGAGGAGGTCACCGACCTCATCGTTCACGATGTCGGCGGCGCGGCGGACAAGCCCGAGATCATGGCCGGTATCATCGGCGAAGTCGGCGTCTCCAAGGACTTCACGCCCGAAGAGCGCAAGTCGCTGCGCGCCTCCGCTCGCGCCTCGGCGCGCACGGGCGTGCCGCTCTCGATCCATCTGCCGGGATGGGAGCGCCTGGCGCACGAGGTTCTGGACGTGGTGGAAGCGGAAGGGGCCGATCTCAGGCACACCGTCCTTTGTCACATGAACCCCAGCCATGACGACCTGCCCTACCAAATGAGCTTGGCCCGGCGCGGCGCGTTTCTGGAATACGACATGATCGGCATGGACTATTACTATGCCGATCAGGACGCGCAGTCCCCCTCCGACGAGGAGAACGCGCGGGCCATCGCCAAGCTGATCGAGGCCGGCTTTGCCGACCGCATCCTGCTCAGCCAGGACGTGTTCCTGAAGATGATGCTGACCCGCTATGGCGGCTTCGGCTATGGCCATGTGCTCAAGCATTTCGTGCCGCGCCTGAAGCGCCATGGCGTCGAGGAGAGCGTCATCGACGCGATCATGACCCGCAATCCGCGCGCCGTCTTCTCGGCCGCCTGACCCATTTCGATCCTCGAAGGAAATCGCATGTCCCGTAAGAAGGTCCTCCTCGCCGGCGAAAGCTGGGTGTCCACCGCGACCCATATCAAGGGCTTCGACCAGTTCCCGACCGTCACCTATCATCAGGGCGCGGACGAGCTTCTCGATGCGCTGAAGGACAGCGCCTACGACATCAGTTTCATGCCCGCCCATCAGGCGCAGAAGGACTTCCCGCAGACTATGGAAGGCCTTAACGAATACGAGGCGATCATCCTGTCGGATATCGGCGCGAACACGCTGCTGCTGCACCCTGACACTTGGATTCACTCCAAGGTCACGCCCAACCGCCTGAAGCTTTTGCGCGACTATGTCGACCAGGGCGGCGCGCTTCTCATGTTCGGCGGCTATTACTCGTTCCAGGGCATCAATGGCGGCGCGCGCTACGCCCGCACGCCGGTCGAGGACGTCCTGCCCGTCACCTGCCTGCGTTTCGACGACCGCGTGGAAGTGCCCGAAGGCTTCGCGCCCGTCGTCACCGGCCCGGCCTCGCACCCAATCCTCGAAGGGCTCGGCACGGATTGGCCGGTGCTGCTCGGTTATAACGAGGTCGAGCTGAAGCCGGGCGCGGAGGTTCTGGCGACCGTCTCCACCGAATACGGCTCGCAGCCGCTTCTCGTCACCGGCACCTATGGCAAGGGCCGCTCGGTCGTCTGGACCTCGGATGTTGGCCCGCATTGGCTGCCGGGCGAGTTCATCCGCTGGGAGGGCTATGCCAAGCTCTTCGGAGCGATGCTCGACTGGGCGACCGCGAAGTAAGGCGCGTCCCGCATGGCAGTCCATGTCGTCGGCAATGTCGCGCTCGACACGACGTTTCGTCTCGCCCGCTTCCCCGAGCCGGGCGAGACGGTGAACGCGGCGAGCGCGAGCGTGGCGCTCGGCGGCAAGGGCGCCAATCAGGCCCTCGCCGCCTTGCGGGCGGGGGCCCAGACTTGGCTCTGGGCGGCCCTCGGGCAGGACAGCGAGGCCGAGGCGATCCGGCGGGGACTGGCGCGCGAAGGCCTAGGCGATCGCTTCCTGACCGCCCTGCCCCTGCCGAGCGACCGATCCAGCATCCTCATCGACGCGTCCGGCGAGAACCAGATCGTCAGCGCTGTCGCCTGCGCCAGAGCCTATGATCCGCTCAGCGTCGGCTGGGCGAATATCGCGCAGGCGGGCGATAGTCTGGTGCTGCAAGGCAATCTCGGGATGGACGTGACGCGCGTTATGTTGGACGCCGCGCGGTCCGCCTCCTGTCGGACGGTACTCAATGCCAGCCCTCTAGCGGATGGGTGCTCGATGCCGCTCGGGGCCGATGTCGTCATCGTCAATCGGGGCGAGGCCGCGATGCTGACGGGCGAACGCGATCCCACTGAAGCGGCGCGAGCGTTGATCGCGCATGGCGCGGGCTCGGCGGTCGTGACGCTCGGCGGCGCGGGCGCGCTGGTACTGAGCGGCGGCGATTCATCGCCCATGCGAATTCCCGCCCGATCCGTGCGTGCGGTTGATACGAGTGGCGCGGGCGATGTGTTCTGCGGCACCTTGGCGGCGCGCCTGTCGCTGGGCGACGCGCTCGGCCGTGCCGCCCAAATCTCCGGCGCGGCGGCGGCCCTTGCCGTCACCCGCGCCGGCACCTTCGGCTGCGGCCCGAGCGCGGCCGAGTTTCAAGCCATACTGGAAAGTGAGAGCGTATGACGAACCCTTCCAAGCCCATCGGACAGGTGTCCGGCAACGCGCTTCAGGAGATTTTTGGCTGCCCGCAGGCCATCATCGGCGTGGTGCATCTCGCCCCCTTGCCCGGCAGCCCGCGCTTCGATGGCGAGACCGTGGAGACGATCTACCAGCGCGGTCTCGATGATGCGCGCGCCTATCTCCATGGCGGCTGCGACGGCGTGATCGTCGAGAACCATGGCGACGTGCCCTTCTCCAAGCCCGACGCAATCGGGCCGGAGACCTCCGCGCATATGGCTGTGGTCGCCGACCGCATCCGGCGCGAACTCGGCCGCCCCATCGGCATCAATGTTCTCGCCAACGCCGCCATTCCCGCGCTCGCCATCGCCAGCGCGTCCAATGCCAGCTTCGTGCGCGTCAACCAGTGGGCCAATGCCTATGTCGCCAACGAGGGCTTCGTGGAGGGCGAAGCTGCGCGCGCCATGCGCTACCGCGCGCAGCTGCGCGCAAAGGGCATCCGCATCTTCACCGACGCACATGTGAAGCACGGGGCCCATGCCATCGTCGCCGACCGGCCGGTCGAGGAGCAGGTGAAGGATCTGGTTTTCTTCGATGCGGATGTGGTGATCGCCACCGGACAGCGCACCGGCCACGTGGCGGAACTGTCCTATATTCGGATGATCAAGGAAGCGGCCAACCTGCCGACGCTGGTCGGCAGCGGCGTGACGCCAGACAATCTCGGCGATATCCTATCGGTGGCCGATGGTGTGATCGTCGCGAGCTCGCTCAAATACGAAGGCGTCTGGTGGAATCAGGTCGACCCCGAGCGGGTGAAGGCCTTCACCGCGCGGTTGAAGAGATGAGCCGCACCGCGCGCATGGCACAGGATATCTCGGTCGATGGCGGCAGACTCCTGTCACGGCTGGATCGCTTCGCCGCGATCGGCGCGACGCCGCGCGGCGGCGTCAACCGGCAGGCGCTGACGTCGGGGGACCGCGAAGCCCGCGCACTTCTGGCGAGCCTCGGGCGCGAGCGCGGCTTCGCCCTGCGGCAGGACGCGGCGGCCAATCTCTTCCTGCGGCGTGAGGGGGCGAACGCGTCCCTGCCGCCCCTCCTTCTCGGCAGCCATCTCGACACGCAGCCGACCGGGGGGCGTTTCGACGGCGCGCTCGGCATTCTCGCCGGGCTGGAAGTCCTGGAGACGCTGGAGGATGCCGGCGTCTCGACGCCGCGCGCGGTGGAACTCGTGGCCTGGACCAACGAGGAAGGCAGCCGCTTTGCGCCGGGCGCGATGGGCTCGCGCGCCTTCGCGGATGAGACGCTGCCCGAAAGCTGGCTGGAGGCGCGCGCGCCCGATGGCGCGCGCTTAGGCGACGAACTGGCGCAGACGCTCCGCGCGCTACCCGATGTGCCGCTCGCGCCGCTTGGCGCGCGGGTCGCTTCCTATCTCGAACTCCACATCGAACAGGGCCCAATCCTGGAACGCGAAGGCCTGCCCATCGGGGTGGTTTCCGGCATTCAGGGAACGCGCTGGCTGGAAGTGACGCTGGAGGGAGCGTCCGCCCATGCCGGCACGACACCGCTCGCCTTCCGGCGCGATCCGATGATGGCGGCGACCGCTGCGCTCGCCGCGCTTCAGGCTGATGTCATGCCTCGGGACAGTGACGCGCGGCTGACGGTCGGGCGCATCAAGGCAGAGCCGGGCTCGATCAACGCCATCCCCGAGCGCGTGCGCTTCACGCTCGACCTGCGCCATCCCAGCCAGGAGCGCCTGGACGAGATGGATGCGCTGGTGCGCACCGTCTGCGAACGCGAGGCGGAGCGCGCGCGCTGTGGCCTGCACGTGCGCCTTCTCAACGATATGGCGCCGAGCGCTTTCCCCGAGGCGATGCTGGCGCTGGCCGAAGCGGCCTGCACGAAGGCGGGCCTTGCGAACCGCCGCATCGTGTCCGGCGCGTTTCACGATGCGCTATTTCTGGCCCGCAAGGCCCCCGCGCTCATGCTTTTCACCCCCTGCCGGGACGGGATCAGCCACAACGAGGCCGAACATGTCGAGCCGCGCTTCTGCGTGTCGGGCGCGACGGCCCTGCTCGAAACGACGCTCGCGGTTCTCTGCTCGCTGGAGGGGTGAGCGTTTACCGTGTCAGGGCTAGCGGTTTGGTGATCGAACTCGTGATCTGGCTGACGGCGTTGTCAATCTCTTCCGGGCTCGACGCGTCGTAGTAATCGCTCGCTGTGCTGACGCACGCCGCCATGTTGGTCTCGATCACTTTTAAAAGAAAGGTCTGAAGTCCAATAAATTTCGCGTTCGTCTGACCTTTAGGGATAAGGTATTTCGTGTTAAGGGCAATGAACTCAGCGCCCTTATCCTTAAATGGCTTGCATATTCGAGGGTCGAAAGATTGTATCAGTCCGCCCCAGTCCGATGCGGAAGGGTTAAAATAGACAAAGTTCGGATCCCATGTGATGCCATCACGGTCGGGAAACTCCATCTGCGTGTCTTCCGTGCCATCAGTCATGAGGACTACGACAGCCTTCGCCGTCGCTTGGGTCATTCCGTCACCTGGCGGCGGGATCATGTTGTTCAATTGTTGAAAGGCGACATGGGCGTTAGTTCCGCCTCCGCTTGAGGCCGGTGCGAGTGTCGCTATGGCCGTTGCCGCCGATGTCGGGTTGTTGGTCAAGCCGAGCAACTTATTGAAGGACGAATTAAAGGTGTAGATAGCCACCCTGTACCGCTTGTCACTTCGATTAAGCAGCGTGGCTGCCAGTTTCTGAACAGCGTTGCGAACGACGTCGATGCGCATTTTGGCGCCGGCCTTTTGCGCCATCTCGTATGTCGTCATCGTCGGGTAGCGCGGGTCAGTGCTCTTGAATTCGGACTGAAGAATGTGACAGGCGATTGCGCAACCGTTTTGCCCGACCCACGACGAACCGTCCGGGTTGAAGCGTCTAACCTGCATATTGTTGATAATGTCCTGATCCCGCTCCGTCGCGCCGATGGCCATGGACTCCGACACGTCGATGAGGACATGAACATCGACATAGGGCGACAGCGTCACCGAGGCCCCTGAATTGCCCGCGATCTGAAAGGTCTTGACCCCAAACAGCTGCGCGAAAGCGGTGGGCACGCCGGCCGCGTACCCTGTTTGCGAGGTGATGGTCGATCCGTCGATCGTGACCTTCACGTTCACCGCGCTGAGATCGGTGTCCATGAGCCGCTGCGACTGCGCGGCCATATAAGCTTTGCCCTCTGCCTCTCCCTGTTGGATCGCACTGGACTGGGAGGTCTGGCCGTCGTTCAGCAGATCGACCGTACGCTTTACGGACGCGAGAGCCGCGCTGTCGATCGCCAGTTCCAGCCGGCGCTTGACCAGAAGCGACTTGGCATAGTCCGTCGCCAGCCCGACAAAACCCAGAAGCGGGATCAGGGCCAGCGCGAAGACAATCGCCATGCTGCCTTTGCGATTGCGACGCAGTTCTATGAGGCATCCGCGCTTCATGATGCGATCCCCGGACAAAGTCTGACTTGTGGCGTGGCGGCGGCGAGCCCGGTCAAGGCGGTTCGATCGGCGTTGCGCGGCAGGAACCAGCTCGACTCCGTCATCTGCCCGGACAAAGACGAGGCCAGACCAGCCAGGAGATCGGACGTGCCGATGAGATAGGGCAGGTAGGAAAGCGATGCGCGAACGGAGATCACGCTGCCCTGCCCGTATAATTCGGCGGGAATGACGTCCTGCGTCGGCAGAATGGGATTTCCGGAGGGGATCGTTCCGCAGGAGACTGGATTCTGGCCGACACTCCAGGCGATCTGGGCGTCGTAGACACAGTTGGATTGGCAATCGGGCACGCGCTTGGTGAAAACGATGCTGGTGATTGTCACGTTCAGAACATCGCTCCAACGCTGGGCCTTGAGATTGGCGGCGACACGTTGGGCTTCCGGCGCGATCAGCGGCGATGCGCTCCAGATGCGCTGGACATCCGTCACGTCGGTTGTCGCCGGTAGCTGGGACGACATTTGCCCGACCATGCTGACGACCTGCACGACCTGATTGTTGGTCTGGATATATTTGCTGATCTCGAAGGTTCCCACGATCAGGATCAGGAGGATCGGCAGAATGAACGCGAACTCGATGGCGATGACGCCCTCTTCGCGCGTGGCAAGCTGGCGGGGCGTCATTTGCAGGGCCCCGTCCGCTTGGCCTGCACCGGCTCGATGCGCATGACGGCGAAGGACTGCAGCATCGTGACCTTTTGCCCGTTGTAGAGAGTGAACATCGAGGCAGGTAGAAGCCCCCCGGTGATCGGGGGCTGAGGGTAGGAGATGCGCAGGAACATGTATTCGCCCGACGAGCCCAGGCAGAACGTATCGGCCGAGCGCGAGCCAATGGGTGTGTTGGCCCATGTGCCGCTGTCGAAGGACGAACCGGCATTGGGCAGGAGGCCGGAATCCACGATCACTTTGGAACAGTCCAGAAGCGAGCCGAGTGCGGGGCAAAGACGATTGGTCTTGAACTTGTCGACCGTATCGTCCTGGGCGCGCTGTGCAACGCCGACTTGAATGGACCGGGAGGCCACCACCGTTGCATCGTCCAGACTGTGCTGGAGATAAAGCATATAGCCGATTTCGAACTGACCCAGCATCAGAACACAGAAGATCGAACCGAGGAGGGCGAACTCGATCGCCGCGCTCCCGGCCACGCCAGCTGCAAAGGTCGAAAACCTCGAAAACACTGGCATCCTTATGAGTGAAGCGGAACGAGCACTTGCTTCACTTATGCGCCTCTGTTCTTAACGAGGCGTCTCGCTCAAAGCGCGACTTGCATCGAATAGAGGTTAAAAGTATTTTTGCTTACTTCCTTACGTTCCTGGAATCTTCAATTCGGGGTTGCGCCAGGGCTGCGTGAAGGGACGGGGATGTTGTCACCTTATGGCCTTCCCTTGGCGGAGTCGCACCGCCCCAATCCGGGCAAGAGCCGTGCGCGCCTTGCGAGCGGATGAGATGCACTGCGTCCCATCGGACCGCTCCGACGAGAGTGCCGGTGGCGTCAGGCGTTGCTCGTGGCGGAATGCGGGCGGGACCAGGCTTCGACCAATGCCAGATGCCGCCGCAGGCTGGCGTTCAGCGGATCGAGGCTCTCTTGTGATCGCCAACACAGGAGCAGCTTGCGCGTTGCCCAAGCGTCCGTCAGCCGTAGGCAGGAAAGCGGCATGGAGCGCCGCGCGCGCTGAGCGCTGAATTGCGGGATGATCCCGACGCCCGCGCCATCGGCTACCATGCGGCAGAGGCTCTCGAAGCTGCGCAGCCGGATGCGCGGGCGGATTCGATATCCCAGCCGCTCGCCCTGCTCTTCGATCTGGCCTTGCAGCGCGCCGTCGAAGCCGATCATCGACTCGCCCGCAACATCCGCGAAGGCGACGCGCCGCTCCCGCGCGAGCCGATGGTTCGTCGCCGTCACGAGCACGAGACGATCGACCGCGAAGGGCGACGTCGACAGCGCGCTCGTGTCGGCGGCGTCTGAGACGATGCCGAGATCACACAATCCGTTTGCGAGCGCCTTGACGATGTCCGGGCTGGGCCGCTCTGCAAGCTCTATGTCCGCGCCGGGATGGAGCGCCAGAAACGGCCCGAGGCGCGCCGGCAGGCAGCCCGCGATGGCCGCCGAATTCGCCATGACGCGGACCCGTCCTCGAAAGCCACGTGCATGATCGGACAGCTCGGCCTGCATCGCGCCGACCTGCCGCAGCACGAGGCGGGCATGGTAGGCCAGCGTATCGCCGGCCCGCGTCGGCTCGACGCCCCGTTGGCGGCGCACGAGGAGCAGCACGCCGGACGCCGCTTCCATGTCGCGCAGCCGCTCGCTCGCCGCCGGCAGAGACAGGTTCGCGCGCGCCGCGCCATGGGTGATACTGCCGGCCTCCACGATGGCGAGAAACAGGCTGAGGTCTGCCAAGTCGAAACGCATGGCCCATTGTGCCAGCGTTGAGGCATAGCCGGAAGAACAAAGCAGCGGCGAAATTCGCTTTCAGGCTTCGGCTCAGCCGAAGTGTCGCTCGCCCCTTTTCCGAATTGCGCTCTGGCCCCCCGCCGGGTTCATGGGGGAATGGACACGAACCTTTTTCTGATGGGCGCGGTCGGCGCCACATTCTTCTTCGCCGGTCTCGCCAAAGGCGTGACCGGCATGGGCTTGCCGACCGTGGCCATGGGGGTGCTGGGCGCGTTCCTCTCGCCGCTCGCGGCGGCCGGGCTGCTTCTCGTGCCGTCCTTCGTCACCAATCTCTGGCAGCTTCTAACCGGGCCAGGCGTCTCCCCTTTAATCCGACGCTTCTGGCCGATGATGCTGGCCATCCTCGCGGGAACCGTCACGGGCTCGACGCTTCTGACGAGCGGCGACACGCGCGCCACCAGTATGGCGCTGGGGATCGTCCTGTCCGTCTATGCGGCCTATGCGATGATAGCGCGCCCGATCCGCGTGCCCCGACGCTTGGAGCCGGTCGCCAGCCCCCTCGTGGGTTTGATCACGGGGCTGGTGACGGGCGGAACTGGCGTCTTCGTGATTCCAGCCGTTCCCTATCTCCAGTCGCTGGGGCTGGAGCGCGACGAGCTGGTGCAGGCGCTGGGGCTCAGCTTCACAGTGTCCACCATCGCGCTGGCGATCGGCCTTGGCTGGCATGGGGCCGGCTTGCAGGGAGGCTGGCTCGCCTCCGCCTTGTGTGTTCTGCCGGCGCTGGCCGGCATGGCGGCGGGGCAGGCGATCCGCAGCCGAATCAGCCCGCTTCTGTTTCGCCGGATCTTCCTCGCCTTCCTACTCGTGCTCGGGGTCGATATGGCCACGCGCGCGCTCTGGCGCGGTTGAGCGTCCGCCGTCGGCGAGGCGTGGATCAGGTCGAGGCGATCTCGGCCAGGATGGCGCGCGCGATGAAGAGATCCTGCACGGCAATGCCAGAACTGTCGAAGATCGTGATTTCGCTTTCGCTCGTCCGGCCGGGTACGGCACCCAGCAGGACGGAGCCGATCGCCTCGATCCGCGCCTCCAGCCCGGCGTGCTGGAACTCGCCGATGCGACGGGACTGCTCGCAGAGATCGCAGAAGAGGTGGGCGCGCTCGAACAGGGCGGGCGGCAGTTCCTGCTTGCCGGTCGCGTCCGAGCCCATGGACGAGATGTGCGTTCCCGGCTTCACCCAATCCGCCTCGAACAAAGGCTCGCGGGCCGTGGTGGCAGCGACGATGATGTCGGCGGCGCGGCAGGCGTCTTCCGCCCCGCTCGGGCGCGCGGGCAGGCCCAACGCACGCAGATCGGCCACCATGGCCTCCGTGGACGCGGTGGAGCGCCCGACCACCAGAACCTCCCGGAGCGCGCGCACCCGCGCCACGGCTGCCGCCTCGTAGCGTGCCTGATGGCCGGTGCCAAACAGCGCGAGCACTTCGGCATCCTTGCGCGCGAGCGTGTCGGTCGCGACCGCGTCGGCCGCCGCCGTGCGATAGGCGTTGAGCTGGCCGCCTTCCACGACGGCCTTGATCCGGCCGATGGCCTCGTCGATGAGGATGATGGTCGAGCTGTGGCGCGGCAGCCCGCGCTCCGGGTTGCCCGGCCAGTAGGAGCCGATCTTGAGCCCGACGATACCGGGCGCGGCGCCCGACTTCACGGTGAAGCGGTTCGATGGGTCGAACGAATGGCCGAGCACGACGGGAAAGCTGGCGGTCTGTGGATCGACCGCCGCGATCAGCGCCTCGCGCACGGCGCGATAGGCGAGTTCGTGGGTCGCCAAGCGCGCGGATTGTTCTTCGGTGACGAGTTTCATGGCTTTCTCCTTACCAGCCGCCGAAGCGAGCCCAGCGCCTGAGCGGCGCGCCCGCTTCCTTCGGCAAGACATGATAGGCGTCGAACTGTCCCGCCGTCGCGCAGGCATGGTTGGGCACGATGCGCAGCCGCGTGCCGACCGGAAGGGCGGGAAGCGCCGCCCTGCTGCCCTTTCGCAGCGCCACGATCCCGTGCTCCTGATTGACGGTGACCACCAGAAGATCGTCCAGAATGCGGCCCGTCTCGTCGCAGACGAGGCCATAGCCCTGATCCACCGCCTGCGCCGCCGTGCCCCGATCGCGCGATAGGGCCATCCAGCCGGCATCGATCAAAATCCAGCCGCGCTCGCGCTTGTGGCCGATGACGGTGGTCAGAACGGACAAGGCAATGTCCTCGACACGGCAGACGCCGATCCCGGCCATCACCAGATCGAAGAAGACATAGACGCCGGCGCGCATTTCCGTCACGCCCGTCAGGTCGCTCGCCGCATGGGCGGTGGGCGTCGAGCCGACGCTGACGACGGGGCATGGCAGGCCGGTCTCGCGCAGGCGCGCCGCCGCTGCCACGACCGCCGCCCGCTCGCGCTCGGCGAAGACGGCCTGCGCCTCCATGCCGACCGCGCCATAGCTTTCGCCCGCATGGGTCATGACGCCGCGAAGCGTCGCGCCGCCCTCCACCAGCCGGCGCGCGATCTCGACAAGCTTGCCATCGTTCGGTTCGAGGCCCCCGCGATGGCCGTCGCAGTCGATCTCGATCAGGGCCGGGATCGGAGCGCCCGCCTCGCGCGAGGCCGCCGCGACGGCGTCCGCCTGTTCAATCGTGTCGAGAAGAACGGTTAGGTCGCAGCCCGCCGCGCGCATCTTCGAGACTTGGCGCAGCTTCTGCGGCGCGATGCCGACCGCATAGAGAATGTCGGTGACGCCAGCCTCGAAGAAGACCTCCGCCTCGCGCAGCGTCGAAACGGTGGCCGGGCCGTTGCCGCCGTCCAGAAGATGCCGGGCGACATCCACCGACTTCGCGGTTTTGAGATGCGGCCGCAGACCAACGCCAAGCCCGGCCATGCGCCCGCGCAGGCGCTCGATATTGGCTAGCATCCGCGATTCGTCGAGCAGCAGCGAGGGGGTGGGAAGATCGGCGAGTTGAGGATGAGCGGTCATAGCGTGGGTCCTATGGCGAGATTGCTCGATTCTTAACTCGGTGACCTTGCATCTGAAATTTACCGGGCCTGCATTTCGGATTAAGTCTGGCGTTTATGCTCACCTCGCAGGATCTCGCCTTCTTCGCCGTTCTGGCGTCCGAACCCTCGCTGGCGGCGGCCGCTCGTTCGCTCGACGTGACGCCGCCGGCCGTCTCGCAACGGCTTCAGGTGCTGGAGCGACGGCTCGGAATGCGGCTGGTGGACCGCTCGGGCAGCCGGCTGAGCCTCACGTCGGAAGGCGCGCTTCTGGCCGAACGCGGGCAGGCGGTGCTGGAAGACTTGGAAAGCCTGGCCGCCGAGCTTCGCGAGCGCCGCGACATCGTGAGCGGCCCTCTGCATGTGGCAGCGCCCCTCGGCTTCGGGCGCGCCTTCGTGGCACAGGCGATGGCGCGGATGCGTCAGCTTCATCCGGCGGTGGAGCTGAAGCTGACGCTTCTGGACGATCCGGCGAGCGGCATCCGGTCGGATCGATGGGACGTGCTGGTGCAGGTCGGCCCGCTCGCCGACAGCGCGCTCGCCATGCGCCGGCTCGCGCCCAACCGTCGCGTTCTCTGCGCATCCCCAGCGTATCTCGAAGCGCGGGGACATCCCATCCATCCGCAGGATTTAGGCCATCATGTCTGCGGGGTGATCCGGGAGGATCAGGCCGACGTGACGCTCTGGAGCTTTGGCGGGGACGATGGGGAAACGGCGACGATCCGCGTGCGGCCGGAACTCGCCAGCAATGACGGCGAGGTCATCAAAGCCTGGGCACTGGCCGGGCTTTGCATCGTGCAGCGATCGGAATGGGACATTGCCGGCGAACTGCGCGCCGGGCACCTCATCGAACTCCTGCCCTCCTGGCGAATGCCCGACGCCGATGTGGTGGCGCTGCTCGGGCCTCGCCAGGGGCGGGCCGCACGCATGGAACGCTTCGTTCAGGTGCTGAAGGACCTGCTGACGCCCGTGCCCTGGCGCTGAAACGCAAAGGGGCTGCTCCGATCCCAAGCGTAATCGCCTCTCGATCCGGCGACGGAATTTTCCGATCGGCTTCGAAAAACAGAATAATCTATCTGATCTATGAATTTTAAAATCCTATCCTGAGCGCACCTGCAACGGCCCCGAGGTGCCCCATGTCGCTGTGCCGCATTCCCTGCCCGACTGGCTTCTGAGGCCGCTGCCTCTCTCGTTTTCCCCTCGCGCAGACCTCCCGTTCGGCCTGATCGATTGCCTATCGAAGGAGCCTATTGATGACCCAGACCTCCGCTTCGTCCGATCTGAAATTCGCCTATTGGGTGCCCAATGTCTCGGGCGGCCTCGTCGTCTCCAATATCGAGCAGCGCACGAGCCACCACCCGCAGTATAATGTCGAGCTGGCGCAGATCGCGGAGCGCTCCGGCTTCGACTATGCACTGAGCCAGATCCGCTTCACGGCGGGCTATGGTGCGGACGAGCAGCATGAGAGCGTGTCCTTCAGCCAGCATCTGCTCGCCCATACGACGAGCCTCAAGGTGATCGCCGCGCTGCTTCCAGGCCCTTGGAACCCGGCGCTGGCGGCCAAGCAGCTCGCGACAGTGCATATTCTCAGCGGCGGCCGCATCGCGGTGAACATGGTGTCCGGCTGGTTCCGGGGCGAGTTCCACGCGATCGGCGAACATTGGCTGGACCATGACGAGCGCTATCGCCGCACGGAAGAATTCATCCGCAGTTTGCGCGGCATCTGGAGCGAGGACGCCTTCACCTTCCGGGGCGACTTCTACCGCTTCAACAACTATTCCCTGAAGCCCAAGCCCATCGAGCCGCAGCCGGAAATCTTCCAGGGCGGCTCCTCGCGCGCCGCACGGGACATGGCGGCGCGCGTGTCCGATTGGTACTTCACCAATGGCAACACGCCGGAGGGTTTGGCCGCCCAGGTCGATGACATCCGCGCCAAGGCCACTGATGCGGGCCGGCGCGTGAAGATCGGCATCAACGCCTTCGCCATCGTGCGCGACACGGAGGAGGAGGCGCTGGCCGTGCGCGACGAGATCGTCGCCAAGGCCAACCCGGAGGCGGTCAGGGCCTTCGGCCACGAGGTGAAGAACGCCGGCAAGGCCTCGCCCGAGGGCGAAGGCAATTGGGCGAAGTCCACATTCGAAGACCTCGTGCAATATAATGACGGGTTCCGCACCAATCTCATCGGCACGCCCTTGCAGGTGGCCGAGCGCATCGTCGCCTTGAAGCGCGCGGGGGCCGATCTCATCCTTCTGGGCTTCCTGCATTTCCAAGAAGAGGTCGAGCATTTCGGCCGAACCGTGATCCCGCTCGTGCGTGAACTGGAAGCATCGCAAGCATCCCATCGCTTGGCTGCCGAATAGGCGGGCACCCCTGTCCTTCCGCTCCCGATCCGATAGCTGAGGAGTTCCCTTCATGACCATTGCCGGACAAAAGATCGAACCGGCGGCTGTGGCCGTCCCCGGCCTGCCCCGCCCCACCGCGCATGCCCATGTCATCCGCGATGATGCCGAAGCGATCGCCGTCGCTCATGGGATTGCCGAGCGCATCCGGCCGGGCGCGGCCCGGCGGGACGCCGAGCGCATCTGGCCCATCGAGGAACTCGACGCCTATTCCCAATCGGGCCTCTGGTCGATCAACGTGCCCAAAGTCTTCGGCGGGCCGGAGGTTTCCTATGCCACGCTCGCGAAGGTGATCGAGATCGTCTCGGCCGCTGATCCCTCCATCGGTCAGATCACGCAGAACCATCTGGGTGTCGTCGCGGCCATTCGCACTGTCTCTGACGAGGTGCAGCAGCGCCTTTTGTTCGGCGAGGTTCTACGGGGCACACGCTTCGGCAATGCCTTTTCGGAGTTCGGCTCCAAACGTGCGGCCGATTTCGAAACCCGCTTCGTGGACGCGGGCGACCATGTGATCGTGACGGGGCGCAAGTTCTATTCGAGTGGCGCGCTGCTGGCCCATCTCGTGCCGATCGTCGCGTTGGATGAGGAGGGCCGCGCCTGGTACGCGATCGCCGATCGCAATGCCGAGGGGCTGACGGTCATCGACGACTGGTCGGCCTTCGGCCAGCGCACCACCCTGTCAGGCACCGTGATCCTCGACGGCGTGAAAGTGCCCAGGACCCATCTCGTGCCGGGCTACAAGGGCTATGAAGTGCCGACGGCGGACGGGGCGATCTTCCAGATCATCCAGGTGGCCGTGGATACCGGCATCGCGCGCGCTGCGATCGAGGAAACGATCGACTTTGTGCGCGGTAAGTCGCGTCCTTGGGTGGATTCCGGGCTGGAACGCGCCTCGGACGATCCCTACACGATCCAGGCCGTCGGTGCCCTGACCCTTCGGCTCCATGCCGCACAGGCGCTGCAGGATGTCGCGGGCCATGCCGTCGATCGGGCCGTGGCGAACCCGAGTGCCGAAACCGTGGCGCAGGCGCAGATCGCCACCGCCGAAGCCAAGATCCTGTCGACAGAGATCGCTATCGAGGCCACGAACAAGCTCTTCGAACTGGCCGGCACACGCTCGACCCTCGCCGAGCACCATCTGGATCGCCATTGGCGCAACGCCCGCACCCATACGCTGCACGATCCCGTCCGCTGGAAATACGCGATCGTCGGCAACCATGCGCTGAACGGCGTCAACCCACCGCTTCACGCCTGGAGCTGAGGGGCCGCGCCGCCGGTCCGTCCATCGCTCTTCTTCTTTATCGGAACTTCATCATGACCGCTCCCCGCTACGCCTTCATCAAAGCCAACTGGCACGCCGACATCGTGACGCGCGCGCTCGACGGGTTCGCCGAGCGCATCCCGCTGGATGAGGTCGACGTGATCGACGTTCCCGGCGCGTTCGAACTGCCCTTGATGGCGCTGGAACTCGCGCGGACCGGGCGATACGACGCCATCGTCGCCGCCGCGCTGGTGGTCGATGGCGGCATCTACCGGCATGATTTCGTCGCGCAGGCCGTGGTCGATGGGCTGATGCGCGCCGGGCTGGAGTCTGGCGTGCCCGTCCTCTCCGTCTCCCTGACGCCGCATCACTATCAGGAGACGGAGCACCACACCGCGATCTTCCGGGCGCATTTCGTCGAAAAGGGTCGGGAGGCCGCTGCGGCCGCGCTCCAGATCGTGGATGCGCGAAGCAAGGCGCTTCATCGCAAAGTGGCCGAGCCGCGTCTCGTCGCGGCCGAATGACAGTGGGTCGGGGTGTGGCGCGGGAAAGGGAATAAAGTCCCCGCCTCGCGTCGCAGCCCCCTCCCCCGCTCCCGCGCGGCTCCATATGGGAGGTCATGAACGCCCGCCCGCTGATCGACCCGCAGCTCATCTATCTCGAACCGGAGGTGCGCCAGCGCCGGCGCGGGCAGGACATTCTGGCGCGCTTTCCTGAGGCTCGTCAGGTCGAGGTGGAGAGCCATTGGCGCATCCCGGACCTCTTCAACGATCCATCGAGCCTCGATGCTTGGCTGCGCATCAAGCGGGACGTTCTGGTGCTCGGCGTCAAGAAGACGCTCACCATGCGACCGAACGGGCGCAGCGCCGACTTCATCGCACCGTCCTCGTCCAACGGCTGCGCCATGGCCTGTTCCTATTGCTACGTGCCGCGCCGCAAGGGCTATGCGAATCCGGTGTCGCTCTTCGTCAATCTGGACGAGATCGCCGATGCCATTCGCCGCCACGCGCTGAAGCTCGGCCGCAAGGGCGAGGCGAACAGCATCGACCCGGTGGACTGGGTCTATGATCTCGGAGAGAACGGCGATCTGTCGGTTGATGCCACCGTCAGCGACAATGTCCGTGATCTCGTCGCCGCGTTTCGCTCCATGCCGAACGCCAAGGGCTCCTTCGCCACGAAATATGTCAATCGCGACCTGCTGGGCTACGACCCGCAGCGGCGCACGCGCATCCGTTTTTCCCTCATGCCGCCGGCCATGGCAAAGCTCGTGGATGTCCGAACGTCCCCGATCGGCGAGCGCATCGCCGCGATCAACGATTTTGTCGCGGCCGGCTATGAGGTTCACGCCAATTTCTCGCCCGTCATCGTGCATGAGAACTGGGAGGCGGAATGGAAGGCGCTGTTTCGCGAGATCGATGACCAGCTCTC
Source organism: Aureimonas ureilytica (assembly GCF_001475935.1). Classification (GTDB taxonomy): domain Bacteria; phylum Pseudomonadota; class Alphaproteobacteria; order Rhizobiales; family Rhizobiaceae; genus Aureimonas; species Aureimonas ureilytica_A. The sequence continues at coordinate 82,440 of NZ_LDQA01000024.1, forward strand.
GCCGGCGGCCAGGGCGCAATTCAAATGCGAGGTCATCATGCTGACCCACAATGCGGGGCTGCACGAGATCAATATGGGCTGGCACCCGAAAGGCGAGGCCGCGCTCTGGCGGCCCGACCTTCAGGAAGAGAAGATCAGCGAAAGCGGCATGGTGAACCTGCGCTATCGCGCCGCCTGGAAACGCCAATGGCTGGGCCGCCTTCGGCAATGGCTAGAGGAAGCCATGCCCTATTGCGAAGTGCGCTACGCCTTCTGACACGGAGCAAGCGGGCCGATCTTCCGAGATCGCAACCCGCCGGCGTGGCAATGGCAAATCAGTGGTAGGTCGCTGTCTCCGCCACGAAGGGCTGGGCCGACCAGAGCATCCGGCGCATGAAGGCGATCTCGCCTTCGAAGCCATTGGCCTCATACCAGGGCTGAGAAGGATCGGACGCCAGGCGCTGGCGCTCCGCCATCAGCCAGTGTTCCAGCGCGCGGCCATCGGGATAGCCTTCGGCCTGCCAGATCGCATAAGCGCGATCGCGGATCATCTGGGTCTCGTCGCTATGGACCATCGCCAACACTCCTGCCACAGTCTTTCAGTGTGAAGTGTAGAGCGAGACGCTGCACCCGGTAAGACCTCGGTCCAGAGCAGGACGTTTCGTCGCTTGCAAGAGGAGCGACGTGAGGCGAACGCGCCACAGGCAAAAGCGGGGCCGGCCGTATCGACCAACCCCGCATCGTCATACGAAAGTTCTGCGCGAAAGGCGCGACGAGCTGTGGTTCAGCAGCTCTTGTACTTCTGGTCCATCGCGTCGATCGCCTCGACATTCGGACCGGACGAGGAGGCGGGATCGAAGGTCTGCGCGAGGTAGCTGTCCACGATCGCCTTGGCCAGCTCGGGGCCGATGACGCGCGCGCCCATCGTGATGATCTGCGCGTTGTTCGACAGCGCCGCGCGCTCGGCCGAATAGGTGTCGTGGGTCAGCGCGGCGCGGATGCCGGGAACCTTATTGGCCGAGATGCAGACGCCAATGCCGGTGCCGCAGATCAGGATGCCGCGATCATAGGTGCCGTCCAGCACCTGGCTGGCGATGCGGTCGGTCGTCGTCGCGTAGCGCTCGGACTCGCCGTTCGGCGCCGCGCTTGCATCTACCACCTGAAGGTCGCTGCGCTTGGACAGGTGCTCGTGAATGATCTTCACCAGCGAAACGCCCGCGCTGTCGCCGCCAAGAACGATCTTCATGGATTTGTCTCCTTTGGAGGATAGTCTGCCAATCGACGGCACCTACAGCCCCGTGGCATCGTAGGGTCGATCCCGCGCCGTCTGCTGGGTGTTACTTCAACCACTTTCTGAGCATATGTTCAAGCCTGTGCGGTGCCGGCCGACCCGGAAAGCCGCGTCGCTTCGTCGAGCGCCAGAATGCTCTGCGCATTGGCGAGCGATGTCGCGAGAATGTCGATCACGCCCGTGCGAAGCGCGGCAAGGAGCGCAAGAGCCTTGTTGGCCTCGCTCGCGATGGCGACGACATGCGGGATCGCGCGCATCTCCTCCAGTCGGAGACCGATCACCCGCCCGCCCAGAATCTCGTTTCGCTCGCGCCCTTCCAGATCGAAGAAGTCGTAGCCCATGAGATCGCCCACGACACCGGCGGCACGCGCGGCCAGAATTTCCTCGCGTTTGAACCAGCCCATGCGCACCATATGGCTTTCCTCGCCGAGATCGCCGATGCCGATCAGCGCGAAATCGGCCGAGCGCGCGACATCCAGCGTGCGCCGCACCGTCTGGTTTCGCAGGAGCGCGTCGCGCAAGGCAGCTTCGGGCACATAGGCGGGAGCGTAGAGTGTTTCGGGCGTGCCGCCGAAGCGCCGCGCCAGTTTACGGCAGATATGGTCGGCATTGCCGGGCTCGCCGGCCCGGTGCGCGCCGCCCGTGGCGCAGACGAAGACCGCGTTTTCCACCACCGCGCGGCCGCGCGTGTCGGCGACGGCTGCAACGTTGCGTCCCATGCCGACGGCGATCGTTGCGCCGTCGAACAGTTCGCGCTCCAGAAAATCCGCCACAACGAGAGCCAGGTCCGCACGCTGCGCCTCCGGGTCGCCGCGATCGGCCGCGATCAGGGCGCGTTTGATCTGGAAGCGCTGGCAGAGCTGGGCTTCGATATCGCTCGCGATCGCGCGGTGAACGCGAATGCGCACATCCACCACCCCCTCCTCCCGCGCCTGTCGCAGGAGACGGCTCACCTTCATGCGCGACAGGCCGAACTCGGCTGCGATGTCGGCCTGCGTCGCATCGCCCTCGTAATAGCGGCGCGCGATTTCGGTCATCAATTCGATCTCGGTCGGGGCGACGGCGTCCACAAAAGCCCTCCCAGCTTCAGCGCTGCGATGCGAGTTCGCGCGGCCATAGTGACAAGTCTGGAATGTTCATATGCGGTTTCGGCGTTCAAATGAACATATTTCAGCGCGAGCCGATTGATTTGATCGCCCACCCGTGGGATTGCTCGTGCCCGAACGGAGAGGGTTTCTCTTCCGTCGCGTCAGGTTCCCCGCAGAGGCGGCGGCGCGGGCGCATCGGATGAGCCAGCCCCCGCATCTCGGAGGACGCACATGCTCGATAAACCGAACCTTCCCCCGCTCGACGTCGAAGCGACGCGCTATCTCGCCAGCGGCATCCGCTTCCTATCGATGGACGCGGTGGAAGCGGCCAATTCCGGCCATCCCGGTATGCCGCTCGGCATGGCGGATGTCGCGACCGTCTTGTTCTCGCGCTTCATGAAGTTCGACGCCAGCCAGCCCAACTGGCCGGACCGCGACCGCTTCGTGCTGTCGGCCGGCCATGGCTCGATGCTCCTTTATAGCCTGCTGCATCTGACGGGCTACGAGGACTTCTCCATCGACGAGCTGAAGCGCTTCCGCCAGCTTCATTCCAAGGCGGCCGGCCACCCCGAATTCGGCGAAGGCGCGGGCATCGAGACCACCACCGGCCCGCTCGGCCAGGGCTTGGCCACCGCCGTCGGCATGGCGCTTGCCGAGCGTATCCTGAATGCGCGCTTCGGCTCGGAGCTTTGCGAACATTATACCTATACGATCGCGGGCGACGGCTGCCTGATGGAAGGTGTCAGCCAGGAGGCGATCTCGCTCGCTGGCCATCTGAAGCTGAACAAGCTCATCGTCCTGTGGGACGACAACCGCATCACGATCGACGGCGCGACCAACCTCACCACGTCCGACGATGTGGCGGGCCGTTTCGCCTCCGCCAACTGGAACACGGACGCCGTGGACGGGCATGACCCCGCCGCCATCGCGAGCGCCATCGAGCGCGCGCGCCAGTCCGACAAGCCGACCCTCATCGCCTGCCGCACCACGATCGGCTATGGCGCGGGCAAGAAGGCCGGCACGTCGGGCGTTCATGGTTCGCCGCTGGGCGCGGAAGGCATTGCGTTTGCCCGCGACTATTTCAAATGGGCGCACGAGCCCTTCGTCCTGCCGGAAGACCTGACGGACCAGTGGAAGAGCTTCGGCCGCCGTGGCGCGGACGACGCAAAGGCTTGGGGTGAGCGTCTGGCTGGCGCGGATGCCGCCCAGCGCGAAGCCTTCGAGCGCGTTCTGAAGGACGGGTTCGACGGTGACCCGGCGGATATGCTCGCCGAGCTCAAGACCAAGATGATCGCCGACAAGGCTTCGCTTGCCACGCGCAAGGCCGGCCAGATGGTGATCGACGCGCTTGCGGCCAAGTCGCAGAAGCTCATCGGCGGCTCGGCCGATCTGTCGGGCTCGAACCTCACCAAGGCCGGCGCAGCCAAGCCCGTGCAGGCTGGGGCTTACGACGGCAATTACGTGTTCTACGGCGTTCGCGAACACGCCATGGCCGCGATCATGAACGGCCTGTCGCTGCATGGCGGCTTCACGCCCTTCGGCGGCACGTTCCTTTGCTTCTCCGACTATGCCCGCCCGGCCATGCGCCTGTCGGCCCTGATGCACCAGCCGGTCGTCTATGTCATGACGCATGACTCGATCGGCCAGGGCGAAGACGGCCCGACGCATCAGCCGATCGAGCACTTGGCCTCGCTGCGCGCCATGCCGAACATGCTTGTCATGCGCCCCGCCGACGGCGTCGAGACAGTGGAGTGCTGGGAAGCGGCGCTGGGCGGCGTCAAGGCGCCGACGACGCTCGTCCTTTCGCGCCAGAACCTCAAGGCCGTTCGGACCGAAGCATCGGCCGAGAATCTGTCGGCCAAGGGTGGATATGTGCTGCGCGAGGCCGAGGGCGGCGCGCGTGACGTGACGATCCTTGCCACAGGCTCGGAAGTCGAGATCGCCGTTGCCGCCGCCGAGCGTCTGGCCGGCGAAGGCGTCAAAGCCGCTGTCGTCTCCCTGCCCTGCTGGGAGCTCTTCGCGCAGCAGCCCAAGAGCTACCGCGACTCCGTGCTTGGCTCTGCGCCGCGCATTGCGGTCGAAGCCGCTTCGCCCTTCGGCTGGACGCGCTTCGTTGAAGACGAGGACGACGTGATCGGCATGACGGGCTTCGGCGCGTCCGCGCCGGGCGGCGATCTCTACAAGCATTTCGGCATCACCGCCGAAAAGGTCGCGGAAAAGGCCAAGGCCAAGGCCAAGGCCCGCGCCTGATCCTCGAAACAGAAGGGCCGGTTCGAAAGAGCCGGCCTTTTTCATGACGGGGCATTCCAACCCGAAGCCCCCTGCCCCGCCCCGGCCTGAACGCTGGTGAGCGGATCGAAGACCCCTGGAGGAGCCATTTTGCAAAAGCGTCCCTGGATCGGCACCAGCTGGAAGATGAACAAGACGATCGCGGAGGCCGACGCCTTCTGCGAAACCCTCAAAGCCTCGGATCGCTCGCGCCGGTCCGACGATGCCCAGCTCTTCGTCATCCCGCCCTTCACCGTCCTGCACCGCGTGGCGGAGCATCTGAAGGAGACGGACGTCATCGTCGGCGCGCAGAATGCGCATTGGAAGGATGCAGGTGCCTGGACCGGCGAGGTTTCGGTGCCGCAGGTTCGCGATTGCGGCGCGGCGCTGGTCGAGATCGGCCATTCCGAACGACGCACCTATTTCAACGAAACGGACGAGACCGTGGCCCTGAAGACGGCTGCCGTCGTTCGCCATGGGCTGACCGCTCTCGTCTGCATCGGCGACACCCGCGAGGAATACGACGCCGGGCGTACCGAAGAAGCGCTGGAGCGCCAGGTTCTGGCCGCGATCTCCGAGGTGGATTGGGCCAGCGGGGCGAAGGTGATCCTCGCCTATGAGCCGGTGTGGTCGATCGGCGAAGGCGGCACACCCGCCGAGCCCGACTTCGCCGACGCCCAGCACAAGCGCATCAAGGCGCTGACCGCAGACAAGCTCGGGGCTTCGCTCTCGGTCGTCTATGGCGGCAGCGTCAATCCCGGCAACTGCGTCGATCTGGCCCTGTGTGAGCATATCGACGGCCTCTTCATCGGTCGCTCCGCCTGGAATGCGGACGGCTATCTCGGCATCGTCGCCGACGTCACGGCCGCGCTCGGCTGAGCCCCACGGAAGGACAAGACCCCATGGCCCTGATCACCCTCCGCCAGCTTCTCGACCATGCCGCCGAGTATGGCTACGGCGTGCCCGCGTTCAACATCAACAACATGGAGCAAGGGCTCGCCATTCTGGCCGCCGCCCAGAAGACTTCTTCGCCTGTCATCCTTCAGGCGAGCCGCGGCGCGCGCGCCTATGCCAACGACCTGATCCTCGCTCGCCTGATCGAGGGGCTGGCGGAAATGCATCCCGACATTCCGCTCTGCATGCATCTCGACCACGGCAACAACGAAGCCACCTGCATCACCGCCATCCAGCACGGATTCACCTCCGTTATGATGGACGGCTCGCTCCAGGAAGACGGCGCGTCGCTCGCCGACTACGCCTACAATGCCGGGATCACCCGCCGCGTCTCCGATATGGCCCATTGGTGCGGCGCCTCGGTGGAGGGCGAGATCGGCGTTCTCGGCTCGCTCGAAACCGGCTCGGGCGAAAAGGAAGACGGACACGGCTTCGAGGGCACGCTCAGCCATGACCAGCTTCTGACCGACCCGAACGAGGCGGCGCGCTTTGTGGAGGACACGCATGTCGATGCGCTCGCCGTCGCCATGGGAACCTCGCACGGCGCCTACAAATTCTCGCGCAAGCCCGATGGCGATGTCCTGGCGATGAACGTCATCGAAGCCATCCACCAGAAGCTACCGAACACGCATCTCGTCATGCACGGCTCTTCCTCCGTGCCGGAGGATCTGCAGGAGATCGTCAACAAGTATGGTGGTGAGATCAAGCCGACCTGGGGCGTGCCGGTGGAGGAGATCCAGCGCGGCATTCGTCATGGCGTGCGCAAGATCAATATCGACACCGACTGCCGCTTGGCGATGACCGGTGCGATCCGCAAGGTCTTCGCCGAGAAGCCGGAGGAATTTGACCCCCGCAAATATCTAGGACCTGCCATGGCGGCCGTCACAAAGCTCGCCGCGCAGCGCTTCGAGGAGTTCGGCACGGCGGGCCATGCTCCGGGCATCAAGCCTATCGCTTTGGCCGACATGGCCAAGCGCTATCGGAATGGTTCGCTGAAGACTTCCGTGGCCTAATTCGGGCCGGTCCATACCGCGCTTCGCGCGATTTCCGAGGCCGACGCCCATCTAGGGCGACGGCTTTTTTCGTGCCTACGGGGCGTCCGCCCTCCCCGCATCCCCCCGCACGATCGGTTCTTCTCTAGGCGAGACGCCAAGCGGGACTGGCGCGTGCGATCAACAATGACCCCATCGCGTGAAAGCGCAGAGCGGGCTTGGGATCTGCGGCTCGAGTGACGCGCGTCAACCTGGGTGCCGAATGAGTGCCCTCTCAAACGTGTATGGGGCGTTCAATACAAGCTGCGTCACGCCTTCATGCGACGGGTGTGCATAGGGATCGGAAATGCTCAAGAGCCCATGTCGACGGGCTTTCGTGGCGTGAGATGCGGCTTCGACAGAATCGGGCAGTGGCCGGTTCCTCGCCCTCGAGAATCACGCGTTGCCTGGCATGGAACGCCTGACGCGACAGCGTTGACAGATGGCAACATGTGCAGAGCTCGAAAATAACAACATAAAACAGACACTTAGAGGCGGTCGTATCGTTGCCTCGGACCGGAGTGCTCTGCTGCGCTTTGACCAGCTATATGATTAATTGAGGCGGATTTGACTCTTAACGTCCCTACGCGCATCCTCGTTAACGGTTTTAGCCGTTAGATGTACCGAGTGCCGTTACTGATGGATGGAAGCGCAAACCTCGGGTTGGACCCGAATGCTCCACATTCTCCCGAGCCGGATGTGGTTTCGGGCGGTCACAGCGGCCGTGCGTCTCGCCGCGCCGGAACAGAGCGCACGAAACGGCCCCGCGCGGAAACGACGCGCGTTCCCAAACGAGGCGAAGCTTTGTCCAAGCCGACATCCCCTGCCCGCGAGACCATGCCGGCCGATGAGCAGATTGCCGCCGACGCGCGGCTTTTGTCGAGTCAGTTGCAGGCGATGCGACAGCGGCTTTTCCCGCCGACGTCCAGCAAGTCGCTGCGCCCCTTCACCTCGGGGGAAGCGGCGCGGTTGATCGGCGTGTCCGACAGTTATCTGCGCCAACTCTCCATCTCCGGCGAAGGCCCGCAGCCCGAGGTCGGCCCGTCCGGCCGTCGCTCCTATACGCTGGGTGATATCAACGCGCTGCGTCGCCACTTGGCCGGCCAGCACGAAGCCGGCTCGATGAAGGCGCGCCAATATCTGAAATGGCGCCGCCCGGAAGACGGCGAGCATCTTCAGATCATCGCCGTCACCAACTTCAAGGGCGGGTCGGGCAAGACGACGACGTCGGCCCACCTTGCTCAGTTTCTAGCGCTGCAAGGCTATCGGACGCTCGCGGTCGATCTCGATCCGCAGGCGTCTTTTTCCGCGCTTCTCGGCTATCAGCCCGAACTCGACCTTACCGGCAATGACACGCTGTACGGCGCGATCCGATATGACGAGGAGCGCGTTCCGCTCGCCAGCATCATCCGCCCGACCTATTTCGACGGGCTGCACCTCGTGCCGGGCAATCTCGAGCTCCAGGAGTTCGAGCACGCGACCCCCCGGCAACTGGCCGAGGCGCAGCGCGAGGGGCTGGCCAGCGAGCGTCTGTTCTTCGCGCGGGTGCAGGATGCGCTCCGCGAGGTCGAGGACGATTACGATGTGGTCGTGATCGATTGCCCTCCGCAGCTGGGTTTCCTGACGCTCGGCGCGCTGTGCGCGGCGACCTCGGTCCTGGTGACTGTGCATCCGCAGATGCTCGACGTCGCCTCCATGAGCCAGTTCCTCTTCATGACGTCGGACCTCCTGCAGGTCGTGCGGGAGGCCGGCGGCGATCTCAATTTCGACTTCCTGCGCTATCTCGTGACACGCTACGAGCCCCATGACGGGCCGCAGGCGCAGATCGCCGGGTTTCTGCGCGCGCAGTTCGGCAGCCGCGTCCTGACGAACCCGATGTTGAAATCCACGGCGCTGAGCGATGCGGGTCTGACCAAGCAGACGCTTTACGAGGTCGCCCGCGAGAACTTCTCCCGCTCGACCTACGATCGGGCCATGGAGTCGTTGACCGCTGTCAACAGCGAAGTGGAAGACCTGATCCTCGCCAGTTGGGGGCGCGGCTGAGATGGCGGCACAGCTCGATAGAGACTTGAATCGAACGGCGTGGGGGGCACGCCCATGAGCCGCCGCCGCGACGAACTCAAGGCCCTTCTAGGCGGAACCAGCCAGCCGGAGACGCCGGCCCCCGAGCCTCAAGCGGAAGTGGGTCGCCCGCGCGCGCATTCGAGTTCCGGGGCGGTGAAGGCCATGGGGCTGGCGCTCGGCAATCTGCGGGCCGAGGCCCAAGACGCACGCCTCCTGCGCGAACAGGTGGCCAAGGGCGAAAAGATCATCGAGATCGATCCCGGTCTGATCGAACCGGCCTTCGTGGCCGATCGGCTGTCGCAGCCCGACCGCTCGGACGAAGCCTTCGACGCGCTGTGCCGGTCGATCGAGAGCGGCGGCCAGGAAGTGCCCGTCCTCGTGCGCCCGCATCCGGAGGCGGACAAGGCGCGCGCGGGCTGGTATCAGACCGCCTATGGCCATCGCCGCATTGCGGCCACCCGCGCCCTCGGGATCAAGGTCCGCGCCGTCGTTCGGCCGCTCAGCGACGAAGAACTGGTCGTGGCGCAGGGCAAGGAAAATTCCGAGCGGCGCGACCTGTCCTTCATCGAACGCGCCTTGTTCGCCGAAGCCTTGCTGCGGCGGGGTTTCGAACGCGGCACGGTGCAGTCGGCCTTGTCTCTGCATAAGGCCGAGATGACGCGCCTGCTTCAGGTCGCCGATGCGGTTCCCGTCGATATCGCGCGCGCCATCGGCCCCGCGCCCAAGGCGGGGCGGACGCGCTGGATGCTCCTTGCGGACCAGCTCAAGACGCCGAGCGCCCGAGACAAGGCCGAGCGCGAGATCGCGACGGAGCGCTTCGCCAAAGCGACCAGCGACGAGCGCTTCGTTCTCATCCTGCAGCGGCTGACGAAGCGCAGCAAGGGCAGCGCAGACACTGCGGAGGCCCTGACGGAAGATGGTGGACGCGTGGTGGCGACCATCCGGCGCGACGCCAAACGGCCTGTCATCGAATTCAAGGGCGAGGCGGATTTTGCCGCTTTCGTCGCCGACGAGATTCCCGCGCTCTACGCTGCCTTCAAGGCGCGAGGCCGAGAGGACTGAGCTTTCCGGTGGCGTCAGTCATCGGGAAACCGCAAACGTAACCAGCCGACGAAAGGACAGAGATCGAGGCAAGACCCAAGAAAAAAAGGCCCCCGAAACGAGACGCTCCGGAAGCCCTTTCAAGATGTAGCAATCTGAAAGAATCATGTCCGGTCTGCTCTGTCAAGAGTCGGCTCTGTTCCGGCAATGCCTCTGCTTGGCCTCGAGCCTGAAACAGGGACATGATCGAGATCCATTGGAACTCGCCTTTCGGGGCGCGGCCGCTGTCGGCTGCCCTGATCCGGCGGGAGGACGGCGTTCGCCGCGCGCAGGCGCGGCTACGCGAGGATAGTGCTTGCGCAGGTGAAACAAGCGCGGAGGAGGGGCCCGACAAATGGGCGCTGCTTCGAGCTTTGACGGAAGCGCGAGCCCGGTTCGGCCTGTCGGATCGCACCATCGCCGTATTGGAGGCGCTCGTGTCGTGCCACGCCGGAAAACGGATCGATCCCGCGCGCCCGCAAATCGTTTTCCCGTCCAATCGCGAGCTGTCGCTGCGAACGCGCGGCATGGCAGATGCGACGCTGCGCCGGCATCTGGCCAGCCTGATCGAGGCGGGGCTTCTGCTTCGCCGCGACAGCCCCAATGGAAAGCGATACCGGCGGCGGGATGTGGAGCAGGGCGATGAAGCGTTCGGGTTCGATCTCTCTCCCTTCGCTCTTTCAGCGGATGTGATTCAGGCCGCGGCGGAGGCGGCGCGCGCCGAAGCTCGGGCCATCCGTTACATCAAGACGGATATCTCTCTCTGCCGCCGCGATATCCGAAAGATATTGGATGTGGCTCTCTCCGAAGGGCGCGCGGGAGATTGGACCGACCTGGAGCAGCGCTGGATCGACGTCATTCGACCGCTTGCGCGCAACGCTCCAGTCGCGGAGCTTACAGCGCGCCTGCGTGAATGCGCCGATCTTCGCACTCAAGCCGAAACGCGTTATCTATCAAGCCTTTCTGAACAAGAAATGAGCGGCAATGACGTATCAAACGAGCGTCACTATCAAAGTTCAAAAACAGAAACATCTATTGAATCCAGCATCGACGAAAAGAATGAAGAAAATTCCGACGGGGGTCTCCGGTCTGACAAGGAAACGGGTTTAGACGCTGATCTGGCGCCGCAAGCCTCAACTCAGTCGAAGGGGAAGACACGCTCGCTCAGCGAAGCTCCCGCATGGAAGGGCAGGAGCCTGACGTCGCGCAGAGACGCGGCAAGACTGGATGAGCCCGACATTGCGACGGTTCTCGAAATTTGCCCGAGCTTGTCCGACTACAGCATGGGGCCCATACGCTCGCCGGGGGAATTGGAAGCCGTGGCGGACCGTGTCCGCGGCTTCCTCGGCATCTCACGAGATGCCTACCGTTCGGCGCAGTCCGCGATGGGGCCGTTTCAGGCGGCGGTGACGATTGCGGCGCTCTTGGAGCGTGCCGAACACATTCGCTCGCCCGGTGGATATTTGCGCGCGCTGACGCATAAGGCCGCGACCAAGGGGTTCCGTCTCGGTCCAATGCTGGAGGCTCTGCGCAACCATGCTCTGCGAAGCTGATCGGCCATGGCGCATCGTCGGAAAGATGAGCTTACGGACAAGGTGTGAAGGACCGAGCGAGGCCCGCTCAGCGATAGGGGCCGTCGAACAGATCTCCGAGCGCCTTGCTGGCCATCCAGCGCTCCCGGCGTCGGCGACGATGTTCCGGCCTGTCGTGGTTGAGATGGCAGCGCTGGCACAAGGCGGCGAGATTGCTCGACGCGTTGTTGGCGAGATCATGGTCGAGATGTGCGCAGGCCAGCCAGACACGCGTCCAGGACACCGGGATGGACGGCGCGAGGTCGGACGGGGCAGGACGCGCGTTGCGCAAGGTGCGGCCGCGTCGATCGAGCCAGACGGCTGCGCTCTCGTCCCACCAGGCGCCATCTTCGCTGACGCAGATCAAGGCACCGTGTGGGCGCCGGCAATGGTCGCAGCGCCCCTTGGCACGGCGAAAGCGGATGGAACGGGAAAGCTCGCGCCAGTCGATGGGATAGAAGCCGCGCATCTCGCGCTTGATCGGCATGGCAGGCTCGCAAACTCGCTGGGGCCGGTGAGAGTCTCGCCTCAGCGGGACGCGATCACGGGGCGGTTGTCAAGTCTGGCGATGTCAGGAATGGGCGCTGCGCAGGGATGCGAGCCCGAGCTGGGCAACGGCGGTGCGCGGAAGGCCGCGCCTGTGTCGATCGGTTGCCAGCGGTCAACCGATCGACACAGGGTTTGGGTGCCGAACTCAGGCGGGGAGGCTGCGTCGGATCAGGTCGGCGAGACGCGGAATGCCCTCCGTCACCGCGCGCTCATCGGCCAGCGTGAAGGACAGGCGCAGCGTGTTCCGGCCGCCTCCATCGGCGTGGAACGCACTGCCCGGCACGAAGGCGACACGCGCTTCCGCAACCGAGTGCGCCAGAAGCTCGACCGCGTCCATGCCCTCGGGCAGCGTGACCCAGACGAACATGCCGCCATCCGGCTTCGTCCAACTCACGCCCTTCGGCATATGGTGCTCCAGCGCCTCGAGAAGCGCGTCGCGCCGTGCATGATAGGCGGTGCGCGTGCGCTCGACCTGCGCGCCATAGGTCGCCTCGGCCACGTGATGGACCACCATCTGATTGATCGATGGGGAATGAAGGTCCGAGGCCTGCTTGGTCAGCACGAGCTTTTCGATCATGGGGCGCGGCGCGCAGATCCAGCCGACGCGAAGGCCGGGCGCAAGGATTTTGGAGAAGGAGCCGCAATAGATCGTCCGGCCCTGGTCGATCCCGCCCGAGCGCAATGCGTCGAGCGCCGCAATCGGCGGCACGCCTTCGCCGCTATAGCGCAGCGCGGCATAAGCGGCGTCCTCGATGATGGCGATGCCAAGCTCTTCGGCCAGATCGAGCACGGCCTCGCGCTGTGCGAGCGTCAGCGTCTCGCCGCTCGGATTGGCGAAATCGGGCACGAGATAGGCGAATTTCACCGCGCCGCCCGTCTCGCTGGCCGCTTGACGGTAGGCATCCGGCGTCATGTTGCCGCCCGCAGGCATAAGGCGATCATAGCGAGGCTCGTAGGCGTTGAAGGCTTGAAGCGCGCCAAGATAGGTCGGCCAAGTCACGAGAGCCGTGTCGCCGGGCGACAGGAAAAGCTTGCCGAGATAGTCCAGCCCCTGCTGCGAGCCGGAGGTGATGAAGATGTTGTTCTCGTCGCAGGGAATGCCGATCCGGCCCATTTCCCGGGCGATCCAGCGCCGCAACGGTCGATAGCCTTCGCTCACTTGATATTGCAGGGCGGCATTGGCGTCGGGGCCGCCAAGAACGTCGGCATAGGCCTGACGGAACGCTTCATGGGGAAACAGCGAAGGGTCGGGGATACCGCCGGCAAAGGAGATGATGTCGGGCTGGTCCAGTAGCTTCAGAAGCTCGCGAATTTCGGACGCCTTCATGCGTCCCGCCCGCGTGGCGAAAAGGTCGGTCAAATCCATGATGGTCCTCCAATCCCGCCGTCACGCCTCGTCCAAAGAGGTCTGCGTGCGCCGTGCGAGCGTTCGGCGCCGTTAAAAACGGATCGGCGAGATATGTCAACAATGCTGACCTATCTCGCCATGCTGCGCAGCGTCACGAGCGGCATTCCCGCGCTCAACGATTGTTGCGAGATGGCGTGAATCAAGGCTGGCGATATAAGGGCCCACCCCTTATGTCGGGACGGACCCAGCCGCTCGTGCGGCCCGCACGAAGGCCGGATCATGCTGACCGCGAAAGGCAAATACGGATTGAAAGCCATGCTGCATCTGGCCGATGCGGCACCGGAGCACTTGATCCTGTCGGAAGAGATCGCCAGTCAGAACGCCATCTCCAAGAAGTTTCTGGATACGATCCTTGGCGAGTTGCGCAATGCGGGGTTCATCTATGCCAAGAAGGGGCGTAATGGCGGCTACGCGCTGGCGCGCCCGGCGGGGGAGATCGCGGTGGGACACGTCCTGCGCGTATTGGATGGCCCGCTGGCACCGATCGCCTGCGCCAGTCGCACGGCCTATCGCCGCTGCACGGACTGCACCGATGTCGAGCGGTGCCGGGTGCGGCTGGTGATGCTGGAAGTCCGCAATGCGATCGCGACCGTTCTGGACAACAAGACGCTGGCCGAGTTGCAGGGAATGCGTACCCTTCTGGAAGAAGACCCGATTCTCTGGGCCGTGACGGCCTGAAACGCCCCTGTCAGTCGCGCCGCGCCTTCTCGCTGCCGGGCAGGAGGCGCTCCAGGACACGCACCAGCGTCAGGATGATGATGCCGAAGCCGGCGGCGATCCCCACCAGACTGAACTGGCCCGCGCCCGCCGCAATGCCGAGCGCGGCCGCCAGCCAGATATTGGCGGCGGACGTCAGATTGTGGACATCGCCCTTTGAGACGAAGATCGCGCCCGCGGCGACGAAGCCGATGGCCTGAGCGAGTCCTTGAATGACGCGCAGCGGATCGGGGCTTGCGTTCGCCAGACCGTTCAATTCGTGAAACAGGATCAGAGCCGAGATCGTGATCGTTGCCGAACTCATGGCGACCAGTGCATGGGTGCGAATGCCCGCCGAGATGCCGCGCAACTCGCGGTCGATGCCGAGCAGGAGGCCGACCAGCGAGGCGAGCCCCAAGCGAACGGCGATGTCGGTTGCGTCCATGAGAGGTCTCCGATGCGCAGGAAAATAGCGCGCATCGGAGCGGTCTGAAGCGTTCGTCCCTTAGCTGTCGAAGAACGCGCGCGGCGATCAGGCGAGTGTCAGCGCCTCGGTCGATGCGGATTGCGCAGGCCTCGGCACTTCGGGCGGATGGCCGAGTGCGTGGAGAATGCCGCGTAATTCGGCAAGGCCCCTCATGCGCCCGATGGCGGGGTAGCCGGGCGTCACGCTCTTGTGGAGATCGTCCAGCATCCGGTGGCCATGGTCGGAGCGGAAGACAATGGTGCCGTCGCCCGTCCGCTTGGTGTCCTCGGCCACCAGCTCGCGCAGCACCGCGACCATGTCCGTGTCCCCGTCGAGATGGGCCGATTCATGGAACGAGCGCGGGTCGGCCTCGCGGCGCGTGTTGCGCAAATGCGCGAAATGGATACGCGAGGCGAAGCGCCGGGCGATAGCGGCCAGGTCGTTGTCGGGTCGCACGCCGAGACTGCCCGTGCAGAAGCACATGCCGTTGGCGGGGGAGGGGACCGCATCGAACAAGGCGGCATAATCCGCTTCCGTCGAGGCGATGCGCGGCAGGCCGAAGAGCGGGCGTGGGGGATCGTCCGGGTGCAGCGTCAGCTTGACGCCGACCGCCTCGGCTGCCGGCGTCACCGCTTGCAGGAACTCGATCAGGTGCTGGCGCAGGCGCGGCGCGTCGATGTCGCGATATTCCTGAAGCTTCTCGCGGAAACCGGGAATGGTCATGGGCTCGGTGGTGGAGCCGGGCAGGGCACTCGTGATGTTGCGCACGAGGTCGGCCTTGGTCTTCTCGCACATGGCCGCAAATGTCGCCTTGGCGCAGGCCTGCTCGTCCGGCGTATAGTCCCGCTCCGCGCCCGGCCGCTCCAGAATGAAGAGTTCGAAGGCGGCGAACGTGTCGAAGTCGAAGCGCATGGCGGTGGCGCCCGTGTCGGTCACGAAGTCGAGCTCGGTGCGGCACCAATCCACAACCGGCATGAAATTGTAGCAGACGACCGGAATGCCGGCGCGCCCGACCGCTTCGAGGCTGCTGATCCAGGCCTCGATCTCGGGTTTGGCGGCCCCGCCTTTGCGCTTCACCGCATCGGGAATGGGAATGCTCTCCACCACCGACCAGCGCAGTGGCACGCGGCCCTCGGGCGTCGTCTCGATCATGTCGCGCCGGGCCTCGACCGCTTTCGGCGTCCAGACCGCGCCGATCGGCTCCTCATGCAGCGACGAGACGATATCCGTCGCGCCGACATGGCGCACCTCGTCCAGCGTTACCGGGGCCTTTGGGCCGAACCATCTCCAGCCTTGCCGCATCGTCTGTCTCCTCCCGCCCGGTTCCCCGCCGGGCTTTCAAATGAAATAGTCGGGGTAGCGCCCCTTGAGCTCGGCGACGTCGGGAATGACGGCGCTCAGATGAAGGGCCATGGCGGCCTTCGCCCCGTCTTCGTCGTGCGCGGCGAGACGGGCGCGAATCTCTTCATGCTCGGCGATCACCTGTTCCATGCGCCCGAGCACAGGCAGGGTCAGGCGGCGGGCGCGGTCGATCTGGATCTTGGCCTGCGCCAGCAGCGCCCAGATGCCGGGATGACCGGACAGATCCGCAATCGCGGCGTGAAATCCCTCGTCCGCTTCGTGAAAGGCGTCCGTATCCCCCGCATGGGCCGCGCCCTTCTGCCGGCGGATAGCCAGATCCACCCCCGCCAGCCCTTCGGGCGTCGCACGGCGCGCGGCCAGTTCCACTGTGATCCCTTCCAGCGCCTTGCGGATCAGGACGGCCTCGGGAATGGCGTTCACCGGCACGCGCGACACGAAGGTGCCCGATTGGGGAAAGATGTCCACCAGCCCGATCTCCGACAGGCGGATCAGCGCCTCGCGCACCGGCGTGCGGCTGACGCCGAAACGCTCGATCAGCATTCGGTCCTGCAAGGGCGAGCCCGGCGGCAGGCGGGACGCGACGATCTCCACGCGCAAGGCTTCGAAAATCTGCGTGGCTGATGTGACGCGGCGCGCTGGTGCGCCCCGGCGGGGCGGGGCGACCGGCGCGTCGATCTGGACCCGTTCGGACATAAGAAACTCGCACTGTCTCGCGATTGACATTCTAGTATACTAGTTGATAGAACCTGCCAAGGCCGAATGGGAGCCCGTCTTACGGACGGGACGGCCGAAGGGAGGAACGATGGCGCTGCATCCAGACAGGCTCCTGCCGGTTGAGGACACCACGCGCGCGATCGCGCGGCGGCTCTTCGCCGAGGTCGAAACCCTGCCGATCGTCTCGCCGCACGGGCACACCGAGCCCGCTTGGTACGCGCAGAACGAGCGCTTCCCGGATCCCGCCGCGCTGTTTGTGATCCCGGATCACTATATCTTTCGAATGCTCTATTCGCAGGGCGTGCCGCTGGAGGCGCTGGGGGTTCCCACGGCGGACGGCACCCCGGTTGAGACGGATCCGAGGCGCATCTGGCGCTTGTTCGCCGAGCATTACCGCCTGTTTCGCGGGACGCCCTCGCGCCTCTGGTTCGAGCACTCGCTGCAAGCCACCTTCGGCATTGAGGAGCGCCTGTCGCCCCAGACGGCCGACGCGATCTACGACCGGATCGCCGATGCGCTGCAGACCGATGCCATGCGCCCGCGCGCTCTTTACGAGCGCTTCAACATCGAGGCCATCGCGACGACGGACTCGGCGCTCGACGATCTCGCCCATCACGACGCGGTGCGCGCGTCCGGCTGGCGGGGCCGCGTGTTGCCGACCTATCGTCCCGATGCCGTGGTGGACCCGGATCGTCCGGGCTTTGCCGAGGCGCTGCAACGCTTCTTTGCGCTGACGGGCGAGCCACAGACCTATGCCGGCTATCTCGACGGGCACCGCACCCGCCGCGCCTATTTCAAGGCGCGGGGGGCGACGGCGACCGATCACGGCCATCCGTCCGCCCGCACGGCCAATCTCTCGGCGGCGGAATGCGAGCTTCTGTTCTCGAAAATCCTGGCGGGCACAGGCAGCGCGGCGGAGAACGAACTCTTCCGCGCCCAAATTCTCACCGAAATGGCGCGCATGAGCCTCGACGACGGGCTGGTCATGCAGATCCACGCCGGCTCCTCGCGCAACCACAATTCCAAGCTCTTCGAGCGCTTCGGCTTCGACAAGGGCGCGGACATCCCGCAGCGCACGGATTACGTCGGCGCGCTGCGCCCGATGCTCGATGTCGTCGGCAACGAGGCGGGGCTCACCATCATCCTCTTCACGCTGGACGAGACCGTCTATAGCCGCGAGCTGGCTCCGCTCGCCGGCCATTATCCCGCGCTGCGCCTCGGCCCGCCCTGGTGGTTCCACGACAGCCCGGAGGGCATGATGCGCTTTCGCGAGAACGTCACCGAGACCGCCGGCTTCTACAACACGGTCGGCTTCAACGACGACACGCGGGCCTTCCTGTCCATCCCCGCGCGCCACGATGTGGCGCGCCGGGTCGACTGCGCCTTCCTCGCCAAGCTCGTGGCCGATGGCCGGCTGGACGAGGACGAGGCGCGCGAGGTCGCCATCGACCTGACCTATCGTGTGGTCAAGGACGCCTACAAAATCTGACATGGGCCTGTCGGCCGGGAGACCGGCAGGTTGCAAAGGGAGGATCGACCAATGAACATGAACCGCAGACGCTTCATGGGAACGACGGCGGCCGTGGCCGGCGCAACGCTGTTCGGCGGACGCGCCTTCGCCGCGCTGAAGGCTCCGTCGAGCCCCGTCACGATCACGGTGGCCGATGTCGCCGGCAATCTGGCGCTGACACAGGCCGCGATGGAGCGTTACACGCAGGCCAAGCCCGAGTGGGCGAGCCGCATCGCCTTCACCAAGGCCCCCGCGCCCGAACTGCCCGCCAAGCTCAAGGCGCAGCAGGCCGCGGGCCGGGTCGATATCGACCTCGTGCTGACCGGCACGGACGCCTTGTCGGCGGGCCTCGATCAGGGCATCTGGACCGATCTCAAGCCCTATATGGCCGATCTGCCCAATCTCCAGAGCATCTACATTCCGCAGGCCTACAAGATGCAGGCCATGGCCAGGGATCACGGCGTCGTCGTGTCCTACTACCCGTCCGGTCCGCTGATCGAATACATGCCCGACCGCGTGCCGACGCCGCCCAAGACGGCCGAAGAGCTTCTGGCATGGACCAAGGCCAACAAAAACAAGTTCATCTATGCGCGCCCCTCCAATTCCGGGCCGGGCCGCACCTTCCTGATGGGCCTTCCCTATATCCTGAAGGACGCCGACCCGCGCGATCCCGTGAAGGGCTGGGACAAGACCTGGGGCTATCTCGAAGAACTCGGCCAGAACATCGAATATTACGCTTCGGGCACGACGCAGACCATGCGCGAGCTGGGCGAAGGCACGCGCGACATCGTCGTCTCGACCACGGGCTGGGACATCAATCCCCGCGTTCTCGGCACCGTTCCGACCGAGGCCGAGGTCGGCACGCTGGCCGGCTTCCATTGGGTGACGGACGCCCATTATATGGTTGTCCCGAAGGGCGTGTCGGAAGAGAAGCTCGCCGTTCTCCTCGACCTCATGAACTTCATGCTGACACCGGAATCCCAGGCCTATGCCTATGACCAGGGCTATTTCTACCCCGGCCCGGCGGTGAAGGACGTGCCGCTGTCCATGGCGCCGCAGGAGAGCCAGGACGCGATCAAGGAATTCGGTCGTCCGCAATACGACCAGTGGATCGCCGACAATCCGCTGGAAACCCCGCTCGACGCCGACAAGCTCGTTGCCGCCTTCCGCATCTGGGACGAGCGGATCGGCGCCAAGAAGGGCTGACGCTCGAAGCCCCGAGACGGGCGGCCGGTTGACCCGGCCGCTCCTTCGCTCCGGCCCAGTTGCCGGAGCCGTTCTCCCATCACGCCGGAGATCCCCCGCGATGAACGCCCATAGCTCTTCCGTGTCGGCTTCGGGCCGCGCGTCCGCTTCCCCTGTCGGCGGCGGCCGGCTCGAACTTCTGAACCTTCAACGCGCCTTCGGCACCTATAAGGCGCTGGCCGGCATCGATCTCCAGGTGGAGCGCGGCGAGTTCATCGCGCTGCTCGGGCCATCGGGCTGCGGCAAGTCCACGGCGCTGAACTGCATCGCCGGCCTTCTGCCGCTGACGGGGGGCGAGATTCGCCTTGATGGGCGCCCGATCCATGAACTGGAGCCGGAAAAGCGCGGCTTCGGCATGGTGTTCCAGAGCTACGCGCTCTTTCCCCATATGACGATCCGCAAGAATGTCGGCTTCGGCTTGGCTATGCAGGGCGTGCCGAAGGCGGAGGCCGAAAGCCGCATCGATGCCGCGCTCGATCTTGTGCGCCTGCGCTCTCAGGGCGACAAGCTGCCGGGACAATTGTCGGGCGGTCAGCAGCAGCGCGTGGCGATCGCCCGTGCCATCGTCATCCGCCCGCCCATCGTTCTGATGGACGAGCCGCTGTCCAATCTCGACGCCAAGCTGCGCTTGGAGATGCGCGCCGAAATCCGCGCCATCCACGAGGCGATCGGCTCCACCACGATCTATGTCACGCATGATCAGGACGAGGCGCTGTCGCTGGCCGACCGCATCGTCGTCATGTCGGGCGGCCTGATCCGGCAGGTCGGAACGCCCGAAGACCTTTATGAGCGGCCGAACCATGTCGAGGTCGCCGACTTCATGGGCTATCGCACCCGCGTGTCCGGCCGCGTGGCGGATGGGGCTGGCGCGGTGGATCTCGCGAGCGGGCGCATCATCCTGCCGGCGGCGGCCAAACTGCGGCCCGGCACGGCGGTCACCGTCTCGACCCGGCCCGAGGATTTCGTCGCCACGCGCGGCGGCGAAGGTCTCATCGGCACCGTGCGCGCCATCGAATATCGCGGCCGCGCCTGGTTCGGCTCGGCAGCCCTCACCGATGGAACGGTCGTCTATTTCCGCGCCGACGGGGCGCTGCGCAACGGCGAGAGCGTGACGCTGCGCTTCGACCCCGCGCACACCCTCGTCTTCGAAGGGGAGGGGGCATGAGCGACACCACCCTTTCCGCCGCCCCTCGCGCATTCGCGCGACCCTCGCTGAAGACGCGGCTCGCCGCCAAGGGCATCGACGGCACGACGCTTCTTGTCCTGCCCGGCCTCGTCGCGGTTCTGGCCCTCTTCATCTATCCCTTCGCCTATGGCGTCGTGGATTCGCTGGCCCCCGCGGACGGCGTTTGGTACGAGAATTACCGCCGCTTCTTCTCCGACCCGTTCCTCTACAACACGATCTCGGCGACGCTCTGGCTCGCCCTGCCGGTGACGCTGCTCAACCTCGCGCTCGCCGTGCCCATCGCCTTTCGCGTGCGCCTCATGCGCCGACAGCGGCTGCTCACGACGCTTCTCGTTCTCCCCATCACGCTCGGCACGGTTCTGGTGGCCGAAGGGCTCCTGAACTTCCTCGGGCCGCAGGGCTGGTTCAATCGAACGCTGATCTTCATCGGGCTTCTCGACA
This sequence comes from Aureimonas ureilytica, assembly GCF_001475935.1. GTDB lineage: Bacteria > Pseudomonadota > Alphaproteobacteria > Rhizobiales > Rhizobiaceae > Aureimonas > Aureimonas ureilytica_A. The sequence goes on from NZ_LDQA01000024.1 coordinate 103,343, forward strand.
CGCCGATCCGCCTCACCAACAATTACTGGGGCGTCTTCGCCTCGCTGCTCATCACCGGCTTTCCCTTCGCCTTCCTCCTGACGCTCTCCTATGTGTCGGGCATCGACCCGGCGATCGAGCAGGCGGCGGCGACGCTCGGGGCCAATGCGCGGCGGCGCTTCACGAGAGTCTTCCTGCCGCTTCTGGTGCCGGGCCTTGCCGTCACCTTCTGCCTCGCCTTCGTGCAGGCCTTTGCCGTCTTCCCCTCGGCGGTGCTGCTCGGCGCGCCGGCGGGGGCGACGCGCGTCATTTCGATCGCGGCCTATTCGGCGGCCTTCGAGGAATACAATCACTCGCTCGGCTCGGCCATCGCCATCATCATGGGGCTGGTGCAGCTCGCCGTGGTGCTTCTGGTGCTCGGCATCCGTGGTCTCTTCTATCGCGGCCCCGCCGGCGGAACGAAAGGCTGACCCCATGATCCGCGACCGTGGCATCGGCTCCAAACTCTGGCGAACGGCCGTCTGGGCCGTCACCATCCTCTTCGTGCTCAATCTCCTCGGCGTCATCGCCACCGTGGTGACGAACTCGCTGGCGACGCGCTGGCTCGGCACCTGGCTGCCGGTGGACTTCACCACGCGCTGGTACTTCTCCGCTTGGCGCGAATTCCAGCTGACCGACGTTCTCCTCGTCACCTTCCAGGTCGTGTTTCTGGTCACGATCCTGTCCGGCCTCATCGGCATCACCACGGCCTATGCCTTGGCGCGGCGGGACTTTCCGGGCAAGCGCTTCGCCATCCTCTTGTTCCTGCTGCCGCTTCTGGTGCCCCCGCTCACCTACGGCATTCCGCTGGCGACGCTGCTTTATCAGGTCGGGCTCGGCGGCTCCTTCTGGGGCGTGGTGATCATCAATCTCGTGCCCTCGATCCCCTTCGTGGTGCTCGTCATGATCCCCTTCATCGAGCAGATCGACCCGCGCGTGGAGGCGGCCGCGCGCGTCTTCGGGGCCGGCACGGGGAGCCTCTTCCTGCGCATTCTCCTGCCACTTCTGCTGCCGGGCATGCTGGCCGCGCTGCTTCTGGTGCTGGTGCGCACCATCGCCATGTTCGAGCTGACCTTCCTCGTGGCCGGGCCGACAAGCCAGACGCTGGTCGTCTCGCTCTATTACGCGGTCTTTGCGTCCGGCGTGCGCGCCTCGCAGTCGATCGACGCCATGGCCGTGGTCTATATGGTCACGACACTCTTCTGGCTCGTGCTCGCCCTGCGATTCGTCAATCCGACGCAGATCGTGGCTAGAGCCAAGCAGTCCCAGCCGGCGCATTGAGCGCCGGCCCCATCGTGAGGCCCAAGGGAAACCCGACATGACCCGCCTGTCCGAGACCGCTCTCGCGAACCTTCCGTCCAGCGTCCAGCGCCCCGCCTATAACCGCACGGACGTGAAGGTCGGTATCGTCCATCTCGGCCTCGGGGCGTTCCACCGCGCCCATCAGGCCGTGATGACGGAAGCGGTGCTCGCCTCGGGCGATCTGCGCTGGGGCATTGCCGGCGTGTCGCTGCGCAGCCCCGACACGCGCGATGCGCTGGAACCGCAGGACGGGCTCTATACCGTGGCCGTGCGCGGCGCTGAGGGCGATCGCTTCGAGGTGATCGGCGCGATCCTCCAGAGCCTCGTCGCGCCGGAAGACCCCGAAGCCGTCCTTGCCCTCATGGCGGCGCCGGACACGCGCATCGTCTCCTTGACGGTGACCGAAAAGGGCTATTGCCACAAGCCGGCGACGGGCGAACTCGACGAGGCCCATCCCGGTATCGTTCATGATCTGGCTGAGCCAACCAAGCCCCAGACCGCGATCGGCTTCCTCGTCGAGGCGCTGGATCGCCGTCGCCGCGCCGGCTTGCAGCCCTTCACGGTTCTGTCCTGCGACAATCTCCCGTCCAACGGGCGCACGGTCGCCAAGGTCGTCACACGCTTTGCCGAACTGCGGGATGCCGAACTCGGCGCCTGGGTCCGCGAGCATGTGGCCTTCCCCTGCACCATGGTGGACCGCATCGTGCCGGCCACCACCGACGCCGATCGCGCGCTGGTGGCTGAGGCGCTCGGCGTCGAGGATTCCTGGCCCGTCATGGCCGAGCCCTTCACCCAATGGGTGGTGGAGGATCATTTCCCCACTGGGCGTCCGCAATGGGAGCTGGGCGGCGCGACCTTCGCGAGCGAAGTCGAGCCCTTCGAGCTGATGAAACTCCGCCTTCTCAATGGCTCGCATTCGACGCTCGCGTATCTCGGCTACCTCTCGGGCCATGAGACGGTCGCCGACGCCATGGCCGCGCCGGGCTTCGCCGAGCTACTGGAAGCCATGATGCGCGAGGAGGTCACGCCGACCCTGCCGAGCCTTCCGGGCTTCGATCTCACCGCCTATCGCGCCGCGCTTCTGGAGCGCTTCCGCAACCCGGCGCTGCGCCATCGCACATGGCAGATCGCCATGGACGGCTCACAGAAGCTGCCGCAGCGGCTTCTCGGCACGATCCGCGACCGGCTGAAGGCGGGCGCGGGCTTCGAGCGTCTGGCGCTCGGCGTCGCGGCTTGGATGGTCTATGCCACCGGGCATGACGAGCATGGCCAGCCGATCGACGTGCGCGATCCGCTGGCGGCGCGTTTTGCCGAAGCGACCACCGACAAGCGCACGGCGGAGGCGCTGGTCGAGGCCTATTTCCAGTTCCCGGAAGTCTTCGGCGCGGACCTGACGCACGATCCGCATTTCCGGGAGGAAGTCACGCGCGAATTGGCGGGGCTGCTCGCCATCGGCGCGGCGCGGACGGTGGCGGAAGTCGGAGGCCACTAAAGCCCAGCCGCTCTCAAGCAGCGTCGCGAACAGTCCAAACGGCCCATGTCGGATCAATCCGACATGGGCCGTTTGCCGTTGTGCCGAAGTTGGTACGAGGCCCGGCGTCGCCGCCCTTGGGTTAGATTTACCCTTTGTTGCCCCTCTTGGCTGAGAACGGGAAAAGTGAGGGAACATCCCGAAGGTGTTAGCCCGTCAGCAAGGAGTTTCCCTCAAGTTATAATCAGAATTGATTAGAAGAAGTGCTAATGCGCTTCTTATTGTCAGTATCACTTATGGTTTTTGTTCTGAGATCGCGAGAATTCCATTCGAATGAATGGAACATTGCGAATTTGTGTTCGTCGCAACGTGTCCGTCGTTGCCGTGACGTCAATGGCTGTGTCGTGGGGTTTATTCTATGCGTATGACGATCAAGGCAAAGCTTGCCGGAGCGTTCGGCGGCGTGCTGTTGCTGCTGGGAGCCAGCGGTTACATGGCGGTTGCTGGTCTAAGGCAGACCAATGCCGCCATGACGAGCTTCACCACCGGACCTTTCATCCAGGTCCAAAGCGGTATGGAGGTGGCGAAGGCGGTGACCGACACGCGTCGCCTCACGCTTCGCATCCTTCTGTCGAGCGACCGCGCCATGATCGACGCCTATAAGGCGGCTGTCGCGCAGAACTGGAGCACGATCGAGACCTCGCTCAAACATTTCGAAGCCGCCACGACGGGCAACGATCGCGAGAGTGTCACGCAGTTTCATGCGTTGGTCGATGACTTCCGCAAGGCCGCCGACGCCTCGATGATGCAGCTCGAAAAGGCCAATCTCGAAGCCGGCAACACGACGATCCTGGAAACGCAGAAGGCGGTCGATCCGATCATCGGCGAGATCGCCGGGATGCGGGACAGCCTGCGTCGTGACAACGCCCTGGCCCAGTCGCAGCGTTTGGACGATCTGGCAAGCGCTATCGCCTCGGCCCGCATGGCAGCCGTTTCGGCCGTAATTCTGTCCGACGACGCGCAGATCAGGGCCTCCGCCGCTCTGGTGAACAAGAGCGCGGACACGATCGCAGCGCAGATCGACGAGCTGGCAGGCATCATGCCGGCGAGCTACGCCTCGACCCTCGCGGGGATGAAGTCCGAATGGGCGTCGGCTGCCGACATTCTGAAGCAGCAGGCCGAAATCGGCGTCGTCAACGACTTTGCGAAGGCCCAGAACATTCTGGAGAACCAGTTGACGCCCACCGCCGACAAGCTGTCGACCTTCGTTCAGCAGTTGAACCACCAGTTGGCGGACACCGCTGTCGAGGTGTCGGCGCAGGCTCAGACCTCCTATGACACCATCCGCTTCGATCTGATCGCGCTCATCATCGGCGCTGTGCTCGTGGGGGCCGCTGCCGCCGTCTGGATCTCGCTTTCGATTTCGCGGGGCCTTTCCAAGTCCGTGGCTCTGGCCGAGGCGATCGGTTCCGGCGACCTGACGCAACGCGCGGCGATCACCACGCGCGACGAGATCGGCGATCTCCAGCTGGCCATGAACGGCATGTCCGACAAGCTGAGCGAGATCGTCTCCGACGTCATCAACTCGTCCAGCCAGGTCGCGGCCGGTGCCCGTCAGTCGGCCATGACCGCCGAGCAGCTGAGCCAGGGCGCCAGCGAGCAGGCCGCTTCGACCGAGCAGATCGGCCAGGGCGCGAACGAGCAGGCCGCCTCTACGCAGCAGCTGAGCCAAGGCGCCACCGAACAGGCGGCCGCGATGGAACAGGCCTCCTCGGCCATGGAAGAAATGGCGGCCAATATCCGCCAGAACGCTGAAAATGCCGGCGCCACGGCCAAGATCGCCGGGAACGCCTCGCAGAACGCGCAGAAGAGCGGCGTCGCCGTCGCCAACTCCGTCGACGCCATGCGCACCATCGCCGAGAAGATCCGCATCGTTCAGGAAATCGCCCGTCAGACCGACCTTCTCGCTCTGAACGCCGCGATCGAAGCCGCCCGCGCCGGTGCCCATGGCAAGGGCTTCGCGGTGGTCGCCTCCGAAGTGCGCAAGCTCGCCGAGCGCAGTCAGGCCGCCGCGAGCGAGATCAGCTCGCTCTCGACCTCGACGCTGCACGTCTCGGAAGAGGCCGGTCGAATGCTGGAGCAACTCGTTCCCGACATCCAGCGCACGGCCGATCTCGTGGCCGAAATCTCCGCGGCCTGCCGTGAGCAGAATTCGGGTGCCGAGCAGATCAATCAAGCGATCCAGCAGCTCGATCAGGTCACGCAGCAGGTCAGCAATTCGGCCACGCAGATCGACCAGATCGCGCAGCAGACCAGCGTCGCCATCCAGTCCCTCGATCAGGTCACGCAGCAGAACGCCAGCGCGGCCAACGAAATGTCGGCAACGGCCGAACAGCTCGCCGCCGAGGCCCGCCGTCTGGCCGATCGCGTCAGCTACTTCCAGCTGACCGGTCAGCGCGACCGCCCGGCAGCCCCGATGTCCGTGGTCCTCGACGCGCCGGTCGCCCGACCGGTGGCAGCCGGAGACGCCCGCACGCTCCAGTCGCAGGTCGGTCGCTTCGCCACCTCGCGCCCTGAGCGGACCCCGCAGCCTTCGGCTCAGCGTTCCGGCTTCGAACTGGATCTCGGCGAAACCGATCCGCAGAAGGGCTTCGAGCGCATGAGCGCCTGACAAAGGAACCCTCCGTCATCGTCTCTTCGGCTCTCCCGGCTATATCTGCCGGGCGGGCCGAACCGTCTCGCGATGAAACCCTCCAGCGGCGCGCGCTGATTTCCCGTTGAAAGAGCTCCATGACCGTTGTTGCCGGCTTCGAATATCGGGATGGAGAGCGGGTTCGCGAGGTCTCGCTCTTCGAGCCGCTTCCCCGGCGCGAGCCCGGCAGCTTCATCTGGATCGGCATTGCCGATCCGACGGAAGCCGAGATGGAGGCGATCGGCCGGTGTTTCGATCTTCATCCCTTAGCGCTGGAGGATGCGCGCCAGCCCCATGTGCGCCCGAAGCTCGAAGTCTACGATCGCGATCTGTTCCTCGTGGCGCGCACGGCGATGCGCGAGGGCGACCATATCCGCTACGGCAATACGTCGATCTTCGTCTGCGACGATGTGATCGTCACGATCCGCACGGGCTCGCACAGCGATCACAAGCCTCTGCGCGCCAAGCTGGAAGCCTCGCCCTTGCTCCTGCGATATGGTGTCGATTACGTGCTTTACGGTGTTCTCGACTTCGTGGTCGCCAATTACGAGCCGGTTCTGGAATCGATCGAGGAAGACCTGTTCGACATGGAGCGGCAGGCGCTCGACACGTTTCTGACGCGCGCCGAGATCAACCGGCTCTTCGCCATCCGCCGCGAGCTGGCCCGCTTCGGGCGCATCATGGGGCCGATGGAGGAGATGCTGGAGCGTCTGACCCATCTGGCGCTGAAAAGCCTGGATGAGGACGTGCGCCCCTATTTCAGCGATGTCTATGGCCGCGTGCGCCGCGCCTCCGCGCGCATCGAGGGCGCGCGGGACAGCATCACCGCGACGCTCGAAGCGTCCTCGCTTCTGGAACAGCACCGGCAAGGCGAGATCACCCGACAGCTCGCCGCCTGGGCCGCGATCCTCGCCGTGCCCACCGCCATCGCCGGCGTCTACGGCATGAATTTCGAGAACATGCCTGAGCTTCACTGGCGCTACGGCTATTACATGGTGCTATCAGCCATTCTGACGGTCGCCGGCTTTCTGTTCTGGCGCTTCCGCCGCAGCGGATGGCTTTGACGCCGATCCGCTATGCCTGTCCGGCGGCATAAAGATCCGATTGCCGGTCGAGATGACGCGTCATGACGAGCAGCACGGCGGCGGCTGCCATCATGCCGGTCGCCGAGAGAATGGCGGTTCGAAAGTCGAAAAGGCTGGCGAGCCCGCCGAGCAGAGCCGAGGCCATCAGCCCGCCGACGAAGAGCGAGTTCATGTAAAGCGAGGTCGCCCGGCCGATTCGCCCGCGCGCGAAGCCCTGCACGAAACTGGCGCTGACGCCCGCGAACACGCCGTAATAAAGCCCCTCCAGAGCCGCGCCGAGCACGAGATGGGGGATCGAGCGGGTCTGGGCCAACACCCCATAGGCGAGGATGCCGAGACCTGCGGAAAGAACCAGGCAGCGCCGTGCGCCGATCCGCCGCAAGAGAGGTGCGCTGGCCAGAATGACCAAAACCTCCATGAAGCATTTCACCGCAAAGGACAGGCCCGGCGCATAGGTCGGCAGGCCCGCTTCCCGGACATAGAACAGCGGCAGCGCCGCCGTGCAGAGAACATGCGAAACCGAAAACAGAAGACAGGCGCCGGCTGCGAGCCAGAGCGCCGGGTTCGGCGCTTCGTCTTCGGCCTGTGACGCACCCCCGCTCTCCTTCAAGGCTACGATCTTGCGAAAGCCTGTTGGCAGACAGATCCAGCCAAGGCCGAGGGAGAGGGCGCAGAGCAGCGCGCCTCCCTCGAACACGACAGCGCTTCCCCATCGATCGGCTGCACCGAAGGCGAGCGCCGGGCCGATCATCCAGCCGAGCGAGGTCATGGTGCGAAGGCGCGTGTTGTATCGCGCCGCGTCGAGGCCCTCCCGTTCGGCATAAAGGCGACCGAAGGAATAGAGGCTGGAGGTCGCCGAATTGCCGAGCGCCAAAAGGGGGGCGGCGAGGACCAGAAGGGCCGGGAAGCCATGCGGCAGCACCAGAACGACGACGCCGAGCAGGCGCAAGGCATTGGCGGCGGAGACGAGTCGCGCGATGCGTGCGCCCCCATCGATCCTCTCGCCGCAGAAGCGGTTCGCGCCCACGGTCACCAGCGTCGCCACGGCCGCGTAGAGGCTCATCGCCCAGGGCGGCTGGTGCAGATCCTCCACGATATGGAAGCCCATAAAGGTCGCGAGCGAGGCGCTGGCGAGCGCCACGGCGAAGAGGCTGACCAGGATGAAAACGGAATCCGGTCCGCCGGTGGACTGGCGGTTGGCGTCTTGGGTCATGGCTTGGGGTCCGGAGGCTTCGATCCGGCTCCGCGCCGGGAAGGGCTCGCCTCTACGCGCGCAGCGTGTCGTCCCGATGACAGCTTCCCTCACGCTGGTTCGCCTGTAAGGGTAGGCCGCGTCAAGAAACATCCGCGACGGCGAAAGTCGCAGTTGACATATGTCGAGTGATGTCTGAAAAAAGTCATATGAACACCGAGGGGAGTCGGTGGGGAGGAGGAAGGCGCGGCTGGGCAGAAGCTTCGCTTTCGGGAGGAATGCCATGTCGACACCGCTTCTGCGGGTTGAGGGCTTGCGCAAGTCGTTCGGCGGCGTTGCGGCCCTGAAGGACGGCCGCTTCGAGCTGGCCCCCGGTTCCGTTCACGCGCTCTGCGGCGGCAATGGCGCGGGCAAATCCACCTTTCTTTCCATCCTGATGGGCATCCACCAGCGCGACGGCGGCACGATCTGGCGCGGCGAGCGCGAGGTCGAGTTTTCGAGCCCCGCCGAGGCGCTGGCGGCCGGCATCGCCATCATCGAGCAAGAGCTGAGCCCCGTTCCCTTCATGACGGTGGCCGAGAATATCTATCTCGGCCGCGAGCCCTCGGGCCGTTTCGGCGGCATCGACTTTCGCGCCATGAACCGCAATGCGCAGAGCCTTCTGGGTGGGCTCGGCTTCGACATTCGCGCCAACCAGACCATGCAGACGCTGACGGTTGCGCAGATGCAGTTGGTCGAGATCGCCAAGGCGCTGAGTCACGACGCCGATGTCATCTTCATGGACGAGCCGACCTCAGCCATCGGCGAGCGCGAGGCGCAGCAGCTTTTCTCCGCCATCGAGCGGCTGAAGGCGCAGGGGCGCGGCATCGTCTATGTCTCGCACCGCCTGTCCGAGATCTTCCAGATCGCCGACAGCTATACGGTGTTTCGCGATGGGGCCTATGTCGCGAGCGGCAAGCTCGCCGAGACCGATCGCCCCTCGCTGATCCGCATGATCGTCGGCCGTGAGCTCGGCGAGGAATATATCAAGACCAACGCGCCGACCGAAGAGGTCGGTCTGGAGGTCGAGAGCCTGTCGAGTCCCGGCCGGATCGAGGACATTTCCTTCTCCGTGCGCAAGGGAGAAATCTTCGGCATCTATGGCCTGATGGGCTCGGGCCGCACCGAGATTTTCGACTGCATCTTCGGTCTCGATCCCAAGCGCGAGGGGCAAATCCGCGTCGAGGGCGCGCCGGTCTCGATCTCCGGCCCGCGCGACGCGATGCGCGAGGGCATCGCCCTCGTGACCGAGGATCGCAAGCAGACCGGCCTGAACCTCTCGGACTCCGTGCGCTCCAACATCGCGCTGGCCAGCCTGCCCGAAATGAGCCCCGGCTTCGTCATGCGCGGCAAGGCCGAGATGGAGGCGAGCCGGGCCATGATCGAACGCTTCTCTATCAAGGCCGCGCGCGACACGATGCCGGTCTCGGGTCTCTCGGGCGGAAACCAGCAGAAGGTCGTGCTCGGCAAGTGGTTCCTGCGCAATCCGCGCCTTCTGCTTCTGGATGAGCCGACGCGCGGCGTCGATGTCGGCGCCAAGCGCGAGATCTACCGCGTCATCTGCGACTTCGCGGCGTCGGGCGGCACGGTCGTCATGATCTCCTCGGAGATCGACGAGGTGCTGGGCATGTCCGACCGCATCATGGTGATGCGCGGCGGGCGCGCCGCCGGCATCCTGCCGCGCGCGGAAGCCAGCGCCCAGTCGCTCGTCCATCTGTCGACCTGAGCCTCGCGCTTCGTGAGCCTCGCGCTTCGCGCCTCGAAAAACGTCTCGAACGCACCGGGAGAACAGCGTTGTCTGACATCGGTATGAAGCCCGCCACCGGCTGGCTCGGCTCGGAGCGCCGCCGGCTCCTGATCCAGGAATACGGGATCTTCATCGCCTTCCTCGTTCTCGTGGCGGTGCTCGCCTTCTCGAACGAATATTTCCTGACGGCCGGCAATATCTCGAACGTTCTGCTTCAGACGTCGATCAACGGCATTCTGGCCATCGGCATGACCTTCGTCATCCTGACGCGCGGCATCGACCTTTCGGTCGGCTCGGTCGTGGCGCTGGCCGGCATGGTGAGCGCGAGCCTTGCCACCACCTCGCCGGCGGGCGTCGCGGGCGGCCCTTATCCCGTGGCCCTGGCGCTGGCGGCCGGCATTCTCGTCGGCGTCCTGTCGGGCTCGATCGTCGGCGTGATCGTCTCGCGCTTCTCGGTGCCGGCTTTCGTGGCGACGCTCGGCATGTTGTCGGCGGCGCGCGGCGCGACGCTGATCTATGGCAATGGCCGCCCGGTGCCGGGCCTCGTGCCCGACTTCCGCGTCATCGGTACGGGCAATGTGCTCGGCATTCCTATGCCCGTCGTGATCCTCGCCGGCGTCTTCATCCTGTCCTGGTGGGTTCTCTCACGCACCCGGTTCGGCCGCTACATCTACGCCGTCGGCGGCAATCCGCACGCCGCCAAGACGTCGGGCATCGATGTCACGCGCATTCGCTTCCTCGTCTATGTCATCTCGGGCGCTCTCTCGGGTCTCGCCGGCATGATCCTTTCGGCGCGCACGGGCTCGGCCCTGCCGCAAGCGGGCGTCGCCTATGAGCTGGATGCGATCGCGGCCGTGGTGATCGGCGGCACCTCGCTCTCGGGCGGCGTCGGACGTGTCACCGGAACGCTGATCGGCGCGCTTATCATCGGCGTCATGAACAACGGCCTCGATCTCCTCGGCATCCAGTCCTACTACCAGCAGATCCTGAAGGGCGCCTTGATCGTCGGCGCGGTGATGCTGGACCAGACGCGCAAGCACTCCGCCTGACACGCGTAGTCTCTTGGCCGGCGGAGGAGTCGGCCCAGCCCAACGGAGCACCATCCTGGCGCTCCCGCCTACATCCTACAGGGAGGGAACACCCCATGAAGAAGCTCATGCTCGCCTTCGCCATGGCCTCGGCGCTCTACGCGCCCTCGGCGATGGCCCAGGAAAAGCTGAAGATCGGCGCGACCGTCTACGGTCTCAACGCCGAGTTCATGCAGATCTGGACCGCCGCTCTGCAGAAGCATCCGGCCGTTCAGAAGGGCGAAGTCGAAGTCACGATCTTCGACGGCCGCTATGATGCGCTGGTCCAGCAGGAGCAGTTCAACACGATGATCACGCAGAAATACAATGCGATCATCTTCGTGCCGATGGACATCGAGGCGGGTGCCGCCGCCGTGCAGGCCGCTCATGACGCCGGCATCCCGGTCGTCGGCTCCAACGCCCGCGTCAACTCGGACCTCCTGACCTCCTATGTCGGCTCCAACGACGTCGAGGCCGGCGAGCTGGAAGCCAAGTCCGTTCTCGACAAGATGGGCTGCAAGGGCAATGTCGTGATCATCGAAGGCCCGATCGGCCAGTCCGGCCAGATCCAGCGCCTCGAAGGCAACGAGAAGGCGCTGGCCGCCTGCCCGGACGTGAAGGTTCTGGAGCAGCAGACGGCCAACTGGTCGCGCGCCGAAGCCCAGACCCTCATGGAAAACTGGCTGACCTCGCATCCCGGCCAGATCCAGGGCGTCATCGGCCAGAACGACGAGATGGCGCTCGGCGCGATCGAGGCGATCAAGGCCGCGAACCTCAAGGTCTCCGACTTCGCCATCGCCGGCATCGACGGCGTGACGGACGCGATCAACGCCGTGAAGCGGGGCGAGATGGCCTCCATCCTGCAGGACGCGAACGCGCAGGCGCAGGGCGCGCTCGACGTCGCCATCAAGGCCGTGAAGCCGGACTACAAGCCGGAATCGCCGATCTGGCAGCAATATCCCTCGATGAAGTGGGACGATGGCAAGGACAAGACCTATCTCGTGCCCTGGACGCCGGTGACGCTCGAGAACGCCGACAAGCTTCTGGAATCCCGCAAGTAATCACCGAACGGGGAGCGGCCGGCTCGTCGGCCGCTCCCCCATCCCGGGCTATGGGGCGACGCCCGCCTTTCTCCTCCCATCCGGTTCCTCCCCCGGTGCGGGCGTCTCCCGACAGGCCGAAGGCTGAAAGTCTTCCGTCAGCGCAATCGAACATCGAAGGAAAGGCGTCATGAGCGAAGTCACGCCGCAGGTGGATTTGAACTTCTCGCTGGCCGGCAAGGTCGCGCTCGTCACGGGCGGCAGCTCCGGCATCGGCGCGGCGATCGCGGAAGCCTATGCCCAGAAGGGGGCGCAGGTCGCCGTTCTCGACATCCAGGCGGAAGCCGCCGAAGCCAAGGCCGCGTCGCTCGACAACGGCGCGAAAGCCTTCCGCTGCGACGTGTCCGACGCCGCCTCCGTCGAAGCGGCGGTTCAGGGCGTGCTCCAAGCGTTCGGGCGCATCGACATTGCCGTCAACAGCGCCGGCATCGTCGCGCTCGCCCCGGCCGAAAGCCTCTCGCTCGACGCTTGGGACAAGACCATCGCGATCAATCTCAAGGGCACCTTCCTCGTGGCGCAGGCGGTCGGCCGCGCGATGATCGCAGCCGGCAAGGGCGGCAAGATCGTCAATCTCGCCTCGCAGGCCGGCACGGTCGCGATCGACGAGCACGCGGCCTATTGCGCCTCCAAGTTCGGCGTCATCGGCCTGTCCAAGACGCTTGCCGCCGAATGGGGCAAGCACGGCATTTGCGTGAACACGATCTCGCCGACGATCGTGCTGACCGATCTCGGCCGCAAGGCCTGGAGCGGCGAGAAGGGCGAGGCCGCCAAGGCGCGCATCCCCGCCGGGCGCTTCGCCTATCCGCAGGAAATCGCGGCGGCTGCGGTTTTCCTTGCCTCCAATGGGGCGGATATGATCAACGGCGCCGACCTTCTGGTCGACGGCGGCTATACCATCATCTGATTTCGGGAACGGATCGCAGGACATGATGCAGCGTTTCATCAACAATCCGGACGAGGTGGTGGAAGATACGGTGAAGGGCTTCGTGAAAGCCCATCCCGATCTCGTCCGCCTGTCGGAGCGCAATCGGCGCGTGATCGTCTCGGCCTTCGCGCCCAAGACCGGCAAGGTCGGCGTGGTGACGGGCGGCGGCTCGGGCCATGAGCCCGCCTTCATCGGCTATACCGGCCAGAACATGCTGGACGCGGTGGCCGTGGGCGAACTCTTCTCCTCGCCGACGGCCAAGAGCTTCCATGACGCGATGGTCGAGGCCAATGGCGGCGCGGGCGTCATCTGCCTCTACGGCAATTATGCCGGCGACAACATGAACGTGAAGATGGCGACCAAGCTCGCCGCGAAGGACGGGATCGAAGTCGCGACCGTCGTCGCCAATGACGATGTCTGCTCGGCCCCGCTTACCGAGCGCGAGAAGCGCCGGGGCGTCGCGGGCGAGATCATGATGTGGAAGATCGGCGGCGCCAAGGCGGCCGAGGGTGCGAGCCTCGAAGAGGTGCGCGTCACCGCCCAGCGCGCCATCGACAATTGCCGCTCGATCGGCGTCGGTCTCGGCCCCTGCACGCTTCCCGCCGTCGGCCACCCGAACTTCCAGATCGAGGCCGGCACGATGGAGGTCGGCATTGGCCATCACGGCGAGCCGGGCATCCGCGTGGAGCCGCTGAAAACCGCGGCCGAAGTCGCGCGCGACATGGCAACGATCGTGCTCGACGATCACGCGCTCGCCGAGGGCACCGAAGTCGCCGTTCTGGTTTCCGGTCTGGGCGCGACGCCGCTGAACGAACTCTACATCCTGAACGACACGATCGAAGAGGAGATCGCCCGGCGCGGTCTCAAGATCCACCGCACCTATGTCGGCAATTATTTCACCTCGCTCGAAATGGTGGGCGCGACGCTGACGGTGATGGCGCTGGACGAGGAGCTGAAGAGCCTTCTCGACAAGGAGGCCCGCTCGCCCGGCCTCGCGCAGGCTTGAGGAGAGGAACGATGCAGAGCTTTCCCAATGCCGGCGGCGATCAGATCATCCTCGCCATGGCGGACAAGATCATCGAGAACCGGGCCTATCTCTCCGAAATCGACGGCAAGATCGGCGACGGCGACCATGGCGTGAACATGGCCAAGGGCTTCGGCATGGCGGCGGAGCGGCTGAAGGGCCGCGACGCGACGCTGACTGAGGCTATGGAAGCCTTGAGCGAAGTGCTGATGGGCGAGATCGGCGGCTCCATGGGCCCGCTTTACGGCATGATGTTCACCGAGTTCGCGGAAGCGACCGGCGCGAACGAGCGCATCGACGCGAGGCTCTTCTCGGCCATGCTGCACAAGGGGCTGGAGGGCATCCAGTCCATCGGCTCGGCCAAGGTCGGTGACAAGACGCTGATCGACACGCTGGTGCCGGCGGTCGAAGCCTTCGACGCGGCGAACGCGGCCGGTCAGCCCTTCGGCGAGGCGCTCGACGCGCTGGTCGCGGCCGCCGAGGCGGGACGCGATTCCACCATCGATCTCGTGGCGAAGATCGGCCGCGCCAGCCGGCTCGGCGAGCGCTCGCGCGGCGTGCTCGACGCCGGCGCGACCTCCTGCGCCATGATCCTCACGACCTTGGCCGAGGGCGCGAAGGCTCGGCTCGCGGCCTGATCCCGTCACCGCCCCGGTTCCACCCGCCAGGGCGGTGATTGCGCTTCACAGCCGCGCCGTGTGAAAGGTGATCGCAAAGGCAAGCCAGACGAGGCGGCGTGACAGCGGCGAGAGACAAAGCCAAAACGACGAAGTCGCAGGCGGGCGAGGACACCGCGCCGATCCCGCTGCGCTTTGGCGACGATCCGCAGCTTTGGGCGGCCTGGCTTTACTATGAAGAAGGGCTGACCCAAGGCGAGATCGCCGACGCCATGGGCGTGTCCCGCGCCACGGTGAATGCCACGCTGGCCGATGCACGGGTGCGCGGCGTCGTGGACATCACGATCGAGCCGCAACGCCTGGCCGCGCTCACGCTGGCGCGCGAGGTGAAGCGCCATTTCGGGCTGCACGACTGCCTGGTCGTGCCGACCTCCGGTCCGCCCGGCCAGCATATCGACCAGCTCGGGCGCGCCGGCGGGCTCGCGCTGATCGACACGCTGCGCTCGGGTGATACGCTCGCGGTCGCCTGGGGGCGCACCGTCATGGCGATCGCCCGCCAGCTTCGCGCGCGCCCGCTTCAGGATCTGCGCGTGGTGCAGGCGACAGGCGGCATGAGCACCGGGGGGCCGGATTCGCCGGAGCTTTGCGCCAGCGCCATCGCCGAAGCGCTGGGCGCGGTCTGCTTGCCGCTGACGGCACCCGGCATCGTCTCCTCGCCGCAATTGCGCGCCTTGCTGTTGGAAGAGCCGCTCTTGCGCGCCCAGTTCGAGGCGTTGCGCGGGGCGAACCGCGCGCTCATCGGCATCTCCTCGCTGCGTCCCAACTCCACCATTCACACGTCCGGC
The DNA here is from genome assembly GCF_001475935.1 of Aureimonas ureilytica. Classification (GTDB taxonomy): domain Bacteria; phylum Pseudomonadota; class Alphaproteobacteria; order Rhizobiales; family Rhizobiaceae; genus Aureimonas; species Aureimonas ureilytica_A. The sequence goes on from NZ_LDQA01000024.1 coordinate 118,467, forward strand.
TTCTTCGACGCCGTTCCCTTGCAGGATTATCTGGCGCGTAACGCCGTCGGCGTTCTGGCTGGGCGCTTTCTGGGGCCGAATGGCGAGCCCGTGGAAGGGCCGCTGGACGAGCGCACGATCGGCCTATCGCTCGCTGATCTCGCGCACATCGAGCGGCGCATCGCGGTGGCCGGCGGGTTCGACAAGGTGCCGGCCATTCTGGCCGCCCTGCGCGGTCGCCATTGCAACGTGCTGGTCACCGACGCGGCGACGGCACGTGGCCTGCTCGATGCCGAGGGTGTCGTCAGCCAGCCCGTCACCAAGCGCGGCGCGAAACCGGCCGACCCTGCGGCCGCGCCCGGACCCGAGCTTCAGCGCCGCTTCGTCAAGAAATTCCTGAACGATCCGGACGATGTGGTGGACGAAATGCTGGATGGCGCGGCCCGCGCCCACCGCGAGCATCTCGTTCCCATTCCCGGCGCGCGGCGCGCCTTCATGGCGAAGGACGGCCCGAGGGAGGGCCATGTCGCGCTGGTCGTCGGCGGCGGCTCGGGCCACGAGCCCTGCTTTCTCGGCTATACCGGGCGCGGCATGGCGAGCGCGGTAGCGGTCGGCAACGTGTTTTCCTCGCCTCCGCCCGACCCGATCCTGCGCGCGGCGCGCGCCGCCTCGGGCGGGGCCGGCGTCCTCTTCATCTACGGCAATTATGCCGGCGACACGATGAACTTCGAAATGGCCGCCGAGCTGGCCGGCGAAGAGGGCATCGCCGTGCGCACCGTCGTGACGACCGACGACGTCGCCTCCTCGCCGCTGGAGGATCGCGACGGGCGTCGCGGCGTCGCGGGCAATGTCTTCGTGTTCAAGGTGGCGGGCGCGGCCTGCGATCTCGGCTGGTCGCTCGATGCCTGCGAACAGGCCGCGCGCCGCGCCAATGCGCGCACCACCACGATGGGCGTCGCGCTGGAGCCCTGTTCCATGCCGCAAAGCCGGCGCTTCAATTTCGCGATCGGGCCGGACGAGATGGAAGTCGGCGTCGGCATTCACGGCGAGCCCGGCGTCTCGCGCGAGACGATGCGCCCGGCCGACGCCGTGGTGGATACGATCATGGACCGCATTCTGGCCGAACTGCCCAAGGAATCAGGCGGGCGTGTCGCCGTTCTCGTCAATTCCTTCGGCGCGACGCCGTTGATGGAGCTCTATGTCCTATATCGCCGTGTCGAGCAGCGTCTTCAGGCGCGAGGGTTGAGCGTGGCGCGCAACTGGATCGGACATTACTGCACCTCGCTCGACATGGCGGGCGCGTCGGTCTCGGTTCTCCATCTCGACGACGAGCTGCTGCGACTGCTCGACCATCCCTGCGACACGCCTTTCTTCCGCGTTGGCGGTGCGGTTTGACGGGTGAGCGCTGGGGAGCAAGGCGCGAAATGGTCTGTTTGCCTTGCGAACCGTAGGTTGGACATTCTAGAGCAATGCCGTCGAACGGCGGTTCGACAGAAATGCTCCAGGCTTTTGTTTTCTGCATCGTCCCGGCGCGAAAGCTGGTTCGGCTCTCGCTGGAAATGCTCTAGACCGGACCCGTGTTCATGCCGCGCCGGGAGGGCGCCAAGGCTCATGCAACAGAACAGACCCGATCCGATCGCCGCGCTGTTCGCGGCCGTGTCCGAGGTGGTCGAAGCCCAGAAGTCCTATCTGTGCGAACTCGACGGGCCGATCGGCGATGGCGATCACGGAACCACGATGGCGCTGGGGTTCCGCGCGGTGCAGCGCGTTTTGGCGGGCGGTCCGGTCACCGATCCGGCCGAGACGTTCCGGCGCGCGGCGGCGGCTTTTCTGGATGCGGTGGGCGCATCCACCGGACCGCTCTACGCCACAGGCTTTCGCCGCGCGGCGCAGCGTCTCGACGGGCGCGAGGGCTTCGCCACCGAAGAGCAGGTTCTGATGCTGGAAGGTGTGGCGGCCGGGATCGCCGAGCGCGGTAAGGCGCGGCGCGGCGACAAGACCATGCTGGATGTCTGGTTGCCGGCGGCGGAAGCCGCGCGGGGTGCCTTGGACGTGGATCGGCCCATCTGGCCAGCGGTGCTGGAAGCGGCCGAGCGCGGCGCGGAAGCGACCGGCGCGATGGTGGCCTCGCGCGGGCGGGCGGCACGTCTGGGCGAGCGCTCGCTCGGCCATCTCGACCCCGGCGCGGTGTCGGCGGCGTTGATACTGAAAGCGATGGCCGGCGTGCTCGGCTGAGCCGCCAGCCCCTTTTTCGTGTCAAGCCGCAAGGCTCGGGCGAACCGTCCCGTCCAGCGCGCTGAGAACCCAGCCTTTCAATCGCGCGGCGTCGAGCGCTGTGGTCGTATCGACATCGAGCCGAGGCCCGAGGTCGAGCGGGCGGGCGCGGGCGGCGAGCGCGATGAGTTCGGGCACATAGTCGAGGCCGGGATGGCCGACGGGCCGATCCGCCACGCGCGAGGCGTAGCGCGCGCCGATCGTCTCGGGCGGCGCGCTGCACCAGAGTTCCACCACCGAGTCGACGCCGGCATCCGCCAGGAGCGGATCAAGGAAGTCTCTGGGCTGGAACCCGAACCAGGCATCGAGGATAAAAGTGGTGCCCTCGGGCGCTTCACGTGCCAGCGCGAACATCGCCGCCATGCTGGCGCGCCCGAGCTTGCGGTTGAACGGGCGGTCCACGCCTTCGATCTCAGTGAGGAACGGATTCTTCACCGTGTCGATCGACAGGATGGGCCAGCCCGTCGCATCTGACAGCGCGCGCGCGACGCCGCTCTTGCCGCTGGCCGGAACGCCGTTGACGAGAACGAGTCGCTTCCGAGCCGAGGATTGCTCGGGCAGCGCCGCCAGCGCCGCGCCGATCACGCCGGCATCGTCCCCCAGCCGCGCGGGCGCGACCGGGCTGTCATACCAGCAGGCGGTTTTCTCGATGCCGGAGAGCGCGGCAAAAGCCGCCTCTCCGAGGCCACCGCCGAGAAGCACGAGCTCGGGGTCGAGAATGGCGACGAGATCGTCGATCGCATGGCGCAGCGGCCCCGCCCAGGCTTGCAGAACGCCGCGCGCCTGCTCGTCGCCGCCCGCGCGGCGGGCGAGAAGCTCGGACGCGCTTGTGCCGGCGGGCAGGCCGGCGCGCGCGATGTGACGGCCGAGCGCGGTGCCCGAACTCACCGTTTCCACGCAGCCGCGCTTGCCGCAGAGGCAGGGCTCGCCGGCGGGATCGACCAGAATATGGCCGAGCTGACCGGCCGTACCGCGCGAGCGCAGCAAGCGCCCGCCCTCTAGGATCGCGCCGCCGATGCCCGTGCCGATCGTCAGCATGACGATATTCTCGGCGCCCCGGCCGGCGCCGACACGCGCTTCCGCGACCAGCGCCATGGAGCAGTCATTGTCCACGGTGACGGGCCAGCCAAAGCGCGCTTCGAGATGCTCGGCGAGGGGAACGCGGGAGAGATCGACATAGCCGCCCGACAGAACCCGGCGCGCGCCGAAATCCACCCGGCCGGGCACGCCGACGCCCATTGCAGCGACGCTGCCATCGTCCAGCTCGGCAGCCAGAGCTTCGATCCGCTCGAGAACCACATGCGGGTCGGGCGCGCTCGCAATGCGAGCGCGCGCCAGGATCTCGCCCTCGGGCGAGACGCGGGCGGCGCGGATATGCGTGCCGCCGATGTCGATGCCGATGGCGTTCCTCCCCGCCATGGCGATCAGGCGACCTTGGCCTGCGGCGCGCGGTGGCGCGCGATCACGGCCTGGATTTCGCGAAGGCGCGGCACGGCGATCGTTTCCAGCCGGCGGCGCGTCTCGGCGCGGTCGAGCGAGATGCAGTCCTTCCACAGAGAGCGGCCGGCGATGACGCCCGAAGCCCCGTTCGCCATGGCGATGTCCACCTGACCCAAAAACGTCTCGTGATCGACGCCCGCCGAAAGAACGGCCCAAGGCACGTCGCCCGACATGGCGGTGACGGCGGCGCAGGATTCCGGCGAGCCGGGGTAGGGAAGCTTCAGAACCTTGGAGCCGAGATCGAGGCAGATGCGCGTGCCGCCCTGAATCAGCTCGGGAATCTTCGCCTTGTAGGCTTCGGGCGCTTCGCCTTCCAGCGCATAGGTCAGGAACTCGACCACCAGAAGCAGGTCCTCACGCGCGAAATCGGCGATAACCTGCTCGAGGATCGCGATATTGTGCGTGTTGGCGGCCGGCGTGTCGGAGCGCAGATAAACCATGATCTTGCCGCCCGTGCCGCCCAGCGCGCGAACGCGGCGGGCATCGACGCCCTCCACCAGCTTCGACAGGCGATAGCCTTCCGGCGAGACGTCCCAGCCGGACGCGTCGAGGCCGATCAGCAGCGCCGTGTCGCGCTCGAGAACCGCGTCGTCCACAAGCTGCGGCACGGCGCAGATCGGATCGACCAGAACGCAGCTCGCCTGGCTGGCGAGATAGCGGGTGATGTCGGCCTTGGTCAGGCCCAGCGTATCGTTGCCGATCTTGGCCTGTTCGGCCGGGTCGCTGGCGAGCAGCGTGCGCATCCCGCCCCGCTGGTCGCAGGCGATCACCATCATCGCCCCGTCGGGGCCACAGATTTGATGGTAGCCGCGCAGTTCCGCCGTCGTCATACGTGCCATCAGAAAGTCCTCCCAGGATGCGAGCGCCCGCGTTCCCGCCGGACAGGGCGGGTCGGAAGGCGTGTCGCTTGCATGTTGTCGTGAGCTGATATAGCTCGGTAACATATTACAGAAAGGAATTGCAAGCTGGCTTCGTCACCAACATCCGATCAGGTCGCCTCGCGCACGCTGATGCATACGGTCGCCAAGCTGCACTACGAGAGCGATCTCAGCCAGGTCGATATCGCCAAGCGGCTGGGGCTTTCGACCGCGACCATTTCGCGCCTGCTCCAGCGCGCGCGCGCCGAGGGGATCGTGCGCATCGAGGTGCGCGATCTCGTTTCGCCCGACGCGCTCGGCCAGTCGCTGGTGGACAAGCTCGGGCTCAAGCAGGCGGCGGTCGTGGAGGTGCCGAGCGGGCAGAGCGCCGGTGCGCTGGCCGCGCCGGTCGGGCAGATGCTGATGAGGCAGGGGCTATCAGTCGGCTCGGTGGTCGCGATCGGCTGGGGCCGGGCGATCCGCGCCGTGATGGAAACGGGTCTGCCGCCCGTGCCCGGCGCGCTGACCGTGCCTGCGACCGGCGGGATGCAGCAACACGCGCCGCATTTCCAGATCAACGAATTCGCCCGGCTCGCCGCCGAAACGCTGCAAGGCACGCCGCATTTCCTTCACGCCCCTTACTTGCCTTCGGCCGCGACGCGAGACGCGTTTCTGGCCGATCCAACCATCGCCGGCAGCGTGTCCTTGTGGGACCGCGTGTCGGTCGCGATTCTGGGCGTCGGCCTGCCCCATTCCTCCAACTCGCCCGACGAGACGGCGGCGACGCCCGGCGAGCGCGCCTTGGGGGATGCCGTGGGCGACGTCCTGCGCCATTACATCAGGCGCGATGGCAGCGTGATCGACTGGGACGGAGAAGGGCGGATGATCGCCATGTCCGCCGACCAGCTTCGTCGAACGCCACTGGTGGTCGGCGTGGCGCTGGGCGAGGCAAAGGCGGCCGCGATTGTCGGCGCGGCGCGTTCCGGCCTGATCTCGGCGCTGGCAACGGACGCGCGCACGGCGGAAGCCGTTCTGAGCGAAGCGGAAAAGGATTGATCGAAATTTTGACGCGAGAAAAAATCTACGCTCGCACAACGAAAGATAATTGACAGGCGAAGCGCCTTGGCATTCCCTTGGAGGATGCGAAGGCAGCTTCAGTCTGCCTTTCGGGAATGGATTCGGTACGTCGATCCCGCTTCGGCCTTCGTTTCGAAACAGTGCATGAAATTGCTTGCAGCAACAATTTTCACTTGACGATCGCCCGCTCTCGCAGAAAACATAAGGTCCATGAGCGGCCGGTTCGGTGAAGCACTATCCGAGCCCGACCCCCGAGCGAACATGTGTGGGAGCACATTCGGGGTGCCGGCTCATCCAAGGGAGGAACACATGCAGCGTCGTTCGATTCTGAAGGCGGCGGCCGGCTTGGCCGTGGCCGCATCCATTGGCCTGACCGCAGCCCCCGGCTTTGCGCAGGACAAGAAATACACCGTGGCGCTCATTCCGGGCCTCACCACGGACGCCTTCTATATCACGATGCGCAAGGGCGCGCAGGCCGCCGCCGACGCGCTGGGCGTGAACCTCGTGTTCCAAGGCGCGCCGGAGTTCAACCCGGTGGTGCAGGTCCCCGTTCTCGATGCGACCATCGCCCGCAAGCCGGACGCGATCCTGATCGCGCCGACCGACAAGACCCAGCTCGTCGAGCCGCTGCGCAAGGCCAATGAGGCCGGCATCGCGGTCATCACCGTGGATACGTTCATCGGCACCGGCCAGTACCAGACCGGCAAGGGCGACGCCGACTTCCCGCTCGCCTATATCGCGTCCGACAACGTGCTGGGCGGTCGCATGGCGGCGCGCGCGCTGGCCACTGCCATCGGTGACGCCGGCGGCAAGGTCTATGTCTCCAACGTCAAGCCGGGCATCTCCACGACCGACCAGCGCGAAGCCGGTTTCAAGGCGGAGATGAAGGAAAACTTCCCCAAGATCACCGTTCTCGACACGCAGTTCAACGACAACGACGCCAATAAGGCCGCGAGCCAGTTGCAGGCCGTCTATGCCCGCAATTCCGATCTGAAGGGCGTGTTCGGCGCCAATCTCTTCTCCGCGCTCGGCGCCGGAAACGGGGTGCAACAGGCGGGCCAGACCGGCAATATCAAGGTCGTCGCCTTCGACGCGCCGGGCTCGATCGTCGATAACATCCAGTCCGGCCTCGTGGACGCGGCGATTGCCCAGCACCCGGCCGAAATCGGCTATTACGGCGTCGTCTCGGCCTATGCCCATCTCACCGGCCAGTCGATCCCGACCAATATCGGCACTGGCTTCACGGTGATCAACAAGGCGAACGTCTCCGACCCGAACGTCGCGAAATACGTCTACTCCGAGTAGCAACCCTTCGGCTTCGCGGTCAGCGTTATCGGCTGGCCGCGAAGGTTCAGCGCCCGGTGCCGGCTCGATCCAGCGATCCCGCGCTTCGTCCCGCTCCAGCGTTCCGGCCGGCCCTCAGCGCCCTTTCGCACCGGGCCGCCTCATTCCTTCGCGCATCGATCTCAGCCACGAGAGGCGGAACCGCCGCCGGGCAGGTGAACTCATGACAGCATCCGTAACGGGCGCGCCGCTTCCCGGCTCGCCTCAGACCCCGCCGCCGGCGAGCCCCGCCGTCCACGTCAAGCCGCAGGCCGACCACGCCGACAAGGCCAAGACCTGGCTTCAGCGCGTCGCCGATCTGAGGGCCTGGCTCTTTCTCCTGGCGCTGGCGCTCGGCTTCGAGGCCTGGGCGCGCATGGAGTTCGGCGGCACCTTCATCTTCAATTCGTTCAACATCCAGTCGATCGCGATCTTCGCCGTCGCGCCCCTGATCCTGGCGACGGGCCAGACCTTCGTGATCATCTCCGGCGGCATCGACCTCTCGCTCGGCTTCATCATGGGGCTGGCCGCCGTGGTCGCCGCCCATACGATCAACGCCGTGTCGCCCGGCCTCGGACTGCCCATGGGGGTTCTGGTCGGAACGATCGTCGCGGTTGCGGTCGCCGGCATTCCCGGCCTGATCAACGGACTTCTCGTCTCGCGGCTGCGCGTTCCGCCTTTCATCGGCACGCTCGGCATGTTCGGCGTGGCGCGCGGCGTCGCCTTTCTTCTGGCGGGCGGCACCACCGTTCCGATCAGCAATTCCTTCTTCGCCACGATCGGCAACGGGCGCATCTTCGGCGTGCCCTATATCATCCTCATCACTGCGCTCTTCGTTCTGGTGATGCACTATCTCCTCAGCCAGACGCGCTTCGGGCAGCACAATTACGCCATCGGCGCCAATGTGCAGGCGGCGCGCCGCTCCGGCATCAACGTGAAATCGCATCTCCTGCGCCTCTACATTCTCTCGGCGCTCTGCGCGGGTCTGGCGGGCGTCGTCTATTCCGCGCGCTTCAACGCGGGCGCGGCGCAGGCGGGCGAGCCGCTGCTGCTCGACTGCGTGGCGGCCGTGGTCATCGGCGGGGCCAGCCTCTTCGGCGGCTCGGGCACCATTCTGGGCACGGTGGCGGGCGCCTTCGTCATCGCGGTCATCCAGTACGGGCTCGTCTTCGTGAATGTCGAACCTTTCTGGCAGTTCATCAGCGTCGGCATCGTCATCATCATCTCGGTCCTGATCGATCAGGCGCAGCGCCGCTTCTCGGGAGGTCGCATCGATGAGTAATTCGGCTCAGCCCATTCTCGAAGTCCGCAATCTCTCCAAGCATTTCGGCGCGGTGCGCGCGCTGAACGACTTCTCCATGACCATCGCGCCGGGCGAGGTCGTGGCGCTGGCCGGAGACAATGGCGCGGGCAAGACGACGCTGATCAAGGCGATCTCGGGCGTCTACAAGCCGACCTCGGGCGAGGTGCGCCTCGAAGGCAAGCCCGTGTCCTTCTCGACCCCGCAGGAAGCGCGCGACAGCGGCATCGAGACGATCTACCAGGATCTGGCGCTCGCCGATAACCTCTCGATCGGCGGCAATATCTTCCTCGGCCGCGAGCCGATGACCAAGAAGTTCGGCTTCCTGCCCGTTCTCGACCGCAAGAAGATGTCGGAGGCGGCGCGCGACACGATGGCGCTTCTCGACTTCCACGTCTCGCGCATGGACGCGCCGGTCTCGAACTTCTCCGGCGGCCAACGGCAGGCCGTGGCGATCGGGCGCGCGGTCTACTGGAACGCGCGTCTCCTGATCATGGACGAGCCGACGGCGGCTCTCGGCGTGCCCGAGCAGCGCAAGGTCATCTCGCTGATCCACCAGCTCAAGGCGCAGGGGCGCGGGGTGATCTTCATCTCGCACAATCTGCAGGACATTTTCGCCGTATCGGACCGGATCGTGGTGCTCCGGCGCGGCGTGCTCGCCGGCGAGCGGCGCATCGCCGACACGACGCATGACGAGGTGGTGAAGCTGATGGTGGGCGGCTGAGGCCGCCCCGTTCTTTCCTTCAGATGCCAGAAAGGCGCGGGATGGAGCCCCCATCCCCCGCCTTTTGCCATGTCGATCAGAGGGTTCTTTGGTCTCAGGCCTTCAGAAGCCACTCGTGCTCGGGCGCGTTGTGGAACTTCCAGGTCCGCTTCGGCCCGGCCATGACGTTGAGATAATAGAGATCGTAGCCGTGGATCGTCGCGCAGGGGTGGTAGCCCTTCGGCACCAGCGTCACGTCGCCATCCTCCACCGCCATCGCCTCGTCCAGCGAACGATCGTCCGTATAAACGCGCTGGAAGGCGAAGCCCTGCGGCGGGTTGATGCGATGGTAATAGGTCTCCTCCAGATAGGATTCCTGAGGCAGATCGTCCTGGTCGTGCTTGTGGGGCGGGTAGCTCGACGTATTGCCGGCGGGTGTGATCACCTCCACCACCAGAAGCCCATCGGCTTCCGCCGTTTCGGGCAGGATATTGGTGACGTGGCGGACATTGTTGCCGCGCCCGCGCACCTCCTGGGTGTTGTCGTCCTCGCCGATCAGGCGCGGCGGTCGCGCGCCGGGCTCGCCCGGCGCGGTGCAGACAGCGAGTTCCAGATCGGTCTCGGCGGTGACGCGCCACTGCGCCCCCGCCGGCGCATAGACCGAGGAGGGCTTGCCGTCGAAGGGAGACATGCGACGGCCGAGCGTGCCGAACTCCTGCCCGCCTGCGGTGATATCGGCCTTGCCGGAGACGAGAACGAGGCAGACCTCCCGATCCGCCTCCCCGCCCGAGACGCTCTCGCCCGGCCTCAAGCGATGCAGCGAGAAGCCGACATAGCGCCAGCCGGCGCTATCAGGCGTGACATCGACGACCTTGCCCTGGTCGCCCGAGGGTTTGACGAGCAGCTTGGACATGTCCTGCCTTTCAGCGTTTCAGACCGGCTTCGGCGATGAAGCGCGTGAGATTGTCGTAGCCGAGCTTCACATAGGTCGCGGGATGGGCCTTCTCCGGGTCCTGCTCGGCCTCGATGACGATCCAGCCGGAATAATCGGGAAGCTCTTTGAGCACCGAGACATAGTCCACCGATCCGTCACCCGGTACGGTATAGACGCCCGCCAGAACCGAGGTCAGGAAGCTCCAGTCCTCCTGTGCCGCCTGCCGCGCCACGTCCGGGCGCACGTCCTTCACATGGACATGGACGATGCGGTCGCGGTAGCGGCGCGCGAGATCGGCCGGGTCCGTGCCGCCCCAGGTGGCGTGGCCGGTATCGAGCAGCAGCGTGAAGGCCGGGCCGGTGCCCGCCATCATCCGGTCGATCTCCGGCCCCGTTTGAATCACGGTTCCCATGTGGTGGTGATAGGCGATGCGCAGCCCTTCCGCTTTCAGAAGCTCGGCAAAGCGGGTGAGGCGGGGCAGGAAGCGCGTCCATTCCTCTTCCGTCAGAACAGGCCGGGCATGGAGTGGCGAGGATTCGTCGCCATGCACCGTGCGCGTGCATTCGCAGACGATGAAAATGTCGGTGCCCGCGCCCTTCACCAGGGCGATATGGTCGCGCGCGGCTTCGAACTCGGCCTCGGCGTCGCGATCCAGGAGGAACGTCGAGTACCAGCCGCCGACGAAATCCATGCCGTATTCGCCGAGCTTGGCCTTCAGCGCGCCCGGCTCGCGCGGGAACTTGTGGCCGAGCTCCATGCCCTCGATACCGATGGCGCTCGCCTCCGTCAGGCATTGTTCGAGGCTGATATGGCCGCCGATGTCCTGCCGGTCGTCATTGCTCCAGCAGATCGGGTTCGCGCCGATGCGGATCATGCTTCCTCCACGAAATGTCGGGCCGCTGGGATGCGGCCCGTTGAAAGGGTTGGTTGATGGGCGGGATGCGTCAAGCCGCTTCTGTCTGCCGGCCCGCGCCCTGCCATGCGTCGACCAGCGCGCCGAAGCGGCGGGCCATGTCGGCTATGGCGGTCTCGTCGTCGATCTCGCCTCGCAGCCAGCGCCGCGCCGCATCGGCGAAGATGGTGCGCCCGACCGCAAAGCCCTTGACCATGGAGACGTCGGCAACGGCCCGGAAGGCAGCGGTGAGTTCGGCTTCCGGCGCGTCGAGGCCGAGCAGCACGATGCCGCGGCAATAGGGATCGCGCTCGGCGATGGCCGCCTCGATCCGCTGCCAGGCGCTCACGCTCTTCTGCGGCTCCAGCTTCCACCAGTCGGGCTTGATGCCGAGATCGTAGACGTGGCGCACGATCGAGGCGACCGTATCCTCTTCCAGCGCCCCGTGCTTGCCGGCGATGATCTCCACCAGAAGCTCGCGGCCGACGGTGCGCGCGGCGTCCGACAGGCGCAGAAGCTCGCGGTCCTGCCGCGCCTTCAGCTCGGCCGGATCATCGGGGTGATAGAAGCAGAGGCATTTGACGACGTGATCCACCGGCCATTCGGTGAGATGGCTGCCGAGGTCGGGCATATGGTCGAAATCGAGCGGGCGCGAGCCCGGCTTCTCGACCGGGCGGCCGATCCAGAAGCCCTTGGCCGCCGCGCAGTAGAGCGCCTTCTGGCCGTAAATTCCATCGAGCAGAACGCCGAAGCCCGGCTGGTCGCCTGCCACACGCGAGGCGGCCTCGACAGCGAGCACCTTGAAATCCTCGATCCGCTCGCGCGGCGCGCCGGCGGCTTCCGCCATTTCCTCGATCTGCATCCGGTGGTCGCAGGCGAGCGCCATCAGGCGCTCCGGCCCCGGCCGGCGGGTGGTCGCCCAGTGAATATGGTTGAGGTCCTCGTCCTTGCGCAGGCGTCGCCGGATCTGGTCCTTGGCGAGAAAGGCGTCGAGTTCGGCCGAGGTCGGATATTCCGGCGAGCAAAGGAGGCGCGACACGGCGAAGGCGCCGCAGGCATTGGCCATGGTCGCGCATTCGCCATGCGGCTTGCCGCGCAGCCAGCCGGCGAGAAGGCCGGACATGAAGGCGTCGCCCGCACCCAGCACGTTGAACACCTCGATCGGGAAGCCGCGCCCGGCGACGCCATCCTCCAGGGTCTCGATCGGCCCGTCGAAGATGATGCAGCCCATGGCGCCGCGCTTCAGAACCAGCGTGGCGGCCGAGACCGCGCGGATCGCCTTCAGCGCGGCCAGCGGATCGCTGATGCCGCCCGCGATCATCATTTCCTCTTCCGTGCCGACGATCAGGTCGCAATCGGGCAGGATCGGCTGGAGCTTGGACGAGACGTGATCCGAGGCGACATAGCGCTCGAAGCCTTGGGCATGGCCGGCAAGGCCCCAGAGATTGGGGCGATAGTCGATGTCGAAGACGACCTTGCCGCCCGCCGCCTTGGCGAGGCGGATCGCCTTCAGCTGCGCGGCTTCGGTGTTGGGCTTGGAGAAATGGGTGCCGGTGACGACGATGGCGCGGGCCGAGGCGATCAATTCATCCGAAACATCGTCCTCGCAGAGCGCCATGTCGGCGCAGTCGCTGCGATAGAAGATCATGGGCGAGACGCCCTCGTCCTCGACCGCCAGAAGAACCAATGCGGTGAGGCGCTCAGGGTCGACCGTCACGCCCGCCGTCTCGACGCCCTCGCGCGCCAGCTGCTCGCGCACGAAACCACCCATCTGCTCCGCGCCGACGCGGGTGAGCAGCGCCGATTTGAGGCCGAGCCGCGCCGTGCCGATGGCGATATTGGCCGGGCAGCCGCCGACGGACTTGGCGAAGGAGGCGATGTCCTCCAGCCGCGAGCCGATCTGCTGGCCGTAGAGATCGACCGAGCAACGACCGATCGTGACGACGTCGAGCACCTGGCCCATGAGCCACCTCCCTGTCTCTAGAGGCCCGTCGCCTCGCCGGATGAGGGATGCTCCTGCCGCATCCCCGGCGCGAGGCTCGGGCTCGAATTCCTCGACACCAGATGAAGCATGTGATCCCACAAGCGTCAATATGGAATTTGAATTCCATTTTTGAAGCGCCGTCAGCTTTTCGTGTTGTTGTCCTTCTCCCCCAGCAAGGCGCGGCGGCGCTCGGCGAGGCCCACCACCAGCGTCATGGCGAGGGCCATGGAGGCGGCGAGCGAGCGAAAGCCCTGGAAATCGGCCTCCACCACCTCGAACCAGAGGTGGCCGTCGGACACGAGCGGGCTGAACGGGCTGTCGGTAATGACGACGAGCGGCGTGCCGAGTTCCGCCGCCTGCCGGGCATAGGCGACGGTGGACGAGGCATAGGGCGTGAAGGAAATCGCGATCGCCGCATCGCGCTTTGTCGCGAAGGACATGGTCTCGGCATCGGTTCCGACAGCCGAGCCGATCAGCACATTGCGAATGCCGAGCTTGCCGAGCGCATAGCTGACATAGGCCGTGACGGGAAAGGAGCGACGTTGGGCGATGAGATAGATCGTCTCGGCTCCGGCCAGAACGTCGATCGCCCGGTCCATGGTTGAGATGTCGAGCTTGTCGTGCATCCCGGTGATCGAGCGGGTGGAAGCTTCGCAGAACCCGTCGAACAGGACGGCCGAGCGCGACGCATCGCCATTCTTGGCGCGCAGCGACAGAAGCCGATCGTCATAGTTGGAGACGTGGTTGCGCAGGCGCTCGCGAAACAGCATCTGAAGATCGGAAAACCCGGCGAACCCCAGCGCTTGGCTGAAGCGGATCAGGGTCGAGGGCTGAACCCCGGCCTTGTCCGCGATGGTCGTCACCGTGCCGAGCGCGATCTCGTCCGGTTGGGCGAGCGCAAAGGACGCCACCTGCTTCAACCGCTTCGACAGCTTGACCGATCCACCGGCCAGACGCTCGCGCAGCTCCGCGAAACTCTCCGGCGCGGTGCCCTGCATGGCTCCGATCTCTCCCTCCTCCAGCATCATTTGGCATCCTTTTCATTTTTCGCGACCCAACCGGAAGGGGTGGTTGACACGCTTCGCTCACTTAGAATACAAATTTCCATATCGGATAAAAAGGGCATATGAATTCCAAAATTGCTACGAGCCGCTAAAAAGGTTCGATCGGCGCCCTGGGAGGGGGAACTGGTGGTCGATTTCGCAGTCAATCATAGGGTTGCGCCGCGCCTCGGACTGGATCGTCTCATCGGTCTGACAAGGGCGTTGGGTATCAGCTCGGTGGAAATCCGCAACGATCTGCCGGGCGTGGCCCTATCCGACGGAACGTCGCCGGACGACGTGCGCCGGGCCGCCGAGGCGGCTGGCGTGCGCATTCTCTCGGTCAATGCGCTGCAACGCTTCAACCACTGGACGCCCCATCGCGCCGAAGAGGCGAGGGCGCTGGTGGCCCAGGCCAAGGCGGCTGGTGCCGAGGCGCTGGTTCTCTGCCCGGTGAACGAACAAGGCTTCTGGACGAGCGACGAGGTGAGGCTTTCGGCGCTGCGCGAGGCGCTGGCGGGGCTGGCCCCGATCCTGAAGGACGCTGGAATCCTCGGCTATATCGAGCCACTGGGCTTTGCCGAATGCTCGCTGCGCCTCAAAAGCGAGGCGGTCGCGGCGATCGACGCGGTGGGTGAAGCGGATCGCTTCAAACTGGTGCACGACACGTTCCATCACTTTGTCGCCGGTGAGAGGGAGATGTTTCCCGAGCGCACGGGGCTCGTTCATATCTCGGGCGTCGAGGACGCTTCGGTGCCGCGCGAGGCCATGCGCGACCCGCACCGTGTTTTGGTCGGCCCGGCCGACCGGATCGGGAATTGTGATCAGATCCGCGCACTTGTGGCCGGCGGCTATGCCGGGCCGCTGTCCTTCGAGCCTTTCGCCGCTGACGTCGCCGAGAGCCCGGACGTGGCAGCCGATCTGCGCGCCAGCATGGAATTCGTCGCAGCCGGTCTGAGATCGGCTGCGGCGTGACGGCATGACGCTGCCGGCTGGGAGGCCGGCGGCGGAAATGGACATGTCGGACGCGGCAGAGGCCCGTCCGAATCCTTGGGAGGAAACACGCATGAAACGCATTCTGCTCACGCTCGCCGCCTCGGCCGCGATGATGGCCTCGGCCCATGCGGCCAATATCGGCGTCAGCATGGCGTCCTTCGACGACAACTTCCTGACCGTTCTGCGCAACGGCATGGAAGATGCCGCCAAGAAGGCGGACGGCGTGTCGCTCCAGGTGGAGGACGCGACCAGCGACATCGGCAAGCAGCTCAACCAGATCCAGAACTTCATCGCCCAGAAGGTGGACGGCATCATCGTCAACCCGGTGGACACGGACGCCACCGCGCAGATGACCAAGCTCGCGACGGCGGCCGGCATTCCGCTCGTCTATGTCAACCGCCAGCCGGCGGATGTGGAGAAGCTGCCCGAGAAGGTCGCCTTTGTTGGCTCCGACGAGAAGAAGTCCGGCACGCTCCAGACGCAGGAAGTCTGCAAGCTCTTAGGGGGCAAGGGCGAAATCGTCGTCATGATGGGTGATCTGTCGAACCAGGCGGCGCGCCAGCGCACGCAGGATGTCGAGGACGTCATCGCCGCCGAGCCCTGCAAGGGCATCAAGATTCTCGACAAGCAGACGGCCAACTGGCAGCGCACCCAGGCGACCGATCTGATGACCAACTGGATTTCGGCCGGCCTCAAGCCCGCCGCCGTCATCTCCAACAATGACGAGATGGCGATCGGCGCGATCCAGGCGCTGAAGGCAGCCGGCACCAAGGACGTGATCGTCGCCGGCATCGACGCGACGCAGGATGGTCTCGCCGCCATGAAGGCCGGCGATCTCAAGGTCACGGTGTTCCAGAACGCTGCCGGCCAGGGCAAGGGCGCGATCGACACGATCCAGAAGCTCATCAAGGGCGAGAAAACCGAGAAGGTCGTGGACGTGCCCTTCGAACTCGTGACCCCCGCCAACATGGCCCAGTACGAAGCCAAGAACTGACCGAAGCCAAGACTTGACGATCCGGCTGGGGCGCTGCCATGCGCGGCGCCCCGCTTCCCCTTGCTCCTTGACGGAACTCGAACCATGACGACGTGTCTTCGCGCGGCGCTGGCCGTGTCTTTTCTGTCCCTTATGGCGGCTCCCGCGTTGGCCGAGACGATCGGCGTCAGCATGGCGCGCGCCGATTCCGTCTTTTTGACCATTTTGCGCCAGGGCATGGAAATGCGCGCCAAGGCGATGCCCGGCGTCTCGCTCCAGGTCGAGGACGCGCAGAACGACCCGCAGCGCCAGCTCGATCAGATCCGAAACTTCATCGCCGCCAAGGTCGACGCCATCGTCGTCGCAGCCGTGGATGGCGACGGCACACCCGCCATGACCAAGCTGGCGAAGGAAGCGGGCATCCCCATCGTCTATTCCGTCCATCCGCCCGCCGACCTTGACACGCTGCCCGAGAAGACGGCCTTCGTCGGCTCCGACGAGGTGCAGTCCGGCACGATGCAGACGGAGGAAGTCTGCAAGCAACTCGGCGGCAAGGGCGCGGCCTATGTGCTGATGGGGCCGCTCAACAACCACTCCTCGATCGTGCGTACCAAGGATATCGAGGACGTGCTGGCGACACCCGCCTGCAAGGGCATCACGATCGTCGACAAGCAGGCCGCCGGCTGGGACCGGATCGAGGCCCAGAACATCATGACCAACTGGCTGTCGTCCTCGGCCGATTTCGATGCGGTGATCGCCAATAACGATGAAATGGCGATCGGCGCGATCCAGGCGCTGAAGGCGGTCGGACGCGACCCCAAAAGCGTCGTGGTCGCCGGCATCGACGCGACGCCGGACGGGCTCGCCGCCATGAAGGCGGGCGATCTCGACGTCACCGTGTTCCAGAACGCCACCGCCCAAGGGGCCGCCTCCGTCGAGGCCGCCGCCAAGCTCGCCAAGGGCGAGGCGACCGAGCGCAAGATCTGGGTGCCGTTCGAACTGGTGACGCCGGCCAACATGGCTCAGTACGCCGGCGCGAAGTGAGCCGTTCGAGCGCGAACGAAGTCCAGGAGAGGTCCATCATGTCGCAACCGACGATCAGCCCTTCGACGATGCGCCTCGTTCGCGAGAGCGGTGCGGTGCCGGGCGCGGACTATCTCCTGGAAGTGGACGGCGTGCGGAAGGTCTTTCCGGGCGTCGTCGCGCTCGACAACGTGCAGTTTCGCGTGCGTCGCGGCACGGTCCACGCCCTGATGGGCGAGAACGGGGCCGGCAAGTCCACGCTCATGAAGATCATCGCGGGCGTCTACACGCCCGACGGCGGCGAGTTTCGCCTGCGCGGGCAGAGCATTCGTCTGAGCGGCCCGCTGGACGCGCTCGAAAACGGCATCGCCATGATCCATCAGGAACTCAACCTGATGCCCTTCATGACCGTGGCCGAGAATATCTGGATCCGGCGCGAGCCCAAGAACCGCTTCGGCTTCGTGGATCATGGCGAGATGCGCCGGCGCACGGAAAAGCTCTTCGCCGATCTGTCCATCGATATCGACCCGGACGCCGAAACCCAGACCCTCTCCATCGCCTCGCGCCAGATGGTCGAGATCGCCAAAGCCGTGTCCTACCGCTCGGACGTTCTGATCATGGACGAGCCAACCTCGGCGCTGACGGACCGGGAAGTCGAGCATCTCTTCCGCATCGTCCGGCAGCTTCGCGCCGAGGGGAAGGGCATCGTCTATATCACGCATAAGATGGACGAACTGGCCGAGATCGCCGACGAAGTGTCGATCTTCCGGGACGGCAAATATATCGGCACCGAGGACGCCAAGTCCGTCACCCGCGACGACATCATCCGCATGATGGTGGGCCGCGAGCTGACGCAGATGTTTCCGAAGGAAGAGGCGAAGATCGGCGAGGTCGTTCTGTCCGTGCGCGGACTGTCGCTCGGCCGCGTGTTTCAGGACGTATCCTTCGATCTGCGCGCGGGCGAAATTCTCGGCCTTGCCGGCCTCGTCGGCTCGGGCCGCTCCAATATCGCCGAAACGCTGTTCGGCGTGACGCCGGCGACCTCGGGCACCATCACCTTGTTCGGGCAGGAGGTGCGCATCGCCAATCCGGCGGTCGCGATGCGCCACGGCATGGCCTTCCTCACCGAAGATCGCAAGGACACAGGCTGCTTCCTGCCGCTCTCCATCACCGAAAACATGCAGATGGCGGTGATCCAGAGCGAGTTCACCTCGGGCGGGTTCGTGCGCCAAAGCGAGGTCGATCGGCGCTGCGAGGACATGGCGAAGGTCATGCGAGTCAAGACGCCCGACCTCGACGAGCGCATCCAGAACCTTTCGGGCGGCAACCAGCAGAAGGTCCTGATCGGCCGCTGGCTCCTGACCAAGCCCAAGATCCTGATCCTCGACGAGCCGACGCGCGGCATCGATGTCGGCGCCAAGGCCGAGATCCACCGCCTGGTGTCCAAGCTCGCGGGCGAGGGGCTCGCCGTCATCATGATCTCGTCGGAACTGCCCGAAGTGCTGGGCATGAGCGACCGGGTGATGGTGGTTCATGGCGGGCGCGTCACCGGCATTCTGGACCGGGCGGAGGCCACCCAAGAGCGCGTCATGGACCTCGCCTCGCGCTGAGCCTCGTTCCAAGCCTTTTTCGCGACGCCGGGCCGGGAGAGCCCAAGCGCGGCGCATCTGACAACCGGGAGTGAACCCATGAGCCTCAACGAAGCGACGCATGGCGGCGTGCCGCCGGCCCCCGCCGTGGACAAGCCCACTCGGCGCAGGCGCAAGCTCCCGACCGAAGTCTCGATCCTTCTCGTTCTCGTCGGCATCGCGCTGGTGTTCGAGGCGCTCGGCTGGGTGCTGATCGGCCAGAGCTTCCTCGGCAACCAGCAGCGCCTGATCGTCATGATCCTGCAGGTCTCGGTGATCGGCATCATCGCGGTGGGCGTGACGCAGGTCATCATCACATCGGGCGTCGATCTCTCCTCCGGCTCGGTGGTCGCGCTGACGGCCATGGTCGCGGCGAGTCTCGCCCAGAACCCCGACTATGCGCGCGCCGTCTATCCCTCGCTGACGGGCCTTCCCGTGATCGTTCCCGTCATCGCCGGCCTCGCCGTCGGCTTGGGGGCGGGGCTCGTGAACGGGGCGCTGATCGCCTACACCGGCATTCCGCCCTTCATCGCGACGCTCGGCATGATGGTCGCCGCGCGCGGGGCCGCCAAATGGTACACGGGCGGCCAGCCGGTCTCCATGCTGTCGGACAGCTATGCCGCGATCGGCGCGGGCGCGACGCCGGTCATCATCTTCCTGGTCGTCGCTTTCGTCTTCCACATCGCGCTGCGCTACACGCGCTATGGCAAGTTCACCTACGCGATCGGGGCCAACCGGCAGGCCGCCGTCGTCTCGGGCATCAATGTCGACCGCCATCTCCTCGTCGTCTATGCCATCGCCGGCACGCTGGCGGGCCTGGCGGGCATCGTCACCTCGGCCCGCGCCGTCTCGGGGCAGGCCGGCATGGGCGTGTCCTACGAGCTGGACGCGATCGCCGCCGCCGTCATCGGCGGCACGTCGCTGGCGGGCGGCGTCGGGCGCATCACCGGCACGGTGATCGGCGTCATCATCCTCGGCGTCATGACCTCGGGCTTCACCTTCCTGCGCATCGACGCCTACTACCAGGAGATCGTGAAGGGCGTGATCATCGTCGCCGCTGTGATCGCCGACCAGTATCGCCAGCGCAAACGGGCTCGGGCGTGACGGAGCGAGACATGACCAACAGCACGATCGGCGTCGGCCTCATCGGCACGGGCTTCATGGGCAAATGCCACGCGCTCGCCTGGAACGCGGTGGCCGCCACCTTCGGCGAAGCGCGCCGTCCGCGCCTCGTGCATCTGGCTGAGGCCGACCAGAGCTTGGCGGACAGCAAGGCCCGCGAGTTCGGCTTCGCCAAGGCGAGCGGCGACTGGCGCGCCGTGATCGCCGACCCCGAGGTCGATGTCGTCTCCATCGCCGCGCCCAATCCGTTTCACGCCGAGATGGCCTGCGCGGCGTTCGAGGCGGGCAAGCATGTCTGGTGCGAGAAGCCCATGGCGACGAGCCGCGACGACGCGCGCCGGATGCTGGAGGCGCAGAAAGGCTCTGGGCGGGTCGCCGCGCTCGGATACAACTACATTCAGAACCCCGCCATCCGGCAGATGGAAGCGCTGATCCAGGACGGCGTGATCGGCACGGTCAACCATGTACGCCTCGAAATGGACGAGGATTTCATGGCCGACCCGGACGCGCCCTTCGTCTACAAGAACGGCGCGGCGTCGGGCTATGGCGCGCTGGATGATTTCGCCGTGCATCCGCTCTCGATCCTCTGGCGTCTCGCCGGTCCGGTTTCGAGCGTGATGACGGATCAGGCCAAGCCCTATGCCAGCCGCGAGGGACGGCGGGTCGAGACGCATGAGATCGCGACCTCTCTCCTGCGCCTCAGGAGCGGCGCGTCGGGCCTGCTGGTCGCCAATCGCGCCGCCTGGGGCCGCAAGGGGCGGATCGCCGTACAGGTCTTCGGCTCTGCCGGCACGATCGCCTATGACCAGGAGCGCATGAACGAGTTCCAGCTCTTCACCCGCGAGGGCGACGAGCGGACCCAAGGCTTCCGCACCGTCCTGACCGCCCCCGCGCACGCGCCCTACGGCGCTTTCGTGCCCGCGCCCGGCCATGGGCTCGGTTTCAACGATCTGAAGGTCATCGAGGCGCACGAGCTTCTGGCCGCCATCGACGGTCGCCCCGCCCGGATCGTGGATTTCGAAACGGGCTTCGCCATCGAGGAGACTGTCCACGCCATGGCCCGCTCGCATGACGAGCGGCGCTGGGTGGATTGCCCCGCTTGACGCCGCCCTGCATTCTCCCGCCCATTCTGAAGACCTCACGAAAGACGAACATGACATTGAAGATCGGTGTGATCGGCACGGGCGCCATTGGCCAGGAACATATCGCGCGCCTCAACGGCAAGCTGGCCGGCTCGACCGTCACCGCTGTCAACGACATCAACCCGGACAGCGCCCGCGCCACCGCCGAGCGGTATTGCCCCGGTGCGCGCGTTCATGAAACGGGCCAGGGCGTGATCGACGATCCCGATGTCGATGCGGTCGTCGTCACCTCCTGGGGGCCGAGCCACGAGGAATTCGTGCTGGCTTCGATTGCCGCCGGCAAGCCGGTCTTCTGCGAGAAGCCGCTTGCCACCACGGCAGACGCGTGCCGGCGCATCGTGGAGGCGGAGATCGCGAGTGGACGCCATCTCGTGCAGGTTGGCTTCATGCGCCGCTACGATGCAGGCTACCGGCTTCTGAAGGGCGTTGTGACCTCGGGCCGGATCGGCGAGCCGCTGATGCTGCACTCGGCCCATCGCAACCCGACCGTTCCCGCCCATTATGTCGGCGACATGGGCATCACCGACACGTTCATCCACGAGATCGACGTTCTGCGCTGGCTGGTGGACGATGATTACGTCTCGGCGCAGGTGATCCAGGGCAAGCGCTCGCGCCATGCCAAGGAAGGTCTGGACGACCCTTACGTCGTGGTGCTCAAGACCAGGTCCGGCATCGTCATGGACACCGAGATCTTCGTGAACTGCCAGTTTGGCTACGACATCCAGTGCCAGATCGTCGGCGAGGACGGCACGGCCAACCTGCCCGAGCCGATCAGCGTGCCGCTCCGTCACCAGTCCCTCGCGGGGCAGGAGATCATGATGGACTGGAAGCTGCGCTTCATCGACTCCTACGATGTCGAGTTGCAGGAATGGGTTCAGGCGACGGTGAAGGGCGAGGTCACCGGCCCGACCGCCTGGGATGGCTATTTCGCCGCCGTGACCTCTGACGCCTGCGTCGAGGCCAAGCGCACGGGGCAGATCGTCCCGATCACCACCATGGACAAGCCGGCCTTCTACCGCTGACCCCTGACGGGACGGAACGGAAAGGCCGAGGAGAGCAAAGACATGACGAAGACGATCCGGTTGACGGCGGCGCAGGCCGTGGTGCGCTTCATGATGGCGCAGAAGACTGTCGTGGAGGGGCAGACCGTGCCGATCTTCGCCGGCTGCTGGGCGATCTTCGGCCATGGCAATGTGGCGGGCATGGGTGAGGCGCTCCATGGCGTGAAGGACGCGTTTCCGACCTTCCGCGCCCATAACGAGCAGGGCATGGCCCATGCGGCCATCGCCTTCGCCAAAGCCTCGTTCCGCCGTCGCTTCATGGCCTGCACGACCTCGATCGGCCCCGGCGCGCTCAACATGGTGACGGCGGCGGGCGTCGCGCATGTGAACCGCCTGCCGGTTCTCTTCCTGCCGGGCGATGTCTTCGCCAACCGCCTGCCCGACCCCGTGCTTCAGCAGATCGAGAATTTCGGCGACGGCACCGTCTCGGCCTCCGACTGCTTCCGCCCTGTCTCGAAATATTTCGACCGCATCCAGCGGCCCGAACAACTGATCCCGGCGCTTCAGCGCACCATGCAGGTGCTGACCGATCCCGTGGATTGCGGGCCGGTCACCCTCTCGCTCTGCCAGGACGTGCAGGCCGAGGCCTACGACTTTCCCGCTGCCCTGTTCGAAGAGCGCGTCTGGAACAGGCGTCGGCCCCGGCCGGACGAGGACGAGCTGGCCCATGCGGTCTCGCTGATCCGCGCCTCGAAGCGACCGATGATCGTGGCGGGCGGCGGCGTTCTCTATTCCGAGGCGACGGCGGACCTTCTCGCCTTTGCCGAAACGCACGGCGTGCCCGTCGCCGTCACGCAGGCCGGCAAATCCGCCATCGACGAGACGCATGATCTGGCGCTGGGCTCGGTTGGCGTGACCGGCACATCGGCCGCCAATGCGCTCGCCGCCGAGGCCGATCTGGTTCTGGCCGTCGGCACGCGGCTTCAGGATTTCACGACAGGCTCCTGGGCCTTGTTCCGCGAGGAGGGGCTGAAGGTCGTCGGCCTCAATGTCGCGGCCTATGACGCCGTGAAGCACGGCTCCGTGCCATTGGTGGCGGACGCCAAGGTCGGGCTGAAGCTGCTTTCGGAAGATCTGGCCGGCTGGAAAGCCGACTCCGCCCATACGTCCCGCGCCCATGCCGAGCGCGTGTCCTGGTTCGAGGCGGCGGGCAAGGCGCTCGCCACCTCCAACGCCGAGTTGCCGTCCGATGCGCAGGTGATCGGCGCGGTCGCGCGCGCGCGGGGCACCGAGAACTCCATCGTCGTCTGCGCGGCCGGCGGCCTGCCGGGCGAGTTGCACAAGCTCTGGGCGCCGACGCAGCCCGGCGGCTACCATCTCGAATACGGCTTCTCCTGCATGGGCTACGAGATCGCCGGGGGCCTCGGCGTCAAGATGGCGCGGCCCGAAAAGGACGTCGTCGTCATGGTCGGCGACGGGTCCTACATGATGCTGAATTCCGAGCTCGCGACATCTGTCATGCTCGGGCAGAAGCTCACGGTCGTGCTGCTCGACAACCGCGGCTATGGCTGCATCAATCGGCTCCAGATGGCCTGCGGCGGCGCGAACTTCAACAATCTTCTGGAGGACTGCCGGCAGGAGGTCGTGCCTGAAATCGACTTCGTGGCCCATGCGAAGGCCATGGGCGCGCTGGCCGAGAAGGTCTCTTCCATCGCCGATCTGGAAGCCGCGCTGGAGCGCACGCGCGCCAACACGCGCTCCACCGTGATCCTGATCGACACCCATCCGCTGATCACCACGGAGGCCGGCGGCCATTGGTGGGACGTGGCCGTACCGGAGGTCTCGGATCGCGCCGAGATCGCGCCCGCGCGCGAACGATACGAGAAGAACCGTGCCTTCCAGCGCGCGATCAACTGATCGCGCGAAGGGCGCTTAGAGCCGGGGGCAAAACCCTGCGGGTCGATCCGTCGGGTGCTTCCGCCCCCGATCATCGTTGCCGATGCTCGCCGATGCGCTGCATCGTCTGCGCTCGGCGCCTCGTCGGGAACGCAAGTCCCTCGCCGGCTCTCCACCGCAGGGTTCTGTCCCCGTCTCTTACGCCGAGGCCCGCAACACGAGGTCGCCATCCACCAGGAGATGGCGGCCCGCTTCCGGTTCGCCTTGCCTGTCGCGGGCGGGGTCGAGGCGCTGGAGCAGGAGGTCAAGCGCGAGCCGGCCCATCTCGCCGGTGTTCTGCTGAACGGTGGTGAGCGGCGGCCAGATATATTCCGACAAGGGCTGGTTGTCGTGGCCGGCGACGCGAAATTCGCAGTCGGGGCCAAGCCCGATGCGCCGGCCCGCCTGATTGAGCGCGGCCATGACGCCGAAAGCGATGCGGTCATTGCCGCAAAGAAGGCTTCTGGTCGGAAAGCCCTCGCCCTTCAGAAGTCGCTGGGTCTGTTCGAAGGCGTAGCGCTCGAACTCCCAGCTGGTCGAGGGCTCGACCGCGACGAAGCGCGGCTCCAGCCCCCGTCGGCGCATGGTCTGCGCATAGGCCTCGCGCCGTGCCGCGCCGTTGGCGTTGACATGGGGCATGTCGAAATAGGACGGCCCTTCGCCGAAGCGCGAGAGATAGTCCGTCATGAGGGCCATGGACTGGCCATTGTTCGTGCCGACGAAAGCTTCCTCGTCATCGAAGGGCGAGTCGATGAAGACGATGGGCAGGCTGCGCGCCGTCGCTTTGACCCGCGCGCGGTGCGCCGCATCGCCGCCCACCGGCGACAGGATCACCCCCGCTGCGTTCAGTTGCGACAGGGTTTCCAGCGCGTCCTCTTCCATCTCCGGCTTGCCGTCGGAGGAAAAGACGAAGGTCAGATACCCCTCGTGTGCGGCACGGTCCTCGATCTGCCGGCGCAGGCCCGCATAGAATGGGTCGAGCGAATTGGGAAAGATCAGCCCGACAATCTTGGTCTGGCGACGGTTCAGGTTGACCGCGAAGAGATTGGGTCGGAACCCCGTTTCCCGCAGCCCCTCCTCGATCCGTTCGCGCAGCTTGGGACGGATCGAACTCGCATCCTGAAAATATTTCGATACGGTGGGGCGCGACAGGCCGACCGCTTGCGCGAAGTCTTCCATGGTGCGCACGCGCTTGATCATCGTCTCGTCGCTCAAGATTGGTTCCCGCGCAGTGTCTAAAATCCTTGCGCCCGATGCCATGGTCGCAGTGGTCGGCCTCAAACCTATTCTTTCCTTGATCTTGACGCGAGAAAAAATAGGAATTGACGGGCGTTATCTCTGCTCCTAGCCTTCTACGAAAAAGTCCAGCGACGAAATGGGCGGATCGGGAGGAGAGGATGCCAGGGGATATGCAGGGCAAAATCGCGCTCGTCACGGGCACGACCGGCATTGCGCGCGCCACCGCGCTGCGCCTCTCAGCCGGGGGAGCGCAAGTCCTGGCGCTCGGCATCGACGAGGCCGGCAATGCCGCCTTGGCGGAGGCCGACCCGCGTCTCGTCGTCCGGCGCGCGGATGTTTCCGTCCCAGCCGAGGTCGAGGCCGCACTGGGGTTCTGCGAAGAGCGGTTCGGCGGGCTCGACATCATCGTCAACTCTGCCGCGATCCACCCTTACGGCGATGCGGTCGAGACCGATCCCAAGACCTTTCTGCGCTGCCTCGCGGTCAATGTCGGCTCCATTCATCTGACGGCCCGATGGGGCGTACCCTTGATGCGCCAGCGCCGCGGCGGGGCCATCGTCAATCTGTCGAGCGTGCAGGGCCATGCCTGCCAGCGGGGCGTTGCGGCCTATGTCGCGTCCAAAGGCGCCATTCACGCGCTGACACGCGCCATGGCGCTCGACTTCGCGCCCGATCGCATCCGCGTGACGTCCGTCAGCCCCGGCTCGGTGCGCACACCCATTCTGGAACTTGCCGCCCGCACCTTCGACGGGCCGGGGGCCGATGTGGATGCGGTGTTTCAGCGCTTCGGCGCGGCGCACCCGATCGGGCGGATCGGCGAGCCGGAGGAGGTGGCCGATCTCATCGCCTTCCTTGCCTCCGACCGCGCGGGCTTCATCACCGGATCGGACCATTGCATCGACGGCGGGCTTCTGGCCGGCCTCGGCGTGCGCTGAGGGAGAGGATCATGCAGGGCTGGACTCTCACCTGGGACCGGGGCCGGGCCGTGGTCACGCCCGCCGGTGCCATGCTGCACCATCTCACGTTCGACCTGGGCAATGGCCGAAGCGTCGCGCCCTTCGCGGAAGCCGCTTGGCACGACGAGCCGGAAATTCAGGGCGACGAGACGCTGGCCCAGCATCTGCGCCTGCTCGGCGGCGAATGGGCCTGTGTGCCCTTCGGCACCACGCAGATCGACCCCGGCCACCATGGCTACGGCTCGAACGCCGAATGGGAATTGGTCGAGGACGGCGAGGGCACGATCCATCTCGCCTGCGCCTTTCCGGCGGGTCATCCGGTCGAGCGTCTGGAGCGCCGCATCAGAGGCGTGCCGGGCAAGGCGGCGGTGGAGTTTTCGCTTCGCGTGGTGACGCGCATCGATTGCGCGCTGCCGATCGGGCTGCATCCGATCTTCAAGCTGCCGGAGACGACCGGCACGCTTCATCTGGAGCCCGCGCCGTTCGAGCGAGGCCAGGTTTTCCCCGAGCCCTTCCAGCCCGGCGTGTCGCGGCTGGCGACGGGCTCCCTCTTCTCACGGCTCGACGCGGTGGACACTCTGGACGGCGAGCCGGTCTCGCTCGCCGCCTTGCCGGCCCCCGGCCTGTTCGAAGAACTGGTGCAGCTGTGGAAGCTTGAGGGCTCCATCGCGCTGCGCGACGAGACGGCCGGAACGCGCGTCCGTTTCGAATGGGACAAGGGCGCTTTCCCTCATTGCCTCCTCTGGATCAGTCAGGCCGGACGCACGGCCAAGCCCTGGAACGGGCGCTTCCGAGGGCTCGGCATCGAACCCGTCGCCTCGGCCTTCGACCGCACCGATCTTCTGGACGGCAGTTTCAGCCGCGAGGGCGTGTCGCAACCCTTCCGGGCCGGCGAGCCTTGGGACACGCGCTACCGCATCTCGGCCGAGGCGCTCGCCTCCGCCTGATCGGGGTCGGCACGGCGGAATACGAAATCCTCGTCCACCGACAGGTGCCGGCGATGCAGAAGCCCCGCGCCGCCGAGCGCCGCGCCTGCCTCGCCCGAGTGCGACAGGCGCAAGGCGGGCAGCGGCTGGCCGGGCAGGAGATGGCGTCGGAGCGCCTGCTTGACCTCAGCCTCGCCTGTCGCGAAGAGCGCGGCGACAGGGCCGCCCAGCACGATCTCGCTGGGGTCGATCAGGGCCGTGATCGTGGCGAGGCCGCGCCCGAGATAATGCGCCCATTCGCCGAGGCAGCGCCGCGCTGACGCCTCGCCGGCTCCAATGCCGGCGAGAAGCGCGTCCAGTTCTCGGGTTCCGCCAAGGTCGTGGTATCGGTGCAGGATCGCGTCCCGCCCGACGAAGGATTCCAGCGAGCCGGGCAGGGCGGCATCCGGCAGGAAGCCTTTCTCGCCCAACGGCATATGTCCGATCTCCCCGGCATAGCCATGCGCGCCCCGCTGCAAGGCGCCATCCGCCAGGATCGCGCCCCCGACCCCGGCATCCAGCAGAAGATGCACGCTGCGAGAGCCTGCACTCGCGCCGTCCCGCAACCCATCGGCCACCGCGAAGGCGTTGGCGTCGTTCTCGACCTCGATCTCGGCGATGTCCGGGAAGGCGCGGCGCAGGGCCTCGCGAAGCTGCCAGCCCGTCCAGCCGAGAATGGGCAGGCGCAGCACCAGGCCGCGCTCGTCCACCACGCCCGGCACGGCCACGCAAAGGCCGCGCACCGGCCCGGCCGCGCTAAGTCGCTCACGAAAACCGATAATGCGCTCGGCAAGTGTCTCGGCCATGCGCTCCGGCCCCATCGCGGCGGAGCTCATGGGCAGCCGCTCCTGCGTCAGAACCCGGCCGGCGAAATCGAGCGCCAGAAGATGCAGATGATCGATGCCGAGATCGACGCCGATGAAGGTGCCATGGGCGGCGTTCAACGCCAGGAGCGTGCCGGGTCGCCCGATGCGCGGCGTATCACCGTTGCTCTGAGGCTCGGTTGCAGCCTCACCCGCGTCCCGAACCAGTCCATCTTTCATCAAACCGGCTACGATGCTGCTCGCCGTCGATCGCGTGAGGCCCAACTCGCGGGCCAAATCGGCGCGGCTCAGCGTGCCCGCGCGGAGCAGGGCGGCCAGCGCCCGCTTCTCGTTGATGTGGCGGACGGTCTGGGGCATCGACATGGTGGGCTCTTCGATCCGGTCACACGCAAAAGCCCTTGACTTCTACCCAATCCTTTGTTTGTTTCCAACCCGAACAAAGTATGGGTTGCAGGGATCGAGGCGTCGGGGAGGGCGGCTTTCCATCCGGATCCTGCTTCGGGCTCAGCCCTGGCCTGCCACCGACATCTTCCGCCTTCGCATTCCCAATCGCTGTTTCCCGTCAGGACCATTCCATGCCCCCAAAGGAAGACCGGCGTCTTCGCGTCGGCGTTCTCGGCGCCGGCCAGATCGCCCAGGCCGCCCATTTCGAAAGCTGCACCAAGGCGGCCAACGCCGATCTCTTCGCCATTTGCGACGTCGCGGACGATCTGCGCGAGCGCATGGCGATCACGCACGGGGCCGAGAAGTCCTTCTCCGATTACGATGCCATGCTGGCGGACCCCGAGGTCGAGGCGGTCATCATCGCCACGGCCGACGCCTTCCACGTTCCGGCCTCGATCCGCGCGCTGGAAGCGGGCAAGCATGTCCTCTGCGAAAAGCCGGTCGGGCTGACGGTGGAGGAGGCCGAGGCGCTGAAACAGGCGGTCGCCGCCTCCGGCCTGACCTTTCAGGTCGGACATATGAAGCGCTACGATGCCGGCCTTCAGGCCGCCAAGCGCTTCATCGACGACGAAATGGGCGATCTCGTCGCGCTGAAAGCCTGGTATTGCGACTCGACCCATCGCTATCCGATGACCGACGCCGTGCAGCCGCTGGTCGTCACCAGCGCGCGGGCGCGCAAGCCCTCCGAGAACCCCAAGGCCAACCTGCGCCGCTATTACATGCTGGCCCATGGTTGCCATCTCATCGACACCGCGCGCTATTTCGCGGGGGATATCGTGGCCGTGGAGGCACGCCTGTCGGAGCGCGGCGGGATGTGGTGCTGGTTCGTGGATGTCGAGTTCGCCAATGGCACGCTCGGCCATCTCGATCTCACCGTCGCCGTGCGCATGGACTGGCACGAGGGCTTCCAGATCTACGGCCGCAACGGCAGCGTCCTCGGCAAGACCTTCAATCCCTGGTACTACAAATCGAGCGAGGTCGATATCTTCCGCGAGGCGGATGGGGCGACGCATCGCGTGCTCGGCGCGGACGGGCATTTCTACCGCCGCCAGCTGGAAGGCTTCGCGCGCACCGTTCTTCAGGGCGGGCCGATGACCGGCGCCGATGTGAACGATGGTCTGGCCTCCGTGCGCGGCATGGTCGCCATCGCGCGCTCGGTGGAAGCGGGCGGGAAGCGCGTGGCGCTCGCCGACGTTTCGGGAGGCGTGTGATGCGCCTCGGCATTTTTGCGAAAACCTTTCCCGGCACGGAGCCGGAGACGGTGCTGAGCGCCGTGCGCGAGGCCGGCTTCACCGCCGCGCAATACAACATGGCCTGTTCCGGCCTGCCCTCCATGCCGGACGCGGTGCCGGAAGCGGAAGCTGCGCGTATCGCCGAGGCCGCCAAGGCGAGCGGCGTGGAACTCGCCGCCCTCTCGGGCACCTACAACATGATCCATCCCGATCCCGGCGTGCGCGCGGCGGGGCTGCGCCGCCTGACAGTTCTGGCCGAAGCCGCGCCCCGCATGGGCACACGCCTCGTCACGCTCTGCACCGGCACGCGCGACCCGGACGACCAGTGGCGCGGCCACCCGGACAATGATGCGCCCGACGCCTGGGCCGACCTTATCAGCGAGATGGCACAAGCGATCGAGCTCGCCGAGCGTCACGACATCACCCTCGGCATCGAGCCGGAGCTCGCCAATGTCGTGGACAGCGCGGCCAAGGCGCGCCGGCTGATCGACGACCTCGCCAGCCCCCGCCTTCGCATCGTTCTCGACCCCGCCAATCTCTTCGAGATCGCGAGCCTCGACGAGCAGCGCCGGCTCGTCTCCGAAGCCGTCGATCTCTTAGGCGATCGCATCGCCATGGGTCATGCCAAGGACCGCGCGCCGGATGGCGCTTTCGTGGCGGCGGGCCAAGGCGTTCTCGACTATCCCCATTATCTCCGCGCACTCGGCTCCATCGGCTTCCGGGGCGCGCTCGTGACCCATGGGCTGGAGGCGGCGGACGCGCCGGGCGTTGCGCGCTTCCTGCGCGCGCAACTGGCTGAAGCGGCTTTGAGCGAAAGCGCATGAGTGGGCGCGACATCACCACATCCGATGGCGTGCGCCTTCATCTGGACGATGCGGGCGGGGCGGCCGCGCCCGTCTTCTTCCAGCACGGGCTTTGCGGCGACAGCGGACAGACACGCGAGGCCTTCCCGGCCAGCGCGGGCTTTCGCCTGAAAACGCTGGAGATGCGCGGCCACGGCCGCTCGGAGGCCGGCGCGCTGTCGCGCCTGTCGATCGCGACCTTCACCGACGATCTGATCACCGCGATCGAAGAAGAAGGCGCGGGGCCGGTCGTCGTCGGCGGCATTTCCATGGGCGCGGCCATCGCGCTGCGCCTTAGCGTGCTGCGACCCGATCTCGTATCCGGCCTGCTCCTCGTGCGCCCGGCCTGGGTTCTGGAGCGCGCACCGACCAATATGCGGCCCAATGCCGAAGTCGGCGAGCTCATCGCGGCGTCCGGCGGCGAGGAGGGGCGGCAGCGCTTCGAGGCCGGCGGCACCGCCCGGCGGCTGGCGGTGGACGCCCCCGACAATCTCGCCTCGCTGCGCTCCTTCTTCACGCGCGAGCCGCTGAGCGTCACCTCCGCGCTCCTGCGGGCCGTCTCGGTGGACGGGCCAGGCGTCTCGGCGGAAGCGCTCGCTCGGCTTTCCGTGCCGACGCTCGTTGTCGGACATGAGCGCGATGTCGTGCATCCGCTGGCCCATGCCAAAGCGCTGGCCGGGCTGATCCCCGGCGCGCGCTTCAGCGAAATCACCCCGAAGGCGAGCGACCGCGCGCGCTATCTCGCCGACCTGCATCAGGCTTTGTCCGCCTTTCTTCTGGAGCTTCCCCGATGAGTTCGACCCTTCGCGATGCCGGCTGGATCGACCGGCTGCCGACCGACCGGCTGATCGGCGAATATTCCGTCTGGTCCGCCGATCTCGTGCGCCTCGCCGACGAGATGGCGCGCATCGACGCCCATGCCGACATTCTCCATGTCGATGTCGCGGACGGCCATTTCGCGCCCGCCTTCCTGTTCTTCCCCGATCTCGTCGCGGGTCTGCGCAAGGTCTCGGACAAGCCGATCCATGTGCATCTCATGGTGGCCGACGCCGTCGTCCTGTCGCAGATCGAGCAGTTCGCGGAAGCGGGCGCCGATCTCATCAGCCTTCACGTCGAGAACGCCTCCGTGGCGGAGGCCGCGCTGGACCGGCTGGACGCTCTCGGCATCCCTGCCGGCATGGTTCTGCGGGTGGAAACGCCGGTGGCCGAGGTCGCGCCTTATCTGCCGCGTCTCTCCTTCCTGACGCTGCTCGGCACCGCGATCGGCGTGAAGGGGCAGGGGCTGAACGAGGCGGCGGGCGACCGGCTGCGCGAGGCCAAGGCGCTGATTGCGGCGGCGAATGCGCCCCGTCGCATCGTGCTCGCCGCCGATGGCGGCATTCGCGAGCACACGGTTCCGCTTCTGCGCGAAGCCGGCGCGGAAACCGTGGTTCTCGGCTCGCTCGCCTTCAACGCGCCCGATCTTGCCGCGCGCACGGCCTGGCTGCATGGGCTCTGAGCGGCTCGCAATCGGCATCGATCTCGGCGGCACGCAGATCCGGGGCGCGCTGATCGACGAGGCCGGCACGGTTCTCCACCGCGAGGCCATGGCGACGGCCGCGACCGCAGGGGCCGAAGCCGTGGTGGCGCAGATCGCCGCGCTCGCCCGCGCCATGGCGGAGCGCGCGGGCGGCGCGGTTCTGGGCATCGGTCTCTCCGCGCCGGGGCCGCTCGACGCGCCGAACGGCATCGCGCTCTCCACGCCGACCATTGCCGGCTTCACCGACTTTCCGCTCGCCCAAGCCGTGGAAGCGGCGAGCGGTCGGCCTGTGCTTCTCGAAAACGACGGGATCGCCGCTGCCATCGGCGAATGGCGCTTCGGCGCGGGGCGGGGGCTCGATCATATGGTCTATGCGACGGTCAGCACCGGCATCGGCGGCGGCGTCATCGCCGATGGGCGCGTCTTGCGCGGGCGCATGGGCATGGCCGCTCATATCGGCCATATGATCGTCGTGCAGGGCGGAGCGCCCTGCGCCTGCGGCGCGCACGGCTGTTTCGAAGCCCATGCATCCGGTCCCGCCTTCGTCGCGCGAGCGAGGGGCGCGGCACGCGAGGACGTGGGCTCGACGCTCCATGCCAATGCCGAAACGCTCAGCGCCGCCGAAGTCTTCGACGCGGCCGGGGCGGGCGATGCCCTGGCGCGCCGCCTCGTCGGGGAAGAGGCCGAGCTTTTGGGGCTCGGCTTCGGCAATCTCCTGCATCTCTACAGCCCGGACGTCATCGTCATGGGTGGGGGCCTGTCGCACCAGTTCGACCGGCTGGAGCCGCTGATCTCGCCTGCCATGCGCCGAAACGTTCTGCCGCCCTTTCGCTCCGTGCCGCTGCGCCGGGCGCTGCTCGGCGACAATTCCGGGCTGGTTGGAGCGGCGAGCCTCCTGTTCGAGCGTGGCTGACGCGCTCCGTCGCCGTGCCTTGGTTGAGGCCGCACCATCTCGGCATAAGCCCCGCACGCCTATCTTGTGTTGCAGTGCGAAAAGGCCCTTGATCACGACTTCGAGAAGTGGCATGGGGCGCGCGTGCCGGAGCCCACGACGTTCTGACTCCTCCGGCCATCACTGGAACCCGAAACTCGATGCCAAGCGACAGTAGCAGTCGATTGACGTGGCCGCGTATGGTCTTGCCGCCGGGCGCCCTGTTCTAGGCGCGCCCCGTTCGTGGCCGGACCCCGCGCGGCGGCCCGGAGCGAACTTATGCAAGACACACAAGACACCGAGTGGCTGAACCAGCTGACGAAGGAAGCCGAGGAGTTTCGGGGTAAACACGTCGCCGATATCGTTCAGAAGCTGAACGAGCTGTCGTCGGAAGCTGCGGCCTTCATCGTCGCGCGCTTGCCGATCGATGTCGCGGCCGAGGTCTTCGACCATTCCTCGCTGGACGAGCCGCAGGACATTCTCGCCTCGCTGGACGCCTCCAGGGCGGCCGCGATTCTCGACGCGATGGCGGCCGACCGTCTGGCCTATCTCTTCCGCGACATGGAGGAGCCGCCGCGCGAGCAGCTTCTGGCGTTGCTCACGAGTGAAGCCCGCTCCGTCGTCGATTCGCTGCTGACCCACCCCGAGGGCAGCGCCGGCAGCCTGATGACGACCGAGTTCGTCAGCGTGCCGTCCAACTGGACGATCGGCGAAACCCTGAAGCACGTCCGCGAGGTCGAAGGCGCGCGCGAGACGATCTACGCGATCTATGTGATCGACCCCACGACGCGCCGGCTCGAAAAGTCGGTCTCGCTGCGCCGCCTGATCTCGGGCGATCTGCACGCGCCGGTCGGCTCGGTCGCGCGCTACGACGCGCCGATCACCGTCCTGCCGCAGGCCGACCGCGAAGAGGTCGCCCATCTCATTTCCGAATACGATCTTCTGGCGATTCCCGTGGTGGACGAGAAGCGCCATGTGCTCGGCATCGTCACGGTGGACGACGTGATCGACGCCATGATCGAGGCCTCGACCGAGGACGCGCAGAAGTTCGGCGGCATGGAAGCGCTGGACGAGCCCTATCCCGACATCGGCTTCCTGACGATGCTCAAGAAGCGCGCGGGCTGGCTGGCCGTTCTCTTCCTGTCGGAAATGCTCACGGCCAGCGCCATGCAGCATTTCGAGGACGAACTGGAGCGCGCCGTGGTGCTCACGCTCTTCATCCCGCTGATCATGAGTTCGGGCGGCAATTCGGGCAGTCAGGCAACTTCGCTGATCATCCGCGCGCTGGCGCTGGGCGAGCTTCGCCTCAAGGACTGGTGGCGCGTCGCCCTGCGCGAGGCGCCGACGGGCGCCGCTCTCGGCTCGTTTCTCGGCGTCATCGGTATGGCCCGCATCGCCATCTGGCAGGAGGCCGGCATTTTCGACTATGGGCCGCACTGGTTCCTGATCGCGCTGACGGTCGGCCTCGCGCTGGTGGCCATCGTCACCTTCGGCTCGCTGGCGGGCTCCATGCTGCCCTTCGCCCTCAAGCGCCTCGGCTTCGACCCGGCCAGCGCCTCTGCGCCCTTCGTCGCGACGCTGGTCGATGTGTCCGGTCTCGTCATCTATTTCAGCGTCGCGCTTTTGGTGCTCCAGGGCACGCTGCTCTGACGTCACGTCGAGCGCCCTTGCGGCGCGCTCGCTTGGGTTTCTGCGGGGGCTGGCCGAACCATGGCAGGGTTCGGCCAGCCCATTTTCGTGTCAGGCGGCCCGGCGGTAGCGTGGGGCTTCGGCCAGCTTCATCTCCGGCTCGTGTTCCACCACGCGCGGCGGCTCGCGGCGATCCGCGCCCGTCTCGTTCAGATGGAAGAAGGCGACCTGCTCGTTCAACCGGCTGGCTTCGCCCGAGAGCTGCCCGGCCGTCGCGGCCATCTGCGTCGCCGCGCCGGCGCTTGCCTGCGTCACCTGATCGAGCTGGACGATGGCCTGGCTGATCTGAGCTGCGCCGATCGACTGCTCGCGGCAGGCGGCCGAGATTTCCGACACGAGTTCGGCCGTGCGGCTGATATCGGGCACGAGCTGCTGAAGCTGGGTAACGGCGTTCTCCGCCGCGCTCAGCGTCTGCCCGGCCAGGGTCTCGATGCCGCGCGAGGCCTCCTGGCTGCGCTCGGCGAGCTTGCGCACTTCGGAGGCCACCACCGCGAAACCTTTGCCGTGATGCCCGGCGCGTGCCGCTTCGATGGCGGCGTTGAGGGCCAGAAGATCGGTCTGGCGGGCAATGTCCTGCACGATGGCGATGCGCTCGGCAATCTCCCGCATGGCTGCGACCGTCTGCTCCACCGCGCCGCCCGTCTCGACCGCGCGTCGCGAGGCCTGGGTCGAGATCGTCTCGGTCTGCACCGCGTTCTCGGCGGTCTGGCGGATATTGGCGGACATTTCCTCAATCGCGGCGGAGGCCTGTTCCGAGGCGGCCGCCTGCTCCACCGCGCCCGACGACATCTGTTCGGCGGCGGCGGCCGATTGGGTCGAGCCCGACGCGACGCTGCCCGAGGAGACGAGAACACCGCCCACGATCTCGCGCAACCGCGCGCTCATCTCGCCCATCGTGCGTTGAAGGTCCGCCAACTCGTCCGAGCCCTTGGCCGCGATGACCTTGGTCAGGTCGCCGCCTTCGATGGCGCGCGCCAGCGCGATCGACTGCCCGAGCGGGCGCAGGATGCTGCGATGGAGTGCCCATCCGGCCAGAAGGATCAGCGCGAAGCCCGGCAGGCTCCACAGAACCGCCCGCAGCGCGGCATCGTGGATCACGGCCTTGACGTCATCCACATAGATGCCGGTCGAGATCGACCAGCCCCAAGGCTCGTAGGCCCGGCTGTAGCCACGCTTGGCAAACAGACCCTCCTGCCCCGTGCGGGTCGTGTCATAGTCGGTCCAACCGCCGCCCGCGCGCGCGTTGCGGATCATCGTCTGAATGTAGAGATTGCCGTTGGCGTCCTTCTTGTCCCAGGCGCTGGAGCCTTCCTCGGACGGGTCCTGCGCCATGACGCGGCGGCCTTCGTAGTCGTGGAAGAAGAGATAGTCGTTGTTGTTGAAGCGGATCGGGCGCAGCACGGCCTTCGCCATGGCCTGCGCTGTCGGCACGTCGAACTCGCCGGCCTTGGCGCGCTTGTCCAGTCTTTCGATCACGGAACTCGCCGCGTCGATCTGCGCCTTCAAAAACAGGTTTCGATCCGCCCAGACCTGATCGCTGAGAAAGCGAAGCTGAAGGCCGACAATGCCTGTCATGACGACAAGACACAGGAGTGTCAGCCCTATCAGCTTGCGGGACACCGTCATGCGCATTTCATTCATGCTCCTGGATCGCGAGCCGCTCGCGGCCGCTTCAGAACATCACGGCAATCCTAAGGTATTCTTCCTATCGAGCTGCGATCCGGCCTCCCATGCCGAGAATCGGTGGAACTGGTTAGCGACTGCTGCATCGCACCAATCCCGGCCGGGGAGCATGGGAACAGGAGGGCGCATGCGTCTTCCGTTTCGCGTGGCCTCCCGCCCCGCTCCCGCCCCATAGGAATGAGAACGACACCGCCAGCCAAGCCGGGCCGAGAGGATTTGGTAACCATAAGGGGCGCATTCTGACCCGGCTTGGCTGGCGGCCGAGACCCTTCGGGCTCGACCGCCGGCTTTACAGGATGTCGTTCGCCGGACTCTTCATGACCCTCGACCTGACCCCCGAGTTCGGCGCTGCGCCGCAGAGCCGCCCTTCGAGTTCTTCCGCGCGCGGAGCGAGCCGTCTCCTGCCCCGCTTCATCTGGGGTGGCTGCGCCATGGCGCTCGTTCTGGCGCTGGGCGCCACCGGGATGCCGGCTGTCTTCGCCCTTATCGGGGAGGGGCTGGACCCCGGCGCGGCGGTGGATCTTTCGAGAGCCGCCGCCGGGCTTTCGCTCGCCCAGAAGACCAGCCCACCCGCCGCGCGCTCGGCGCGCCTCGCGCATGGCACCGGCCGGCGGGTCGAGACGCCCGCCATGCCGGTGGCCAACGCACCCTCGGCAGCGGCCTCGCTGGAGGCTGCCGCGTCGGACGAGGATGACGCGCTGCCCGTCACGATCGCGCATCTGATCTCGCCGCCGACGAGCTTCACCGCCGGGCGCATGAACGGCTCGCTCCACGGGCTCGATCGGCCCGATCTGGCGGCCGTCTCCCGCTTCTCGCGCGCTCCGGCCGCGCCCGAAGCCGTGGCCGAGGCGACGCTGGAGGACGAGGCCCTAGCCGAAGCGCAGGTCGCCAGCCGGCAGCCGGATGCGATCGCCAGCAACACGGACGACGCGGACGATACGCCTGATAGCGCGGCGCAGGAACTCGCCGAGCTTCTGGTGCCCAAGCCCACGGCACGCCCGCTCCTCAGCCGCGCGCCGGAAGAACGCGACGAAGACGAGGACGACGAGGAGGAGAATGACGGCGCGCCGACGCGCGTCGCCGCGGCGAGGTCTCGCCCCGCCCCATCGCCCGCGCCGACCCTTGTGCCGCGCCAGCCCGTCAAGCCGGCGCGCGACGTACCGGTTCTCGCCTATGCAAGGCCCGATGCCGGCGCGCTGCGCATGGACCCGAGCGCCGTCGACCCGCCGGCCCTGCGCCCCAGGATCGGCAATGGAACGGCCGTCTACGACATCTCGGCCAAGACCGTGTATCTGCCGAACGGCGAACGGCTGGAAGCCCATTCCGGCCTTGGTCCCATGCGGGATAATCCGCGCTTCGTTCACGCCAAGAACCGGGGGCCGACGCCGCCCCATACGTATAAGCTGACCTTGCGCGAAAGCCTGTTCCACGGCGTTCAGGCCCTCCGACTGACCCCGGTCGGCGGGCAGGGCAAGATCCACAATCGCGTCGGTCTGCTCGCCCATACCTATATGCTGGGCAAGGGGGGCGACTCCAACGGCTGCGTGTCCTTCAAGGATTACAAGCGCTTCCTCGCCGCCTATCGGCGCGGCGAAATCCGTCAGCTTGTGGTCGTCGCCCATATGGACGCGAGCCCCAAATCGCTCTTCGCCTGGCTTTTCAAATCGTAGGAGCGGTGCCGGTGAACCAGTCGCAGCCACAAAATTAGAAAGCCCGCAGGAGCGGTCTTTCCAGGGTGCGGGGCGACATCGCGCCTTGGAAAGTTTCCAGCCTGCCGCAGCTATGAGCCCTCCAAGCTTGGCCATGACCGGATGTCGGGCATGGCGGCACGAGGAGAGTTCCATGGACACGACGTCTTCGAAGACGACGGGCGGCTTTGCTGACGCAACGCCGGGGCCGGGCGGCGAATGGCATCAGACCGCTGGAGGCGACGTGCCGGTGTTGACCACCAGCCAGGGCATTCCAGTCTCGGACGATCAGAACTCGCTGAAGGCGGGGCGTCGGGGGCCGACGCTGCTGGAAGACTTCCACTTCCGCGACAAGATGTTTCACTTCGACCATGAGCGCATTCCCGAGCGCGTGGTTCACGCGCGCGGCTTCGGCGCTCATGGCGTGTTCGAGACCTACGAATCCCTGTCCGATCTCACCAGCGCGGACCTCTTCCAGCGCGCGGGCGAGAAAACCGACATCTTCGTGCGTTTCTCGACCGTGGCCGGAAACAAGGGCTCGGCCGATCTGGCGCGCGACGTGCGCGGCTTCGCCGTGCGCTTCTATACGAAGGAGGGCAACTGGGATCTCGTCGGCAACAACATCCCGGTCTTCTTCATTCAGGACGCGATCAAGTTTCCCGACCTGATCCATGCCGCCAAGCAGGAGCCCGATCGCGGCTTTCCGCAGGCCCAGACGGCCCATGACAATTTCTGGGACTTCATGTCGCTCACGCCCGAGGCCATGCATATGGCCATGTGGATCATGTCCGACCGCACGATCCCGCGCTCCTTCCGCTTCATGGAAGGGTTCGGCGTCCACACGTTCCGCCTCGTCAATGCGGAAGGCAAGTCCACCTTCGTCAAGTTTCACTGGAAGCCGGTGCTGGGGCTCCAGAGCGTCGTCTGGAACGAGGCGCTGAAGCTGAACGGCATGGACCCGGACTATCATCGCCGCGATCTCTGGGAAGCCATTCAGAACGGCGACTATCCCGAATGGGAACTCGGCTTCCAGCTCTTCGACGAGGAGTTCGCAGAGCGCTTCGCCTTCGACGTGCTCGACGCCACCAAGCTCATCCCCGAAGAAGACGTGCCCGTGCGCCCGGTCGGCAAGCTGACGCTGAACCGCACGGTGGACAATTTCTTCATGGAGACAGAGCAAGTCGCCTTCCAGACCGGGAATGTCGTGCCCGGCATCGACTTCTCGAACGACCCGCTACTTCAAGGCCGCAACTTCTCCTATCTCGACACGCAGTTGAAGCGTCTGGGCGGGCCGAACTTCACGCATATCCCTATCAACACGCCGCGCTGCCCCATGGCCCATTTCCAGCAGGATGGGCACATGGCCATGCGCAATCCCAAGGGGCGGGCCAATTACGAGCCGAACTCCTGGGGCGGGGCGGCCGGCGGCCCGCGCGAGGACCCCGAGCGTGGTTTCCGCTCCTGGCCCGAGGAGATGGGCGGACAGAAGCTTCGCATCCGCGCCGAACTCTTCGCCGACCATTACAGCCAGGCGCGCCAGTTCTTCATCAGCCAGACCGAGGTCGAGCAGACCCATATCAAGGACGCGCTGGTGTTCGAGCTGTCGAAGGTCGAAACGCCGGTGATCCGCGAGCGCGTCGTTTCGCATCTTCGCAACATCGACGACGATCTGGCCCAAAAGGTCGCGGACGGACTGGGGCTCAAATCTCTGCCCGATGCGGTCGCCCCGGCGCGCGCCGTCGTGCAGGGTCTCAAGCCATCGCGGAAGCTTTCGATCGCGCTGAACGGCCCCAAGAGCTTCAAGGGCCGCAAGCTCGGCGTGCTCGTCACCGATGGCACGGACGCCGCGCTGCTCGGCGAACTGGAAGCGGCGGCGAAGGCGGCCGGCGCGCTGGTCGAACTCGTCGGGCCGACGGTCGGCGGCGTCACGCTCAGCGATGGTTCGGTGCGCGAGCCCAAGCAGAAGGTGAATGGCGGCCCGTCCGTTCTTTACGACGCGGTGGTGCTTCTGCCCTCGGCTGACGGCGCCACGCTTCTGACCGGCGAGGCGACGGCCAAGGACTTCGTGTCCGATGCCTTCGCCCACGCCAAGTTCATCGCTCATGCCAAGACGGCTGCGCCGCTTCTCGCCAAGGCCGGCGTGGAAGCGGACGAGGGCGTGATCGCTCTATCGAAGGGCGGGGCGGAGGCGTTCCTTCAAAAATGCGCGGCTCTGCGCTTCTGGGCGCGTGAGGCCATGGTCCACGCCGTCTGAGGCGGGAGGCGCATGATCGGGGCGTGGCGCTTGGAGAAGCGTCGCGCCCCTGTCTTGCAAACGCTGGCATCAGCCGAAGATGATGCGGCGCAATTCCTCTTCGGGCGTCGTCTTCGATATCTGAAGGCCGGCGATGAACTCGGCCGGCGGAATGGGGCGACCGAACAGAAAGCCCTGGATTTCGTCGCAGTCGAAGCGGCGCACCCAGGCGGCCTGTTCCTCGGTCTCGATCCCTTCCACGACGATCCGCGCTTTCATCAAACGCGCCATGGAAATCACGGCCTCGGTCAAGGCGCGGTTCTTGGGGAGGGCGCGCACGAAGCTGCGATCGATCTTGATGCAATCCACCGACATTTCGTGAAGCCGGGCGAAGTTGGAATAGCCGGTTCCGAAATCGTCGATCGAGATGCGCACGCCCATGGCGCGCAACAGTTCCATATTGGCACGCACCGGCGCGCTGTCGTCCAGGAACAGGGTTTCGGTCAGTTCCAGCTCGAGTTCCGGCCCTCGGCATCCGGATGCGGCCAGCGCGACGGCGACTTCCTGCGCGAAATCGGGATCGCACAGTTCGCGCAGCGAGATGTTGACGGACATGCTGATACGATAGCCCGCCTCGCGCCATTCACCTTGTTGGCGCAGCGCCTCGCCCAGGACGAAGCGGCCGAGTTCGCCGATCAGCCCGATCTCCTCGCACAGGGCGATGAACTGGCCGGGCGGCACCAGCCCGCGCGCGGGATGGCGCCAGCGCACGAGCGCTTCGGCCCCGACCGGCACGAGATCGCGCGCGCGCAGGCGCGGCTGGTAATGAACCTCGAATTCGCCTTGCGCCATCGCGCGCTTGAGATCGGTGGCCAGCGCGTGCTTCTCTTCCGAAGCGGCGCGCATCTCGCTGGAGAAAAAACAAAAGCCGTTTCGCCCGCTGCCCTTGGCCGCGTAGAGGGCAAGATCGGCCCCCTGCATCAGCCGGGGCATATCCGCGCCATGCTGGGGATAGAGCGCGATGCCGATGCTCGGAGTCACGGCCATGACCCGCTCTTCGCAGAGGACGGGTTCCGAGAGGCTCGCGATGATGTCGCCCGACAGCTTATGCAGGCGCTGATCGCCCCGGCCCCGGAACGCGGCGAAGAACAGGAACTCGTCGCCGCCCAGCCGGACCACATGGTCGCCGCGGCGGCACAGGCGGGAAAGGCGGCAGGCCATCTCCTTGAGCAGCATGTCTCCGAAGGCATGGCCGAGCGTATCGTTCACGGCCTTGAAGTGATCGAGGTCGATGAAGAGAATCCCGAAATGCCGGTCGCGCACCCGCGCCCCGTCCATCATCCGTTCGAAAATAGGGGCGAGCGCCAAGCGGTTGGGCAGGCCGGTCAGCGCGTCCGTATAGGCGATCTTGCTTGCGCGCTCTTCTTCTTCCTTGAGCCGACTGACATCGGTTTCGCTGATCAGGATGGAAGGCTGGCCGGACGCGGGGTCATGACAGAAGCGCGCCGTCATCTCGTGCCAGCGGCGCCCCCCCTCGGTATGGATCTGGGCGATCTGGTTGGCTTCGCCCGCCCGTTCCAGAGCGTCGAGCAGGGACGTATAATCCCGGCGATGGACGAAGCGACGGCCCAGATCGCCGTCGAGGCCGGCAAAGGCCCGGCTGGCGGCCGGGTTGGAATAGAGCGCTTTGCCAGCCCGATTATAGAGAGAAATCATCACCTGCGTATGGATCAAGGCATCGGCGCGGCGCAGGGCTTCGTGCTCGTGCATTTCCGCTATGCGCCCTTCGCACAGAAGCGCCATGCGCCCGTCGCCCAAGCGCAGGCCACTGAATCGAACCTGCAAAGGGCGGGGAATTCCACCGGGATAGACGGTCCAGAATTCCGAAAAGACGGCATCCTTGGCAATGAAATCCTGCAGATACTGGGCAAGACGCCGCTTCACGCTCACCGACATGTCGGAGAGCAGATCGCGTTGGCTAAGCTCCGTCAGCGTGGCTGCGTTCCAGATGTCGAGGCCGGGCCCGTTCGCCCAGATGATCCGCCCGGCGTCGAAGTCGTAGACCCAAAGCCCCGTCTCGACGCGCCGGCTCAGAGCCGCGAAATCGATCTCGGTGCCAGCGCTGGCCTTGCTCGCGGCAAGAGGCGTTGTCGTGTCCGAAGCTGGCATGGTGGCTCATGCTCCTCTGTCAGCGAACGCGTGCGCGACCATAGGCGAAAACGCGAGCACAAGCCGCCGAGCATCAGAGCGT
Organism: Aureimonas ureilytica; assembly: GCF_001475935.1. Classification (GTDB taxonomy): domain Bacteria; phylum Pseudomonadota; class Alphaproteobacteria; order Rhizobiales; family Rhizobiaceae; genus Aureimonas; species Aureimonas ureilytica_A. The sequence goes on from NZ_LDQA01000024.1 coordinate 160,646, forward strand.
CGGTTCAGAACCCGCTGCGAAACGCACTTCTCAGAAATCGATTCGCTCTGTGAGAGACGATGACGAAAGGGAAGCTGACGCACGGCGTGATGAAGGGCCTTCTTCCGACAATAAAGACCTCGCATCTTCGCTTCCAACCTGATTCTGAACATCGCGGCAGTTGGACACGTGTATTCCAAGAGGATTTAGAAAGAATGTAGGGTTAAAACGTCCTGCTGATCGTCTTGGCGGGTGATATTTCTCGGGAAGTGCGGCGACGCTAAATCACCTCGAGAGAGTTGCGCGCATCAAAGATGGAACAAAGGGCCGGCGGGAGGCGCCGGCCCTGCCGGCTACTGGATGCGCCGTCCGTCCTGAAGGGCCTTGAGGATGATGCCGCGCGCTTCCTCGACATGATGAATCGCGTCGGCAAGGCCATGCTCCTCCGTCCAGCGGGCGATCTGCCGCAGCATGGCGGCGATGGCCTGGAGATCGCAGCCCTCGTCGAAGTCGAGATCGAGATCGTGGGCGGCGGACGGGTCGAGGGATTTGGTGTTGCGCATGTCAGGCAGCCTGTTCGCAGCGGCGGTCGAGGGGCGGAAAAGCGGGCGGTTCGTTGCGGCGCGCAATGGTGCGGACCGCGAGGCGAACCGAGAGGGATGGGGGAATGAGGGTGACGCTGGCTTTGGGCGTCAGCGAGGGCGCGCTCGTCTCGGCCCGGATGTCGAAAGCGGCGGCGAGTTCCAGAACGAGGATCTGGATTTCGAGCATGGCGAGGCCGATGCCGACGCAGGCGCGAGGACCGACGCCGAAGGGCATATAGGCCGGCGTCGCATGCGAGCGTTCGGCGTCGAAGCGCTCGGGCTCGGGCCAGTGGCGCGGGTCGCGATGCATGTGCCAAGGGCTGACGAGAAGCGAGGTGCCCTTCTTCAGCCGGGTTCCGCCCAACTCCGTATCCGCCATGGCCTCACGCGAGAACCAGTAGGCCGACGGGTAGAGGCGCAGGATCTCCCGCGTGAAGCCGAGGCTGAGCGAGGCCGAGGCGAGCCTGGACGGGTCGAGTTCGCCGCCCGCATCGGTGAGGCCGGCGGCTTCAGAGGCGATGCGGGCGGCGAGGGCGGGATCGGCGGCCAGATGCCAAAAGACCCAGGCCGACGCCGTTCCCGTCGTGTGATGGCCGGCCAGGATCAGCATCAGCACTTCGTCGCGCAGGTCGCTTTCCGACAGGCCGAGTTGATGAAGCTGATGGACGAGGCTGCCGGGGCTGGCGCGACGCCGTGCGCGGTCCACGACGCCCGCCATCATGGATTTGGCCTTGGCGAGGTTGCGCCGCTTGCGCCAGACGGCGCGCGGCGAGGGGACGAGCTGGAACATGCCGTCGGCGAGATCGTCCTCGACGAGATGCACGGCGCGGATCAGCGTGCCTTCCTCGACCGGGCCGAGAACGCCCTGCCCGAACAGAACGGTGCAGACGACGCGCAGCGCCAGAGGGGCCGTCACCTTATGGGCGTCGAACGCGCCCTCGCGCAGGAGGCCGGTGAAGGTGCGCCGGTAGAGCGCCGAGATTTCGCCGACATAGGTGGACGCGACGCCCTTGGCCATCTGACCGTGGATGGCCCTGCGCCGGCGCGCATGCTCCTCGCCGCTGATGGTCAGCGAGCTTTTGCCGACGATCTGGCGCAGCTTGTGGATGAGCCGGCCCTTGTCGATTTCGGCCGGAGGCGCTTTCAGGAGCGGTTTCACCAGCGAGGGATCCACCACGAGATAAAGCGGCGTGAAGCCGAGCCGCAGCCGCTCCAGGCGCTCCGCCGAGCCGTTGCCCCGCGACAGGAAGAAGCGGAGCGGGTCACGCCGAAAGGCGCTGAGGTCCGAAAAGGCATGGGGCATCGTGAATCTCGACGGTTTGGAGAGTGGACCGAAGGCGCGCGAGCGTCCGGGGCGGCTGGTCGGCGAGGGGAATTTCGCCCGCAACCGCATGCAGCGTGCGGCCGAAGCGATCGGTGCCGATGGCCTGCGGCGGACCGTAGCGGCGCGTCGTAATGCCGATGCGGCGCAGGAAGCGCTCGTAGGTGAGGTCAGCGATCGCAACGAGGCCCGTCAGCCGCTGATAGGATGCGATATGTATCATCAGTCCGTAGACCTTCAGCGCGCGCTCGATGCGCACGGAGCCTTCGCCGATCACGCCGAGGCGCGAGACCTCCGCGAAGTCTGGGCGCGCGGGAAAGGGCCGGGACGAAGCAAGATGGGGAAAGACGTCGCGGCTGAGATAGGGCACCGTCGTCGGCGTCAGCCGAAAGCCGCCGACGATTTGATCGCACTCTAGAAGCGCGCAATGCAGCGCTTGGTCGGTGTCGAACTGGTCGCGCTCCTCTTCGCCCTCGACGGTCAAGTCCCAGCCGAGTTCGTCCACGAACAGGCGCTTGCGAAAACGCCTGAGCGCCCCCACCAAAGGCGCGTCCTCGGCTTCGAAAACGAAGACGGCGCGATTTTCATTTGATATGGCCACCTGATATCCCGCATCTCTTCGACGCGTCGATCCTGGCCCGTCGCACGATCGGGTGGCATCGCATGATCAGGGGAGAAACTTTTGGGCGTTGAAGAGATGCTGTCGGCGATCGAGGCGGCCGAAACCGTCGAGGCGTTGACCGAACTCCTGCAACGCTTCGTGGAATCCCACGGCTTTTCGGGCTTCGCCTTCATGGATGCCGGCTCGCCGCTTCAGGGCATTCCGTTTTCGATCGGCACGTCGGGCGAGGCGTGGGAGGAGGAGTACCGCTCCAACCGTTTCTTTCAGGTGGACCCGTGCGTCGATCTGGCCCGGCGCACCAACAAGCCCTTTCTCTGGAGCGACATCTCGCTGCCGGCCAAGGCCGGGGGGCGCAAGTCCGGCGCACTGAAGACGATGGAGGCCGCGCTCGACCATCGCTTCACCAATGGCGTGACCATTCCCTATCACTTCGCCGATCATCTCGGCCGCGTCTTTTCCAGCTCCAGCGTCTTCTTCTGGAAGAGCCGGCGCGAAGAACTCATCGCGCTCTTTTCCCGCCCCCGCGTGCGGCAGGACCTGCATCTCGTCATGCTCTACTGGGCGCAGCGGATGATGGACCTGACCGCCCATGCTCGCGCGCAGCCGCAGCGCTTCGTGGATGAGGAGGGTAAGCCGTTGGTGGAGGTGAGCCTCACCGACCGCGAGCGCGACGTGCTCGCCTGGGCCGCTCATGGGAAGACCGTGCCGGAAACCGCGATCATCCTGTCGGTGTCGGAGGATACGGTCGTCACCCATATGCGCAACGCGATGCGCAAGCTCGGCTCGGAAACCAAGACCCATGCCGTGGTGAAGGCGATCTATCTCAACCTGATCAATGTCTGAGAAAGGCGGCAGGCCGGCGTTAAGCTTGGCCGGCTAGCGTGTCTGGAAGGGTTCCAGACGAGGGCGAAGGACATGACGGCGATCGATCCCCAACAGAGCGTGCGCGGCGCGCCGACGATCCGCACCATCGCCATGCCGGCGGACACGAACCCGGCCGGCGATATTTTCGGCGGCTGGCTCCTGGGGCAGATGGATCTGGCGGCGGGCGCGGCGGCGGCGCGGCGCGCCAAGGGGCGCTGCGCGACGATCGCCATCGACGCGATGCAGTTTCTGAAGCCCGTCTTCGTCGGAGACGAGGTGACGCTTTACGCCGAGCTCGTGCATGTCGGACGCACGTCGATGAAGATTTCCGTCGAGGCTTGGCGGCGCAGCCGCGAAAGCGAGGACACCGAGCAGGTCACGCGCGGCCTCTTTACCTTCGTCGCCATCGACGCCCAGCGCCGGCCGCGCCCGATCGACAGGCCGGAGCCCGAGACGGACGCCTGAGAGAGGACAACGACGGCGGCCAAGCGCGGGCGGCCTTCGAGCGAGTTTCCCCTTACCACCAGCCGGGCGGAACGGCGCGCGCCGGGGCGACCTGCGAGCGGCGGGGGGCGAGCGAGCCGGGCGGCCAGGCGAGCCCGGCATGGAGCGAGCCGCCGCGCGGCAGAAGCGGGCTGTGGAACGGGTCGCTCGCGGCGACGCCCGGCCAGCGCGCCAGAAGCGCGCGGGCTTCGCGCGACCCGTCGCCGGGGAGCGTCAGCGGCGGGGCGGAGAGTTTCAGCACGGCGTCAGGCGATTGCACCACGCGCCGCCCGAAGGCCTGAAGCTTCAGGGCATAGTCCTGCGCGCCGAAGCGATGGGGAAAGAGAAGCGCGTCGAAGCCGCCGAGCGCCAGGAACTCGGCGCGCCGCGTCAGGACGGCGCTCCAGGAAAGGCCCGATGTCTGGCGCGCGACCGTGAGCGCGTCCCCATAGGCGGGATCGCCCGATGCCATGCCTTCGAAGGCCGGGAGCGAATGGCCGAGGGGCGAGAGGATGCGGCCGGCCTCGGCCACCGCGCCGTCCCCACCCAGAAGAACAGGCGCAACGGCGCCGACATCGGTTTCCGCGATCCGGCTCGTCAGTTCGTCCAGCCAATCCGCCCCCACCGGGCGCAGGCGCGCGTCGAGAATGCAGACGAGATCGGCGGGGGCAGCTTCCACCGCCGCGTTGAGCCGCGCGGCGCGCGAGCGCCCGCCGCTCGATTGCAGAAGTTCGATTCCGTCCAGCCGCAACGCTTCGCGCAAGGACGGGTCGAGAATACCGGCACTCACGAACAGCTGGACATCGCCTGCACGTCTTGCCGGCCGCAGCGCCTCGCCGGCCTCGCGAAGCGGCAGTGAGGGATCGTCCGCGTCGAGGATCAGCGCGATCGTCGCGGGCGCCGCCTTGCGCCGGACACGCAGAGCCGGAAGCGTCATGGCGGGACGCGGGCGAAGATCGGCCGCGACGCCGCGCGCGGACAGATGCGACGAGACGCTCGCCGCCAATGTTTCGGCCTCGGCTCTAGGGCTCGGGATGGGGCAGATGGCAGCGAGACCCGGCACATGAAGAAATCGCCCGAGCCGGTGCAGCCCCGCCTCGATCGGTGCCAGAAACAGGCGATGGAGATGCGCGACGCCGCGTGCGAGCGCGTCCATCGCCTCGTCCCGCCGCATCAGGAAGGCCGTCTCGAACAGCGATTGTTCGAGCGCGCGTTCATAGTCGAAGGCCGGCAGGGCCAAGGGCTGGAGCGTTCCGTCTTCGGCCTGAAGGAGAAGATCGCCATAGCAAAGGCTGGCCGCAGGATCGGCCTCCAGCGCGGCCTGCCAGCGGGACAGCGCACCCGGCCGCAGCCGCGCGCCGGCCCGCAGCCAGAGAATGGCGTCGCAATCGGCCGCTTCCGTTTCAAGGAAGAGCCGCGCGGCGGCCGGGTCGAAGCCGCCACTGGTCTCGAAAGGCGCCAGAATCGCCATCGGCCCGCCGGGATGATCGCCCAGCGCGGCAAGACTCGCCTCGCCATCGCCCGCTCCGACCACGAGCACGGCGACACGGCTGTTGCCAGGCTCGGATGCCGTGACCAGCGGAAAGCGGCGGTCCCAATCCTCGAACAGCGTGAAGGGCACGTGATCGGGCAAAATCGCGTCGAACAACGCGCCGCGCGGCACATCCTGCTCGTATTCCGCACGCGCTTTCAGATCGGCCGCGAGCCCGTCCGGAAAGGCCACAAGCGTCAGCGGCCCGACCGGCAACGGCCGGCCATCCGCCAGAAGCTCCACATCGCGCGGATGGCCATCGGCGAGCGAGCGCGGCAGGGTGAGGCGGAAGCCCGCGACGGGGCGCGCGGCGTTGCCAGCTGTCACCTTGCGCCAGCGATCGGCCACGGTGCGTGCAACCACCGCCCCGTCCACCACCGCTTCCACATGGCGGGGCGCTACGGACGTGGGGTTAATGTCGAGCCAACCGCTCACTGTGAGACCGCCGTCCCATTGCGCCCCGGCGGATGGCGCGCCGCTGGGGTCAAAGCCTGTGGCGGCTCGCAGATCGATCGGCTCGCCCAGGGCGATGTCGAGATTGGCAAGGCGCAGTTCGGCGCGCCCGAGACCGGCCAATGCTCCGGCTTCGAGAACGAAGCGAAAGCCGTGGCACCCGTCGCCGCGGCCCAGCGCCAGCGCCTCCCGGTCCAAAAGCTGCGCGCGCATGAGCTGCGCAGGGTATCCGTCGAGAAGAAGCTCCACGGCGAGCCGGCGCTCGGGATCGACGGGATCGATCACATAGCCTTCCAGAACCGTTTCGCTGCTGCGCACGAAACGCACCCGTAGCGACGTGTCGGCAGCAGACGCACGCCCCGGCGCGTCGTCACGCCGGCGGCGGCGGGAGGCAATCAGCGAACCAATCGACGAGGGCGTTTGCGATGTCTCGGTCACGGGCGGTCGGGTCCATGAAGTGATGGGGCGCGGGCGCAAGACGGCGCGCGGCCGGATCGGCAAAGGCAGCGGGAAGGCCGGTTTCCGCGCGCAGACGCTCGAACAGGGCGTGGCCGCCGGCCATGGGGGGAAGGGCGAGGGCAGAAAGGCCGAACTGGGCCGCGCGCAAGGTGAGATCGGCCGCGCGCACGGGGCCGGTCACGAAGACATTGCCCAGGCCGAACAAAGCATCCTCGTCCAACGCCCGGCCGAGACCCAAGACCAAGCCCTCAGGTATTTCGGATCTGAAGGCCACCGAGAGCGCGCGCAGAAAGGTCTGTTCGCGCGAGCCAAGCGTCGGTAGAAGGACGCCGAGCGTCGGGCGGGTGACCGGCCTCGGCTGGCGATCAAGCTCAATCTTGCCGGCAAGCTTCTGCGGCGCGATTCGCACGGTCTCGGACAGGAGGCGATGCGTCCCCTCGTCAGCCGTCTGAAGCCGTCGCCAGAAGGTGCGTTTGGCGGCCTGAAACGGCGCGACGAGCGCGGGAGCGCCGGGGCCTTCCAGCAGCCAGTCGATCGGCGCGCGCCTGACGGTCAACGCTTCGAACAGGGGCTCAGGGGGTGGCGGGCCGACGAGATCGATCGAGGCCGGGCGCAACGCGCCGAGATAGGCGCGCCATTCATCTTTATCCGTGAAGTCGAGCGACTGGGGCAGCGACCCCGCATCGTCCGCGCGGAAGGCCAGATGCAACCCGCCGCCGCTCTGCCGCCACTCCAACGCGAGCCAGCGCGTCGAACGACGGGACAGGCGAAACAGATGCTCCTCGGCCGCCGGGTCGCCGCGCCCGAAGACGACGAGCCGCCCGCCCGCTGGGGGCGCGAGCGCGGCCTCCAGGCGCGATCGGAACGGGCGCAGCGGATCGGCGGCCGCAAAGCCCTCCGCCTCGTCGCGGTGATGAGGATGGCGCTTGGCGGCGAGGCGACGGTGGCGTGCGACGAGAGCGGTGCGGCTGTCGCTGAAGGAGCGCGAGCCGCCATGCGGGACGAAGAGGCCGGGGGCGGCAACGTTTCGGAACCCTTTGGCGCGCACGCGCAGGCACAGGTCCAGATCCTCGAAATAGCCGCGCCCATAGAGCGTCGAAAGCAGCCCGACCGCCGCCAGCGCGTCATGGCGCAGGAACAGGCAGAAGCCCGAGCCGGCCGGCATGTCCACCGCCGCTCCCGTCTGAAGCGTGGCGGCAAGCGCGTCGATCCGCCGGGCCTCGTCGGGCATCGGCGGCGGGGCCTTGTCCGCGCGCGAGGGGAAACTCGCCAGCTCGCCCCGGTTGGAGAGCGGCGACACCGTGCCGATATTGGCCTCGCCATAGGCGATGTCGGCGAGGCGCGGGAGCGCGCCCGCCGGCAGCACGGCGTCGCTGTTGAGAAGCAGCACATCCTCGCCGGACAGACTGGCCAGCCCTCGGTTCACGGCACCGGCAAAGCCGAGGTTTGCGTCGTTGCGCAGGAGGTCGATCAGGCCGCGCGCGGCC
>NZ_LDQA01000025.1 GCF_001475935.1 Aureimonas ureilytica
CGTTGATCACGGCCGTGATCGTGCCGATCGGCACTTGGGCGACGACCCATTACGGCGCGCGGATGACGACGACGTGGCGCGAAATCTACGGCAGCATCGGCGACTTCAACGCGCGCATCGAGGAGAATGTTGGCGGCATCCGCGTGGTGAAGAGCTTCGCCAATGAAGGCCACGAGACGGCGCTCTTCGCCGTCAACAATCAGGGCTACCGGGCGCGCAAGCTCGACGCCTATCGCATCATGGCCTTCAGCCAATCGCTGAACTACCTGTCCATGCGCCTGACGCAGATCATCGTCATGGTCGCCGGCACGTGGTTCGTGATCTCGGGTGATCTGTCCTATGGCGGCTTCGTCGGCTTCCTGCTTCTCGTGAACGTCTTCTTCCGCCCGGTCGAGAAGATCGCGGCCGTTCTGGAATCCTATCCCAAGGGGATCGCCGGCTTCCGGCGCTATCTCGAGTTTCTCGACACCGAGCCCGATATCGCGGACGCGCCGGGCGCCGTGCCGCTGCCGGCGGGCGCTGGCCGCGTCGAGTTTTGCGGCGTGGAGTTCGGTTATCCCTCGCGTGGGTCGGTTTTGAAGGGCATCGATCTTTCCATTCGCGCGGGCGAGACCGTCGCCTTCGTCGGCCCGTCCGGCGCGGGCAAGACCACGATCTGCTCGCTGGTGCCGCGCTTCTATGACGTGACCTCGGGCGCGATCCTGATCGACGGGATGGATGTGCGGGAGGTCACGCAGGACTCCTTGCGCCGCCGCGTCGGCGTCGTCAGCCAGGACGTTTTCCTGTTCGGCGGCACGGTGCGCGAGAATATCGCCTATGGCCGGCTGGATGCTTCGGAAGTCGACATCCTGCGCGCCGTCGAGCGGGCCCATCTCGGCGAGACGATCGCGGCGCTTCCGCAGGGGCTGGATACGGTCGTGGGCGAGCGCGGCGTCAAGCTGTCGGGCGGCCAGAAGCAGCGCCTGTCCATCGCCCGCATGTTCCTGAAGAACCCGGACATCCTGATCCTCGACGAGGCGACCTCGGCGCTGGACACGGAGACCGAGCGCATGATCCAGGCCTCGCTTCAAGAACTCGCCGAAGGGCGCACAACGCTGGTGATCGCCCATCGCCTTTCCACCATCCGCCATGCCGATCGCATCGTCGTCATTTCGGACGGGCGCCTTCTTGAAGAGGGCAGCCATGATGAACTGATGGCGCGGGAGGGGAGCTATCGCCGGCTGGTCGAGGCGCAGCACGGCATCCTCAACGACGAGCGGCAGGCGGCGGAATAAGACTTCGACGCTAGAATCGAGCATCATAAAAGCGGCGGCCCCAAGAGGAGCCGCCGCTTTTGTCGTCTTACCAGACGCTTGCCGTCAGAAGTTGAAATGCGCCTTCAGGAGACCCGAGCGCCCTTCGGCATAGCCGCAGGTGACGGAGGTCTGGCAGCCCGCGACATATCGTTTGTCGAAAAGATTGTTCACGTTGAGCGATACGCCCCAGGTCTCGCGGTCGTAGCGCACCGCCGCGTCGAAGACAGTCGCGTCCGGCACTTTCAGCGTGTTGGCGTTGTCGGCAAAGGAATCGCCTTGGTAACGCACGCCGCCGCCGAGCGACAGCCCGTCGAGCGAGCCGCCCTTCACCGTATAGTCCAGCCAGAGCGAGGCCATGATCTCCGGCACCAGATAGGGGCGCTTGCCGATGACCGAGGCGTCGGCGTCGTCTTCGATCGTCAGGTCGAAGGCCGTGAACGCGCCCGTCACACGCCAGTTCGGGTCGAGATTGACCTTGCCTTCCAGCTCGACACCGCGCGAATTGATCTCGCCCACCGTGCGCGGGATGAAGAAGGGCGCGACCGACTGGAGCGTGTTGCGACGGGTCAGGTCGAAGAGCGATGCGGTGAACACGCCGTCGATGAAGCTCGGCGCGTATTTGATGCCGATCTCGTATTGCTCGCCTTCCTCCGGCACGACGCCGTTGCCGCTGGCATCGGTTCCGATCTGCGGATTGAAGAAGCGCGAGGCGCTGATATAGGGCACGATCCCATTGGCGAATTCATAGGCGAGACCCGCGCGCCCGCTGAAAGAGCCGTTGCGGGTCTCGTAATCCGCGTCCGCCGCTGAGCGGTCGTCGCGGTCGATCCACACGCCGTCATAGCGCCCGTTGAGGGTCAGGATGAATCCGTCTCCGAACTTCGCCTGATCCTGCGCGTAGACGCCGAGCTGATTGAGGTCGATCACCTCGTTCAAATAGGGCGCGTAAAGCGGTGCCAGACGGTTCGTATAGACCGGATTGGTCGGGTCCAGCGGCGAGGCCGCGCCCACGGCCTGCACTTGGTCGATGCGGAAGAACTTGTAATCCACTCCCGCCATCAGCGTGTGCCTCACAGCGCCCGTATCCAACTCGACGCTCGCGCGGTTGTCGGTCGTGAACGTATCGACCTCGGTGTCATGCGCGAAATTGAGGCGATTCAGGAGGTAGGGTGGGCCGACCGGCTTCTCGAAGCCGCCGAAGCCCGAAGCGGAATCGTACCAACCGAAGAAATAGGGTCCGTATTCGTTGCGCTGGTCGTGGCCGTAGCGCGTGTTGGAGGTCAGCGTCACCCCGTCGGCCGTCTTGTGCTCGAACTCGTAGCCGAGAAGAATCTGCCGATTGAGGAATTTGTCGAGGTCGGGCTCGGAATAGAAGAGATGCTCGCTGATCCGACCGAAGGGCGCGGGCACGACGCTGCCGAAATAGGGCAGGAACCCGTTCACATGGTTCTGGTCGTCATATTGGTAGTTCAGATAGAGGTTCAAACGCGTGTCGGCGTCCGGCGCGTAGGTGAGGTTCGGCGCGATCAGGCCACGGAAGTTTTTGGCGTAGTCGGTGTCGGTGTCGCCGCCCTTCACCTTGCCGAGTAGACGGTAGCTCCAGGCGCCGTCATTCGTCAGCTTGTCGGCGAGGTCGAAGGCCACGTAGCCGTTGGGCGTGCCGTCGATGCCCCCCTCGACATAGCGGATGCGATCACCCGTCGCGCGCTTGGAGACGGAGTTCACCACGCCGCCGGGATTGCTGCCGCCGTAAAGAACCGAGGCCGGGCCGCGCAGCACCTCGACGCGCTCCAGAAGGAACGGGTCGATGATGAAGCCGCCAAAGGCGTAGGAATAGAGATTGAGTCCGTCGAGATAGACGCCCGACTGCGTGGCGTTGAAGCCCCGGATATAGATCCAGTCCGTATCGGTATCGTTGCCGAAGGGCTGCGCGAAGACGCCGGGCGTATAGCGCAGCGCCTCGTCCACCTTCTGCACGCCCCGATCGGCGAGTTCTTCCTGCCCGATCACCGAAACGGACTGCGGCACTTCGATCAGCGGCGTGTCGGTCTTGGAGCCCGTGGTGGTGGCTTTGGCCACATAGCCGTTGACAGGCCCCGTGCCCCCCGACAGGCCGCTGCCCGCCCCGCCATTGCCATCGATGGTGACGGTCTCGAGGACGACAGGTTCCTGCGCGATGGCGGGAGCCGGCAAGGAACAAAGCGCACAGCCGACCAGAAGCGCGCGGCGAAGGGAGGGGAGGGAACCCATGCAAAACTCCAACAGAAAGTTTCTGCACCTTACGGCTATGAACATGATCTAAGGAGTCATGTTTTCTGCGCGATCGAATTCCCACAACGATATGTGACGGATTCAACACGCGATTTCGAAACGTTCCAATTTGCCCCTCGGCAGCGCTACGCCGATTCGCACGGGGCTTGAGAAGTGCCGCCAACGCCCCGGACGTCGGCGCGCTTCAATCGGTTTGATCCGACGGGCGTTGGCCGGCCCGGCATTTTGAATCGGTTTTTCTGCAAATCGGCCGGCTTTTCCCGGTTTTCGTCATGGATCGGCAAGGTCAATCGCGCTAGTGGCTGCCGCAGACCACGCGGGTCCCATGCCAGGAGCGAAAGGTATTCCCATGACGCAGCCCAAACGCATCGCCGTCACCGGCGCGGCCGGTCAGATCTGCTACTCCCTGCTGTTCCGCATCGCCAATGGCGACGTCTACGGCAAGGATACGCCCGTCGTGCTTCAGCTCCTCGACCTGCCGCAGGCCCAGAAGGCCGTTCAAGGCGTCGTCATGGAACTCGAAGACTGCGCCTTCCCGCTTCTGCAGGGCGTCACCATCACGGACGATCCGGCGACCGCCTTCCGCGACATCGACGCCGGCTTCTTCGTCGGCTCGCGTCCGCGCACGCAGGGCATGGAGCGCCGCGATCTGCTTTCGGCCAATGCCGAGATCTTCCGCACCCAGGGCCGCGCCCTGAACGAGGGCGCCAAGCGCGACGCCAAGGTGATCGTGGTCGGCAACCCGGCCAACACGAACGCCATGATCCTGGCCGCCAACGCCAAGGATTTCCCGACCGAGAACGTCACCGCCATGCTGCGGCTCGACCATAACCGCGCCCTGACGCAGTTCGCCAAGAAGGCGGGCGTCAGCGTCGATGCGATCGAAAAGTTCGTCGTGTGGGGCAACCATTCGCCGACCATGTTCGCCGACTGGGCCAATGCCACCGCCGACGGCAAGCCGCTGCCGCAGGTGATCGGCGACGAAGCCTGGTACAAGGACACGCTGATCCCGACCGTCGCCAAGCGCGGCACGGCGATCATCGAAGCGCGCGGCGCGTCTTCGGCGGCTTCGGCGGCCAATGCCGCCATCGACCACATGCGCGACTGGATCTCCGGCTCGAACGGCGACTGGGTCTCCATGGGCATCTCGTCGGATGGTTCCTACGGCATCCCCGAGGGCGTCATGGCCGGCGTCCCGGTGATCTGCTCGAACGGTTCCTATGAGCGCGTTCAGGGCCTGAAGCTCGATGCGTTCGCCCAGCAGATGCTCGATCGCACGGTGGCCGAACTGGTGGAAGAGCGCGAAGCCGTCTCGGCTCTCCTCTAACTTCCGCCCGTTTTTACGGATTTGGGAAGGGCGCTCCGCGAGCCTCGCGGGGCGCCCTTTCGCGTTCTCGGCGGGTGACAACCGCTCGTTAAGCCTATGCTGCGAGACTTGGGGCTTCTGGGTCACATCGCCTTCGGAAATCTCATGCCCTCCAGCCGCTCCATCCTTCTCTGTCTGGCCTTGGGAAGCTTGGCGGCGGCCGGCGGCTGCGCCACAGTCCAGCCGGGGATGAGCTCGGAAGAGTGCCTCGCGCGGGCCATGTATTTCGAAAGCAACCGCTCCAGCGAGGAGGGGATGATGGCCGTCGGCACGGTGGTGATGAACCGTTTGGAATCAGGCCGCTATCCCAAATCGGTTTGCGGCGTCGTCGGCCAGCCCAACCAGTTCGCGCCGGGCGTTCTGACCAAGCCCATGGGCCGGGGCGGCGATCTCGCCAAGCGCACGGCGCGGCGCGTCCTGCACGGCGAGCGCCATTCGCGGGTGCAGAAGGCCATGTTCTTTCATACCGCGGGCTATTCCTACCCCTATAAGAACATGAACTACCTGACGATCCAAGGTGGGAACGCCTTCTACGAGAAGCGGCGCGACGCCACCCAGACGCAGTTCATGGTGGCCGAACGCGAGCGTGCCGAGCGGGAAGGGCGGATGCCCTACAACCCGCCCGAACGCGCGGCCGCCGCCATTGCGGCCGCCCAGACACCGGCCCCCGCCATCATGACGACGCCGACGCAGACCAGCCGCATCGCGCGCCAGATGGCGGCCGGGCGCGGCGGCAGACTACCGCCACCGCCCAGCCGGGAGGCGACCCTCCCGGACATGTCGATCGAAGAGCTGATCCAGGAGAACGGCGGCTGATCCGCCGCTAGTCCTTTATTCCGGGAAATCGGCCGACAGGCTTTCGCTCTTCAATCGCTCGATTTCGGCGAGGCGCTCGCGCAGCTTTGCCGTGACGCCGTCATAAGCGATGCGCCCGAGCACGAGATGGCGCGGCGGCTCGGCCATCTCGGTCACGCGGATCATCGCCTCGCCGGCGCGCACGGGATCTCCCGCCTGCTTGCCGCTGATGTCGGCCGTGCCCTTCAGCCGCGCGCCCGCCGTAGGCGCATAGGCTTCGATCCGGTTCGGCGTCTGGCGCAGCGAACGGCCCGCCCAGTCGGTGCGGAACGGGCCGGGCGCGACGCAGGTGACGGAAATGCCGAGCGGCTTCACCTCGGCCAGAAGCGCATCCGAGAAGCCCTCCACCGCGTGTTTCGTCGCGGCATAGTATCCCGAGCCCGGAAACCCGATGAAGCCCGCTTGCGAGGTGAGGTTCAGGATATGGCCCTTGCCCTGCCGGCGCATCATGGGCAGCACCGCGCGCGTCATGGCGAAGAGGCCGAAGACATTGGCGTCGAACTGATCGCGGATCTCCTGGGCGTCGCCTTCCTCGATCGAGGCCTGATAGCCATAGCCGGCATTGTTGACGAGAACGTCGACCCGACCGAACCGCGCTTCCGCTTCCTTCACGACGGCGTCGATCGCCTGCTCGTCCGTCACGTCGAGATCGACAGCCAGCGCGCGCTCGCCATGTCCTTCCGTCAGATCGGAAAGACGCGACTTGTCGCGCGCGGTGACGACGGCGTTCCAGCCGCGATCCAGCACCAGCTTCGCCAGTTCGCGGCCGAAGCCGGTGGAGCAGCCTGTGATGAACCAGACGGGCGTTTGCGTCGATGACATGGAACAATTCCTCTGTGAGAGAACGGCGCAGCGGGTTGGTTTGCCCGGCCGACTGTCGTTCGGCTTAACTGGAACGAAACCATGAAGGGACCACCCTCGGATTGATTTGCAACGCCCGGACATCGGCCGGGCGCAACCTTATGCGCCGCGCGATCTCTCGTGCGCGCCAGCCTCTCGGACGTTCCTGTGTCGTTCATCTCCGCCCGCGTCTCGACCCGCCTCGTCGCGGCTTTCCTGGCCCTTGGTCTGGCTGGATGCCAGTCCGTCGATCTATCGCGCAACGATCTGGCGGCCGGCCTGTCCGTGCAGTCGAAGGCACCGGCTTTCCAGGTCGGCAATGGCGAGATCGTGCCGGTGCGCGCGGGCTCGGCCATCGTCGTGGACGCCGATTCGGGCAAGGTGCTCTTCGGCGACGATCCGGACGGGCTGCGCCATCCCGCCTCCCTGTCCAAACTTCTGACGCTCTACCTCCTGTTCGAGGCGATCGAGGCCAAGCGCGTGACGCTCGACACCGATCTCGTCGTCTCGACCCATGCCGCCTCGCGGCCTCCCTCCAAGCTCGGCCTGCGCCCCGGTTCCACGATCAAGGTGCGCGATGCCATGTATGCGCTGGCCGTGAAGTCGGCCAACGACGTCGCGACTGTTGTGGCCGAGAACCTCGCTGACGGGTCCGAGGAAGCCTTCGCGCGACGGATGAACATGACCGCGCGCGAAATCGGGATGCGCCGCTCGAACTTCGTGACGCCTTCGGGCCTGCCGGACGATCTTCAGATCTCGACCGCGCGCGACATGGCGGTGCTGGCGCTTCAGATCCGCAAGCGCTTCCCCGGCTTCGTGCCGCTCTTCTCGACGGAGAGCTTCGACTATGCCGGCCGGCATTACGTCTCGACCAACAAGCTCCTCGGCCGCGTTCCGGGCGTCGACGGAATGAAGACCGGCTTCGTCAACGCCTCGGGCTTCAACCTCGTCGCCTCCGCGCGCCGCAACGGTCGGGGCGTCATCGTCGTGGTCATCGGCGGGCAGACGGGCCGGGCGCGGGATATGAGAGTCGAGCAGTTGATCGACACCTATCTCGGCCCGGCGACCTGAGATTCAAACCGTGCGCAGCATTCCGCCATCGACGAAATAGGTCGAGCCAACCGAGTAGCTCGCCTTGTCGGAGCAGAGGAACACGAAGAAATTCGCCAGTTCCTCCGGCGAGCCGAAGCGCTTGATGGCGGCGTGCTCGTCGGCGACGCCCTGGAGATAGCCTTCCCAGTCGCCGCCCGACTTCTCCGTCAGCTGACGTGCCGTCTTCTTCCAGTCGGGCGTCAGGATCAGGCCGGGATTGATGCAGTTGACACGGATGTTGTCGGGAATCAGCTCCGTCGCGAGGCACTTGGAGAACATCATCAAGGCGGCTTTGGTGACGTTGTAGATGGGCTCGTACCAGAGCGGCTGCACCGCGCAGATCGAGGCATTGTGCAGGATCACCCCGCCGCCGCGCCGCTTCATCTGTGGCGCGATCCCGCGCGCCAGACGCACGGCGGCCATGACATGCAGGTCCCAGTAGGACTGCCATTTCTCGTCCGGCGCTTCCATCACCGTCTCGTTCGAGCCGGTGCCCGCGTTGTTGATCAGAATGTCCGCGCCGCCGAACCGCGTCCGTGCGGCATCGATCACGGCTGCCGTGCCCTCGGGCGTCGCGACATCGGCCGCAAGACCCATCGCTTCGACGCCATATTGGCTGGCGATGCGCGCGGCTTCCGCCTCGACCCGCTCGGCTCCACGTGCGACGAGGAGCACGTGTGCGCCCTCCGCTGCCAGCGCCTCGGCCACCGCCAGCCCGATGCCGACCGATCCGCCGGTGATCACGGCAACCTTGCCGCCCAAGCCCATATCCATCGAATCTCTCCCTCCCATGCCCGGCGTTGCCGCCGGCGTAGGGGAGTGTGGGGCGGGCGGCTGAGGAAGACCAGCCTCGGATCAGTCCGAATAGCGTTCTTCGGCCCAGGGGTCGCCGCGATTATGATAGCCACGCACCTCCCAGAATCCGGGTTGGTCGCGGTTGCGGAACTCGATGCCGCGCAGCCATTTCGCGCTTTTCCAGAAATAGAGATGCGGCACCATAAGGCGCACCGGGCCGCCATGCTCGGCCGTCAGCGGCTGACCCTCCCATGCGTGTACGAGCATCGCGTCGGGCGCGGCGAAATCTTCAAGAGAGAGATTCGTCGTGTATCCATCGTAGGAGGACAGGACAACGAAGCCGGCCTCGGGCTTAGGCTTCACGATTTCCAGAAGATCGCGCGTCAATACGCCTTTCCAGTGATTGTCGTAGCGGGACCATGTGGTGACGCAGTGAATATCCGTCACCTCCTCGCTCTGCGGCTGCGCCTGGAAGGCGGCCCAATCCCAGACCTGCACATTCTCCACCGCTCCGTTGATCGTCAGTTTCCACTGACTTTCATCGACCTGTGGCAGAAGGCCGAGATCGAGAACCGGCCAGTTCTTGACGAGATGCTGACCCGGCGGCAGACGTTCCGTCTCGGGGCGGGCGTGGCGGCCCGTCAGGAAGCGCCCCTCGCGCGCCCAGCTTTCCTTGGTACGGGTGAGCTTGGTGTCGGGATGGTCGGGATCGTTGGGTTCGCTCATGCCGTTCTGCGCTCCTGTTTCGAGGATGACGTGGCGATTTTGAAGGGCATGGCAAGGGTCATGTGACCAAGATGGCTGCTTGATTTCGAGCGGGACCGCGACAAGTCTGAACCCGATGTCCTTCGCGCGAGCCCTCTCGAGATCACGCTCTCAAGCCGCAGCACTCAACGGCTGCGGCCTTCGCCTGTTCATGGTGCTGGCCTTTCTGCTGGCGGCGGCGGGCTTTCCAACAGGCGGTCACGCGCAGATTCATTCCGCCAAGCCCTGCGCCGAAGCCACCATGCTCTCGGACCATCATGGAACCTCTCCGGGCTCTGCTGTGGACAGCCTATGCTGCTTGTTTCATTGCGTGCCGGTCGCGCCGGTCGCGCTCCTGTCCGCGGCAAGGCCGCTTATGCGCTCGGCTCGCATGCCGCTTGTGCTCCAGATCGCCCCGCACGGGGTGACGCCGCCCGTTCTCGCGCCACCGCCGCGAGCCTGAAAGTCTTCGAGCCCCGTTTTATTCCCGGTCCAGACCTCGAGCGCCACACCGACGCCGGGCGAACCCCCGCCATTCGAAGGATTTCACCATGAACCCCATGAAAATGGATATGCAGGCCTGCATCGACGCCTGCCTCGATTGCTACAAGACCTGCCTCTCCTCCGCCTCGCATCATTGCCTGGAGGCGGGCGGCCCGCATACGGAGCCCGCGCATTTCCGGCTGATGCTCGCCTGCGCGGAAATGTGCCGGGCGTCGGCGCATCTGATGCTGCTCGGCACGGACGCTCATCGGCATTCCTGCGCGGCCTGCGCCGAAATCTGTGCAGCCTGCGCGGATGATTGCGAGCGTGTGGGCGATATGGACGCCTGCGTCGCGGCCTGCCGCCATTGCGCGGATGAATGCCGGAAGATGGCGGCTTGAACCATGAAGCGTATTTTGATCGCTCTCACCATCCTGCCCGCTATCGTAGGCGCTCCGGCGCTGGCGCAGGATCATTCCGCCCATGGAGGCGCGCACTCGCCGGCCTCGCAGGCTTACATGAAGGCCATGAAGCGCATGGATGCGGACATGTCGTCCATGCCGATGTCCGGCCAGCCGGGCGTCGATTTCGCGCGCATGATGATCCCGCATCATCAAAGCGCGATCGACATGGCCAAAGCCTATCTCGCCAGCGGCGAGAACGATCCGACGATCCGCAAGATCGCGGAGGATGTGGTCGCCTCGCAGGAGCGCGAGATCGGCGAGTTGCGTGACTGGCTGAAGAGCAAGGGCGCGCAATAAATTCTGCGGGAGCCGGGCCAAGGCCCGGCTCTCCCTCTCGCCGGTTGGAGAGCCGGCTATATCTCGTTGGCATGACCGATCGATCGACCGCGCCCGACGCGCCCTCTTCGTCCCGTTTTCGCCGACTGCCGGTTCTTGGTCGGATCGAAGCCAAGCTCCTGCTTTGGCTCGTCGGCTTGTCCGGCGGACTGTTCGGATTTCTGTCCATTGCCGGCGAGGTGCGGGAAGGGGATACGCACGCCTTCGACGACGCGATCCTGCGCGCCTTGCGCGAGCCCGGCCGACCGGACGATCCGATCGGCCCGTTCTGGCTCGAAGCGGCGCTTCGAGACATCACCGCCCTCGGCGGTTACACCGTCCTGACCATGATCCTCGTCGCGGCCGTCGCCTATCTGTTGCTCAACGGCAAGCGCGCCGCTGCGCTGCTCGTCTTCGGGGCGGTGGTGGGCGGAACGGCTTTGTCGAATGTGCTGAAGGTTTTCTTCGACCGGCAAAGGCCGGATGTCGTCGGCCATCTCGTGGACGTTCACAGCTTGTCCTTCCCGAGCGGGCACGCCATGCTTTCGGCCGTCACCTATCTGACGCTCGGCGCGCTCCTGGCGCGAACGGAAGAGCGCTTCGTCATGCGCGCCTATTTCATCGGCCTCGCGGTGGTGCTGACGCTGCTTATCGGTGCGAGCCGGGTTTATCTTGGGGTGCATTACCCCACCGACGTTCTGGCCGGTTGGTGCGCCGGCGCGACCTGGGCCTTTCTCTGCCTGCTCATGGCGCGCTGGCTTCAGCATCGCGGTCAGGTCGAGCCATCGGATTGAGGCTAGGTGGCGCGGCTTCGAAAAGCCGCGCCATGTTCGGTCTTAGAAGTCGAAGTTGTTGATGTCGGCCTTGGTGAAGACCTTCGGCGCACCGAGCAGAATCTGGCTCTGGTTGACGATCTGGAGATCGCCCAGACGCCCGGCCTTGAAGCTCGTGTCACCCGGCTTCAACGTGCCGTCCGCAACCGCGCGCATGGCGAGGCCTGCCGCATAGCCGAGATCCACCGTCGACCAAAGCACGGTCGACTTGATGCAGTCGCCGTTGATATAGGGCTTCATCGCGTTGGGCAGGGCGAGGCCGACCACCGACACCTTGCCGCAGAGCTTGTTCTGCTGAACGGCTTCGGCGGCGGCGGGCGTCGCGACCGAGGTCATGCCGAGGATGCCCTTCAACTCGTCGCCATATTTGTTGATCAGCGTCTGCGCCTGGTTGAAGGACAGGATGTTGTCCTCCTGCGCTTCCACCGTCTCCAGGAACTTCAGCTTCGGGTGGCACTTCTCGGCATAGCCCTGCATCTCGCTGATCCAGCGGGACTGGTTGGGCGTCGTGAAGGTCGAGGTGACGATGGCGAAGGAGGCGTCTTCGCCGACTTCGGAGGCCAGCTGATCGATGAGCGCCTTGGCCACGCCGTTCGGCTGCGCCTGATTGACGAACCACTGGCGCGCATCGGCTTCCGCATCCGCGTCATAGCCGACAACGTTGATGCCGGCTTCCAGCGCACGCTTCAGAACCGGCGCGATGGCCACCGGATCGTTCGCGGCGAAGAGAATGCCGTCCACGCCTGAGGTGATGTAATTGTCGATGAAGGTGATCTGCTCGTCGATATTGGCCTTGGTCGGACCGTCGGTCGTGACGGTCATCGAGCCGGTTTCCTTGGCGGCTTCCTGAATGCCCTGGGCGGTCGAGTTGAAATAGCCGACGCCGACGAGCTTCGGAATATCGACCACCTTGAGCGGCTTGCCCTTGCGATCGGGCGCGCCGGTCGGCGTGCCGCCATTGTATTCGCCAGGGGGAACGGGCGTGACCGAGGCGTCGCAGGCGAGCGGATTGGCCGGCGCGCCGTCGCCGCCGGTCCAGGCACTCTGCGCCATGGCCGGAGCGGTGAGAAGGCTGGTGCCCAGAAGCAGGGCGAGCATGGTGCGCATTGTTAGTCCTCCCAAATGGAACGGTTGTGAACCGACCCCCTCCCGAGGGGCCGAAGGCCACTCTCAATCGCTGGAATAGCGACGAAGAAGATTGGAAACGAGAACGGCCGCGATCAGCACGAACCCGATGATGACGATCGTGCCGTCGCCTTTGACGCCCGACAGGGCGAGGCCGTTCTTCAGAACCTGCACGAGGCACAGGCCGATCAGCGTCCCGACCACGAGCCCGCGCCCGCCGAAGATCGAGGTGCCGCCGAGAACCACCGCAGTGATCACGTCGAGTTCGATGCCCGTGCCCATGTCCGAGCGCGTGGTGGAGACGCGAGACACGAAGACAAGGGCGGCAAGCGCCGACACGAAGCCCGAAGCCGAGTAGATCAGAAGCTTCGTGCGCACCACGTCGATGCCCGAAAACTCCGCGCCCATCTCGTTGTTGCCGATGGCATAGGTGGCGCGGCCGAAGGCCGTGAAGCGCAGGATGAAGAAGCCGACGAGGGCGACGATGGCGAGAAGCCAGAGCTGCGTCGGCACGCCCAGAACATTGCCCTGACCCAGTACGAAGAACCAGGACGGGTAGCCGCGGATCGACTGTGCCTGGCTGATGCCTTCCGCCAGACCGCGATAAAGGGCGAGCGTCGCCAGCGTCGCGATCAGAGGTGGCACGCGGAAGCGGGTGACGATCAGCCCGTTCACGAAGCCGGCGAGCGTGCCGACCACGAGGCAGAGCACCATGGCAACGGGCAGGGGCAAGCCGAGCGTCTTCCAGAACACGCCCACCAGAATGGCGCAGAGGCCAAGGATGGAGCCGACTGAGAGATCGATGCCGCCCGTGATGATGACAAAGGTCATCACCACCGCGATCAGCCCAACCTCGGTCATTAGGCGACCCTGGTTGAGTAGGTTGGCTGCGGTGAAGAAGCGCTCGTTGTCGATCGCCAGAACGGCGAGCGCGACAGCGAGAATGAGGGCCAGAAGCGCCTCGTGGCGGAGAAGGGAGCGAAGAGCCATGATGATATCCCCCCTCAGCCCGTCCGCCCGCGCCGCGCCATGTCGATCAGCACGGTGGCAAGGATTAGAATGCCCTGAACCGCACGCAGCCAGTAGGCCGAGACGTTCAGGAAAATCAGCGACGAGCCGATCGCGGCGAAGAGAATGGCCGCCAGCGTCGAGCCAGTCACCGTGCCAATACCGCCTAAGATCGAGACGCCGCCGACCACCGAAGCCGTGATGATGATGAGTTCGAGCCCGTTCGGAACGGTGGACTGGATCACCTGAAGCTGCGTCGCGAAGAGAATGGCGGATACCCCAGCGATCATGCCGTGAATGGTGAAGACCTTCACGATCGTTCGGTTATAGGGGATCCCCTCGGCCTCTGCCGCCTCGCCATTGCCGCCAACCGCATAGATCGAGCGCCCGAAGGCGGTGGAGCGCAGCAGGAAAGCCGCGACGATCGTCATCACCACCATGAACCAGACGGGCGAGGGGATGTCGAAAAGGCGAAATTGCGCAAGCTGGAACTCCGGTGGCAGACCGGAAATCCAGGCGCCGCCAGTCGCCGTGATGAGCCCGCCGCGCAGGATCGAGAGCATGGCGAGTGTCGCGATGATCGAAGGCACCTTGAGATAGGCGATGACGGCGCCGAGCAGCGCATTGACCGCCCCGCCGATCAAGACGGGCAGGAGCCAGGCCACCCAGACGGGATAGCCGTTGGTGACGAGAAGGCCGCTGACCGTCGCCAAAACCCCGATCAGCGCGCCGACGGACACGTCGATATGGCCGGAGATGATGACCATCGACATGCCGATCGCCGCGACCGCGATATAGGCATTGCCGACGAAGATCGAGGTCAGGTTGTTCTGCGAGACGAAGCGCGGGTTGAGCCAGCCGACGACGAGAAACAGAGCGACAATGGCCAGCAGCAGCAGGATTTCCTGCCCCGAGCCGGACAGGCGGCGGGAAAGCGAAGGGCCGGTCATGCGGCGTGTCCCGTCATCATGGCCGCGCCGACCATCTCTGGCGTCGCCTCGCTGCGTGGCAGAATCGCGGACATGCGCCCGCCATTCATCACCACCACGCGGTCGCTCATGCCGAGCACCTCTGGCAATTCGCTGGAGATCATGATGATGGCGAGCCCTTGGGCGGCGAGTTGGTTCATCAGTTTATGGATTTCGGTCTTGGCGCCGACATCGACGCCGCGCGTCGGCTCATCGAGAATGAGAATGCGAGGATCGGTGGCGAGCCATTTGGCGATCACCACCTTCTGCTGATTGCCGCCCGACAACTGGGCCACGACTTGCCCGGGGCCGCGCGCGCGGATCGCGAAGCGCTGAATGGCGTCGGCTGCGATCGCCGTTTCGCGCGTGGTATCGACCACGCCGCGCCGGGTCAGCCGGTTCAGGATCGCCATGGACACGTTTTCGCGGATCGTCTGCGGGCGCACGAGGCCGTGCTGGGCGCGGTCCTCCGGGACATAGGCAATACGATGGGCGATGGCTTCGCGCACGCTGCCGACCGTGACCGCTTGTCCGTCGATCAGGATGTCGCCCGAGGTCGCCGGCGTCACGCCGAAGATGGTTTGGGCCAGCTCCGTTCGCCCCGAGCCGACGAGACCGGCAATGCCGAGAATCTCGCCCGCGCGCACGGAAAACGACACGTCGCTGACCTTGCCGGCATGAGCGAGGTTCTTGACCTCCAGCACCGTTTCCCCGAGCGGAATCGTGTCCTTGGGGAAGAGCTGGTGAATGTCGCGGCCGACCATCATGGAC
Source organism: Aureimonas ureilytica (assembly GCF_001475935.1). Lineage (GTDB taxonomy): Bacteria > Pseudomonadota > Alphaproteobacteria > Rhizobiales > Rhizobiaceae > Aureimonas > Aureimonas ureilytica_A. The sequence continues at coordinate 15,226 of NZ_LDQA01000025.1, forward strand.
ACGAGGGTGGCTTCGGTCACGTCATCGGCGGCGCGCGTGTCGATCGTCTTGCCATCGCGCAACACCGTGATGCGGTCCGAGATTTCGAAAATCTCGTTCATGCGATGGCTGACATAGACGATGCCGACGCCTTCCGCCCGCAGCGAGCGCACGACATCGAGCAGCCGGCGCACATCGGCCTCGGCGAGCGCGGCCGTCGGCTCGTCCATGATGAGAACGCGCGCGTCGCGCGACAGGGCGCGGGCAATTTCGACGCGCTGCCGGTTGGCGACCGAGAGGCGGGAGACCTTCTCGTCCACGTCCAGATCGGGGCAGTCGAGCCGATCCAGAATGGCGCGCGCCTTGCGGCGCATCTCGTTCCAGTCGATCAGGCCGCGCCCGGTCCTGGGCGCATGGCCGAGAAAGATGTTCTCAGCCACCGTCATCGCCGGAAACAGAAGGAGCTCCTGATGCACGACGGCGATGCCGGACGCCTTCGCCTCGCCGGGACCGGAAAAGCGTACGGGCGCGCCGTCCACTTCCACCGTGCCGGAATTGGGCTGATGGGCCCCCGACATGAGACGGATCATGGTGGATTTGCCCGCGCCATTCTCGCCCATCAGAGCGTGGACCTCGCCGGCGCGCAGATCGAAATCGACCCCGCGCAGCACCTGGACCGGGCCGAAGGACTTCTCGACGCCACGCAGCGCGATGATGGGCGCGGCGTCAGTTGGCAAGGAAGCCTCCGTCGATCGGCAGCGTCACGCCGGTCAGCATGGCCGCCGCGTCGCTCAAGAGGAACAGGATGACCTCCGCCACGTCCTCGGTTTCGGCGAAACGACCGATCGGGGTGCGTGCCAGCATGGGGCCGCCCTTCTCCGGCGCTTCCCATGCGACGCGGGCGAGATCGGTCAAGGTAATGCCGGGCGCAACGGAATTGACGCGAATGCCGTGCGGCCCCAACTCGTTCGCCATGACCCGCGTCAGCCCGTCCATCGCGCCCTTGGAGGCGCAATAGGCGGCGTGATCGCGAAAGCCGAGAAAGGACGAGATGGACGAGACGTTGACGATTGCGCCCTTGGCCTTTCGGGCGACCAGATCCCTCGCGAAGACCTGCGAGACGATGGCGGCCGAGCGCACGTTCACGGCCTGAACCGTGTCGAAGGACTCGTCCTTCATCTCCAGGAACGGCTCGAGAATGTTGATGCCCGCACAATTGACCAGCATGTCGGCCGGCAGGGCCTCGGCGGTGATCCGACGTGTCTCCGCGGCGTTGCCGAGATCGACGCTGAAGCCGCGCGCGCCCGTCTCGGCCGCGAGACTGTCGAGATCGGCCTGTGAGCGGGACAGCGCGACGACCTTGGCGCCGCGCTGCGTCAGAAGCTCCACCGTGCGCCGGCCGATGCCCTTGCCTGCGCCCGTGACGATGACGGTCTTACCTTCGAAATTCATAGGGCTCCTCCCAAAGCATTCGTGATCGCGGCCGGCAGGCCGGCGCTATGCGCCGGGGAGACCCATGGTGATCTGCATCTTGACTTGGCCCTTGGGGGCGGACGCGGCGTCCTGAAACGCCTCGACGCTCTTCTCGAACGGATAGGTCCGCGTGATGAGGGGCGAGACGTCGATCGCGCCGGAGGCCAGCATCGCCACGCATCGCGGGAAGACATGGGCGTAGCGGAACACATGCTCGACCCGCGCTTCCTTCAGCATGGCGGCCGACACGTTATAGGCGGGGTTGGACAGCGGGATGCCGACGAAGACCACCACGCCGCCGGGGCAGAGCGGTTCGAAAATATCGGCGATCGCCCGTTCGGAGCCGGCGCATTCGTAGATCACATCCGCGCCCCAACCTTCGGTGCGGGCCTTCACGACCTCGGCGAGGTTTTCGCGCGACACGTTGACAGTGGAGACCGAGCCGAGCTTGCGAGCGATCTCGAGCTTCGTGTCGTCCACATCGCTGACGATCACATGCGCGCAGCCGCCTGCGAGCGCGGCGAGCACCGTGACGAGGCCGATCGGTCCGGCGCCGATCACGACCGCGATATGTCCGGGCGCGGCCTTGGCCTTGGTAACGGCATGAACGCCCACCGCCAAGGGTTCCACCATGGCGGCGGCAGCGAAGGTCACGTTATCGGGCAGTTTGAAGGTGAAGGCTTCCGGGTGCACGACGCTCGGGCGCAACACGCCATGGATCGGCGGTGTGGCCCAGAAGCGCACGGCGGGATCGAGATTGTAGAGGCCAAGCCGCGTCGCGCGCCCGTTCGGATCGGGAATGCCGGGCTCCATGCAGACGCGGTCGCCGGCTTTCAGCGTCGTCACCGCCGAGCCGGTCTCGGTCACGATCCCGGAGGCCTCATGGCCGAGGATCATGGGCTCGCGCACCACGAAGGGGCCGATGGCGCCATGGGTATAATAATGCACGTCAGAGCCGCAGATGCCGACCGTGTGGATGGCGATGCGAACGTCGTGAGGCCCGAGCGGCTCGTCCAACTGGAAGTCGCGAAGCGAAAGCTGGTCCTTGGCTTCGAGCACGAGGGCGCGCTGGTCGGTCGGATCGACCGTGGGAACAGGGGCGACGGAAGACATCCGATGGCCTCTCCTTGTCATGCAGTGTTGGAATGGATGCTATGCAGCCTCGTCGCGGATCGCGACACCGATTCAGGCGGGTTTCCAAACTTTCTTGCGTTTCTCCGGGCTAGGCTGTTGCGCGTTGCATCAGGGGAGGGCGCTGGATACGGCGTGTCGTTGCCCGGTAACCGCTGGGCGTCTCCCCGCAGACCATGAAGAATCGCCTGTTGAAATTGGCAGTGTTGTTGAAGCCGGTTTCAAAGCAGATATCGGTGATCGACTTGTCGCTGGTGGCGAGAAGCTGACAGGCGGCCTGCACGCGCAGATGGTTCACATAGGCCGAAAAATTGTGTCCGGTCTGATGCTTGAAGAAGCGAGAGAAGGCCGTCGCCTCCATGTTGCAGACATCCGCAGCTTCCTGCAGCGCGATGTCCCGGCGGAAATGCGCGCCCAGAAACGCGATCACGCGCTCCAGCTTACGCGAGGCGCTGGTGTGAAGGCCAAGCGCGGGCGCGCATCTCGATAGCGTGCGCCGTTCCGCCCGGCGGGTGGCGAGGTCTGCCATCAGGCTCAGAAATGCGAGCAGTCGATGCGGGCCTTCCAACTCGCCGATGTCGCAAAGTTTCTTGCGACCTCGTTCGGCCGTCTCGCCGATGAACTCGACGCCGAAAGCCGCCTCCTGCAGCAGGGCGGCGACCTCGGCGAATTCAGCGAAGGCGTGGGACAGACGATCCGCGATCTCGCCGCTGAACTGCACCAGCACGTCGCGCTCGCGTAAGCTTGTGCCGGGCTCGATGGCGCTGACCCAATTGTGCGGGAGGTTCGGCCCGGTCAGGATCAGGCTCCCGGCCTCGAACGGGCCGACATGATCCCCGATCATCATGCGGCCGGAGCTCTCACGGATGAGATGCAACTCGTATTCCGGGTGGCAGTGCCATTTGGCGAGGTGATGCGGATAATCATGCGTGGCCCAGCGGAAGGACTCGCGCGGTCCGCAAAGAATCACCTCCAAGGCCGGCCCGTTCGGTGGCGTCGGCTCCAGCATAAGCGCGCGTGACGCGGACATGCTCATGGCCATATCCCTTCCATCGCATTCAGCCGCTCGCGCCAGCGCGCCGCGTAGTCGGACAGACCCGGCAAAGACGCGAGCGCTAGCGACGTTTCATCAGACCCTTGTGGCTTCGCGCCGTCGCGCCCCGACGCCAGAAGCGCGGCGCCCGCGCTGGTGCCCGTGCCCTGCGTCGGTGCGAAAACCGGCCGACCCGTCAGGCCTCCGAGCGCCCGCAGGAACAGCGCGTTGCGCGCGAACGGCCCTTCCACGATGGTTGGTCCTGCCGCGCCGATCAACGTAAGGCTTTCATGGGCCATCAGAGCCACGTAAAGGCTCGCAGAGGCGGTACGCTCGGCCGCCGATAGGTTGTGAGACGGGTGCGACCAACCGCCCTGGCCGTGCGGGAATGGGCCAGTTCCCGTTGTGATCGGCGGCGTCACCATCAGCCCGCGCGCCATTACGGCGTTCACCACGTCGTCTCCCGGCGTTTCCGGCGAGCGGCCCGTCAGGATGTCGAATTCGCGCCCGCCCATGAACAGGGCCGAGGGCACCGGGCGGCCAAAGGCATCGACATAGGCCAGCATGTTCCGGTCGGGATCGAAAGGTTTCGGTTCACCGCCAATGGAGAATCCGACGACCCAGGTTCCCGTGGACAGGACGGCGAAAGGGGCCTGCCGCGTCAGGAGATGAGGCAGAAGCGATGCGTTGGAATCGTGAATGCCGCAGAAGACGGGGATTTCTTGCCCCCCCAAGCCGATCCGTTCGGCAAGGTCCGACTTCAACGGACCCAAACGATCGAAGGCGCTGCGCAGCGGCGCAAACAGAGCCCGCCAGCCCATTCGATCAACCAGCGAGGAGAAGTCACCGCGCTCGGGCGACCAGAGATCGGTGTGGCTGCCCAGCGAACTCGCCTCGCAGGCGGCCACGCCCGTCAGCCGATAGGCCCAATATTGTGGGTAGGTGAGAATGTGCCGAGTCTCGGCGAAGCGTTCGGGAAAGCGGGTCTGGAGCCAGAAAAGCTGACGCCCGACATTCAATCCGTTCGCCATGGCGGGGGATAGCGTTTCGGCAAAGTCCGGCCGGATCGCGTCATAGGCTTCGCTTCCCTCCAGCGGCGCCTCGTAGTCGATCACGGGAAGGGCTAGGTCCTCGCCTCCGATCAAAGCGACCGAAGCACCGTGCGCGGTGATCGAGATGGCGTCCAGCCTGTGCTCGGTTGAGAAGGCGGCGAGGCTTTCGATCAGAAAGGCGAAAAGCGCATCCGTGTCGTAATGCGGATAGGGACCGTCTTGCCGGATGATGTTGGGGCGCGAGCGGACAGCGAGGTCGCGCCGCTCGCTGAGGTCGTGCAGCACCAGCTTGGCATTGGTCTTGCCGATATCGACGACGGCGACGAAGCGGGGCGCATCGCTCATGGCTCAATCCATATGAAACATGGGAACGAGCGGCACGGCCACGGGCTCATTTCCGGAATGGGTGTCCATGATATCGGCCATCGCGGCCCACCAGCGCTGCATCACGGGATGGTCCGGCAAGGCCGCCATGCCGTGATCGCGCGGGCGCTTCAGGACGCCGAAGAGGCAGTTCGTCTCGGGATCGAGAAAGATCGAATAGTCGCTGACGCCGGCCTCGCGCAGCAGGACGACGAGTTCGGCCGGAATGGCATCGTGGCGCGCTTTGTACGCTTCCTCCCGATGAGGGTGAAGCCGCATACGGAAGGCGTAGGTTTCCACGCTGTCGGCGCTCATGACTCGCTCCTCGGTGGCTCGCCCTTGGGCTCCAGCACCGCCACGATCAGGCGAAGCCCCGCGCTTTCGATCATGGCGGCGGAGCGGTCGTCGATCCGCTCGTCGGTGATGAGGATGTCGGCCCGCTCCAGCGGCGCGATGATGAAGCTGGACCGATCGGCGAATTTGCTGGCATCGGCCAGGATCACCAGCTCATCGGCCTGCCGCATGAGGCGCTGTTCGGACTGGATAATGAGCGGGTCCGATTCTGCGAAGCCCAGCGGCGAAATGCCCTGCGCGCCCATGAACATGCGCCTTGCGCGGAAATGCGCGATCCCGTCCGCGTCGAACGGCGAGAGGATCAGGCCCTGCTCGCGATAGACCGCGCCCGCCGGCAGCAGGACGCCGCATTGCGAATGCTGAAGGAGATGCTCGGCGATCGGAAAGGAATTGGTCAGCACCTGCAGACGGAGCCCCGTGAGGTAATGCACCATGCCGAACGTGGTCGAGCCGCCATTGATGATGATGGCGCTGTCATCCTCGCATAGGCGCGCGGCCTCGCGGGCGATGGCGAGCTTCTGCGACGCGTTGCGGGTCTGGAGCGTGCCGAAGCTTTCGCCGGAGACGGCGCGAGGCAAAGCCTGTTTCAGGGCCTCCGCGCCACCCCGCACGCGCCTGAGCTTCTTCTGCGAATCGAGCAGCGCGATGTCACGGCGGACCGTCGCCTCCGAAGCGCCCGTCAGCGCTGCGAAGTCCTGAACGGTCGCCACCGAGCGCCCTTCGATAGCGCTCAGGATCATGCGATGACGCTCCCGCTCGTGCATTCCCAGTCCTCCCGAACCCGAAGTTCCGCTCTTATCGGCCCTCTGTCAATCATCTTCGATCAGGAATAATCATTGTGCAGCGCAACATGATCGAACTTGATCGATCCTGTTGACAGATGGGGATTGCGAGCGGATGGTTCGCGTCGTCGCGAGAGGCTTTCGCGGCTGCCGAAGGAGGAGGCTTCTGCCCATGACCACCAAGCTTTTGGACAATCGCTGGGACGACGCCAAGGCGGCGGGCATGAGCGAGTCGGAGCGGCTGCTCTATCGCTCGAACCTTCTCGGCTCGGACAAGCGCATCACCAATTACGGCGGTGGCAACACCTCGGCCAAGGTCGAAGAACGCGATCCGCTCACCGGTGAGACCGTCACCGTCCTCTGGGTCAAGGGTTCGGGCGGCGATGTCGGCACGATGAAGCTGGACGGCTTCGCGACGCTCTACCAGTCCAAGCTCGAGCAGCTGCGCGGCATCTATCGCGGGCCGGAGCATGAGGACGAGATGGTGGGCCTGCTCAGTCACTGCACCTTCAATCTCAACCCGCGCGCATCCTCCATCGACACGCCGCTGCACGCCTATCTCCCGTACACCCATGTCGATCACATGCATCCCGATGCGGTGATCGCCATCGCGGCGACCGGGCGCTCGCGCGAGCTGACGCGCGACATCTATGGCGAGGAGCTCGGTTGGCTGCCCTGGCGTCGTCCGGGCTTCCAGCTCGGGCTCGACCTCTCGCGCTTTGCGGCCGAAAACCCACAGGCCAGGGGCGTCGTCCTGGAAAGCCATGGGCTGTTCACCTGGGGCGAGACCGCGAAGGATTGCTACGAGACGACGCTTCGCATCATCAATCGCGCCATCGAGTGGTTCGATGGACAGCTGGCCGGCAAGCCGGCCTTTGGTGGTGAGAAATCGCCGGCGCGTGATGTGGCCGAGCGCAGGCGGGTCGCGGCGCGGCTCATGCCGGAAATCCGCGCGCGGATCGGCGTCGAAGAGCGCAAGATCGGCCATTTCGACGATTCGCCGGCCGTTCTCGAATTCGTCGGCTCGAACCGGCTGGACGAGCTGGCCGCGCTCGGCACATCCTGCCCCGACCATTTCCTGCGCACCAAGATCCGCCCGCTCGTCCTGCCGTACAACGGCGATCTGGATGTTCTGGTCGGCGGTCTGGATGCGGCCGTAGAAGCCTATCGCGAGGGCTATCGCGCCTATTACGAGCGCTGCCGCCACGACAACAGCCCGGCGATCCGCGACCCGAACGCGGTGATCTATCTCGTTCCGGGCGTCGGCATGTTGTCGTTCGCCAAGGACAAGGCGACGGCGCGCATCGCCTCGGAGTTCTACGTCAATGCCATCAACGTCATGCGCGGGGCATCCGGCGTCGACACCTATCAGGGCCTGCCCGAGCAGGAAGCCTTCGACATCGAGTATTGGCTTCTGGAAGAGGCCAAGCTGCAGCGTATGCCCAAGCCCAAATCGCTGGCCGGGCGCATCGCCTTCGTGACGGGTGGGGCCGGCGGCATCGGCCGTGCGACGGCCGAGCGGCTGATGAGCGAGGGCGCCTGCGTGGTGCTGGCCGATATCGATGCCGGCGCGCTGGACGCGGCAAGGGCCGACTTCGCCAAGCGCTTCGGTGCCGATCAGGTGCGCGGCGTCATCGCCAATGTCACCGACGAGGCGGCGGTCGCACAGGCTTTCGAGGATGCCGTGACGGAATTTGGTGGCCTCGACATTCTCGTGTCCAACGCCGGTATCGCCTCGGCCTCGCCGATCGAGGAGACGACGCTGGAGGTCTGGAACCGCAATATCGACATTCTCGCGACCGGCTATTTCCTCGTCTCGCGCGAGGCCTTCCGACTGTTCCGCCGGCAGAAGCTTGGCGGCTCCATCGTCTTCATCGCCTCGAAGAACGGTCTGGCGGCGTCCGCCGGCGCGTCCGCCTATTGCACGGCTAAAGCTGCGGAAATCCATTTGGCGCGCTGTCTCGCGTTGGAGGGCGCGGAGGCCGGCATCCGCGTGAACACCGTGAACCCCGACGCCGTGCTGCGCGGCTCCAAGATCTGGAGCGGCGAGTGGCGCGAGCAGCGCGCGGCGTCTTCCAAGATCGGCGAGGAACAGCTGGAGGAGCACTATCGTCAGCGCTCGCTCCTGAAGCGTTCGGTCTTCCCGGAGGACATCGCGGAAGCGGTCTATTTCCTCGCGAGCGACCTGTCGGCCAAGTCCACCGGCAATATCATGAATGTGGACGCGGGCAACCAGATCTCGTTCACGCGCTGATCGGCACCGAAACCAGAGACCACGCCCGGCCGGGAGACGAGGCCGGGCAGTTTCACCAAGGCAGGGGAGGACGGCGCATGGCCGCACGGATCGATCGAGACGTTATCGACAAGAGCAACGAGCAGTTCCAAGAGGCACTGGAGGCCGACTACGCCGCGCTCGGTGCGCGACTGGACCGACGCGGCATTGCGATCGACGACATCAAGCGGAAGGTCGCGGGCTTCACGGTCGCCGTTCCCTCCTGGGGCGTCGGGACCGGCGGCACGCGCTTTGCTCGTTTTCCGGGCGGCGGCGAGCCGCGCGGCATCTTCGAGAAGCTGAACGACTGTGCCGTGATCAACGACCTCGGCCGCGCCACCCCCGCCGTCTCGCTGCATATCCCCTGGGACAAGGCCGACCCCGCCGACCTGCGCGCCAAGGCCGAGGAACTGGGGCTCGGCTTCGATGCGATGAACTCCAATACGTTTCAGGATCACCCGGACGATCCCAGCCAGCCACTGTCCTATAAGTATGGCTCACTATCGCATACGGACGCAGCGGTACGGCAGCAAGCCGTGGAGCACAATCTCGAAACCGTATCGATCGGCGAAGCGATCGGCTCCAAGGCGCTGACCGTCTGGATTGGTGACGGGTCGAACTTCCCCGGGCAGAGCGATCTCGGCCGCGCCTTCGAGCGTTATCTGGGTGCGATGAAGGAGATCACGAAGGGTCTGCCCGCCGACTGGCGCATCTTCTCAGAGCATAAGATGTACGAGCCGGCGTTCTATTCGACGGTGGTGCAAGACTGGGGCACGAGCTACCTGACGGCGGTGGAACTGGGCGAGAAAGCCTTCTGCCTCGTGGATCTCGGACACCACGCACCGAATGTGAATATGGAGCAGATCGTTTCTCGGCTCATTCACTCGCGCAAGCTCGGCGGCTTCCACTTCAACGATTCCAAATATGGCGACGACGATCTCGACGCCGGCTCGATCGATCCGTTCCGTCTCTTCCTCGTCTTCAATGAGTTGGTGGAAGCCGGCGCACGGTTGGACGCGCTGGGGCCGTCCTACATGATCGACCAGTCGCACAACGTCACCGACCCGATCGAAAGCCTGATCCGCACGGCCGGCGAAATCCGCCGCGCCTATGCGCAGGCGCTGCTGGTGGATCGCGCGGCCCTGCGCGGCTTTCAGGACGAGAACGACGCGCTCATGGCCTCCGAAACGCTGAAAGCCGGCTTCCGCTTCGATGTGGAGCCGATCCTCGCCAAGGCGCGGCTGGAGGCAGGCGGCGCCATCGATCCGATCGCCGCGTACCGCACGAGCGGCTATCGGCAGCGTGTGTCGCAGGAACGCCCGGCTTCGCGCGGCTCTGGCGGCGGCATCGTCTGAGGGGATAGACATGAGCGATTTGTATCGGTCTGCGATCGATGAGCTTGCCGGCGCCGTGTCCGGCATCGATGACGCGCAAGTGGACGAAGCCTGCCGGCTCGTCGCGAATGCGCGTCATATCTGCACCTATGCGGGCGGGCGCGAAGGGCTTCAGCTCAAGGGCTTCGCCATGCGCCTGTTCCACCTCGGCCGGTCGGTCTCGGTCGTGGGCGACATGACGGTACCGGCTCTGGGCGAGGGGGATGTATTCCTCGTTGTGTGTGGGCCCGGCGAAATCTCGACGTCTCTGGCGCTGATCGGCGTCGCGAAGGCGGCCGGCGCGAAGGTCGTGGTCGTCACCGCGCAGCCCTCCGGCCGCGTGCCCGCTTTGGCCGATCATGTGTTAACCATACCGGCCCAAACCATGGCGGACGATCAGGGCGCCAATGCTTCCTCGGTTCTGCCCATGGGCTCGCTTTTCGAGGGCGCGCTCTTCGTTCTGTTCGAAGTGATGGTGCTGAAGCTGAAGACCTTGCTGGGGGAGTCCAGCGAGACGATGCGCGCCCGGCACACAAATATGGAGTAGCTCCGCCAAGACCCGATGGGGAACCGGCCCAAAGCCTTCCAGTTGTCGCCTTTAGGTTCAAGCGAGCTGGGAGGTCATCATGCCCCAAGGCGACAAGTCGAAATACACAGACAAGCAGAAGCGAAAGGCCGAGCATATCGCGGATGGCTATGAAGAGCGCGGCGTACCCGAGGCGGAAGCGGAGCGCCGGGCTTGGGCCACCGTGAACAAAGACAGCGGCGGAGGCAACAAGAGCGGATCGGGGCGCGGCCATCCCGATACGCACGCGTCGTCGCACAAGGGTGGCGAGAAGGGCGGTAAAGCGAGCGCATCACGGAGCGCCGCCGAGCGTTCGGCCTCAGCCAAGAAGGCGGCGGAAACGCGCAAACGGAATGCAGAGAAGACCGCTCACGCTCATCACTGATGCGGTGCGGCCGGCAAAAAAAAGGGCGGCTGTGAGGCCGCCCTTCTCGTTTGGTGACTATCCGAACTTACTTCGCGGGAACCGTAGAGTTCTCACCCGCGCTCGTGCCTGGGACGGGGTTGTTGGTCTCGGTCGGAACCGAAGTTGCGTCGCCAGACGTCATGGGCTTACGCACGGGCTGCGTGCTGTCGATGCCGCTCGTATTGCCGGGAACAGGAACAGAGGTCGCGGCCGCGGATGTGTCGGCCTTGGGAGCGTCCTGATTGGTGGTAACGGTGCTGGCAGCGCCAGCCGGGACCGCCGAATTCTCGCCCGCGCTGGTGCCGGGAACTGGATTGGTCGTTTCCGAAGACTGCGCGAAGGCCGCGCCACTCAGGAGCATCGTCGCAGAAACGGCAACCAAAAGTGTCTTCTTCATGCCGATCGACTCCATGTGATCTTGCTGATCCGAGCGTTTTGCTCTCGATCCATCAACGGATACTGAAGTGAAAGGTTCCCGATGGACAGGAGATTTGCGTGGGCTGAAGCAAGGCGCTCGCTCCCGAAATCACCCGTGAAGCTCTGCGTTCACGCGTTGTTGGCGGCTGATGGCGATCGATCCGACATCGCGCATTCCAGCGTTTTAAGGAGGATGCGCCCGTCGCACGGCTTGTTGCAAACCGCGACCCCTGGATAGCGCTTGGCGAGAACACTCTGCTCCCCCTGGCCCGTATGGAACACGAAGGGAACATCGTTGGCGGCCAGATAATCGGCAAGCGGATAGGAGGTTTCGCCGTGAAGATTGAGATCGAGCACCACGGCATCGAAACGGCCGGACTGCGCCACACCCGTCGCTTGGCCCAGCGTGCTGGCGCAGGTGACCTCCGCCCCGGAGTCGGCGAGTTCACATTCCAGATCTAGCGCGACCAGGAACTCGTCCTCAACGACGAGAACACGCTTTCCGCGCAGACCATCTGCTTGCCGCATCTTGCTCAAGTCCCTGTTGAAGTCCGCCCGTGCCACGAGGGCAGTTTCCGAACGCGCGATGGTCAAACCGGCTCAATGCACCCTGTCATGCCTTTGTCGTCAGGGCCTCGGGTCATTCTCACCTTCCACCGCGCGGCGCTGTAACCCGCCATTGATGTAAATGTAGAAGGATTCCCGACAAGGAAAGTTGTGAAATTGTCACGCTGCGACGTCGGAGCAGTCTCGCGACAGTTTAGCCGGTAGCGCCCTGCCGCCATTTCCGCTCCAGGCCAACGAAGCGGGCGCTCATCAGAATGGCAGCGACGAGGAGCCCTCCTGCCAGTCCCCACCAGACGCCAACCCCTTTCCAGCCGGCGACGAAGGCCAGTCCGTAGGCGACCGGCATCCCCACCAGCCAATAGCTGGCGACGGCGATGAACATGGGAATGCGCGTGTCCTTCATGCCGCGCAGAATGCCGCTTGCCGTCACCTGAAGAGAGTCCACGATCTGGAACGCGGCGGCCACGGCCAGAAGCGGGATGGCGGCTTGAAGCACCGCCTGCGCGTTGGGCTGGCGCATTTCGAGATAAAGCCCGATCAGGAGTCCCGGCGCGACCCAGAACAGCATGGCGGCGGTGCAGGAGATCACGCCGGCCACGATCAGCGATATGCGTGCCGCGCGCTCCAGATTGGCCGCGTCATGCCGACCGAAAGCCGTTCCGACCCGCACGGTGGCCGCGCTCGCAAGACCCAGCGGGATCATGAAGGAAATCGAGGCCAGCTGAAGCGCGATCCCGTGAGCCGCGAGTTCCAGCGTGCCGATCCAGCCCATCATCACGGACGCCGCTGTGAAGAGGCCGACTTCGGCGAGGATCGTCGCGCCGATCGGCCATCCCAGCCGCAGCACCTCCTGGAAGGCGGGCCAGTCCGGCGCGTAGAAGCGCCGCCAGATATCGAAGACCTCAAGCCCTCGCGCTCGGCTCGTATAGGCGAGGAGCAGCAGAAAGGTCGCGATCGATGTTCCAACGGAAGCGATCCCCGAGCCCGTGAGGCCGAGCGCCGGTGCGCCGAAATGGCCGAACACGAGGATATAGTTGAACAGCGCGTTGAGACCTGCACCCAGCAGCGTGATCCCGAGCACGACATTCGGGCGCTCCAGCGCGCTGAGATAGGAGCGCAGCACGAAGGTCGCGAGATAGGGCGCCATGGACCATTGCAGGACGCGGACATAGTCCCCAGCCTCGGCCGCAATCGCCGGTTCCTGACCGAGATGCACCAGAATGGTTTCGGTGAACCAAAGCGGAACCATCACCAGAAGGCTGTAGAGGATGACGACCCAAAGCCCCATCCGCACCGAACGGCGCACGCCGCGCACGTCGCCATTGCCATGCGCGGCCGCCGCCACGGGCATGACCGCATAGGCGAAGCCCGAGCCGAACATCCAGAACACGTAGAAGGTCTGTGTGGCGAGAACCGCCGCCGCGAGCTGGGCCGCGCCGAGTTGACCTATCATCACCGTGTTGGTGACGTTGATCGAAATCTGCGCGAGCTGCGCGCCCACGAGCGGCAGGCCGAGCGCAAACGTCGCCTTCAGATGCCCCCGCCACGGCAGGAGCTCCGGCTGGGGGGAAGAAGCTGTCGGCATGGTCATGTCGGCCCGTCGGCATCGCAGAGGAAGGCCATTCGGGGTAGAACGCGGTCAAGGGCATGTCCAGTCGCATCGAGAGAACGCACGGTTCTTTCGCGGCGCAGCATCGAATTATCGGTGTGTCCCGGAGCGGGCGCCTGCCTGCCGATTGACAAGACTGGAGCCCTTCGAAATAACGCAGACAATTGAGCCTTCTTGCGCGGGCGCGAGGATGGCTTGGAGACGGGCTCCCGACCGATCGGATCGTATTGCGATGGCACTTCGACTTCTTCAGGTAAAATTCGGTGGCCATCTGGCCGTGGTCGCCAGTGACGATGCGGGCGCGGCGCATGTCGTTCCTGGTTATGCCTCCGTCTACGAACTGGCCGGCGCGGCGATCCGTGAGGGCAAGAGCTTGTCCGATCTGGTCGCGCAGGCCGGGCAGGGCGAGAGTGTCGATCTCGACGCGGCGCTGGCCGAAGGGCGGATCGGTCTCCCCATCCATCATCCCGACCCCGCGCATTTCATCGTGGCCGGTACGGGCCTCACCCATCTCGGCTCGGCTGACGGCCGCGACAAGATGCACAAGTCCGCCGCGGGCGAGCATGTCACCGACTCCATGAAGATGTTCCGCATGGGTCTGGAAGGCGGCAAGCCGGCCGAGGGCGATGTCGGCGTACAGCCCGAATGGTTCTACAAGGGCGACGGCTCCTGCTTGGTCGGCCCCGGCGACCCGCTGACCTCGCCCTCCTTTGCACTGGATGGCGGCGAGGAGCCGGAACTGGCGGGCATCTATTTGATCGGCCCGGACGGAACGCCGTTCCGCCTCGGCTTCTGCCTTGCCAACGAGTTTTCGGACCATGTGACCGAGCGCGGCAACTATCTCTGGCTCGCCCATTCCAAGCTGCGCGAAGCCTCGCTCGGCCCGGAGCTTCTGGTCGGCGAATTGCCGGAGAGCGTCGAGGGCACCTCGCGTATCCTACGCGGCGACGAGGTCATCTTCGACAAGCCCTTCCTGTCGGGCGAGGCGAACATGTCGCATTCGATCCGCAATCTGGAACATCACCATTTCAAGTATGATCTGTTCCGCCGCCCCGGCGACTTGCATGTCCATTTCTTCGGAACGGCCACGCTGTCGGTGACGCATGGCGTCAAGACCGAGAATGGAGACCGCTTCGAGATCGACGCGCGCCCGTTCCGCCTGCCGCTGGTCAATACGCTGGCGAGCGCCAGCGAGACGCCGGTTTCGGTCAAGGCGCTTTGAGGGTCGCAGGATGACGCTTCGTACCGCCATTGTCGGCCTCGGCAAGATCGCACGGGATCAGCATGTTCCCTCCATCGCCAAGGTGGAGGGCGTCGATCTCGTCGCCATCGCCAGCCGCAACGCCTCCCTGGACGGACTGCCGTCGTTTTCGGACGTGAATGAACTTCTGGCGGCGGTCGGCGACGATGTGGACGCCGTGTCCCTTTGCACACCGCCGCAGGGACGCCATGCGCAGGCCGAGGCCGCCTTGCGCGCCGGCAAGCATGTGATGCTCGAGAAGCCGCCGGGTGCGACGGTGAGCGAGATCGCGCCGCTCGTGTCTCTGGCCAAGGAAAAGGGCGTCACGCTTTTTGCCACATGGCATTCGCGCTACGCTTCGGCCGTGGAGCCCGCGCGTGCTTTCCTCGCGGACGCCGGCATTCGCTCGGTTCATGTCGAGTGGAAGGAAGATGTCCGCAAGTGGCACCCGAACCAGGATTGGATCTGGCAGCCGGGCGGCCTCGGCGTATTCGACCCCGGCATCAATGCGCTGTCGATCGTCACGGCCATTCTGCCGCGCCCGATCTTCCTTCTGCGCTCGGACCTGTTCTTCCCGGAAAACCGCGCCGCGCCGATCGCGGCCGATCTGGAATTCACCGACGCGCTGGGGACGCCGGTTCGCGCGGAGTTCGACTGGCGCGAGACGGGCGGCGAGACCTGGAGCATCCATGTCGAGACCGACATGGGCAAGCTCAGCCTGCGCGAGGGCGGCAAGAAGCTCTTCATCGATGATGTCCTGAACGTGGACGAGCCCGATCAGGAATATGTCGGCCTGTATCGCCGCTTTGTCGAACTGACGAAGACGGGCGCGCTGGATGTCGATTTATCGCCGCTGCAGCACGTCGCCGACGCCTTCCTTCTCGGCCGCCGCCGCGCGGTCGAAGCCTTCATCGAGGAATAGGGCGATGGCGGTCGGCATTTCACGGAATTCGTTCGGGAAGCTCGCCTCGGGCGAAGAGGTCGAGATCGTCACGCTGCGTGCGGGTGACGGGCTCGAGGCCTCGGTCCTCACTTATGGCGCGACGCTTCAGGCGCTCAAGGTGCCGGACCGGAACGGGCATGTCGCGGACATCCTTCTCGGTCATGACGATCTGGCCGGCTATGTCGATCATCGCAGCTTCTTCGGTGCCACGATCGGTCGTTATGCCAATCGTATCGCGGGCGGGCGCTTCGAGTTGGACGGTGAGGCTTTCGAGGTCGCGCCCAATGACGGTGCCAATGCGCTCCATGGCGGCGAGCATGGTTTCGATCGCCATCTTTGGACGATCGACGCGATCGGCGATGGCGAGGTGCCCTTCGTCATTCTTAGTCGGCATAGCGCGGACGGCGAAGGCGGCTTTCCCGGCGCTCTCGACGTTCATGTGACCTACCGGCTCCGCGCCAACGCGCTGGAGATTGACCTGCGCGCCGTGAATGGCGATAGGCCGACGGTCGTGAACCTCACCAACCACGCCTATTTCAATCTCGGCGGCGCGTTGGAGCCGGTAGACATCCTGTCGCATGACCTGCGCATTGCGGCGGAACGTTACCTGCCGATCGATAGTGGATCGATCCCGGAGGGCGGCCCACTGCCGGTGGCTGGAACGCCCTTCGACTTCCGCGAGATGCGAGCGATCGGCGCGCGCATTCGCGAGGCGCATCCGCAGATCCTGACGGGGCGTGGCTACGACCACAATTACTGCCTGGATGGCCGCGAAAGCGCCGAGGGTCGCCATCTGGCGGCCCGTGTCGAGGACAAGGCGTCGGGCCGCGCCATGGAACTGTGGACCGACCAGCCGGGCGTGCAGTTCTATTCCGGCAACTTCCTGAACGGGACGATATCGGGCAAGAACGGCCGGTCCTACCGCATGGGCGATGCCTTCTGCCTGGAGCCGCAACTCTATCCCGACACGCCGAACCGGCCCGATTTTCCGTCGGCGCGTCTCGATGCGGGGGCGACCTATCGCCACCGCTCCGCTTTTCAGTTTTCGACGATTTGACCGCAGCGCTCGTCCATGCCCAAAGCATACGAGCGTCGGCCTGACACAGACCAGGGGAAAGACCCAATGAGCAGCGAACTCACCAGCCCCAACGGCGGCGCCGCACACGGGCGCGCCCACACCAAGCTCCGCTCGCGCGCCTGGTTCGACAATCCCGAAAACGCCGACATGACGGCGCTCTATCTCGAGCGCTACATGAATTTCGGCCTGAGCCAGGAAGAGCTTCAGTCCGGCCGCCCGATCATCGGCATCGCGCAGACGGGCTCGGATCTGAGCCCCTGCAATCGCCACCATCTGGAACTCGCCAACCGCCTGCGCGAGGGTATTCGAGAGGCCGGCGGCATCGCGATTGAATTCCCGGTTCATCCGATTCAGGAAACCGGCAAGCGCCCGACGGCGGGTCTCGACCGCAACCTCGCCTATCTCGGCCTGGTCGAGGTGCTTTACGGCTATCCGCTCGACGGCGTCGTGCTCACCATCGGCTGCGACAAGACCACGCCTGCTTGCCTCATGGCGGCGGCGACCGTCAATATTCCGGCGATCGCGCTTTCGGTCGGCCCCATGCTGAACGGCTGGTTCCGCGGCCAGCGCACGGGCTCGGGCACGATCGTCTGGAAGGCCCGCGAACTGATGGCCAAGGGCGAGATCGACTATGCGGGCTTCGTGAAGCTCGTCGCCTCGTCCGCGCCGTCCACCGGCTATTGCAACACGATGGGCACGGCCACCACGATGAACTCGCTTGCCGAGGCGCTGGGAATGCAGCTGCCCGGCTCGGCGGCGATCCCCGCACCCTATCGCGACCGCCAGGAAGTGTCCTACCGCACGGGCCTTCGCATCGTGGACATGGTGCGCGAGGATCTGAAGCCGTCCGACATCCTGACCAAGGACGCCTTTATCAACGCCATCCGCGTCAACTCGGCCATCGGCGGCTCGACCAACGCGCCGATCCATCTCAACGCCTTGGCCCGCCATATCGGCGTCGAGCTGACGGTGGACGACTGGCAGGAGTTCGGCCAGGACATCCCGCTGCTGGTCAATCTCCAGCCGGCCGGTGAATATCTGGGCGAGGACTACTACCATGCCGGCGGCGTGCCGGCGGTGGTCAATCAGCTCATGACCCAAGGGCTGATCAAGGAAGACGCACTGACCGTCAACGGCCGCACCATTGGCGAAAATTGCCGTGGCGCGATCATCGAAGACGAGAACGTCATCAAGACCTATGACAAGCCGCTGAAGGAAAAGGCCGGCTTCCTGGTTCTGAAGGGCAATCTCTTCTCCTCGGCGATCATGAAGACCTCGGTCATCAGCCCCGAGTTCCGCGATCGCTACCTGAACAATCCGAACGACCCCAACGCCTTCGAAGGCAAGGCCGTCGTGTTCGATGGTCCGGAGGACTATCACCACCGGATCGACGATCCCGCGCTCGGCATCGACGAGAACACGGTTCTCTTCATGCGCGGCGCCGGCCCGATCGGCTATCCCGGCGCGGCCGAGGTCGTGAACATGCGCGCGCCCGACTACCTCATCAAGAAGGGCGTCACCTCGCTTGCCTGCATCGGCGACGGCCGTCAGTCCGGCACGTCGGGCTCGCCCTCGATCCTCAACGCTTCGCCCGAAGCGGCGGCGGGTGGCAATCTCGCGGTGCTCAAGACCGGGGACCGGGTGCGCATCGATCTGGGACGCGGCACGGCCAATATCCTCATCTCCGACGACGAGCTGGCCGAGCGCCGCGCGGCGTTGAAGGCCGAGGGCGGCTACAAGTACCCGGACCACCAGACCCCCTGGCAGGAGATTCAGCGCACGCTGGTCGGTCAGATGGAGACTGGCGCGGTGCTCGAAAACGCGGTGCAATACCAGCGACTCGCGCAGACGCGCGGCGTGCCCCGCGATAACCACTAAGCGGCGCACGGAATATGAGAGGGCTTGCGGCTTGAGCGATATCGCCATCGAGATCCTGTCGGATCAATCCTGCCATCTGGGCGAGGGGCCGTGCTACGACGGCCGCACCAACACCGCCTGGTGGTTCGACATTCTCGAAAGCAAACTGTTCGAGGCGCGGCTCTCCGCCGGTTCCGTGACCGTCCATGATCTGCCGTCGATGGGGAGCGTCATCGCACCCATCGACGCTCGGCGTCATCTGGTGGCGACCGCCGATGGGCTTTTCGTGCGCGATGCCGCAAGCGGGCGCATGGAACTGCATACGCCGCTGGAATCCGACAATCCGGCCACCCGCTCCAACGATGGCCGGGTGCATCCCGCCGGCGCGCTCTGGATCGGTACGATGGGGCGTCGCGCCGAAGAGGGCGCGGGCGCGATCTACTGGTTCCGGGATGGCGAGGTTCGCAAGCTCTATTCCGAGATCACCATTCCGAACGGCATCTGCTTCTCGCCGGACGGGCGCTTCGGCTATTTCACCGATACCCATGCCGGCATCTATCACCGCGTGCCGCTCGACCCGGACACCGGCCTACCGATCGGCCAACCATCGATTCTTTACGATCATCGCGGCGGCGAAGGCGGCCTCGATGGCGCGGTCGTGGATGCCGAAGGTCTGATCTGGAGCGCGCGCTGGGGTGCCTCCTGCATCGACGTCTATACGCCGGAAGGCGACCGGGTGCGCACGATCCGCGTGCCGGCGACGCGCCCGAGCTGCCCGGCATTCATCGGTCCCGATCTCGATCGCCTCCTGGTGACGACGGCCCGAGAGGGCATGAGCGAAGCCGATCTTCAGGCCGATCCCAAGGCCGGCATGACGCTCGTCCTCGATGTCAACGCACGCGGAATTCCTGATCCGCTGGTTCGGATTTGATCATGCTGCCGACTTATGCCGCCGTCGATTGGGGCACCACGTCGTTTCGCGCGTGGGCCATCGATGGCAACGGGAATGTTCTCAACGAGACGCGCGCGCGAGACGGGTTGACGACAGCCGCCGAGCGGGGCTTCGAAACGGTGCTCGAGCAGCATCTGTCCGAGCTCGGTCTCGGCCCCGATGCGCCCGCCGTTTTGTGTGGAATGGTGGGCTCGCGCGCCGGCTGGGTGGAAGCCGCCTATCTCGAAACGCCGCTGGAACTCGGCGACCTCGGCGCGCGCGCGATCAAGGTTCCGGGGATCGCGCGTCCGGTCTTCATCCTGCCGGGGCTGGCGCAGCGCGCCGCCTGGGAGCCCGACGTCATGCGCGGCGAGGAAACCCAGCTTCTGGGCGTCGTCGCAGAAGGCTACCGCACCGGCCTCGTTTGTATGCCCGGCACCCATTCCAAATGGGTATCCTTGTCCGATGGGGTGATCGAAGCCTTTTCGACCTTCATGACAGGCGAATTGTTCCAGCTGCTGCGCTCGCAATCCATTCTCAAGCAGGCGGTGGACGGCGAGGGGGCGGTTGCCGCGACCCCGGCCTTTCTGGATGGTGTGCGCCGCGCTTTCGAAGCGCCGGCCTTGGCCACCAACTTCCTGTTTTCGATCCGGGCCGGCTGGCTCCTGCATGGGGCGGCGCCGACCGATCAGGCCGCGCGCCTCTCGGGCCTGTTGCTCGGTCTTGAACTCGCGGGCGCGGCAGAGCGCCATGGCGACCTGCACGGGGCGGCCCTTCTCGCGTCCGGCCCGATCGCCGATCTTTATGTCGCCGCGTTCGAGGCCATCGGCATGGGCGCGTTCCGCCGACTGGATGCCGACTCCTGCGTGCGGCACGGGCTGGCCCAGGCCGCCATATCCCTTTTCAGCAAAGAAAGCTGATCGTCCATGACCGCTACCCGCATTCCCTGGCCGCAGCTTCGCCGTTCGCTCGTCGCCATTCTGCGGGGGATTCGCCCCGAAGAGACCGAAGCCATCGTCACCACGCTGATGGAGGCCGGTTTCGAGGCGATCGAGATTCCGCTGAACTCGCCGGACGCGTTCAATTCCATCGGCAAGGCCGTGCGCCTGGGGACGGACGCGCATTACATCGGCGCCGGTACCGTTCTCTCCGTCGAGAATGTCGATCGGCTGGCCGATGTCGGCGGTCGTCTTCTGGTTTCGCCCAATGTCGATGCCGCCGTTCTCCGGCGCGCGGGCGAGCATGGCATGGTGACGATGCCGGGTGTCTTCACGCCGACCGAAGCCTTTCAGGCGCTCGCGGCCGGCGCTTCGGCGCTCAAGTTCTTCCCGGCCAATGTCCTGGGCCCGGCTGGCGTTTCGGCCGTGCGCGCCGTTCTGCCGAAGGATTGCGAAGTCGGCGTCGTCGGTGGCGTTTCCGAGAATGATTTCGAGGGTTTCGCCAAGGTCGGTGTCCGCGCCTTCGGGCTGGGCTCCTCGCTCTACAAACCTGGGATGGATATACAAGAAATACGTGCACGAGCCGATCGCACCATCTTGCTCTACGACCGCATATTCGGTTTAGGATAAATCAGGCGGCTGGAAGAATTCCGTTGTCGCTGTGGTGACGATCGGATAATCGTCAGACAAATTCGAATTCGGCGAGGAGAGGCCGGCTTCGAATCGGCGGCGCGGGTCAGGGCCGTGATGTCTGTGAGGGAACCGTTGCGACGGTTTCATTCGGGAGGGACAGAATGAAGACGATGAAAACGCTGCTGGCTGCGGTGGCATTGGGCGCGATGGCGTTTGCGGGTGCAGCATCCGCACAGGACAAGGCCGTCGTCGGCGTGTCCATGCCGGACAAGTCTGTCGCGCGATGGATCGCCGACGGCGCCAACATGGTGAAGACGCTGAAGGACAAGGGCTACGACGCCGATCTTCAGTATGCGGAAGACGACGTCTCGACCCAGCTCTCGCAGATCGAGAACATGGTGACCAAGGGCGCGCAGGTTCTGGTGATCGCGCCGGTCGATGGCACGACCATGACCGACATTCTTCAGAAGGCCGCCGACAGCGGCATCAAGGTCATCGCCTATGATCGCCTGATCCGCAATTCGCCGAATGTCAGCTATTATGCGACCTTCGACAATTATCAGGTCGGTGTGCTTCAGGCGACCTCGATCGTCGACGCGCTCGGGCTGAAGGACGGCAAGGGCCCCTTCAACATCGAGCTTTTCGGCGGCTCGCCGGACGATAACAACGCCTTCTTCTTCTACAATGGCGCGATGAGCGTGCTGCAGCCCTATATCGATCAGGGCAAGCTCGTGATTCCGTCGGGCCAGACCGGCATGAACGTCGTCGGCACGCTGCGCTGGGATGCGGCGACCGCACAGGCCCGTATGGACAATCTCCTGTCGGCTCACTACACCGACAAGAACGTCGATGCGGTTCTGGCTCCCAATGACGTGCTCGCCATCGGCATCATTTCGTCGCTCAAAGGCGTCGGCTATGGCTCGGGCGACAAGAAGATGCCGGTTATCACCGGTCAGGACGCCGAACTGCCGTCGGTGAAGGCCATTCTCGCCGGCAACCAGACCTCGACCATCTTCAAGGACACACGCGATCTCGCCAAGGCTGCCGTGGGCATGGTCGAAGCGACGCTCGGCGGGAAACAGGTCGAGGTCAACGACACCAAGACCTACGACAATGGCGTCAAGATCGTCCCGGCCGAGTTGCTGAAGCCAATCCTCATCACCAAGGACAATGCGGTCAAGGTGCTGGTGGATAGCGGCTACTACACGGCTGATCAGCTGAAGTAAGCTGTCTGATCGGCGCCGGCTTCCCGTCTGCGCCGATCATGCCTTCGCCGCCTGATCGGCATGGCTCTTCGCGGGACCACGCGAATGTCCGGCGCGCAGCTGCCGCGCCGAGATCAATACGAATGTCTCCACCGAGCCCCTCAGGGATGCTGCGGCCATCGAGCGTCGCAAGCCGAAGGGCCGGGATGAGGCAGTCGCGAACTCGCACGACGGTCGAACCGGCGTGTGTTCATCAAAAGGGGAGAAGCATGAAGTCTCTGAAGATTCTGGCGGCGGGCGTCGCCCTCGGTCTTACGCTGATGTCGGGCGCCTTCGCGCAGGACAAGGGTGTCGTCGGTATCGCCATGCCGACCAAGTCGTCCACCCGCTGGATCGCAGACGGCGACAACATGGTGAAAGTGCTCCAGGAGCGCGGCTACAAGACCGATCTGCAGTACGCGGAAGACGACATCCCGACCCAGCTCTCGCAGATCGAGAACATGGTCACCAAGGGCGCGAAGGTGCTCGTGATCGCGTCCATCGACGGCACGACGCTGACGGACGTCCTTCAGCAGGCGGCCGACAGCGGCATCAAGGTCATCGCCTATGACCGCCTGATCCGCAATTCGGGCAATGTCGACTACTACGCGACCTTCGACAACTTCCAGGTCGGCGTGCTCCAGGCCAGCTCGATCGTCGACTCGCTCGGTCTGAAGGACGGCAAGGGCCCCTTCAACATCGAACTCTTCGGCGGCTCGCCGGACGACAACAACGCCTTCTTCTTCTATAACGGCGCGATGAGCGTGCTTCAGCCCTATCTGGACTCGGGCAAGCTCGTGATTCCGTCGGGCCAGAAGGGCATGGACACGGTCGGCACGCTGCGTTGGGACCCCTCGGTCGCTCAGGCTCGCATGGATAACCTCCTGTCCGCCTACTACACCGACAAGAATGTCGACGCGGTTCTCTCGCCCTATGACGGCCTGTCGATCGGCATCATCTCCTCGCTGCGCGGCGTCGGTTACGGCTCGGGCAACAAGAAGATGCCCGTCATCACCGGCCAGGACGCCGAGCTGCCTTCGGTGAAGGCGATCATCGCCGGCAACCAGACCTCGACCATCTTCAAGGACACGCGCGAGCTGGCCAAGGTCACGGTCGACATGGTGGACGCGATGGCCGCTGGTAAGGAAGTCCCGGTCAACGACACCAAAACTTATGAGAACGGCGTCAAGACCGTTCCGTCCTACCTCCTGAAGCCGGTCCTCGTCACCAAGGACAACGTGACTCAGGCTCTGATCGACACCGGCTACTACAAGGCCGACGAGATCAAGTAAGATCGCATGCGGGCGGGGCGGGTATCCTTCAAAGGATTCCGCCCCGCCGTCTCTCATCGGGGCCGCGCCTGAGACGCCGGTTCGGCCCGTTCAATTCGAGGTCGCCGATGGCTCCCATTCTAGAAATGCGCGGCATCACCAAGACGTTTCCGGGCGTGAAGGCCCTCGATAACGTCAATCTCTCGGTTCAGGCCGGCGAGATCCATGCCATCTGCGGCGAGAACGGCGCCGGCAAATCGACCCTGATGAAGGTTCTGTCGGGCGTCTATCCGCACGGCACCTATGAGGGCGATATCCACTTCGAGAACGAAGTGCGGTCCTTCAAGGACATCGCCGATTCCGAAAAGCTCGGCATCATCATCATTCACCAGGAGTTGGCGCTCGTTCCGCTTCTGTCGATTGCCGAGAACATGTTTCTCGGCAACGAGATGGCGAAATGGGGCGTGATCGACTGGGACGCAGCGCACGCGCGCACGCGCGAACTGCTGGCCCAGGTCGGTCTCAAAGAATCCCCCATGACCCTGATCAAGGATCTGGGCATCGGCAAACAGCAGTTGGTCGAGATCGCCAAGGCGCTCGCCAAGAAGGTGCGACTTCTCATTCTGGACGAGCCCACGGCGAGCTTGAACGAAAGCGACAGCCAGGCACTGCTCGATCTCCTTCTGGAGTTCAAGAAGCAGGGCATGTCCTCGATCATCATTTCGCACAAGCTGAACGAGATCGCGCGCGTCGCCGATTCCATCACCGTCATTCGCGACGGGACGACCGTTTCCACCATCGACTGCCGCGCCGAACCCATTTCGGAAGACCGCATCATCCGAGACATGGTCGGACGCTCGCTGGAGGATCGCTATCCCAAGCGCGTCCCCAAGATCGGCGAGATGCTGTTCGAGGTGAAGGACTGGAACGCCTATCACCATCTGAATTCCAGCCGGCAGGTTCTCAAGAACGTGTCGCTCAACGTGCGCCGGGGCGAGATCGTCGGGATCGCCGGCCTGATGGGCGCGGGCCGCACGGAACTCGCCATGAGCGTGTTCGGACGCTCATACGGACGCAACGTGTCGGGCGAAGTCCGCATGAGCGGCAAGCCTGTGGACGTGTCCACCATCAACCGGGCGATCGACGCGGGCATTGCCTATGTCACCGAGGATCGCAAGCATCTCGGCCTGATTCTCAGCGACGACATCAAGCAGAACATATCGCTCGCCAATCTTGAAGGCGTCAGCTCGGGCGGCATCATCGATCCGCACAAGGAGCAGGAGGTCGCGGAAGACTACCGCCGTCAGCTCAAGATCCGCTCCTCCGGCATCCTGCAGAAGACCCTCAACCTTTCGGGCGGCAACCAGCAGAAGGTTGTGCTGTCGAAATGGCTCTTCTCGAACCCCGATCTCCTGATCCTCGACGAGCCGACGCGCGGCATCGACGTCGGCGCCAAGTTCGAGATTTATTCGATCATCAACAAACTGGCCGATGAAGGGAAGGCCGTTCTCATGATCTCGTCGGAAATGCCCGAGCTGCTCGGCATGTGCGACCGGATCTACGTGATGAACGAAGGCCGGATCGTCGCGGAGATGACGGCGGCCGAAGCCTCCCAGGAAAACATCATGCGAGCCATCATTCGCTCCGGAGCACAGACCCATGAGCATTAAGACCGTCGATGAGACAGAACGGGGCGGGGGCAAGGGTGCCGCCTGGGGCGTGCTGAGCGGCCATATCCGCGAATACGGAATGCTGATGGCGCTGGTCGTCATCATGGCCTTCTTCCAGTTCATGACGGGCGGCGTTCTCATGCGCCCGCTGAACCTGACGAACCTGATCCTGCAGAACAGCTACATCGTCATCATGGCGATCGGTATGCTGCTGATCATCATCACCGGGCATATCGACTTGTCGGTCGGTTCGGTGGCGGGATTCATCGGCGGCCTCGGCGCCGTCTTGATGGTCAATCACGGCTTCAGCGGCCTGACGGCAGCGGGCATCGGTCTTCTTGCGGGCGCGCTGATCGGTGCCGCGCAGGGCTATCTCGTCGCCTATTTCAAGGTTCCGTCCTTTATCGTGACGCTGGCGGGCATGTTGGTGTTCCGCGGTTTGACGCTCAAAGTGCTCGGCTCCGCTTCGATCGGTCCCTTCCCGGAAGGGTTCCAGAAGCTCTCCAAGGGCTTCATCCCCGATTTTCTGGGCGGCACGGGTGGCCTCCACATGACGACGCTTCTGATCGGCGCGGTGGCGGCCGCGACGATCGTCATCCTGTCGATGCGCAAGCGCGCCAAGCAGGCGAAAGCCGGCCACGTGGACGAGCCGATGGGACTGTTCGCCGGCCGCAACATCTTCATCGCCGCCGCGATCATGCTCATCACCTATCTGATGGCATCCTATAACGGCTTTCCGAACGTTCTGATCGTCATGGCGCTGCTGATCGCGGTCTATGGCTTCATGACGACCCGCACGACCGCCGGCCGCCGCATCTATGCCGTTGGCGGCAACGAGAAGGCAGCCAAGCTCTCGGGCATTCGCACCGAGCGCCTGACCTTCTTCACCTTCGTCAACATGGGCGTTCTGGCGGCGCTGGCTGGTCTCATCTTTGCTGCACGCCTCAACTCCGCCACGCCGAAAGCCGGCGTCGGCTTCGAACTCGATGTCATCGCGGCCTGCTTCATCGGTGGTGCTTCTGCCTATGGCGGCGTCGGCAAGGTGATGGGTGCGGTGGTCGGCGCCTTCATCATGGGCGTCATGAACAACGGCATGTCGATCCTGGGCATCGGCATCGACGATCAGCAGGTCATCAAGGGCCTCGTCCTGCTCGCCGCCGTCTGCTTCGACGTCTACAACCGCAACAAGGCCTGATCGTCTCAACGAAGGCGTGGACATGCGAAAGGCGCCGGGAGCGATACCGGCGCCTTTTTCTTGTGCTTGCGAAATTAGCTCAGAAAGCGAGACAGCTATCAGACCCGGATGTATGAGGTGACTTTGAAGGTGAATTGATAGGTCATGATATGCCGGAGAGCCACGCCCTCGTAGCGACCGCTCATGCCAGCCGCTATCTCCAACAATTGTGCAAACACTGGGCGCACAAGTTCGCGGTTGAGTTCACGCCGTCTCACGGCGAGATTGCCCTTCCGTTGGGGGCGTTGGTGCTGGATGCGACGGACGAGGCCCTAGAAATCAGGATCCGCAGCCCGGAAGACACAGTGCTGGATCAACTGGAGGGCGTCGTCGCCGATCACATTCGTCGCTTTGCCTTTCGCGAGGAGCTGCGCTTCGACTGGCGGCGTGGCAGTCCGGCATAGGGGGCGGCCCGCGCGAGGCGGTGACGCCCGACCGCGAAGCCGTCAGGCGCGCGGTTCGGCTCGTTGAAGCAGGCCGCGATAGATTTCCTCGTTGTCGCAAAGCCCCGCCAAGCGGCCGAGGTCGTCCACCAAAAGGATAGGGTGGTTGGTCTGGCGCTTCAGGGCGATCGCGGCACGCAGCTTCAGATCGACCGGCGCGACGATGACGTCGCAGGCGTGAGGGACGCGCCCTTCTTCGCCATCGGCATGACCGAGCGTTCCGCCATGCCCTTCGATCCGAACACAGACAGGCCGGTCGGCGCTGTCCACTTCGAGTCTCACACCGCCGGCATCGTCCAGGAGCAGCATATCGCCCTCGCGTTTCAAGGAGTGAAGCGGGCGCATTACGGCGGAGCCGCGCAGCACGTTGAGCGGGTTCATATGGCGCACGAATTCCGCGACATAAGGCGTCGCGGGCCTCAACAGGATATCGTCCGGCCGGCCCCATTGAACGATATGGCCGTCCTGCATGATGGCGATGCGGTTGCCGAGTTTGAGCGCCTCGTCCAGATCATGGCTGACGAAGAGGATCGTCTTGCGGATGGATTTTTGCAGCTCCAGCAATTCGTCCTGAAGCTTGGTGCGAATGAGCGGATCGAGCGCCGAAAAGGGCTCGTCCATCAGGAGAATATCCGCATTCGTTGCGAAGGCTCGCGCCAGGCCGACGCGCTGCTGCATCCCGCCCGAAAGCTCGTGAGCGTATTTGTCGGCCCATTTCGTCAGGCCGACCATAGCGAGTTTCTCGTCCACGATCCGGTTGCGCTCGGCAACGGGCAGGCCCTGCAGCTCCAGACCGAGCCCCGCGTTCTGCCGGACGGTGCGCCAGGGCAGGAGGGCGAATTGCTGAAAGACCATCGACACGGTGTGCGTGCGGATATCGCGCAAGGTCGTCTCGTCGCAGGCGGCGACATCGATCGCGCGCTCGCGATGTCGTACCAGAACCTCGCCGCGCGCCACGTCGTTGAGCCGGTTGACCGCGCGCAGGATCGTGGATTTGCCCGAGCCGGACAGACCCATCAGGACGCAGATCTCGCCTCGATCGACAGTAAAGCTGACACCAGCCGCACCCAGGACGGCGTTCGTTGCCTGCAGGATTTCGTCTCGTGTCTTGCCTTGATCGACCAGACGGAGCGCTTCTGCGCGCCGCTCGCCGAAGACGATGTCGAGGTTACGGAATTCGATCGCGGGAAGGGTGGTCTCGGCCATGGGTCAGCGTCCTTTTGCGCGACGCGGTTCGGGCGCCTTGCAGATTCGATCGAGAAGGATGGCGAGGATGACGATGGCGAGCCCGGCCTCGAAGCCCATGCCGATATTGACGGTGTTGAGGGCGCGCACGACGGGCTTGCCCAGTCCATCAGCACCGACGAGAGCTGCGATCACGACCATCGATAGGCTCAACATGATGCATTGCGTGACGCCCGCCATGATGGTCGGTAAAGCGTGTGGCAGTTCGACCTTATAGAGAAGTTGGCGCTTGGTGGCGCCGAATGCGCTGCCAGCCTCATGCAGGGCGCTCGGTACGGCGGATATGCCGAGATAGGTGAGTCGGATGGGAGCCGGAAGGGCGAAGATGACCGTCGAGATCAAGCCCGGCACAGCGCCGAGACCGAAAAGCACGAGCGTGGGGATGAGATAGACGAAGGTCGGGATCGTTTGCATCAGATCGAGAAAAGGCCGAAGGGCCGTGTAGACCCAAGGGCGATGGGCTGCGACGACGCCGAGCGGAACGCCGATCAGCACGCAAACGAGGGTCGCGCAGAAGACGAGGGAAAGGGTCTGGATCGTCTCCGTCCAATAGCCGAGATTGACGATCAGAAGCAGGGAGAAAACGGCAAAAAGCGCCAGCCCGATCGAGCGGTGAAGCAGCCATGTGCCTGCGGCGACGAGCGCGATGAAGACGAGCGGAGGGATCAAGGACAGGCCTGCGGTCAGGCCGTCGATCAGCGCGCCTAGAACGAGCGAGATCGTGTCGAAAAAGCCCTGTGCGTGGCTTGTCAGGCCATTCACGAGGTCGCGAAGCCAGACCCCGAGGGGTATCTTATGATTGGTCAGCCAATCGAGCATACAGGATGATCCCTTGAGTCTCGGCTCGAAATGAAAGGCCGGCGCCCTGCGAAAGGCGAAGAGCGCCAGAGGGCCGGCAGGAGACTATAGACGGTGCGGCGGTGACCGCTGCGTCAGCGGCCCCGAGGGGTACACGAAAACAAAAAGAGCGCTCGGCCTGCTGGTCAGACCGAGCGACAGTTCTCAGATCATTTCGAAAGAGCGGCGGACACGGCAGCCTCTGCTGGCTTTCCGTCGAATGTCGTCACACCGTCGAGCCAAGGCTTCCAGGTCTCGGGATGGGCTGCGAGCCATTGTTTCGCGGCGGCCTCTGGCGCCTTTCCGTCATTCAGGATCGCGCCCATGATCTCGTTTTCCATCGGCAGCGAGAAGACGATATTCGAAAGCAGTTTGCCCACATTCGGACACTCGGTCGTATATCCCTTGCGAACTAGGGTATAGATCGTCGCGCCACCATAGTTGGGGCCGAATACATCGTCGCCGCCCGAAAGGTAGGAGATCTTGAAGTTCGAGTTCATGGGATGGGGCTCCCAACCCAGGAAGACCACGGGCTTCTCACCGCGCGTCTGACGCGCGACTTGGGACAGCATGCCTTGTTCGGAGGACTCCACCAGTTCGAACTTGCCGAGGCCGAACTTGTTGTCGGCGATCATCTTCAAGATTAGCCGGTTGCCGTCATTGCCAGGTTCGATGCCGTAGATCTTGCCACCGAGCTGGTCGTAGAACTTTCCGATATCGGCGAAGGATTTCAGGCCTTCATTGTAGAGATAGGTCGGTACGGCCAGCGTATATTTGGCGCCTTCCAGATTGACGCGCACCGTTTCGATAGACCCGTCCGTCTTGTAGGGCGCGAGATCGGCCTCCATGGTCGGCATCCAGTTGCCGAGAAAAACGTCGATATCCTTGTTCTTCATAGAGGCGAAGGTGACGGGCAAGGCCAGCACATCCGTCTTGGGCTTGTAACCCAAGGCCGATAGGAGAGTGGAAACCGAAGCCGTCGTCGAGGTGATGTCTGTCCATCCCACATCGGCGAAGCGAACTGCTTGGCAGCTCGCCGGATCTGCAGCGTGTGCCGGGGGTGCCGAAGCGGCCAGTGCTAAAACGAGGCCTGTCAGGGCGAGGTGGCGGGACATCATCATTCGGTATGCTCCTGATCATAGAGAGCCAAAGCTCTCGGGCGCAAAATACACGATGTCAGTCGCTGATCGGTGGAACAATCAACGGGTTTGAAGCCATTCCAAATGCGTTCCGTGGATCTGTCAAGACGTCTATTGAACAATCGTTCAATATTATGGAAGCCAGAGCATTCTTCGATGAAAGCTTGATCGTTCTGCTTCTGATTTGTGCGTTGCATGATGGATGCGAGCTTCAACTTTTGTAGGAAAACGTGTCGCTCCCGTCCTGCTGAGCTCGAATGCCTTGATTGAATGACCGATCAGTTTCTGCTATCGCCTCTCTACTCCCGGAGGTGAACGATGGCTCGCATGGACAGTGTTTCGCGATTCGGCGCAGAGGATCAGCGTCGTCGTCAACTCATCGAGGCGACGATCGACGCGCTCGCCGATGTCGGATTTGCCGCCTCCAGCCTGTCGGAAATCGCGGGCCGGGCCGGGGTCGCGCCCTCGCTCGTGTCGCACTATTTCGGTGACAAGGAAGGGCTGCTGGAATCCACCCTGCGCCATCTGGCCAACCGTGTTTCCAACAGCGCGCGGCTGCGGCTGGCGCGCGCGGACGGGCCGCGCGAACGCATTCAGGCCGTTATCGACGCCAATCTCGCTCCTGAAGAATTCGACGCGCGCACATGTTCGGTCTGGCTCGCCTTCTGGGGGCAGGTGCTGCACTCGGCACGGCTGAAGCGGGTTCAGCGTGTCTACCAAAAGCGCATGCTGTCCAATCTGCGGCATGAGCTCAAATTTCTCTGCAACGCGGACGACGCCAACAGGATCTCGATTGCCATAGCGGCCGTGATCGACGGGCTCTGGCTTCGCTCTACCTTATCGGACGTGGCGGAGACGGATAGTTTCTCAGCCCGCGCCATCGCGACGAGCTTTGCCGATCAGCAGATCGGCGCGGCGCGGCCCCGTGATTCGGGTGAGATGGTGCGTGCGCCCCGGCGCGCCGACGGCGTGCGCGTTCTGACGAGCCATGTCGGCGGCGACTATCTGCCGCTAGCGGCCGACGCCGAAACCTTTCCGACGCTCAATCCGGCGACGGGCGAGGTTCTGGCTGAAATCGCCATCGCCGGTGAAGCCGAGGTCGATCACGCCGTGGCCGTCGCCCGCGAGGCGCAACGGGCCTGGGGCGCGATGACGGGCGCCGAGCGGGGCCGCATTCTTCAGCGCGTGGCCATGCGCCTGCGCGAACGCAACGGCGAACTCGCCATGCTGGAGACGCGCGACACCGGCAAGCCGATTCAAGAAACACAGGCGGTCGATGTTCTTTCGGGCGCCGACTGTATCGAGTATTTCGCGGGGCTTGCCGCAAGTCTGGCGGGCGAGCATGTCGATCTCGGCCCCTCGGCGTTCGGTTATACGAGGCGCGAGCCGCTGGGCGTCGTGGCCGGAATCGGGGCGTGGAATTATCCGATCCAGATCGCTTGCTGGAAGGCCGCCCCCGCGCTCGCGGCCGGAAACAGCTTCATTTTCAAACCGGCCGAACTCACGCCACTGACCGCGCTGAAGCTTGCGGAAGTGATGACCGAGTGCGGCGTTCCCGCCGGGGTGTTCAACGTGGTGCAGGGGGATGGGCGCACTGGCCGTCTTCTCTCCCGCCATTCTGGTATCGCCAAGATTTCGCTGACCGGCGAAGTCGGTACCGGCAAGAAGGTGATGGCGGACGCGAGTTCCACCCTCAAGCAGGTGACGCTGGAGCTCGGCGGCAAGTCGCCGCTCATCGTATTCCCCGACGCCGATTTGGACGACGCGGTCGGCGGCGCGCTTCTCGCCAACTTCTATTCCGCTGGCGAGGTCTGCTCCAATGGCACCCGCGTCTTCGTGCACGAGGACGTGCGTGAGGCATTCCTCGCGAGGCTCGCCGAGCGCACGCGCGCTATGGTGGTGGGTGATCCCTGCGACCCCGCGACCCATGTCGGCGCGCTGATCTCGCAAGCGCATATGAGCAAAGTGCTGTCCTATATCGAGGAGGGGCAACGCGAGGGTGCGCGGCTCCTCGTAGGCGGCAACCGAGAGACGACGGGGGCGCTGGCCAGGGGCTGTTTCGTGCAGCCGACCATTTTCGACGCCTGCACCGACGATATGCGCATCGTACGCGAGGAAATCTTTGGTCCGGTCATGACCGTCCTGTCCTTTCGAGAAGAGGATGAGGTCATCTCCCGCGCCAACGACACTCCGTTCGGTCTGGCGGCAGGCGTCTTCACGCGCGATCTGGGACGCGCGCACCGCGTCGTGGCGAAGCTTCAAGCCGGCACGACCTGGATCAACACCTATAACATCACGCCGATCGAACTGCCCTTCGGCGGCGTCAAGCAGTCGGGTCTCGGGCGCGAGAACGGGCGAGCAGCGCTTCTCGCGCATACGGAAGTGAAGAGCGTCTACGTCAATCTCGGTTCTGTCGACGCACCCTATTGATCGGAGGACAAGCCATGTCTGTCGAAAGCTTCGATTATGTGATCGTGGGCGCCGGCTCGGCGGGCTGCGTTCTGGCCAACCGCCTGAGCGAGGATGGGAAGAGCACCGTTCTCCTGCTGGAGTTCGGCGGCTCGGATCGCTCGGTTCTGATCCAGATGCCGAGCGCGCTGTCGATCCCCATGAACATGAAGAAATACAATTGGGGCTACGAGTCCGAGCCCGAACCCTATCTCGGCGGACGGCGTATAAATTGCCCGCGCGGCAAGGTGCTAGGCGGCTCCTCCTCGATCAATGGCATGGTCTATGTGCGCGGTGCGCCGGCCGATTTCGATCGGTGGGAACGCGAAGGTGCGTCGGGCTGGAGCTACCCTGACGTTCTGCCCTATTTCCGCAAGGCCGAGCACCGGCGCGCTGGGGGCGATCCCTATCGCGGCGATGAGGGCGCGCTTCACACGACCTATGGCACGCTGGAAAATCCGCTCTATCAGGCCTTTGTCGCAGCTGCCGGAGAGGCCGGCCATGCACTGAATCAGGACATCAACGGCGCGACCCAGGAAGGTTTCGGCCGGATGGACATGACCGTCCACGAAGGGCGGCGCTGGTCCACCGCCAACGCCTATCTAAAGCCTGCGCTGGGCCGGCCGAACCTGAAGGTCGAAACCCACGCGCTGGTCGAGCGCGTGCTTTTCGACGGGCGCGTCGCTTCGGGCGTTGCGTACCGCGTGGGAGCCTCGGAACGGCGTGCGATGGCACGGCGCGAGGTGATTCTCTCGGCTGGCTCGATCAATTCACCCAAGCTCCTGAAACTCTCCGGCGTTGGACCAGCCGGCGAACTGCGCGATCTCGGGATCGATGTCGTGGCCGATCGGCCGGGCGTCGGCGAGAATCTTCAGGACCATCTGGAATTCTACTTCCAGGTGGCTTGCCGCGAACCGATCACCCTGTTCTCGGCTATGTCGCCCTTCGCCAAGGGGACGATCGGGGCGCGATGGCTGTTCACCAAAAAAGGGCTCGGCGCCACGAATCATTTCGAGAGCTGCGGCTTCATCCGATCCTCACCCAATGTCGAGCACGCCGATATCCAGTACCACTTCCTGCCGCTGGCCGTGACCTATGACGGGAGGGGGCTGGCATCCGAGCACGGCTTCCAGGCCCATGTCGGGCCGATGCGCTCCAAGTCTCGCGGCCATGTCCGACTGGCCTCACGCGATCCGGCCGAGGCGCCGCGCATCCTCTTCAACTATATGAGCCATCCCGATGACTGGGCGGAAATGCGCGCCTGCGTGCGACTGACTCGTCAGATTTTCGCGCAGCCAGCCTTCGATCGCTATCGCGGTCGCGAGATCCAGCCGGGCGAGGGCGTGCAGAGCGACGCGGAAATCGACGCCTTCATCACCCAGCATGTCGAAAGCGCCTATCACCCCTCCTGCACCTGCGCGATGGGAGCGCCGGACGCGACGATGAGTGTGGTCGATCCCCAGACGCGCGTCATCGGTGTCGACCGACTGCGCGTGGTGGATTCGTCGATCATGCCATCCATCACCACCGGCAATCTCAACGCACCGACCATCATGATCGGAGAGAAGGCGGCCGATATCATCCGCGATCGCGCGCCTCTGCCCCGTGCGGATGTGCCCTACGAGCGCGTGGCCTTCCTGCCCGCGCCCGCGCAAGGCGTCATGTAGCGCTGCTGTCTTTGACGGCGGGAAGGGCGCCAATAGCGCGCAAATGCCGGAGAATGGCGCGGGCCGCCATCTCCGGCTCGGGATCGACCAGCAATTCGCCCCCGGTGCTGGCCGCGATTTCGGTCGCCGCCTTCAAGCGATCGGCGGCGCTGCCGCCCGTGGCGGATGCCTTCACCTTTGCCCGCTGACGCATGGGGCGTTCCAATGGTCTGGGCGACGTGTCCAACTCAGCTTCGATGCTCCGAGTTTCGATCAGGCCTCGGCGTTCCTGCGCATAGGCGTAGGCGCGCGGTGGCGGGGCGGCTGGATGAAGCGTGAGGACGAGCGAACCTGTTTCCTTACAGATCAATCGCTCACCCTTCGGCAGGGCGGAGGCGACCTTGAACCCATCCGACATCCGCTCCACCGACACGGCATCGGCGAGGATCGGCCATCCCAAGGCGTCCGCAAGGCGATAGGGCACGAGACCTGTTTCATCCGCGCCGACGGATCGCGGACCCGCCAGGACGAGATCGGGCTGAAAGCGCTGGAGCTCGGCCACGAGGGGCAGTACGGGGTCGGCGGTCGGCTGGGTTCGCAGATGAACGAGACGGGGCAAGCCGTGCCCCAAGGCGCTCGCCGCCGCGACGCAATCCGGCCCGGCATGGAAACCCACGATATCGCCGCCGAGATCGAGCGCCATGGCCACGGCCTGAGCCTCGATGCGGGACAATGCCGGCCGCTGAGACACGGGATGGAGGCTGGCCGAAAGGAGGATCGCGATTTTCATGGCTGCTTCTCCTGAGCCAGGCGCAACAGCGCCTCCATCACGGGCTGCGCATCGGCGACGATGGCAAGTTCCGCCCGCTCCACCATGGCGGCGTGAAGGTCGGTGTTGACCGCGATCACATGCCGGCACCCGGCAATGCCTTGAAGGTGTTGGGGCGCGCCGGCGATCCCCAGCGCGAGGTAGCAATCGGCCGCCAGCACCGTTCCCGAAGCGCCGACCTGCGCCGCGCGGGGCATGTCGCCGCTATCGCAAACGACGCGGCTAGCGCCCGGCGTGCCGCCCAGCGCTGCCGCAACATTGCGAAACAGTTCGAAGTCCCGAATGCCATTGCCGGCGGAAACCACGAAATCGGAATCCGCCAGTGGCAGCGAGCCGCGCGCGGGCCGAACGCGTTCGACGGCGCGCTTCGCTTGAGGAAGATCGAGTGAAACAATGCGCCCCTCGCGCGGCGCGTCCGAGCGCAGCGGCACCATGTCGGGCGCGAGCGTGAGAATTTCGGGGCATTCCGCCTGTTCCTGATCGACCTTGCGCCCGCGCACCGGGCGCACGAGACCCCGCGCGCCGATCTGCTCCACGCCGGAAAACAGCGCCCATCCAAAACGCGCGGCCAGACGCCGGCCCAGATCGCCGCCGGCCGGCGTCTCTGGCAGCATCATATGTGCCAGCGGGATAGCGGTTCGCAGCGCCAGCGCGGTCTCGAAACGATCGGCCGGATGCGCCGATTCCGGGAGGATAACGATGCGGTCCGCCCCGGCTGATCCCGCGTCGTCCACCTCACGATCGACAGCGAGCACGACGCCGCCAGCGGCTCCCGCCGCGATGCGTGCCGACGCCAGCAACTGGCGATCCATCGGCGTCAGCGGACCTTTTCCGGGATCGGTGATAACGAGCACGCGCAGGGCCGCATCCTCGACCCGAACCACAGCAGGCTTGCTTTCAGGGATGGGCGCGGCTTGAGCAGCGCTTGCCGAGAGGAAGACATGCTGCGTGCGGTCGATACGCAGGCGCGGAGCAAGGCGCACGGCCTGGGACGCCGCCTCCTGCCTCGGATCGCGTCGGGGCCGGCCGCTGCGTTGCGTGAGATCGTAGCGAGGCCGTGCGCCAGAGGACGGCAGCAGGTGAACGGAGCGCTCAAGGCGCGGGTCGCGGCGAAGGCGCATCAGGCGAACTCCTTGGCATGGGCCGCCGCATTCGGCGTCCCCGCGTCCGTATCGAGCGCCCGCAGAACGAGTTCGGCAATGTCGAGGACATCCGGCCGCGCGCCGACCACGCCTTCCAGCATGGCGGTGCATTGCGGGCAGGCCACGGCGACGAGTTCGGCACCGGTTTCCTGTGCCTGGGCCATGCGCAGATCGGGGATGCGGCGCTCGCCGGCAATGTCCGTCACCGGCGCTCCGCCGCCGCCGCCGCAGCACATGGAGCGCTTGCCAGAGCGCGCCATCTCGCGGCGTTCCAGACCCAGCCGATCGAGAAGCCGGCGCGGCGCGTCCACCTCGCCGTTATAGCGGCCGAGATAGCAGGGGTCGTGATAGGTGACGGGTTCAGGGCCGAGCGCGCGCAGAGGCAAGCGCCCGGTCTCGGCCAGTTCGTCCAGAAAACCCGTGTGGTGCACCACGTCGTAGCGGCCGCCGAACGCGGAATATTCGTTGCGCAGGACATGCAGCGAATGCGGGTCGGCTGTCAAAATTCTGTTGAACCGGTATTGCGACAGGGTCTGGACGTTCGATCGCGCTAAACGTTGAAAACTGGCTTCGTCGCCCAGCCGGCGCGCGAGATCGCCGCAGTCGCGCTCTTCCGCTCCAAGAATGGCGAAATCGATTTTGGCCGCACGCAGAAGTTCAACCAGAGCCCGCAGTGTGCGGCCCGTGCGCAGATCGAAGGCATTGGTCCCGAGCCAGAGGAGCACGTCCGCTTCGCCCTTGTCCCGCATCAGCGGAACGGGCAGACCGGCGGCGAAATCGCCGCGCGCGCTGAGCGGCGCGCCACTCGGCTCATCCGCGCCGCGCAGTTCGGTCAAAACCGCTTCGGCCTTGGCTGGAACCGCGCCGCGCTCCAGCGTCTCGAAGCGGCGCAGATCGACGATGGCGTCCACGTGCTCGATCATCATCGGGCATTCCTCCACGCAGGCGCGGCAGGTCGTGCAGCTCCAGAGCGTATCGGGATGGATCATAGCGCCTTCGCTGATGATGGATCGATGCAGGCCGCTGACGCCCGCCACCGGGCGGGCCTGCGGATAGTCGCTGCCGGCATAGGCGGGATTGCCGCCCGGCGTGCTGGCTGCGGCCAAATCCTGGATCAGGCGCTTGGGGTTCAGCGGTTGGCCGGCGGAGAAGGCCGGGCAGGCGGCCTCGCACCGGCCGCATTGGATGCAGGCGTCGAAGGCCAGCAGGCGGTTCCAGGCGAAATCAGCGGGCTCTTCCGTACCGAGCTTCGGGGCGTCCAAATTCAACGGGCGAAGCGCCGTTTCGCGCTGTCCTTCGAAACGGCCCGGCCGAGGGTGTGCTGCCAAATGCAGCGCGCCCGTCAGCGCATGGCGCATGGGCCCTTTACCGGTTTGCCAGGCAAGGCCCAAGCCGCCGCCCAGCGCCAGCGCCGCACCCAAAATCGAAACGGCAGCGGGCCCGTTCAACGCGAGGCTGAGAGACAGGATCGCCCCGCCGAGCGCATAGGCCAAAAGCAGAAACGGCAAAATCTGGAACGCCCCACCTGACAGCCGCTTGGGCTTTACAGGATAACGCCGGGCACCGACGGCGAGCGTGCCCGCGAGCATTGCCAGAAACAGGAGTGTCACGACGCCCCAGAAGAGGCGGGATGCGCCGAGCGGTGGAAGGAGACCAAGCAGCGCCAGACCGGATGCGCCGATCAGGCCGCCGGCTACCGCCGCGTGCATCCGAGCCGCATAGGGATCGCGTGCCACGACATGATGAACGTCAACGAGATAGCGCCGTGGCACGGCGGCGAGCCCTTTGGCCCAATCGACCGGGGCGGGCGCGCCCGCGCGCCAGATGGCGATGCGCGGGGCCATGCGGACGGCCGCAAGAGCGATCATCGCAAGAACCAGAAGCGGCAGAACCCAGCTCATCCTACGCTCCGTGTCTCAAACCCGGTGCTAAGCCGGGCATGGTTAGAGGTCCTTGCAGAGACGAAGCGCGTCGTAGATCGCGGCGTGGATGTTGCGGCCCGCGACCGCATCTCCAAGACGGAAGAGCTGGAAGCCGTCCCCGTCCTTGGGTTGCGGGCGACCTTCCACCAGGGCTTCCTGATCGATCTGCCCATGGTTCACCGATTTCGCCTTGAGGTCGAAATAGAGGCCGTCCACCGGCAGCGTGCCGTAATCCACGACGACCCGGTCCACTACGCGCTCTTCCTCGGCATCCGTGTGCGTGTTGCGGAGCGCGGCGACAAGACGATTGCCCTCGGGATAGATTTCGATCAGCTCCACATTGGGCGTCATCATCACGCCGAGCTTGTAAAGCTCGCGAATGTGGATCGGCTGGTTGGTGGTGCCGATTTCCTCGCCGATCATCCGGTCATGCGTGGCGATCTCCACGAGGCAACCGCGCTTGGCCATGAACTCGGCTGTGGACGAGGCATTGTGCTGCCCCTGCTCGTCATAGAGGAGGATCGAGCCGGTCGGTTCGACCTTGCCGGACAAGACATCCCAAGTCGAGATCGCAAATTCATGCGCCCCCTTGGCATGGCCGAGGTTCGGCAGACCTCCCGTCGCAACGATCACGACATCCGGGTTTTCGGCCAGAACCGCCGCCTCGCTCGCCTCCGCGCCGAGCCGGATATCGACGCCGAGCTTGGTGACCTGGCCCTGTAACCAGCGCGGAATGCCCGACAGCGCCTCGCGCCATGTGCCCTTGGCCGCGACGTTGATCTGCCCGCCGAGGCTCGGCTGCTTCTCGAACAGGACGACGCGGTGCCCGCGCTCGGCCGAGACGCGCGCCGCCTCCAACCCCGCCGGTCCGCCGCCGATCACGACGATCGTCTTGCGCGGGCCGTCCGTCCTCGCGATGACATGCGGCATCTTCGCTTCGCGGCCGGTCGCCGCGTTCTGGATGCAGAGCGCATCCCCGCCGACATAGATCCGGTCGATGCAATAGCCCGCGCCGACGCATTGGCGAATATCGTCCGCGCGCCCCTCCTGAAGCTTTTTGACGAGATGCGGGTCGGCGATATGGGCGCGCGTCATGGCGACCATATCGACATGTCCCTCATGCACCGCGCGCGCGGCGGTCGCCAGATCGGTGACGCGCTGCGCGTGGAAGACGGGCACGTCCACCTCGCGCTTGATGGCGCTCGGCAGAAACAGGAAGGGCGCGACCGGAAAGCTCATGTTGGGCAGCGAGATCGCATGGGCGATATGATCGCGCGCCTGCCCGCCGATGATGTTGAGGAAGTCCACGAGACCCCGGCGGGAATATTCCGTCGCGATGGTCAGAAGGTCTTCGTGCGTCAGGCCGTCCGCAACCATCTCGTCGCCGGACATGCGAATACCGATCAGGAAATCCTCGCCCGCCGCCTCGCGCATGGCCTCCAGCACCTCGATGCCGAAGCGCATCCGGTTCTGGAGCGAGCCGCCATATTCGTCGGTGCGTTGGTTGACGGAGGGCGACCAGAACTGATCCACAAGGTGGCCATGGGCGGCCGAAATCTCGCAACCATCGAGCTGGCCTTCGCGCGCGCGGCGCGCGGCCTCGGCAAAGCCCCGCACGACGCGTTGGATGTCCTCCTTCTCCATCTCCTTCGGGACCGAGCGCGAGGCCGGTTCGCGCCGCACCGAAGGCGCGATGGTCGGCATCCAATTGTCGGTATTGTCCTTGGTGCGACGGCCCATATGGGTCAGCTGAATCATCAGCTTGGCGCCGTGGCGATGAACCCGATCGGCGAAGGACTGGAAATGCGGGACGACGCTGTCGTCGGTCAGCGAAATCTGCGCCCAGGGCGTCGCCGGGCTGTCGATCGCGACCGAGGACGAGCCGCCGAACATAGTCAGGCCGATGCCGCCCTTGGCCTTTTCCTCGTGGTAGAGCTGGTAGCGCTCCTGCGGCTTCCCATCCTGACCATAGCCCGGCGCGTGGCTGGTCGACATGACCCGGTTGCGAAAGGTCACGCCGCGAATGGTGAGGGGTTTCAGCAGCGCTTCGGCATGGGCGATCATGACAGGCTCTCCGCAAGCGGAACGGAAGGAACGGGGCGGATAGGGGCATGGGCACGGGTCGCAACCCGCTCGGCGCGGGGCGCGTGGCCGAAGCGGCGGCGATAGGCGGCCGAGAAATGCGCCGAGGAAACGAAACCGGACGCGACGCCGACGGCAGTGACCGCAAGGTCGGATTGGCGCAACAGCTCGCGGGCATGGTCGAGCCGGAGCGCCATGGAGAATTCGGCTGGACCCATGCCGGTATGCTGGCGGAACAGCCGTTCCAACTGGCGAGGCGAAAGCCCGACGCGAGCGGAGACCGCCGCGACGGTGAGCGGCGCACCGATCGTCTTGGCCATCAAGGCCCCAGCCTGTTCCAGGGCAGGATGGCGCAGACCTTTGGAGCGAAGCGGCGCATGCTGCGGCTCGGCCCCGCCGCGCAAGCGATCCATGACGAACTGCTCCGACATGCGTTCGGCCACGTTGCGCCCCAGCCGCGCTTCGATGAACGCGCCCATCATGTCGATCGGCGCTGACCCGCCCGTGCAGGTGAAGCGGTCCCGGTCGATGACGAAGAGATCGTCCACGAAGTCCACGCCCTGAAATTCTTCCCGGATGGCGCCGAGATTTTCCCAGTGAATGGCGCAGCGATAGCCATCGAGAAGTCCGGCTTCGGCCAAGGCAAAGCTGCCGGTGCAGAGCGATCCGAGGCTGACCTTGCGGCGCGCGAGGCGACGTAGCGCTTCGCGTGTCGTCCGGTCGATCGCCCGCCTGATATCGATGCCCCCGCACACGAACAGAATGTCGAGAGGGGCTGCCTTGTCGAGCGCTGTGGTCGGCGTCAGGGTCAGGCCGCCGGAGGCTCTGGCCGGCGCGCCGTCCAGCGTGAGAACCTGCCACGAATAGATTTCCGTTCCGGCCACGTAATTGGCCATCCGGCACGCTTCGATCGCCGCCGAGACGGCGATCAGCGAATAATTGGGCAGCGTCAGAAAGCCGAACCGCGTGAGATCGGCCAGCGGGAGAGCCCCGGCGCTCATGATCCTACCGCTCGATGACGACGTCGGAGCGAGGCTTGGCGCAGCAGATAAGGATCTGCCCCGCGTCGATCTCGCGCTGGC
The DNA here is from genome assembly GCF_001475935.1 of Aureimonas ureilytica. Lineage (GTDB taxonomy): Bacteria > Pseudomonadota > Alphaproteobacteria > Rhizobiales > Rhizobiaceae > Aureimonas > Aureimonas ureilytica_A. Next base: position 56,456 of record NZ_LDQA01000025.1, read on the forward strand.
GGATGCCGCCCTGATGCGTCATCTCGACCTCGCCCGACACTTTCTTCGACTTGCAGGTGCCGCAGAGCCCCTTGGTGCAGGACGAGGGAAGGCGCAGGCCCGCGCGCTTGGCGGCTTCGAGGATCGGCATGTCCTCCGGGCATTCCACCACGCGCTTGGTCTTGGCGAATTCGATCCGAAAGGTGCGCGCCGCTGGAGCCATCTCCTCGGCGGCCGTTTCGACCTCGGCTTTCTCGCCGGGCGAAAGCTCTTCGAAATTGAAGCTTTCCTCGTGATAGCGCGCCATGTCGAAGCCCGCGCCTTGCAGCATGGCGCGAACGGCGTTCATGAAGGGCGAGGGGCCGCAGACGAAGACTTCCCGCTCGCGGAAATCCGGCGCGACGGCTTCCAGCATTCCGGCGGACAGACGCCCGCGCAGGCCCGGCCAGCTTCGCCCCGGCGCGTCGCTCTCGCAGACATGCGCGACGCGGATCGAGCGATTGCGCCGGCTCATCATGGCCAGCTCGTCCTCGAACACGATGTCGGCTGGCGTGCGGGCGGCGTGGAGAAAGACCGTGTCGCGGATTTCGGCCAGATCATAGGCCGCGCGGGTCATGGACATCATCGGCGTGACGCCGCTGCCGCCCGAGATCAGGAGATATTTGCCGGACGCCGACACATGGCGCGCCCAGGAAAACTCGCCCATCGGCCCTGTCGCCTTCAGCGTCATGCCGGGCTTGAAATGATCATGCAGCCAGTTCGAGACCGGACCGTTCGGCACGCGCTTCACCGTGATGGAGCAGGTGTCGGGGCGGGTCGGGGAGGCCGAGATCGTGTAGCAGCGGTAGATGGTCTCGCCGTCGATCTCGAACTCGAAGGTGAGAAACTGGCCGGGGTCGAAGACGAAGCGGCGGCGGGTGCGCGGGGCGAAGACGAAGGTCTTCACATCGTGCGTTTCCTCGCGCACCGCGCGGCAGACGAGGATGTCGTCCTCTTCGGGGTCCCAGAGATGGAAGCCGGTGGGCGCGGGAGCGGTGGCCTGATCCATGGCGGCCTCTCAGAGCGACGGAGAGGTCGTGTCGAAATGCGCGCGCATCCGGCCGATATACCAATTGCAGAATTTCTCGACGAGCATCTCGGTGTGGGGCGAGTAGGGGCCGGGCTCGTAGGCCGCCGTGCGCGCGCCGGACTGGCAGAAGCCGACCAGCTCGGAGTCCTGCGCGTTGGTCGACATCCAGACGCTGATGAGATTCTCGAGGTCGTAATCGACGCCTTCCACCGCGTCCTTATGGACCAGCCATTTGGTGCGCAGGAGCGAGCGCTCGGCATCCAGTGGGATCACCGAGAAGGTGACGGCATGATCGCCCATGAAGTGATGCCAGGAATTGGGCTGCGTCCAGAAATGTAGCCCGCCCATCTTCGCGCTGGGGAAGCGTCCCATCGGAATGCGGCAGGCGGCCTTGGTGTCCATCGTGTGGGACTCGCCGTCGCCGTCGAGCGGCAGGCGCTCTGTGCGATAGCCCGTCACCATGTCATCGAGATGCTCCAGCATCCGGCTGGGAATGCCTTCGTTTTCCCATGCCCGATGGCTGTCGGTCACGAGGCAGCCGTAGCGCGCGGCCTGCTCGCGTTCGGCTTCATCGAGCTCTTCCGGCGCGAAGCCGAAGCCATAGGCAAACAGCGGCACCGTCAATTCGGGATGGTTGGCCCCGCAATGGTAGCACTCGCGGTTGTTCTCCATCGTGAGCTTCCAATTGCCCGGCTCGATCAGATCGTGCTGATAGGCAATCTTGGCCTCGCGAATGTTATGCGGCGCTATATAGGGGCCCATCGCCGCCGCCATCTCGTCGAAATCGGCCGGCGGCTCCTCCGCAAGGCAGATGAAGATCAGGCCTTCGAGCGAGCGGACATGAACCGGCTTCAGCCCGTGGCATTTGCGATCGAATCCTTCGCCCATATGCTCGGCGTGAATCAGTGCGCCCGAGAGGTCGTAGGTCCAGGAATGGTAGCGGCAGACGAGATTGCCGACCGTCGTCTTCTCGTCATGCACGAGGCGCGCGCCGCGATGGCGGCAGACATTGTGGAAGGCGCGGATCTCGTTATCGTCGTCACGCACGATAAGGATCGCATTCGCCCCGATGTCCACGGTCATCGCATCGCCGGGCTCCGGCACATCGGGCTCGACGCCGACGAAGATCCAGGTCTGCTCGAAAATCGCTTCCAGATCGGCCGCGAAAATCTCGGGGCTGGTATAGAACGGCGCTTCCAGCGAATAGTTCGGCCGGCGTCGACGGATCAGCGACAGGAGCGGCGTGGTGGTGCGGTCGAGCATTGACGGTTCCCCGTGAGAGGGTGGCGACATCACTCAGTCTGGAACCATTCCGAAGTCATAACTTCCATGTTTGCGACACAAACTGTCAAAAACGCGACATGCTCGAACATAGTCACATCGCTAATTCTTTGTGCAATGCGAAGGGCTTAGCAGTTGCGAGGGGCTCGAAATGCAAGCGGCGCCGGCCCTAAGGCCAGAGCCGCCGAATGGAGCGTGATATTTCGCCTGTCAGTCGTAGGAGCGAGCTGCTTCGATGAGATAGCCGAGCGTGTAATTGGCGAAGGATCGCCAGACGTCGATCTGGAATTCCTCCGCACCGATTCGCTGCAGGATGATCTCCGTCTTGGCCAGAACCGTGCGGGTCGCCATGCCGACCGGGAAAGCGCGCAGGTCGAGATCGAGGGGGCAGCCGGAGGCGAGGACGCTGGCGGCTTTCGGACCCGTCAGTGCGAAGCCGAGCGAGCGATGGCTGACCTCGACCATCGAATGTGGAATACCCGCCAGCGCGGCCTGGACCTCGGTGACGATCGCGCCGGCCTGATCGTAAGGCGCGACGAGCAGCCATTCGTCCGGCCCGAGCCACAGGGCGCGCCGATCCGCTCCCTCGTTGAAGCGGCAGGCCTCCCGCGGCAGGGCGAGGCCGAAGCTTTCCTCTACGCGGGCGAAGCCATGGTCCTGGCGCAGGCGGAGCGCGAAGCGGGCGCGCGGGCCGAGGCTCTCGATTCGGACGGGCGAACCGGGGCCGCCGAAAGGCAGGGCGATCGGCGCGGGGCCGGGGGAAATCGCGGCGTCAAGCATTGAGGCGCTCATTCGCTTTGTCGTGGAACACGGGATCGACGATGGTCGCGGCGATACGCCCGCCCGGCATCGGAATATCGACCGTCTCGCCGATCCGGGCGCGACCGTTGCGCACGAGAGCGATCGCGATGGAGCGGCCAAGCGTTTCGGAGCGATAGGACGAGGTGACATGGCCGAGCGCGGGGATGGAGGCGGGAGCGGCGGGATCAGTCACGTGATTCACGACCTGCGCGCCTTCTTCCAAAACCGTCTGCGGCTCCAGCGTCAGAAGGCCCACCATCTGCTTGCGACCGGATGCCGAGAGGGCGGGACGCGCCAGAGAGCGCATGCCGACGAAATCATGCTTCTTCTTCGCAACCGCCCAGGTGAGGCCGACATCGTCGGGGACGGCCGTGCCGTCCGTTTCCTGGCCGACAATGATGTAGCCCTTTTCGGCGCGCAGAACGTGCATCGTTTCCGTGCCGTAGGGCGTGATCGCGAAGCTCTGGCCCGCCTGATGAACGGCTTCCCAGACCTTGCGCCCTTCGCTGGCCGGCACGTTGATTTCGAAGCCGAGTTCGCCGGTGAAGGACACGCGCCAGAGCCGCATCGGCACGCCGGCGATCCGCCCTTCGCGCCAGGTCATATGCGGCATGGCCTCTTTGGAAAGATCGACCCCGTCCACCAGCGGCTCGATTACCCGCCGCGCATCCGGCCCCTGTACGGCGATGACGGCCCATTCCTCGGTGGTCGAGGTCAGCCAGACATCAAGATGCGGCCATTCGGTCTGGAGATAATCTTCCATATGGTTGAGAACGCGCGGCGCGCCGCCCGTTGTCGTCGTGATGTGGAAGCGGTCTTCCGCGATGCGGGCGATCACGCCGTCATCCATCACGAACCCGTCCTCACGCAGCATGACGCCATAGCGCAGGCTGCCGACGGCGAGTTTCTTGAACGGGTTGGTGTAGAGCCGGTCCACGAACTCGGCGGCATCCGGTCCGACGACCTCGATCTTGCCGAGCGTGGAGGCATCGAACATGCCGACCGACGTGCGCACGGCGCGGCATTCGCGGGCCACCGCCGCATGAATGTCCTCCCCCCCGCGCGGGAAGAAATGCGCGCGCTTCCAGATGCCGACATCCTCGAATTTCGCGCCATGCTCCACCGCCCAGCCGTGGATCGGCGTGGTGCGCACGGGGTCGAAAAGCGGCCCGCGCGCGATACCGGCGAAATTCCCGAAGGTCGTGGGCGAATAGGGTGGGCGGAAGGTGGTGAGGCCGATCGCGGTTTCCGGCCGCTTCAGTTCCTTCGACACGATGGCGAGCGCGTTGATGTTGGACAGGCGCCCTTGGTCGGTCGCCATGCCCGTCGTCGTGTAGCGCTTCACATGCTCGATGGAGCGGAAGCCTTCCTGCGTCGCGAGGCGAACGTCCTTCGCCGTCACGTCGTTCTGGAAGTCCACGAAAGCCTTTACCTTGCGCAGATCGCCCGCATGGAAAGTCGCGCCCCGGAACGCGCCATGGCCGACCGGCATCTCCTCGACCCTATAGGGGGAGGCGCCACCGCCGCCCGCCGCGTGCCCGTCCGCCAGCGCGCCGGCCAGATCGAACACGCCCCGGCAGGCGCCGGCCGAGCGTTCCTGCTCGACCGATTCGGCCGGGATATAGGCTTCGATCGTCTCGTCCCAACGCATCTTGCCGCGCGACTGCGAGAAGAGCGAAATGGTCGGCGTGAAGCCGCCCGACATCAGAAGGCAATCGCATTCCAGCGTTTCGCCCGTCTGCTGACCCTCGCGAACCAGGGTCGCGGAGCGGATGCGAAGACGGCCCGAGGTCGCCGAAACGGCGGTGCCAGGATGGATAGCGATGCCGGCTTCGCGCGCCTTCTGCACATAAGGCCCATCGGGCGCGGCGCGCAGATCGGCGATGGCGGCGATGGTGACGCCGCGTGCCTTGAGGTCGAGCGCCGCGCGATAGGCGCTGTCGCCCGCTGTGACAATGACGGCGCGGTGGCCGGGCAGGACGCCGTAGCGCACCGCATATTGACGCGCGGCCTCGGCCATGATCACGCCCGGCCGGTCATTGCCGGGGAAGACGAGCGGGCGCTCGATGGAGCCCGTGGCGAAGACGACGCGGCCGGCGCGCACCTGCCACATGCGCTCGCGCGGCAGATGGCCGGGCGGGTTCGCCAGATGTTCGGTCACCCGCTCGGCGAGGCCCAGCAGATTGTGCGGGTAGAAGCCGAAGGCCGTGGTGCGCGGCAGAAGCGTCACATTCGGGCGCGAGCGCAGCTCATGCAGCATGTGCATAGCCTGGATCGGCGCGGTGTGCCCGTCCACCACCGCCTCACTCTCGTGCAGAAGCGAGCCGCCCATTTCGCTCTGCTCGTCGCATAGGATCACACGCTGCGACGGGTCTTCGGATGCTGCCAGCGCGGCGGCAAGGCCCGCCGGGCCGGAGCCGACCACGAGCACTTCGCAATGGGCGAAGATCTGCGCGTAGCGATCGGGGTCGGGCAGGGTCGGGGAATGGCCGAGACCGGCCGCGCGGCGGATGATCGGCTCGTAAAGCTTCTCCCAGGCCGAGCGCGGCCACATGAAGGTCTTGTAGTAGAAGCCGGCCGAGAAGAACTTGCCGAGAATGTCGTTCGCCGCGCCGACGTCGAAATTCAGCGACGGCCAACGGTTCTGGCTCAGCGCGTTCAAGCCGGAATAAAGCTCCACTTGCGTCGCGCGCAGGTTGGGCGCGACCCGCGCCGCGTCACGGCGGATATCGACCAGCGCGTTCGGCTCTTCCGAGCCCGCCGTGACGATGCCGCGCGGGCGATGATATTTGAACGAGCGGCCGACGAGATGGACGCCGTTGGCAAGCAGCGCCGAGGCCAGCGTGTCGCCCTGATAGCCGCGATAGCTCTGCCCGTCGAAGGTGAAGCCGAGCGAGGCCGTGCGGTCGATCCGGCCGCCGGAGGAGGTGCGAAAACGGTTCATCGAGCAACCTCCCCGGACCATGTGCCGACATTGTCTCCGCTGAGCGCCGGGCGATGCTCTTCGACGCCGTCCGGTCGGGGCTCGCCGATCTTGTAGGTCGTCACGAAGAAGTCGGTTCTCGTATCGCGCACGGCGTTGAAGAAGCGCGCGCAGCCATGGATATGGCGCCAGCGCTCGGCATGAAGCCCGCGCGGGTTGGAGCGTGTGTAGAGGAAGGCGCCCCAATCGTCCGCACCCACGTCCGACGGCGTTTCCGCGCGCATCACATGCGCTTCGCCAGCGTAGCGGAATTCGAGTTCGGGGCGGGGGCCGCAATAGGGGCAGGTGATCAGAAGCATTGGTCGGCCTCGCGGGGGAGCAAAGGGCGGGTCAGTGCGCGACGGCGGCGGCCGCCGCCTCGTCGATCAGGACGCCGTCGCGGAAGCGCTCGATCGTGAAAGGCGCGTTGATCGGATGCGGCTCGTCGCGGGCGATCGTGTGGGCGAAGAGATTGCCGGAGCCCGGCGTCGCCTTGAACCCGCCCGTGCCCCAGCCGCAATTGACGTAGAGACCTGGGACCGTCGTCTTGGCGAGAATGGGCGAACGGTCGGGCGTGACATCCACGATGCCGCCCCAAGAGCGCAGCATCCGCACCCGGCGAAAATCGGGAAAGAGATCGCAGATCGCATCCAGCGTGTGATTGGCGATATGGAGCCCGCCGCGCTGCGTATAGGACGTGTAGGCGTCCGTTCCCGCGCCGATCACCAGCTCGCCCTTGTCGGACTGCGAGATATAGGCGTGGATCGTGTTGGACATGACGACGCAGGGCACGACGGGCTTCAACGGCTCCGAGACAAGAGCCTGCAGCGGGTAGCTTTCGAGCGGCATCCGCAGACCGGCCATGTCCATGACGACCGAGGTATTGCCAGCGGCCACGACGCCGATCTTGCCGGCCTCGATCGCGCCGCGCGTCGTCTCGACGCCCGTCACCGCGCCGCTGGCCCCGCGCCGGATGGCCGTCACCTCGCAGTTCTGGATGATGTCGACACCCAGCGCCGAGGCCGCGCGGGCATAGCCCCAGGCGACGGCATCGTGCCGCGCCGTGCCGCCGCGCCGCTGCAGCGCGCCGCCGAGCACCGGATAGCGCATGGTCGAGGCGTCGATATTGAGCGGCGGGCAGTAATCCTTGCACTCCTGCGCGCTCAGCCATTCGTTGTCCACACCCGCCAGACGGTTGGCATGGACGTGGCGTTTGAAGACCTGAATGTCGTGAATGTTATGGGCGAGCATGAGCACGCCGCGCGGGCTGAACATGACGTTGTAGTTCAGATCCTGCGACAGGCCTTCCCAAAGCTTCACGGCATGGTCGTAGAGCGCCGCCGACTCTTCGAACAGGTAGTTCGAGCGGATGATCGTCGTGTTTCGGCCCGTATTGCCGCCGCCGATCCAGCCCTTTTCCAGAATCGCCACATTGCGGATGCCGTGCTCCTTGGCGAGGTAATAGGCCGTCGCCAAGCCATGGCCGCCACCGCCCACGATCACCACGTCGTAGCGGCTCTTGGGCGACGCGTCGCGCCATTGCGCTTGCCAGCCCTTGTTGGAGCCGAGCGCCTTGGCGATGATGGAAAAGCCGGAAAACTTCTGCATGGATCGATCCGATCTGCGGTGTCGGACATCACACTCGCACCCGCGAAACCGCCGCCGCGATGACGGATGCGGCGTCGGCTTTGTACGAATCCGACATGTGTCTTGTCTGCGACATCGGGCTCCGGGCAAGGTGCCGACAGGGTGAGCGGTGGCACCCGAAAAACCCTTCGTTCGAAGCGTCTTTTCTGCTGCATCGGCCGGCCCCATCGCCTAACACCGAAGGGTTGCCGCGACACTGGAGTCGTTTCAAACGCCGGGAGCCGTCGACCATGCTGCACGACATGCCGCTGATCGAAACCATCGTCGCGGGTCTGGGCCTTGCCTTTCTCCTGGGCACGCTGGCGCATCGGCTCGGCGCGTCCCCGATCGTCGGTTATCTCCTGGCCGGTGTCGCGGCCGGCCCCTTCACGCCCGGCTTCGTGGCGGATCAAGGCCTGGCGGGCGAGTTGTCTGAGCTGGGCGTCATTCTTCTGATGTTCGGTGTCGGTCTGCATTTCTCGCTGGGCGATCTCCTGTCCGTGCGGGCCATCGCGCTGCCGGGCGCCATCGCGCAGATCGCGGCGGCGACGCTCTTCGGCATGGCGCTGTCCTGGCTTCTGGGCTGGGGGCTGGGGGCGGGTCTCGTCTTCGGCCTCGCCCTTTCGGTCGCCTCCACGGTCGTGCTCTTGCGGGCCATGCAGGAGCGACGGTTGATCGAGACCGCGCGCGGGCGCATCGCCGTTGGCTGGCTGATCGTGGAAGACCTCGCAATGGTTCTGGCGCTGGTGCTGCTGCCGGCCTTCGCGGGGCCGCTGGGGGGTGACCCGTCCGCCGTGCATGGCGCGAGTTCCGATCTGGGCTTCGGCGTTCCCGGCATCATTCTCGTGACGGTCTTCAAGCTCTGCATCTTCGTGGTCTTGATGCTGGTGGTCGGCCGGCGGGTCATCCCTTGGCTCCTGCAACTCACCGCTGCCTCCGGCTCGCGCGAGCTGTTTCGCCTGGCTGTGCTCGCCATCGCGCTCGGCGTCGCCTTCGGCGCGGCCTCGCTCTTCGGCGTTTCGTTGGCGCTCGGCGCCTTCTTCGCCGGCATGATCATGAGCGAATCGGAGCTCAGCCATCGCGCGGCCGAAGATTCGCTTCCCCTGCGGGACGCCTTCGCCGTCCTGTTCTTCGTCTCGGTCGGCATGTTGTTCGATCCGGCCTCGCTGATCTCCGATCCGCTGCCGGTTCTGGCGACGCTGCTGATCATCGTCGTCGGCAAGTCGCTCGTCGCCTTCGCTCTCGTGCGGCTGTTCGGTCATCCGACCTCGACGGCGCTCACCATTTCCGTCTCGCTGGCGCAGATCGGCGAGTTCTCCTTCATCCTCGCCACGCTGGGCCTGAACCTGAAAATTCTGCCGCCCGAGGCGAAGAACCTGATTCTCGGCGGCGCGATCCTGTCGATCGTCCTCAATCCGTTTCTTTTTGCCTGGGTCGATCGCTGGCGGCAGGCGGAGGGCCGCTCGGCTCTCGAGGGCGGCGGTGACGAGGGGAAGGATACGACTTCGGGTGAGACGAGTGAGAGGCAGACGCATATTCCGAGCGGCAGTGTCGCCATCGAGGACGGCGCGCTGAGCCGCACGGAGCTAAGCGACCATCTTGTGCTCGTCGGCTATGGGCGTGTCGGCTCCAAGATCGCGCGTCGGCTGGCTGACGCCGGTCGGGCCTTCCTGGTGATCGAGGACGCCGATAAGCGCGTCGCGCGGGTGCGCGCGGCCGGGTTCGAAACGGTTGTGGGGAACGCCGTGAAGCCCGAAGTGCTGGACGCCGCGCATATCGGCGGCGCGCGGGACCTCGTACTCGCCTTTCCCAACAGTTTCGAGGCCGTCGCCATGATCGCGGCAGCCCGCACCGCCAATCCCGACATTCGCATCACCGCCCGCGTTCATTCCGGCGAACAGCGCGAACGCCTGATCGATGCGGGGGCCGATACGGTGGTCAATGGCGACGAGGTGACGGCGCAGGCGATCGCCGATCATGTCCTCTCCTTCGGGCCGGATGCGCCGGGCGCAAAAGGGCCGATCTTTGCCGATGACCACGGGCCGCTGCCGGAACCGTCCGATGGTGATGAGTTGACAGAGCCAGCCGAACGCTTACCCTGAGAAGCATCCAGGGGGAGTTCCAGCAGCGGAACTGAGAGGCCGGAGCACGATCCGGCGACCCCACGAACCTGATCCAGTTCGCACTGGCGTAGGGATGGAGCGTTTGCGCCTCCGACAGGGATGCACCGCTCGGCCAAGAGGCCGACGCCGCGCGTGGACCTGTTGGAGCGAGCGTTCCGCTCCCGTCCTGCGAGCGGCTCGCGCTTTGGCGGAGACGATGATGGCCTCGACGCAACGCTCTTTCGTTTTGGACGCTCGTTCGCGCGCATGGTGATCCATGTCCTGGGGGCCGGTGTCGCCGGGCTGACGACAGCCGTTCGGCTGGCCGAAGAGGGGCGCGCCGTCGTCGTGCACGAGGCCGCAACGGAACTCGGCCAGCGCGCGGCCTCGTGGCTCGCGGGGGGAATGCTCGCGCCCTATTGCGAGGCGGCGACGGCGGACCCCGCCATCATCGAGCCGGGTCTGCGCGGCATCGACTTCTGGGCGGACCGGGTGCCGGTCGAGCGGCGGGGAACGCTTGTTCTGGCCGCGCCGCGCGATGCGGCCGATCTTCGCCAGTTCGCCGCCCGCACAGAAGCTCACCGCCTGCTGGATGCGGACGGCATTGCCGCGTTCGAGCCCGATCTCGCCGGGCGGTTTCGCCAGGGATTGTTCTTCGAAGACGAAGCGCATCTCGATCCGCGCCAAGCCATGGCCACGCTCGTTCGGCGCATTCAGGATCTCGGCGGTACGTTGCTGTGGGGCTCGCAAGCCGAACCTGCCGCGTTGTCGAGCGAGACCGTCGTCGACTGCCGAGGTCTCAAGGCTCACGCGCCGGGTCTTCGCGGCGTGCGCGGGGAGATGGTGCTGGTGCGCAGCCGCGACGTCAGTCTGGCCCGGCCGGTTCGCCTTCTGCATCCGCGCTGGCCGATCTATATCGTGCCGCGCGAGGACGGTGTTTTCATGATCGGCGCGACCATGATCGAAAGCGAGCGCGATGGGCCGATCACCCTCCGCTCGGCGGTGGAGCTTTTGACGGCCGCCTTTGCCTTGCATCCGGGGTTTGCCGAAGCCGAGATCCTGGAGACGGGCGCTGCCTGCCGCCCGGCTTTTTCCGACAATCTGCCGCGCGTGACGCAAAGCGGACGCCATGTCTGCTTCACCGGGCTCTATCGCCATGGGTTTCTCCTGGCGCCCGAGCTGTCGGGCCAAGCGGCCCGCGCCGTACTATCCCTCATGGAGGCCGCATGATCCTGCATTTGAACGGTGACCCGTGCGAGGTCGAGGCGGGCTCGCTCGATGCGCTGCTTCGGGAACTCGGAGTGGAGCCCGAAGCGGTGGCGACCGCGCTGAACGGCGAATTCGTGCCACGCGGCGAGCGGGCGGACACCCCGCTCACGGCGGGCGACAGGATCGAACTTCTCAGCCCGATGCAGGGAGGGTGACGCGATGCGCATCTACGATCGGACCTTTTCATCCCGCATGATGTTGGGCACGGCGCTTTATCCCTCGCCGGCGATCATGCAGGCGGCCATCCGCGCGGCCGAGCCGGCGCTGGTCACCGTGTCGCTTCGCCGCGAGCAGAATCTCAGCGCGCCGCGTGGGCCCGGCTTCTGGGACGAGCTGCGCGCGCTCGGCGTCGCCTTTCTGCCGAACACGGCCGGCTGCCACACGGTCAAGGAAGCGGTGACAACGGCGCGGATGGGCCGCGAGCTTCTGGGCACCGACCTCGTCAAGCTCGAGGTGATCGGCCATGCCGACACGCTGCAGCCCGATGTCTTCGGTCTGGTAGAGGCCGCGCGCGTCCTGTCGGGCGAAGGCTTCCGCGTCCTGCCCTACACGACCGAAGATCTGGTCGTTGCCGAACGGCTGGTCGAGGCGGGCTGCGAGGTGCTGATGCCTTGGGCCTCGCCGATCGGCTCGGGTCTCGGGCTCAACAATCGCTATGGGCTGCGCTCGCTGCGCGCGCAGTTCCCCGACGTGACGCTGATCGTCGATGCAGGGCTCGGCCGGCCGAGCCATGCGGCCGAGGCTCTGGAACTCGGCTATGACGGGGTTCTGCTCAACACCGCCGTTGCCACATCGGGCGATCCGGTCGCGATGGCACGCGCCTTCCGTCTGGCTGTGGAAGCGGGGAGGCTCAGCTTCGAAGCGGGCGCGATGGAGCCGCGTGACATGGCCGCGCCCTCGACACCCATTTTCGGAAAGGCGGTTCTATGAGCGCCTCTCGGCTCGTGCTCGACCCGTTCTACCCCGTGATGCCGGATGCCGCCTGGATCGAGCGGATCGTGCCGCTCGGGGTCAAGCTAGTGCAACTTCGCGCCAAGGATATGCCCGACGCCCGCCTGCGCGGGGAGATTCGCCGCTCGCTGGCGGTCTGCAAGGCCCATGGATGCCAGCTCGTCGTGAACGATCACTGGAGGCTGGCGGCCGAGGAGGGCGCGGATTTCGTGCATTTGGGCCAAGAGGATTTGGCGGAGGCCGATCTAGCCGCGATCCGTGCGGCCGGACTCAAGCTCGGTCTGTCGACGCATGACGAGGCCGAACTCGAAACCGCCCTGTCGGCCCGGCCGGACTATGTGGCGCTGGGTCCGGTCTGGCCGACCATTCTCAAACAGATGCCCTGGGCGCCGCAGACGCCGGAACGTCTGCTGACCTGGCGCAAGCGCATCGGCGATCTTCCCTTGGTGGCTATCGGTGGTCTCCGGCCCGAGCGTGCCGAAGCGGTGTTCCAGAATGGCGCGGACAGCGCCGCTGTCGTGACCGACATCACCCTGCACGCCGAACTGGAAACCCGTGTCCGGGAATGGTTGGCCATCACGCGCAGATGACATGTCGATGCAACCTGAATGCAGCTAATTAGCCAGCGGTTTGCACTTTTTAGTTGATCTTTCATGCAACCTAAAGCATGTTTCCTGCATAGGTTATCTATCAGGGGACGTAGATGTCGGTCGCGAAATCGTTCAACACCCGGCCGCTCTATCAGCAGGTGGCGGACGAGTTCGTCGCGCGCATCGTGTCCCGCACCTGGGCGCCCGGCCAACTCATCGAGAACGAAGCGGAGATCGCGCGATCGCTCGGCATCAGCTTGGGGACGGTGCGCAAAGCCTTCGACATCCTGACCGAAAACAAACTGCTGGAACGCCATCAAGGGCGCGGCACGGTCGTGGTGGATTACGAGGCGGAGAAGACTCGCAGCCGCTTTTCCAACATTCTCGATCGCTCGGGCAATCGCGTCTCGGGCGATGTCACCGTCTCGGGGCATGATCTGGCCGTCCCGCTGGCGCCGATCGCGGAGCGCTTGGGTCTATCGGAGCGTGTGCCGGTCCTGACCTTCGAGCGGCGCCGGACCTATGCCGGGCGCTTGTTTCTGATCGAGACGGTTTATCTCCGCGTCGCCGCTGCCACGGCAACGATGAGCCCGGCCGAAATGGTGCAGCTGTCGAAAAGCCGCTGGATGGGGCACGACATCGCGACCTACAAGGTGGAAAAGGTTGCCAGCGCGACGGCGGAGGACGAGGACCGAGCCGCGTTCGGTCTGAGCGGTGAGGCAGCGATCCTGACGCTGGACCGCGTGATCTACTCCTACCAGAACAAGGCGCTGGAACTGCGCATCGGCCGCTGCCATCTGGGCGCCGATCTCCTGTATTGCTCCGACTGACGTGACGTGCCCAAGAGCAGGGCAGGCGGTCAGGCGCCTTTCTGACGTCGCTGCCCGCTCGGCAAGAGGCAGCGATCGATAAAGGCGCGCAACTGCTCGACCGCTTCGCTGCGCATCGGCTCGATCTCCAGAAGCACCTCGTGCCGTGCGCCCGGCACGACATGGCAATGCACATCGAGACTGCCGGCTTGCTCCAGGCGAGCGGCGAGGGATCGGACCGCAGCGCCTTTCGCGGTGGCCGGGTCTTCGCTGCCGCCCAGACAATGGATCGGCAGGCGATGCGGCAGATCGCCGAGCGGAGTCACACTGGCTCCTGCGCTCTGCCAGTTCAGAATGTCTTCCACCATGGAAATGGTGGGCGTCCATCCGCAAAGCGGGTCCGCGATGTAGCGATCCACTTCGCTTTCGTCATGGGTCAGCCAATCGAAGGGCGTGCGTCTCGGCTGAACCGAACGGCTCCAAACGTCGAACGTGGCGCGCGCAAAGAGTGCGCTCGCGACATCCGAACCTTTCAGCGCCTTTTCCGCCTTGAACGCTACGGTACCGAGCCGCTCCGACCAACCGCGCTCGAAGCTGGCGTTCCAGAGAGCCAGCCCCGCCAGACCTTCGCCGAAGGTGCGCGCATGGTTGAGCGCGATATAGGCGCCCATCGAATGACCGAGCACCACGACCGGCTTTCCCGGACAGTCGGCTTCGGCCTGATGACGCACGGCCTGCACGTCGCGCAGGACCTTCGCCGCGCCATTGCGCCCTCCGAAGCGGCGGAGCGGCGCGTCGAGAGCGGTGGTCGATCCGTGTCCGCGATGGTCATGGGCATAGACGGCGATACCGAGATCCGCCAGTTCGTGCCCGAGCCTGACGTAGCGTCCCGAGTGCTCGGCGAGCCCATGCAGGATGAGAAGCACGGCTCGCGCCTCGCCCTCGGGAAGGAAACGATGAAGACGCAAGGCCGCGCCGGTCGGACTGTCGAGAAGGGTAGAACTGGCGAGCACGGGATAAAAGCCGATATGCAGACGGAAAACTGACGCAGACTTGGCGTAAGCGCGGAAAAACGCAATCCGCTGGTCTCAAACTCGGGGATGGATCATGGTTCGACGCTTGGGCTTCCTGCTGATGGGAGCCGGCCTCCTGTTCTCGGTCTCGTCCGCCAAGGCGCAGGTCCCCATGAGTGGGGAATTCGTGGCGGAGGCGAGCTGCTTCGCGACACCCTCCATCCGCTCGGACAACAATCCCGGTCGCATCGTGACCGAGCCCGGACGGCACTATGACCTCATCGGGCGAAACGCGATGCCGGGCAGTCATTACCTGATCCGCGTACCGGGGGCGGACCCTGAGCGGCGCTGGGTGCCTTACGGATGCGGGCGCGTGACGGATGGGAACTCGTCGGCTGATCGCGGCGCTTCGCCGCCACCGGCTGGAGGCAAGGCAGATTCCTTCGTTCTGGCCGCAAGCTGGCATCCCGCCTTCTGTGAAACGCGGCCGAAGCGCACCGACTGTCGCTCGGGCGGGGTAGCCGGTCATGGTTTATCGCTTCATGGACTATGGCCGCAGCCGCGCGGACGCGAATATTGCGGCGTGTCCGCTGCCGTTCGGGCCGCCGACGAATCCGGGCGCTGGCGCGATCTGCCACCGGTCGAGATCAGCGCGGCGACCCGGGAGGCGCTGGCGCGTGTCATGCCCGGCACGGTTTCTCAGCTCGACCGGCACGAGTATTGGACCCACGGCACTTGTTACGATGGCGATGCGGAGGCGTATTTCGTGCAGTCCATTCGACTGATCGATGAACTCAATGCCTCGCCCGTTCGCGATCTCTTCGCCAACGCGATCGGACGCGAATTGAGCGCGGCCGAGATTCGGGCGGCCTTCGACAAGGCGTTCGGTGCGGGGGCGGGGGCTCGCGTCCTCTTGGACTGCGAAAGCGACGCGGCGGGGCGCCGGCTGGTCGGAGAGTTGCGGATTTCGCTGCGCGGCGCACCGGGGCAGGGCGCGAGTCTGGGCGAACTCATCCGGGCCGGCGATGCCACCGCGCCCGGTTGCCGCGCGGGACGCGTGGACGCGCCCGGTTTCGGCTGAGCGTCACGCCCGGTCGGGCACTTCGTAATCGGCCGAATAACGGATCTCGCGTAGGGGACGGACGCTCCGCGTGGAGGCGTCGTAGATCGGGTCGGCCTTGTAGGCCGCGAGCGCTTCACGATCCTTGAACTCGGCATAGACGACCAGATCGACATCATTGCCCATCGGGTCGACGCGGGCGTTCTCGACGACCTCGAAATGCTCGTGATGCCGGATGGCACCGAGGGTTTCGAGCCCGGCTTTGATGCGAGGCAGGTCGGTCTTGTCCTTTGCACTGAAGAAGACGATGTGCCGGATCATGTCGGCTCCGCTTTCGAGAAATCGATCCCGCGCTGCATCCGCTCTTCGATGCGGTGCGTCAAGCGGGGAGTGGGGCGCAACCCGGCCCGACGCATTTTCCTTGCCGCCTTTGTTGCTCATCGGGACGCCATGGCTTACCTGTGCGCCAACTCTTGCCCAAGTCATTTCTACGGGGACGCGCGCTCGATGGCACGCCAATTCATCTACCATATGGCCGATCTCACGAAGGCCTACGGCACCAAGAAGGTTCTGGAGAACATCCATCTCTCCTTCTACCCGAACGCCAAGATCGGTATCCTGGGCCCGAACGGCGCCGGTAAATCGACCCTGCTGAAGATCATGGCCGGCGTCGACAGGGACTATACGGGCGAGGCCTGGGCCGCCGACGGCGCGACGGTGGGCTATCTCTCGCAGGAGCCCAAGCTCGACGAGTCGAAGACCGTCTTCGAGAACGTCATGGAAGGCGTCGCCGACAAGAAGGCGATCCTCGACCGATACAACGAACTGATGATGAACTACTCCGACGAGACCGCGGAGGAGGGTGCCAAGCTTCAGGACGTGATCGACGCGCAGAACCTCTGGGACCTGGAAAGTCAGGTCGAGATGGCGATGGACGCGCTGCGCTGCCCGCCGGGCGATGCTTCCGTCGCGCCCCTGTCGGGCGGTGAAAAGCGCCGCGTGGCGCTGTGCAAGCTGCTTCTGTCGAAGCCCGATATTCTGCTGCTCGACGAGCCCACCAACCATCTCGACGCCGAGACGATCTCCTGGCTCGAAAAGCACCTGCGCGAATATGAAGGCGCGGTGCTGATGATCACGCACGATCGCTACTTCCTCGACAATGTGACGGGCTGGATTCTCGAACTCGATCGCGGTCGGGGCATCCCCTACGAGGGCAACTACTCGGCCTATCTCGAGAAGAAGTCCAAGCGCATGGTGCAGGAAGGCCGCGAGGACGACGCGCGCGGACGCGCCATCGCCCGCGAGCGCGAGTGGATTCAGCAGGGCGCCAAGGCTCGCCAGACCAAGTCGAAGGCCCGCATCAAGGCGTATCACGAGCTGGTCGAGGCAGCTGAAAACCGCAGGCCGGCCGATGGTAAGATCGTCATTCCGACCTCGGAGCGCCTGGGCAACCGCGTCATCGAGGTGGAGAATCTATCCAAGAGCTATGGCGACCGGCTTCTGATCGAAAATCTCTCGTTCCGTCTGCCCGCCGGCGGCATTGTCGGCATCATCGGCCCGAACGGCGCCGGCAAGACGACGCTCTTCAAGATGATCACGGGCAAGGAAACGCCGGACTCCGGTGCCGTCCATATCGGCGAGACCGTGGATCTCGGCTATGTCGACCAGAGCCGCGACCATCTCGACGGATCGAAGACCGTCTGGGAGGAAATCTCGGGCGGCGTCGACATCATGAAGCTCGGCAAATACGACATGAACAGCCGCGCCTATGTCGGCAACTTCAACTTCAAGGGCCAGGACCAGCAGCAGAAGGTCGGCACGCTCTCGGGCGGTCAGCGCAACCGCGTGCACCTTGCCAAGATGCTGAAGTCCGGCGGCAACGTCATCCTGCTTGACGAGCCGACCAACGATCTCGACACCGAAACGCTGGCCGCCCTTGAGGACGCGCTGGAGGAATATGCAGGCTGCGCCGTGGTGATCAGCCACGATCGCATGTTCCTCGATCGTCTGGCCACGCATATCCTCGCCTATGAAGGCGACAGCCATTGGGAGTGGTTCGAAGGGAACTATGCCGATTACGAGCAGGACAAGATCCGTCGTCTCGGACCGGAATCGGTCAATCCCAAGCGCCCGACCTACAAGCGTCTGACGCGTTAAGCAGCTGAATGGGGGAAAGCCACTTTCCAAATCGGACTTCCCCCTTACGTCTGACAAATTGGCCTTGCCAGGGAGCAGGCGTAGGGGGAAAGGAGAGAGGAATTGGATCGCATCGGCTTTCAACAATTCTTCCAAGCTCTTCCCAGCCCGCATATGCTGCTCGACCGTGACTTGAACTTCGTCGCGGTCAATCGCGCCTACGAACTGGCGACCGAGCAGACCAGCTCAAGTCTGGTCGGCCGCTACCTGTTCGAAGCCTTTCCCAACGATGGGGACGCGGGCCGGCGCCTCCGGGAATCGCTCGATCGCGTTCTGGCATCGGGGGAGCCCGACACACTGGCCTATATCGAGTACGACATTCCGGTGCCCGCTTCGAAAGGCGGGGGGATGACGAAGCGATATTGGACGGCCATCCATGCTCCGCTGACCGACGACAGCGGTCAGGTCGCCTACATTCTCCAAAATACGGTGGACATTACCGAACTCGTGCAGTTGCGCGAGGCGGCGTCAGCGCCCAGCTCGCTGTTTTCTGGCGGCGTCGCTCTCGTCCAGCGCGCGAGAGAGGCGGAGAAAGTCATTCGCGACGGCGTGGGGCCGACACAACAGTTCCGCTCGCTGTTCGAGGACGCGCCGGGAATGGTGGCCCTGCTCTATGGGCCGGACCATGTGATCACCTATGCCAATGCGGCCTTGAAGCGTTTTTTCGGGCAGCGCGAGCTTCTGGGGCTTCCGGTTCGGAAGGCGTTTCCCGAATTGGAATGTGAGGAGCCGAGCGGGTTACTCGGCCGGCTGGACAAGACCTACCAAACGGGCGAGTCAGCGGTCGGGTTCGCGACGAGTATTCGACTGCGCGATCCAGGGTCGGATCGGCTCCGAGAGTATTTCGTCGATCTGTCGCACCATCCCGTGGCTTCGCCGACCGGTCAGGTGTCGGGCATCTTCATTCAAGGGTATGACAGAACCGATGCTGTACGCGGACAGCGTCACCAGAAGTTCTTGCTGGATGAACTGAATCATCGCGTCAAAAACACACTATCCACGGTGCAGTCTCTGGCCCGGCGAAGCTTCCGCGCGACGATCGACCGCGAGGATGCACGCCGTGTGTTCGAAGGGCGAATTCTGGCGCTTTCGAACGCCCATAATCTCCTGAGCCAGCATCATTGGGAGGCGGCCGATCTTGCCGCCATCGCTCGGCTGGAATTCGCGGCCCTGCCGCCCGAGCGAATTACCACAAAGGGCGGCCGTTTCGATCTCAGTCCGAAGGCCGCCATCGCCCTGGCGATGGTGTTCCATGAGCTGGCATCGAATGCCTTGAAATATGGATCTTTGGCGAAGAATGACGGCCGCGTCTGCGTGCGTTGGGAGACACGCGGTGAGACGCTGGAGTTGGTCTGGCGGGAAACCGGTCCGGATCTTCCTGAAACGCAGGATGAGTTGAAGCCCGGTTTTGGGATGCGCATGTTGGAGCGCATCGTGACGGGCGAGCTCGAAGGGCGACTGGAACTCGGCCTCGGACCGTCCAGCCTGACCTGGACGCTCGCCATCCCCCTGTCCGAACTCGAAGTGGCAAAGGCCCTCTTGGATGACTGAACCAAAGGGGCTCGAAGGGCTTCGCATCTTCGCGGTGGAGGACGAATCCCTCGTCGCCATGCAGCTCGAGGACATTCTGGACGAGCTGGGCTGCGTCGTGGCGGGGCTTGCGATGCGTGTCGATCGCGCGCAGGCCATGCTGGATGCAGAGCCCGGCATCGACGCCGCCATCCTCGACATGAACATCGCCGGCGTGAAGGTCTATCCTGTGGCCGAGCGCTTGCGTGAGCGCAACGTGCCGATTGTCTTCGCGACGGGTTACGGGCTGGAGGGGATCGAAATGGAGTGGCGCGTTTTTCCCGTCCTGCAGAAGCCCTACACCGCCGAGCAGATCGCGCGCGCTCTGCTGCAAGCTATTCCCTTGACGAACAAGTGATCTGAAGACCGCCGCAGGCTCGTGTTTCCGGCGTCTTGCTGACAGCTTTGCCATGTCCAAGCGGAACGGCCGTGCTATCTCAACGGCCAGTTCATCGCTTCGGCCAAGCTAGGATCGCATTCGCCTATGGATCAGTTCGTTCAGGGTCTCATGCAGGATTTCGGCGTGGTCGGAATCGCGTTCCTGATGTTTCTGGAAAACATCTTCCCACCTATCCCCTCCGAAATCATCATGCCTCTGGCTGGCTATCAGGCAGCCACGGGTGAGCATTCGATCTGGGCCGTTATCATTGCCGGGACGATCGGGTCACTCCTCGGCATCTTGCCCTGGTATTATCTTGGCCTTGTGGTCGGCGAACAGCGTATCGTGCGGCTGGCGGATCGGTTCGGCCGCTGGATCACGATGACCGCCGAGGACGTGGAGGCGGCGGACCGCTGGTTCCGTCGCTACGGAATCTGGGCCGTGCTGTTTGGCCGCCTCGTGCCGACGGTGCGAACGCTCATCTCCATTCCGGCCGGCCTCGCGCGGATGCCGCTCCTCACCTTTCTGGCCTTCTCGGCGATCGGCACGCTGGCCTGGACGGCGGGTTTGGCCTTTGCCGGATACCTTCTGGCGCAGCAATACGATCTGGTGGACCAATATATCGGCCCGGTCTCGAACTTCGTCATCCTTGCCGTGGTCGCGATCTATCTGTACCGCGTCATCACCTTCAAGCCGAGCCGGCGCACGCAGCCGATCGACCTGAAGTCCGATGAGCATCCGCATCGACAGGGCTGACATCACTCATGCGCAAGCCGGCCATCAAACTGAAGGGCACCGTCGCGGGCCTTTACCGGACCGAAGGCAAAGGCTTCGTGACATCTTCGGTCGATGGGCTGGACCTCGGCTTCGATGGGATTGCAGCCGATGCGCATGGCGGGCCGACCCGAAAAACGGGTGGCCGCGAGCCCTGGTATCCGCGTGGCACCGAAATTCGCAACGAGCGTCAGCTTTCGATCCTGAGCCTGAATGAACTCGCCGAGATCGCCGAGACCTTGGCGATCCCCGAGCTGCGGCCGGAATGGATCGGCGGCAATCTCACGCTGGAGGGCCTTCCGCGTCTCAGCGAACTGCCGCCGCGCACCCTCCTGTTTTTCGAGAATGGCGTCACGATCAAGATCGACGGCGACAACGGGCCTTGCCGTCTGTCGGGGCGATCCATCGCGCAGCATTATCCCGAGCGAACCGACATCGAATTCGGCTTCGTGAAGGCGGCCCAGCACAAGCGAGGCCTTGTGGCCTGGGTGGAGAAGCCTGGCAGCATCAGCCTGGGCGAGGCATTCGAGGCGCGTTTGCCGGAACAATGGATCTACGATCCGAACGAGCCGCGATGACGCCTTTCAATCCGCGTCCGGTCTCGGGCGCGCTTTGGGCGGCAGCGGAGGGGATGCGTCCTCGCTCGCATCTTCCTGCGGCTCACCGTCCTTATCGTCCCAACCTTCATCCTCGTCCGCTTCGGACACGAGGTGGCGTGTTGCGCCCCATCGATCGAGCACCTCGTTAATCGCCTCGACCACGAAGAACCGCGCCTCGTCCTTCTCGTAGCCCTCGTCGCGAAGCTCGTCATAATCGGTGTGCTGATGCCGGATATGGGCCAGCGTCGCCAGCCAGACAGCGCTGGCCGGCGACAGGCTCTTCATGTGGCGCGACCCCGCCGCCGTGCGGATGGCCTCCGCGTCGAGATAGGGGACGCGAGGGATCAGAAGCGTCAGGTTTCGCGCGATGGACTTCTGGCGTTCCGTGGCCATCAATCCTCGCTCGGACGATCGACGGTATCGAAATAGGGTTTGATGTCGAGAAGGGGCGTCCCGTCCAGAACATCGATCGCGTCGATCACCAGCTGCCCCGACGCCGGATCGACGTCCAGAAGACGCACGAGATGTAGGCCGATCGGGTTGGGGCGGACGGGGGACCGCAGAGCGAATGTGCCAGATGCGGTCTCGGCAGAGCGAGGCTTCTGCACGGCCAGATCACGCCGCGATTGATGCAGCCATGTCAGGAGATGGATGTGGCGTCCCGCTTCCAGGTTTTGCAGCGCGGCGCGGAACGGTGCGTCGATTTCGACCCTCGCCTTCTGGTTGGTTTCGCGGGCGACCCGCATGTTCTTGGGGCAGTCGGTTCGATCGGTCCAAGGGGAGCGGATGCGGCCGATAAAGGCCAGCCGCGCATCATCCGCCGTCGAGGCGTCGAAGGGCAGGGTCGTTTCGCCCGGCCGAATGGAGGTTTTCTCAAGAGTCATAGGCGAAAGAGTATCGGGCTCGTGAAGCCCGTGCAAACGCGATGGAACCCACTTGCATCTTTCGCCTGCAACACATAAACATATCTTTATGTGTTGGCGCGAAGGAGGCGCGTTCATGGCGGCGTCTTTCGATGCGACGGTGGAAATTCTGAAGGCTCTCGGAGAACCGACGCGCCTGCGCCTCGTCATGCTCTTGTCGAGCCACGATCTGACCGTTTCCGATCTCACTTCCATTCTCGGCCAATCGCAGCCGCGCATTTCGCGTCATTTGAAGCTCCTGGTCGAGTCGGGCGTCGTGCATCGCTATCAGGAGGGGGCCTGGGCCTATTTCCGGCGTAGCGACGATGCGCTGATCGCGACCCTGGTGGACGCGCTTCTGTCCGGCGTCGTGGACGAAGACGGGCGCTTGGCGGGCGACCGCGAGAAGCTCGAACATGTTCGCCTTGAGCGAGCGGAGCGCGCGGCCCATTATTTCAGCCGCAACGCCGAACAATGGGACCGGATTCGCTCGCTTCACGTGCCGGATGTCGAAGTCGAAAGCGCGCTTCTGGATGTGCTTGGCGACGAGAACATCGAGTCCGTCCTCGACATAGGCACGGGCACGGGCCGGCTTCTGGAGCTCCTGTCGCCGCGCTGCGAGCGCTCGCTGGGGATCGACGCGTCTCGCGAAATGCTGTCGATCGCCCGCGCCAAGCTCGACGCGGCGGGTCTCAGCCGCGCCAGCGTGCGGCAGGGCGATGCCTATCGTCTCCCGGTGCCGCGCGGCAGTTTCGAACTCGCGACGCTCCATCAGGTCCTTCATTATCTCGACGATCCTGCCGCTGCCATTCGCGAGGCGGCAGCGGCGCTGGCACCGGGCGGGCGTCTTGCCATTGTCGATTTCGCGCCGCACGGGCTGGAAACACTGCGCACGGAACATGCGCATCTGCGGCTCGGCTTCAGCATTGAGACACTCAGCGCCTATGCCCAAGCCGCCGGCCTTCGCGTCGAGACCATTCGCGCGCTTCCGCCGAAAGGCGAGAGGACTGACGCGCTCACCGTTCTCGTTCTCCTGGCCCGACGGCCGCACGCCGCCATCCCGCTCGATCCGGCCGCGCGCCCGGTCGAGGCAGCCTGAAGGAATGTCCATGATCCAGCGTCGTTCGCAGCGCTCGCCCTTCCGCGTGTCGTTCGAGTTCTTTCCGCCCAAGACACCGAAGATGGAAGAAGGGCTCTGGGACTCGATCCAGCGCTTGGCTCCGCTCTCGCCCGATTTCGTGTCCGTGACCTACGGTGCCGGGGGTTCGACGCGCGAGCGCACGCATCACACCGTCAAGCGCATCCTGAGCGAAACGCCGCTGAAGCCGGCGGCACATTTGACCTGCGTCGATGCGAGCCGCGACGAAGTGGATGCCGTCGTGCGTCAATATCGCGAAACCGGCGTGCGCCATTTCGTGGCCCTTCGCGGGGACGGTCAGGCGGGTGCGGGTGGTGCCTACGAGGCGCATCCGAACGGCTATCGCAATGCGGTCGATCTGACTGCCGGTATCAAGGCGATCGATCCCGAGATCGAGATTTCCGTTTCGGCCTATCCCGAGAAGCATCCCGAAAGCCCGGACTTCGCAACCGACATCGACCTCCTGAAGCGCAAGGTCGATAATGGTGCGACGCGCGCCATCACGCAGTTCTTCTTCGATAATGATGTGTTCGAACGCTATGTCGAGCGCGTTCGGCGGGCCGGCATTTATGTGCCGATCGTTCCCGGCATCGTTCCGATCCACGACTTCACCAAGATTTCGCGCTTCTCGGCCGCAACGGGCGCCTCCATTCCGCTCTGGCTGGCCGAGCGTTTCGAAGGCCTGGAGAACGATCCGCAGACGCATAGCCATGTGGCGGCGGCGGTCTGCGCCGAGCAGGTGCTCGATCTCGTCGAACGCGGGATCGGCGATTTCCATTTCTATACGATGAACCGGGCCGATCTCGTCTATTCGATCTGCCATATTCTCGGCTTGCGTCCGTCGGCCGGCGGCGATGACAGGACGGATCGTATCGAGCAAGCTGCGTAACGAGAAAGGGCCGGATGAACCGGCCCTTTCTGTTTCATTCGCACCCTGACGCTGCGATACGGCTTACGCGTAAACCGTCCGGCGTCAGGAAATGAAACCGACGACCATGGCACCGACAAAGGCGAAAGCCGCCGTCGCCATGATCAGATTCAGAGAGCGTACCCGTTCCATCACGATCTCCTCCTCACAGGATGTTACCAGTCTTCATGATCTGTTTAACATCGTAAAGAGGGATTCGTTTCCCAAGGCTCGTCCGAAAATATGCGGCTCGGTGAAGCCGATGAGTTTCAACGGCTTGAGCTGTCGTCGTCATGCTGAAAAAAGTGTGAAACGCTGTCATCGAGGGATCGGAGCAACGTTCTACAGGTCCTGAAGCTGCCGCTCCAAGAGAGCGGCACCGGCAAGCGCCCGCGCATCCTGCCCGAACCGGGCGATGATCGTGACGCCGAGAGGAAGGCCTTCCCGTGATCTGCCAGCCGGCACGTTGACGCAAGGCACGCCAGCGACGGTCCAAAGCCGGTTGAAGGCGGGATCGCCCATCCCGTCCTGCCGCAGGGGAGCGGGGCCGGGAGCGGAGGGGGCGAGGATGATGTCGCAGGCCTCGAACAGGCGCGTGACCTCTCGCCGTCCCGCGCGAGCTGCGCGGCGGGCGCTGTCATAGTCCGCTGGGGCGATCGCCGCGCCGGCCGTAAGAACGCTGAGGAGTCCCGCGTTGAGCTGTTCGGCATGGTACCGCCGTTCATGAAGCAGGGAGACCGCGCCTTCGAAAAGCTGGATGCGCTCCTGCGCGTCTCTCGCGGCGGCCAGAGCGTCGGTTTCGTCAATGTCCAGGATATCGCATCCCGCGCGCTCCAGCCTGCGCGCGGCGTGGGCCATGGCATCGATCATGCCCGGATGCAGAAGATGGTCGATCCGCGAGCGGTAGAGGCCGACGCGAAAGGGCGGCGTGTCGTCCGCAATCCGCATCGGGCGGCCCGACAGGATGTCGCCCAGCAGCGCGGCGCTCGGCACATCGGCGGCGAAGAGTCCGGCCGTGTCCAGCGACCAGGCGAACGGTTTCATGCCAACGGTCGGCAGAAGGCGAAAGCTCGGCTTGAAGCCCACCGTGCCGCAGAAGGCGGCCGGACGAATGATCGAGCCCGCCGTTTGCGAGCCTATAGCCGCCGGCAGGAGACCGGCCCCCACGGCGGCGGCCGAGCCGGCCGACGATGCGCCGGGGGTGTGCGCGGCACCATGCGGGTTCAGCGTCGGCACATCGCTGGCATGGGCGAATTCGGTCGTCACCGTCTTGCCGATGATGGCTGCCCCCAGCGCACGGGCCTGCGCGACGAGCGCTGCGTCCGCGCGCGGTCGGTGGCGGGCATAGAGTGGGGAGCCGTAGTCGGTCTCCAGATCGAACGTGTCGAACAGGTCCTTCACGCCGAGCGCCACGCCCGCCAGCGGTCCATCGCGCATCGAGGCGGAAAGGGACGCGCGGTCTGCGACTCGGGCAAAACTTCGAAGCTCCGGGTCGAGGGCCGTGATGCGCTCGAGAGCCCGATCGGTCTCGCGCATCGGGCTGGACCGGCCGGACGCAACCCGTTCGATGAGAGCGGTCAGGGACTGGGGAGCAAAGCCGGCCATGCGTTCGTCCTGTATCGACTGTGCGCTCTTGTGGCAGATGGTTCACAAGCCTGCCATGCGTTTCGGTGCAGATAGCAAGATGGCTTTTGCTGGATTCGCCGCGCCCTATCTGTCGCAGCGGTTCGGCCTGAAAGGAGTGCCTTGTTGCAGAAGTTCGAAACGGCCCGCGATGCGGCCCTCTCGCTCCGCCCGGACGTTCCGGTCTACTGCTTCCGTCCCGATGTGCTGCGCGCCGACGCGCGCGCCTTCATGGACGCGTTTCCGGGCGAGACCGCCTATGCAGTGAAGACCAATGGCGAGCCCATGGTTTTGGAAACGTTGGCACAGGCTGGGGTGAAGGTGTTCGACGTCGCCTCGCCCGGCGAGTTCGCCGCGGTGCGCGCCGTCGCGCCGAATGCCGAGATGCTGTACATGCATCCGATCAAGGCCCAGTCCGACATTCGACTCGCGCTCGAAACCTACGGTATCAGAACGCTTTCGCTTGATCACGAGGACGAGGTCGCCAAGATCTTGCGCATCGTGCGGGCTATGGATCTCGATCCCGCAACGCTCACTATTTTCGTGCGGCTCCAGACCAAGGGCCATGCGATGTACGAACTTTCGAAGAAGTTCGGCGCAGCGCCCGCCCATGCGGTTGAGCTTCTTCAGCGCTGCCATCGCATCGGCTTCAAGGTCGGCCTCTGCTTCCATGTGGGCTCGCAGATCGAAGACCCGGACACTTACGAGCGCGCGCTCGCCTCCGCCGACTGGGTGCGCAATCGCGCAGACGTGCCGCTGGCCGGGCTCGATGTCGGCGGCGGCTTCCCGGCGGAATACGGCCATGATCCGCGCCGCAAGAAGCCGGACATTCCGGGCATGGACGAAATCATGTCGCGCCTTCGCGCGGATATTTCCGAATGGGGCTTTGCCGACATGCCGCTCGTCGCCGAGCCCGGCCGCGTCGTGGTCGCCCGCGCCTTTTCGCTGATCGTGCGCGTGCTTCTGCGCAAGGGGCGACGTCTTTATATCAATGACGGGATCTGGGCGTCGTTGTCGGATTCCTGGACCGGCAAGATCACGCTGCCGGCCCGCTTCATTCCCGACCCCGCGCGGGTCGCGCGCAAGGGCGATCCGAAGGTGATCAGCGCGTTTCGCGTCTGCGGGGCGACCTGCGATTCCGTCGACATTCTATCCCGGCCCTTCTGGCTGCCGGAAACGGTCGATACGGGCGACTGGATCGAGATCGGCCATATCGGGGCCTATTCCCTCTCGCTGCGCACGCGCTTCAACGGGTTCTATCCCGACACGTTCGTGGAAGTGGCCCGGCCCTTCGAGGAGGGCGGGGCCGTCGAGGGCTTTGCGAGCCTCGAAACCATGGCGGACTGAACGTCCGTCAATGGCGCTGCGGCGTGACGTCCTTCATGATGTCGCGCCGCGCGAGGTCGAAATGATCCAGAATGATCTGGATGTTTCGCTTGTGCGCCTTGAAGTAGACGTCGAACATGTCGCCGGCGAGCGGCACCGCACCGACCGCCGCGTCCAGTCCAAGATTGGCCACCATGCGCGCGAGCTTGCGCTTGGGCAGGCCGAGGCGGCGCGCCTCGTTGACGATGAAGAGGCCGATCAGCGCGCCGCCCGCGTCGCCGATGCCCGGCACCAGGCCGATCAGCGCATCCGCGCCGAACCGGATATTGGTGCCGGGAACTCTGAGTGCCGTGTCCATCAAGCGCGCGAGGCCGTTCAGCCGCGCCAGGCGACGGGTCAGGTCCAGCTCTCCCGCTGCGGTTTCGAAGCCAGACGCATAAGCGGTGGCGATCATCGTCTTTGTTCTCCAAGGGCGCGCGAAGGGCGCCAATCAAACAAGAGATGGTAGGTCGCCGCCCGGGTTGCGAGGGGTTCGATTTGTAAGCCATTCCCGATCCGTAAGGGCCGCCTATCTCACTCGTCACGAAAACGCGAAGGGCGAACGGGGAGAGCGACCATGGAATGGCGAGGCCGACGCGAAAGCAGCAATATCGAGGACCAGCGTGGCAGCGGCGGTGGCTTTGGCGGTGGGGGCGGCGGAATGCGCATTCCGATCCGTGCCGGGGGCGGTGGCATCGGTCTGCTGATCATACTTGGTATCCTCTGGATTGGCTTCGGCATCAATCCGATGTCGGTGATCGGCATGGACGACGGAACATCCTCCAGCCAGACGCAGACCGCGCAGCGCGGACCTGGCGTCGATGGCACGGCCGACGAGACCGACAACTTCATCGCCGTGGTGCTCGGCGATACCGAGGATGTCTGGAACCGCCGCTTTCAGGACATGGGCCGTCAGTACCGCGACCCGACATTGGTGTTGTTCACCGATCGCGTCTCGTCTGCCTGCGGCAATGCCAGTTCCGCGTCCGGCCCCTTCTACTGCCCGAACGACCAGAAGCTTTATCTCGACACGAGCTTCTTCCGTCAGCTCGATCGCGATCTCGGCGCGTCCGGCGACTTTGCGCAGGCCTATGTGATCGCGCACGAGGTCGGCCATCACGTCCAGAACATGACCGGTATCCTTCAGCGCACGACCGAGATGCGCCAGCGCATGTCGGAGGCCGAAAGCAACGCCGTCTCCGTCCGCGTCGAGCTTCAGGCCGATTGCTATGCCGGCATCTGGGCACATGACACGCAGCAGGCCGGCTATCTCGAAAAGGGCGATCTCGAGGAAGCACTGAACGCCGCCAGCCGGATCGGCGACGACACGTTGCAGCGCCGCTCACAGGGCACGGTCGTTCCCGATAGCTTCACCCACGGCACCTCGGCCCAGCGCGTCGAATGGTTCCGCCGGGGCGCGACCTCGGGCGACATGAACCAGTGCGACACGTTCAACGGGCGGATTTGACCGCTCGAAACGGCTATCGGCTTGCAATCGGAAGATCGGCATGGTGAGACGCGGCCAAACGCGATCCAGCCACGAAGCGAACCATGCCCGATCTTCTTCTTGAACTCCGCTCCGAGGAAATCCCCGCACGCATGCAGCGCAAGGCGGCGGGCGATCTTCGCAAGGCGGTGACGGATGCTCTGGTGGAAGCGGGCCTCACCTACGAGGGCGCGCGCGAATACTGGACGCCACGCCGCCTGACGCTCGACATTCGCGGCCTCGACGCGCGCTCCAAGGACGTGCACGAAGAGCGCAAGGGGCCGCGCACCGACGCCAACGAGAAGGCGATCGAGGGCTTCCTGCGCTCCGCCGGCCTCACATCGATCGATCAGGCTCACAAGCATTCGGATGGCAAGAAGGGCGAATTCTTCGCCGCCCATATCGTAAAGCCCGGCCGCGCGGCAGAAGAGATCATCGCCGAGATCATGCCGGCGATCATCCGCGAATTCCCCTGGCCGAAATCCATGCGCTGGGGCGCGGCCTCGCGCGAGCCGGGCTCGCTGCGCTGGGTCCGCCCGCTCCAGTCGATCCTCTGCGTCTTCGGGCCCGAGGTCGGCGAGACCGTCGTGGTGGATTTCGAAGTGTCCGGCATCCGTTCGGGCGACCGTACGGTCGGCCATCGCTTCCATGCGCCCGCTGAGATCAAGGTTCGCCGCTTCGAGGACTACGCCCAGAATCTCGAGCGCGCCAAGGTCGTGCTCGACGCCGAGCGCCGGAAGGACATCATCCGCACCGACGCGCAGAACCTCGCCTTCGCGCAGGGGCTGGAACTGGTCGAGGACGAGGGTCTTCTCGAAGAGGTGTCCGGCCTCGTGGAATGGCCGGTCGTGCTGATGGGCGAGTTCGAGGAGGCCTTTCTCGCCATCCCGCCCGAAATGATCCAGCTGACGATCCGCACCAACCAGAAATGCTTCGTCACGCGGCGTCGGGGCCAAGCGGGTCTGGCGAACCGTTTCCTGCTCGTTTCCAACATTGAGGCGGTGGACGGCGGCACCGAGATCGCGCGCGGCAATGGCAAGGTCGTGCGCGCGCGCCTGTCGGACGCGCTCTATTTCTGGCACACGGACCAGGGCGCGCTTCCCGATCTGGCTTCGCTCGAAGCGTCCGCCGGCCGTTTCGGGCTGAACTTGGCCAAGCCGCTGGATCAGCGCATGGCCAAGCTCGACGCGCTCGGCGTGACCTTCCATGCCAAGCTCGGCACGCAGGGGCAGCGTGTTGCGCGGATCGCGGACCTTGCGGCCGTCATCGCACCGCTGGTCGGCGCGGATGCAACGCTCGCGCGCCGCGCGGCGGTTCTGGCCAAGGCGGATCTCACGACCGAAGCGGTCGGCGAGTTCCCCGAGCTTCAGGGCCTGATGGGCCGCAAATATGCGCGGCTTCAGAACGAGCATACGTCGGTTCAGGCCGCCGTCGAGGATCATTACAAGCCGCAGGGGCCTGGGGATCGCGTTCCCAAGGACGCCATCGCCATCGCCGTCGCGCTGGCCGACAAGCTTGATACGCTGGTCGGATTCTGGGCCATCGACGAAAAGCCGACCGGCTCGAAGGACCCTTATGCGCTGCGCCGTGCCGCGCTCGGCGTGATCCGCATCATTCTGGAAAACGAACTGCGGCCCCGTCTGGGGACGCTGATCACGTCCGGCGATCTTCTGTCCTTCTTCCATGACCGGTTGAAGGTCCAGCTTCGCGATTCCGGCGCGCGGCATGATCTGGTGGACGCCGTGCTCGCGGGCGGAACCGACGGCGCGGTGAAGGACGATCTCCTCGACATCTCGCGCCGCGTCGCCGAGCTCGGCCGCCTTCTGGAAACCGAAGATGGCCGCAACCTTCTGGCGGCCTATCGCCGGGCCGCCAATATCTTGGCCGCCGAAGAGAAGAAGGGAACGCGCGTCGCCGAAGCGGTCGATCCCGCGCTTCTGACGGAGGACGAGGAGCGGGCGCTGGTGGGCGCTGTGGACCGCGCGGAAGGTGAACTCGACACTGCGCTCTCGACCGAGAATTACGCGCAGGCGGCCGCTGCCTTGGCGCGTCTGCGCGGCCCCGCCGACGCCTTCTTCGAGAAGGTTCTCGTGAATGCAGAAGATGAAGCCGTGCGGGCTAACCGCTTGGCTTTGCTCGCTCGCATTCGCGCGGCGACGCAGCGCGTCGCGGACTTCTCCAAGATCGCGGGCTGATCTTGGCGGTCTGGAGCGATAGCCGCCGGATCGGCGAGATCCAGTGGCTTCGGGCGATCGCCGCCATCATGGTGGTGATTGCCCATATCAAGATCGCGATAGACCTACGCTTCTACGGGCTGAGCTTCGCCGAGTTTCCGCTCAGCCCGTTTCCCTTCGTGGCTGGCGTCGACATCTTCTTCGTCATCTCCGGCTTCGTCATGGCCCATTCCTCGCGCGGCCTGCATGGCAAGGTGGGCGCCTGGAAGAGCTTTCTCCTGCGCCGCTTGGCGCGCGTCGTGCCGCTCTACTGGCTGATGACGGCGCTGGTGATCGTGCTCCTGGACGTCATGCACGTGCCCGTTTGGGCCGATACGACGCTTACCCAGATCGTCGCGTCGTTCTTGTTCTTCCCCGCCGCCAATCCTGACGGGGTTCCGCTGCCCGTCCTCGATATCGGCTGGAGCCTCAATTACGAGATGCTCTTCTACGCCGTTTTCGCGCTTTTCGTGGGTCTCAGGCAGCGCTGGGCCTTGGGCGGCGTGTTTCTGGTTCTGGCGCTGGGCGTGGCGGCCGGGCGTTGGTTTCCGCCCGCCAGCCTCGCGCTGCGCTTCTGGAGCGACCCGATCGTTCTGGAGTTTCTGCTCGGCATCATTGTCTATCTCCTCGTGTCGCGAGGATTTCGAATGCCGGACCCGGCTCGCTGGCTGGTGGGTCTTTGTGGCCTCGGCCTGTTCCTCGCCTATCCGCAAATCGACTTCACCTGGCGCTTCCTCCAATGGGGATGCCCGGCCGCGTTGATGGTTCTGGCCGCCGTGTCGGGCCGCCGCGAAACGCGCTCGAGTATCGCCGAATGGGCGGGGAACGTGTCCTATGCGGTTTATCTCTCGCATTTCTTTGTGATCCGCGCGCTTCTCTTCGCGCTGGAGCGTGGCGGCATTCGCCATTCCGGCGCGTGGCTCGTCGGGTTTCCGCTGGGCGTTGTCCTTGGAACGCTCGCCGCCTCCACTGTCCTTCATTACGCGTTCGAGCGTCCGGTGCTGCGCTGGATCAGGCGCCATGCCGACCGCGACCTTCTGACCGGCGTCGGCGCTCCGACCGGGCCTTGATCGCTGAATTTTCCTGTGGCGTCAGGCTGGGGCAAGGCGGGAATCGTTTTCTAAAGACTGGCGAGCGAACTGTTCGTCGAAGAGACGACCGCCGGATCGCAGCGATGATCGCTTCGACGGCGTCAAGGATCCTTTGCGGTTGCCTGTTCGGAACCGCGGTCGATCCCTGACGAGGAAGCGATTGGGTCTTGAGCCGAACGCTTTTTCAGGTGGTCGCTAAGTCATGAGAAAGCCTAGTTTTCTCATTTTATGACGAACGCTCATGATGAGTGATCTCCATCGCCTTCGGCCCGCCCGATTGGTTGTGGAAAACGGTTCCGGTTGGCGAAGGGGACGCGCCCCTTCAGGACTTGAGGGACAAGCGACGCATTCTCGGCGTCGTTTCGCGCACATTGTATCGCCCAATGCCGGCCTGCGGGCCTGCTGGGTGACGACGAGGGGACGAACCCGAATGCCTGACCTGAGCGCCGCTCACGCGGCTGCCCTGCGCTTGGTGACTGCAATTGCTTTCGGCGCGATTTTTTTGGGTGCGATGCCTGCCAGCGCCGACTGGAACAAACCATGGAAAGATAGCGAGCGCGCGCTCGTGATCGATGCCTACGAGTTCAATCCCATCAACTGGAAGCAGATGACCAGCGACAAGCGCATCGCGGGTTTCATCAGCAAGGCCTCCGATGGTCTGCCGCCGGAATGGTCCTGCGCCAAGCTGTCGGGCGATCTGCTCAATCTCTGCAAGAACCGCTGGTGGAAATATTCCGTCACGCAGGAACTCTACATGACCCGCCGCGAGATGGCGAAGACGCTGGGTCTGAAGTGGGGAGCCTATCATCTCGGGCGTCCCGGCAATCCGCGCGAGCAGGCCGATCATTTCGTGGATTTCGCCCAGCCCGAGCCCGATGATTTGATCGCGCTCGACATTGAGGACAACACGTCGGACTGGATGTCGCTGGCCGACGCCGAAATCTTCGCGCAGCAGATCAAGATCAGGCTAGGCCGCTATCCCGTGCTTTATACGAACGGCAACACCGCCGATTACGTCGCCCGCAACAAGGCGCAATATCCGCTTCTGTCGCGACTGCCCCTCTGGTACGCGCGCTATCGCGACGACATCACGGGCGTGTTCCCGAACGGGAACTGGGACAATTACGCGCTCTGGCAGTTTTCTTCGATGCACAATTGCGGCTCGCGGTCCTGTCCGTATCGCGTGGCGGGCGCCAAGAATGACATCGACGTCAACGTTTCGCCGCTCACCGTCGCCGAACTCCAGAAGGCTTGGCCCTTCGACGGATTGGTTGGACAGGACCCTGCGCCGAGCGAGGACCCGGGTGCTTTGATCGCCTCAGTCTCGCAGGGCACGAAGCAGGCTGTAGCCACCGACGATGAGACGGAACTGGCGGCCAAGACCGACAACGCCGCCGTGCCGGGCACCTTTGCCGCCGCCTTCGGTCCGAGTGGGCGGGCGACGATCGATCCGCTGGCGCTACTGACCGAGACCGCGCGTCAGGAACATGCGGGTAAATCGGCTTCTCCGGTGCTTTCGGCTTTGACCGACAGTCGCAAAGTCAATCCACCCATCCCGGGCGATCGGCCAGCTGCAACCGAGATCGTTTCGACTCAGCCGGGCAATATCGCCGATGCGGTGACGCAGCTGCGCGAGGAAATGCAGGCCGTCCGGGACATTCTTCAGGATACGGCGGAGCCGTCTCCCGCGCCGGAGCGGCGGTCGGACTTGCCTGATCATTTGAAGTCCCATCTGGCGACCCTTCTGGAGAAGGCCGCCGTGACGGTGAAACGGGTTCCCATGATCGGGCCGCAGCGGCCCGACAAACGCGCGGAGCTTAAGGACGGCCGCGACAGCTGGACGTCGCTGGCGTCTCTGACGCTCGCCGATCGCCGCGTCGTCAAGGCCTTCGATACGACGCGCTGACGAGTTTTCGCGCTTCGCGCCTGCAGTCCTTGTTTGTCACTCCCGCAACCGCCTTGCATCCGGCAGAGGCGGTTTTAATTTTTCTCACAGATGGGTTCAAAGGGGGCGGGCGGGCCTGCGATGGCGCCGCTTGCACCGCCCTGTTACCATTCCCGGCGAGTTTCCTTGGCACGGGACGCGCGACGTCATAGGTGTTGGGCCATGCGACAGACCAGACGGATCGATCTGAGGGACGACGGCGCGGGAGCGGCCGTTCTGATGTGCCTCCGCGAAGGCGGCCTTGCGGCGGTGCCGACCGAAACGGTCTATGGTCTGGCGGCGGACGCTGCCAATGGTGTGGCGGTTGCCTCGATCTTCGAGGCGAAGGGCCGGCCCCGCTTCAATCCCTTGATCTGCCATGTGTTCGATCTGGCCATGGCCGAGACCTATGCCGAGTTCGATCCGATCTCGCGACGGCTCGCTGCGCGGTTCTGGCCGGGGCCTCTGACTCTCGTTCTTCCGGTGCGTCCCGAGTCCGGTTTGCATCCTCTGGTGATGGGTGGGCTCGACACGGTGGCTCTTCGCGCGCCGCAAGGCCCGCTGCGCATGGTCATCGATTCGCTCGGTCGCCCGATCGCAGCTCCCAGCGCCAACCGATCCGGCCGCGTCAGCCCGACCAGCGCCGAGCATGTCCTGAAGACGCTCGACGGCCGAATCGATCTCGTCGCCGATGGCGGCGCCTGCGAACAAGGGCTCGAATCCACGATCATCCGCGTGATGGACGATCACATCCTGCTCCTGCGGCCGGGAACGCTGACGGCCGCGCGCATCGAGGAGGAGGCGGGTCTGCCTGTTCGCCGACGTGAGGAAGGCGACGCCATTTCCGCGCCGGGTCAGCTCCTGTCGCATTACGCGCCAAGTGGACGCGTGCGGTTGGGCGCAAGCGCGCCGGAGCCGGGCGAATATTGGATCGGCTTCGGCCCCGATAGCCCGGACGATCTGACGCGGGCAGGGGGCGTCTTCAACCTGAGCGAGACGGGCGACTTGAAGGAGGCTGCGAGCCGTCTGTTCGCCGCGCTTTCCGCCTTCGACGCACCCGATATCGAGGCCATCGCTGTCGCCCCGATCCCTGACGACGGGCTGGGCGAGGCGATCAACGACCGACTCCGCAGGGCCGCCGCCGAGCGCTGACCTATCGACGTTAACCTTGATCGAGGCTAGCGTCTGATCATGGACACGATCGATTCTTCGCCCCTTTCCGACACGCTTCTCAGCGAGTTCGCCGCCCTGCTTCCGGCCGGGCGCGCCCTGACAGAGGCCAGCGACATCGCGCCCTTCGTGCATGAAGAACGCGACAAGTTCAAAGGCCGGACGCGGCTGGTCCTTCGCCCGTCCACGGTGGAGGAAGTCTCAGCCATCCTGCGCCTGGCCTCACAGACGCGCACGCCCGTCGTGCCGCAGGGTGGCAATACCGGATTGGTCGGCGGGCAAGTGCCGCGTTCCGACGCCGAGATCGTTCTGTCGCTGTCTCGGATGGACCGTATCAGAGAGATCGATCCGTTGGGCCGGACGATGACGGTGGATGCCGGGGTCGTCCTGAAGCGGGCGCAGGAAGCAGCCGATGATGCGGGCTTCCTTTTCCCATTGTCCCTCGGGTCCGAAGGCTCGTGCCAGATCGGCGGCAATCTGGCGTCGAATGCGGGGGGAACCGCTGTTTTGGCCTATGGGAACACGCGCGATCTCTGCCTCGGCGTCGAGGCCGTGCTCCCTTCGGGCGACATCTTCCACGGGCTGCGGCGTCTCAAGAAGGACAATCGCGGCTACGATCTGCGCCATCTCCTGATCGGGTCGGAAGGCACGCTCGGGATCATCACCGGCGCGGTGCTTAAGCTCTTTCCCAAGCCCGCCGGCCGCGAGGTCGCCTATGTCGGTCTCGCCAGCCCGCAACAGGCGCTGAACCTTCTGGCAAGGGCCGAGTCGCTGGCTGGAGGGCGTCTCACGGCCTTCGAGCTCATGCCGCGAATCGGATTGGAATTCACCGTCCGGCATACGCAGGGCGCGCGCGATCCCATGGCTGAGCCCCATGCCTGGTATGTACTAATCGAGATTTCCTCGCCGCAATCGGGGGAGGACGCGCGCGCGGTGCTGGAGTCCATCCTGGAGGTCGCCTTCGAATCGGGCGAGATCGAAGACGCCGCCATTGCACAGTCCCTCGCCGAGGCTGCGTCCTTCTGGCGCATGCGCGAAGAAATGAGCTGGGCGCAGAAGCCGGAGGGCGGGTCGATCAAGCACGACGTGTCCGTGCCCGTCGCTCTGGTGCCCGAATTTCTGGATCGTGCAAACGCGCTGGTGCTGGAGGCCATACCGGGCGCGCGCATCGTGTCGTTCGGCCATCTGGGCGACGGCAATATCCACTACAACATCTCTCAGCCCGTAGGCGCCGATAAGGAAGTCTTCCTGGCTCGCTGGACCGAGATCAACACGTTGGTGCACGGCGTCGTGGCCGAACTCGGCGGCAGTTTCTCGGCTGAGCACGGCATCGGCCAGCTCAAGCGCGAGGAACTCGCGCGCACCAAGGACGCGGTCGAACTGGGGCTGATGCGCGGTATCAAAGGGCTTTTCGATCCTTTCGGGATTATGAACCCGGGCAAGCTCCTTTAAAGTTTTATTTGAAGTTACGGTTTGAAAACCTTGGCGAAGGTCAGGAACACTTAACCGCATTTGTTAGGTGAGGCGAAACAAGCGTCGGATAGTCTCCAAGCATCGAAAGCCGGGATACATCGGCTAATCAGGAAGTATCTCTCAATAGGGAGCTTCCGGCAGAGAGACGGAAGGCGCGATCATGAGCCTGGTTACCAATCCGACGTCGTTGAAGCCCGAGTGGGCCCGTATGCCGATCCGCGTGGATCCCGCGCATGCCGACCGCAAGCAAGTTTTCGAAGTGCAGGACGGGGAGGAGACCGTCACCTACCGCGTGGATCATCGGGGCGCAGTGGTCCATCGCCGGCTGGAGATGTCGGGTATTCCGGTCGCCATCGCTCTGGCGCCGCGCTCCTTCAAGGGTATCGCCGCCCGCGCGATGGAAGACAGCAATGGCGAAGTGACCGTTACCCTCGAGATGCACCATGAGAATCCGAAGCTGTCGGTTCCGCTTCTGGTGGCCTGCGATCTGTTCGACGTGGCCGCCGACTGGCGCAGCTGGTCGGAGCTGTTCGATCTGCCCATGCTGATGGTCGAGTCGGATGGCCGTGTGACGGCTCTCGAGGAAACCTTCGGCAAGCTGCGCACGAGCGAACCCGCCTCGCGTCGCCGCTCCAGCCATCGCGGACGCCGCCCGCGCTTCTTGGCACGTCGCAAGCCCGGCGGCCTCGGGATGCGCATGATGTTGGAAGGCGAAGAGATCATCGCCCGCAACTAAAGGCGTCAGACGGGTTTGGGGAAGGACAGGACCCAGAGGCTGGAAAAGACCAGCCCGAGGAAGATGATCCACCCGAACAGTCCGTTTGATTTGAACAAGCGCAGGCACTGATCGACATCGTCGATATCGAGGCGCTGTATCTGCCAAGCCATGTGGACCGCGCCCATCGCCAGTGCGGCATAGGCTGGCCAAGCCGGCCCGGACGCGTCTGTTCCCGTCGCGATGAAGGCGAGCGTAAAGCAGAGGATCGTTCCGCCGTAGAGAAGGGTGAGGGCTCGTTTGGTGTGGTGCCCGAACAGCCGCGCGGTGGAGCGTACGCCGACCAGCGCATCGTCCTCGCGGTCTTGGTGCGCGTAGATCGTGTCGTAGCCGATCGTCCAGAAGACCGAGCCCACATAAAGGAGAATCGGCGCCAGCCCGAGCGTGCCCCAGAAGGCGGCCCAGCCCATCAGCGCGCCCCATGAAAAGCACAGCCCGAGGCCGAGCTGCGGCCAGTCCGTGACCCGCTTCAGGAACGGGTAGGTCGCGACGATCAGAAGCGAGGCGATGCCTAAGCCGATCGCGAACGTGTTGAACTGGATCAGCACCAGCAAACCGATCAAGGCCTGCGCGACCAAGAAAAGCTTGGCTTGGCGGCTCGTGACGCGCCCCGAAGGGAGCGGGCGGGAGCGAGTCCGCGCGACTTTCATGTCGATGTCGCGATCCACCAGATCATTATAGGTGCAGCCCGCGCCGCGCATGGCGATCGCCCCGATCAGGAACAGCGCGAGATGGCGCAGGTCCGGCAGGCCCGTATGAACGGCCGAAGGCGCGGCCCATTGCGGTGCCAGCGCCGCCGACCAGAGGCAGGGCCACAGTAGCAATTGCCAGCCGATCGGTCGGTCCCAGCGCGCCAGCTGCGCATAGGGCCAGAGCGCGCGGGGAAGGACGCGGTAGACGAAATTGTCGGACGGTGCGTCCGAAACGCGGTCTGCCGAACCGTTGGGTGATGCGTCGGGTCTTTGCATAGAGCGGAGAAGCCCCGCAGCGCGCCCGTCGTCAAGCCCTTTGGGCCTGCGTCTCAGGCTTGACCCTGCCTATCCCGGCCCCGTAATCGAGCCCTCGAGAACGCGGCCTCGGCCGCCGGCACGATAGGGCCCTGCGGAGGCGAGAATGACCATGGATGTTCTTCTGATCGGTTCGGGTGGTCGCGAGCACGCGTTGGCCTGGAAACTGGCCCGCTCGCCGGATCTCGGCAAGCTCTTCGCCGCGCCCGGCAATCCGGGGATCGCCGCTGTCGCCGAATGCGTCGCGCTCGACCCCGCCGATCATGATGCCGTGATCGCTTTCTGCCGCGAGAAAGGCATCGGCTTCGTGGTCGTCGGCCCCGAAGTGCCTCTCGTCGCCGGCCTTGCCGATGCCCTGACTGATGCCTCGATCCCGGTCTTCGGCCCGAGCGCGGCCGCCGCGCGTCTGGAAGGGTCGAAGGGCTTCACCAAGGATCTCTGCACACTCCAGAACATCCCGACCGCGCGCTATCAGCGTTTCACCGAGTCGGATGCCGCGAAGGATTATATCCAGCGCGAGGGCGCTCCGATCGTCGTGAAGGCGGACGGACTCGCGGCCGGCAAGGGCGTGACGGTGGCGGCGACGATCGAAGAGGCTTTGGCGGCGATCGACGATTGCTTCGCCAGCGCTCTGGCCGGCGCGGGGATCGAGGTCGTGGTCGAGGAGTGCATGGAAGGGCCGGAAGCTTCGCTCTTCTGCCTCTGCGATGGTGAGCGGGCGATTCTGTTTGGAACCGCCGAAGACCACAAGCGCGCTTATGACGGCGACAAGGGACCGAACACCGGCGGCATGGGCGCTTATTCGCCCTCCTATCTCATGACGCCCGAAATGACCGAACGCGCCATGGCCGAGATCGTGCGCCCGACGCTGGCGGGAATGCGCGCGCATGGCGCGCCCTTCCGGGGCGTTCTCTATGCCGGGCTGATGCTGACGAAGGACGGTCCGAAGCTCATCGAATACAATGTGCGCTTCGGCGACCCGGAGTGTCAGGTCTTGATGATGCGCTTGGAAAGCGACCTCCTGCCGGTTCTCTTCGCGGCGGCGACGGGCTCGCTCGACGGTGTGTCGCTCGACTGGTCGAACGAGCCGGCCGTGACGGTGGTTCTAGCCTCCAAGGGCTATCCCGGCGCTTACGAGAAGAACACACCGATCCGTTCGCTCCCCGATGTCGGCGAAGGGGAAATGATCTTCCATGCGGGAACCAGCCTGATCCATGGCGAGTTGGTCGCCAATGGCGGCCGCGTCCTCAACGTGACGGCGCGCGCGGCGAATGTGGCTCAGGCCGTCGAAAAGGCCTACGCTCTGGTGGATCGTGTCGAGTGGAGCGAAGGCTTCTGCCGCCGCGACATCGCGCACCGTGCGCGCCACTGACAAAGGCTTGATTGCCCATCTCGCGATGGACGCTTGGTGATCGTCTGTTTGACGATTACGTAAGATGCAGCCATGGTGAGGCGGAGTGCTTCAGGCGAGGGAGGAAGCTTATGTCGTTCCGCAAGGACCGTTTGACCCGGCCGATTTTCCGTTGGGCCAAGACGGCCCTGCCGGCCATTTCCGAGACCGAGGAAAAGGCGATCGGCGCTGGCACCGTCTGGTGGGACGGCGAGCTTTTCAGCGGCGCGCCGGAATGGGACAAGCTCCTGGCCATGGCGCCCGCGCGTCTGTCGGACGAAGAGCAGGCCTTCATGGACGGGCCGGTGGTGGAGCTCTGCTCCATGCTGGACGATTGGCAGATTACCTGGAAGGATCGTGATCTTTCGCCGGAGGTCTGGGATTTTCTCAAATCCCGCAAGTTCTTCGGCATGGTCATCCCCAAGCAATATGGCGGCTTGGGCTTCTCCAACACGGCGCATTCGGAAGTGGTGCGCAAAGTGTCCTCCG
Organism: Aureimonas ureilytica; assembly: GCF_001475935.1. Taxonomy (GTDB): domain Bacteria; phylum Pseudomonadota; class Alphaproteobacteria; order Rhizobiales; family Rhizobiaceae; genus Aureimonas; species Aureimonas ureilytica_A. The sequence continues at coordinate 96,438 of NZ_LDQA01000025.1, forward strand.
CCAGCGTGGCGGCGGGCGTCACGGTCATGGTTCCCAATTCGCTCGGACCCGGCGAGTTGATGCTCCATTTCGGCACGCAGGCGCAGCGCGACCACTGGCTGCCGCGTCTGGCCGACGGACGCGAGATTCCGTGCTTCGGCCTGACCTCGGCGGATGCGGGTTCGGACGCGGCCGCGATGAAGGATCACGGCATCGTCACCTATGGCGAGCATGAGGGCCAGCGGGTGCTCGGCATCAAGCTGAACTTCGACAAGCGCTATATCACGCTGGCCCCGATCGCGACCGTGATGGGCCTTGCCTTCAAACTCTTCGATCCCGAGAATCATCTGGGCCGTGGCGAGAACCTCGGCATCACGGTCGCGCTGCTGCCGACCTCGACGCCCGGCGTGCGCCATGGCGACCGGCACATTCCCCAGTTCACCTTCTTCCAGAACGGACCGATTTCCGGCCGTGACGTCTTCGTTCCGCTCGACTGGGTTCTGGGCGGACCGGAGCGGATCGGCGAGGGCTGGACCATGCTGATGACGGCGCTCGCCGCCGGTCGCAGCATTTCGCTTCCCTCGCAGGCGGCCGCCGCCGCCGCGATGACCGCGCGTCTGACCGGCGCCTATGCCCGCGTTCGCTCGCAGTTCAACCTGCCGATCGGCCTGTTCGAGGGCATTCAGGAGCCCTTGGCGGAACTCGCCGCCAATGCCTACCAGATCGACGCGGCGCGCCGGCTGACGGTCGCGGCGCTCGACGAAGGACATCGCCCCTCCGTCATTTCGGCGATCATGAAATACAATGCCACCGAACTGATGCGCCGCTCGGTCGAGAAGGCGATGGATGTCCATGGCGGCAAGGGCATTATCGACGGCCCTTCCAACATGCTGGGTGGACAGCACAAGTCCGTTCCGATCGGCATCACGGTGGAAGGCGCGAACATTCTCACGCGCAATCTGATGATCTTCGGGCAGGGCGCCATTCGCGCCCATCCTTTCATGCTGTCGGAGATGCGCGCGCTTTCCAATCCCGATCGGGAAAAAGGGCTGGAGGAGTTCGACCGAGCCTTCTGGGGCCATGTGGGGCACTCACTGGCCAATGCCGCGCGCACGGCGCTGTTCGGCTGGACCGGGGGGCTCGCCGCGCCCGCGCCGCGCGGCTCGGCCTTCCTCAGCCATTGGCGGCAGCTATCGCGCTACAGCGCGGCCTTCTCGATGCTGGCCGACTTCGCTCTGTTGACGCTCGGCGGCGCGCTCAAGCGGCGCGAGATGATCTCGGCGCGGCTCGGCGATATCCTGTCGGAGCTTTATCTGCTCGGCGCGACGCTCAAACGCTTCGAAACGGATGGCCGCCCGGAAGCCGATCGTCCGATCGTCGAATATCTCATGCAGCGCGGCTACAACCGCATGGGGCTCGCCTTTAGCGGCGTCTTCGTCAACCTGCCGAGCCGCTGGGCGGCGGTGGCGGCGAGGCTCCTGTCCTTCCCGCTGGGCGTGCCACTACGCCCGCCGGCCGACGAGCTGGTGCGTGAAGTCGCCGACATTCTCATGCGGCCGTCGTCGCAGCGCGATCGGATTTGCCCCGATCTGTATCTGGGCGAAGGGCAGCCCGATCATCCCGTTTCCGTCCTGGAGCGGGCGTTCCGACTGGTGATCGAGGCCGCACCGATCGACAAGCGCCTGCGCGAGGCCAAGATCCGCGACGGAGCGGCCGCGCGCGAAGCCGGGCTCTTGTCGGACGAGGAATGGGCGCTGTTCCAGGAGCGGGACGAGGCCGTCGCGCGCGTCGTCGCGGTGGATGCTTTTACGATGGAAGACGTTTCGCCCATCGCGAGCCAGCACCGCAAGCCGCCCGAGGCGCAAGCCGACAAGTTGCGCGCGGAGGCCGCCGAATGACGCGAGCGGTTTATCTCGTCGATGGCGCGCGCACGCCGTTCATCAAGGCGCGCGGCAAGCCGGGACCTTTCACGCCGGTCGATCTGGCTGTCCAATGCGGACGGCCTCTCCTGATGCGGCAGCGGTTCGACCCGGCTCTGATCGATCTCGTGGTGCTCGGCTGCGTCAATGTCGTCGCGGAGGAAATGAACCCGGCGCGGGTCGCGGCGCTGCGTCTCGGTCTTCCCGAAGCGGTGCCGGCCTATACGGTTCAGATCAATTGCGGCTCGGGCATGTTGTCGATCGACGAGGCGTTCCGCGCGATCGAATCGGGGCGCTCGCAGATCGCGCTGGCCGGTGGCGCGGAAGCCCTCAGCCATTCGCCGCTCGTGCTCCGGCGCGGCGCAGTGGATTGGTTCGCACGTTTGAACGCCGCGCGTTCGACGGGTGCGAAGCTTCAGGTGCTGGGCGGCCTCCGTCCGGATTTCCTGAAGCCCGTCATCGGGCTGGAGCGTGGGCTGACCGATCCGATCACGTCTCTCAATATGGGCCAGACGGCCGAAAACGTCGGTCATCTCTTCGGTGTGACCCGGCGCGAGGCGGATGAATACGCCGCTGAAAGCCACCGTCGCTTGGCGCGGGCGCAGAGCGAGGGGTTGCTGAAGGACGAACTCGTTCCGGCTTTTGCGAAGGATGGCCGCGTCTACGACCATGACGATGGTGTGCGTGTGGATTCCACCGCCAAAGCGCTGGGAAATCTCAAGCCGGTCTTCGAGCGGCCCTATGGCAAGGTCACGGCCGGCAACAGCTCGCAGATCACGGACGGCGCGAGCTGGACGCTTCTCGCCTCGGAAGAGGCGGTTCGCGAGCATGGGTTGACACCTCTCGCGCGCATCGTGGACGCGCACTGGTCCGGGCTCGATCCCTCGATCATGGGGCTTGGTCCGGCCGTCTCCATGGCGGCGCTTCTCAAGAAGCGGGGCCTGACCTTGGGCGAGATCGATCTCTTCGAGATCAACGAAGCCTTTGCGGCGCAGGTTCTGGGCTGTCTTCGCGCCTTCGAGGACGGCGAGGTCAGCCGGACGGCGCTGGGCTTCGATGGGCCTTTCGGCGCGATCGCGCGCGACAAGCTCAATATCGACGGCGGGGCCATCGCGCTTGGGCATCCCGTCGGCACGAGCGGCAATCGAATCACGCTGCATCTGGCGCGCGCCATGCGCCGGCGCGGCGCAAAGCTTGGGCTGGCCTCGCAATGCGTGGGCGGCGGCCTGGGCGGCGCCATGCTGCTCGAAGCGGCCTGACCGGCCAAGACCCGCACCTGACCGGAGGGAGCCGATCATGGATCTGATGCTGACCGCACTGAAAGACCGCGAACTGGAACTCTCAGTCGCGCGGAACGCCGAGCCTGATGGCAATTGGCGCATGGCACGCGACGATGAGAATATCGTCTGGCTGGTGCTCGACAAGCCGGGCAAGTCCGTCAACACGATTGACCGGAGCGTTCTCGAAGAACTCGACGTCCATCTGGCGGCGCTGGAGGCGGATCGCCCGCGCGGGCTGGTTCTGCGCTCTGCCAAGCCAGCGGGCTTTGCGGCGGGGGCCGACATCAACGGTTTCGTCGGCGCGTCTCAAGCCGATGTTCGCACCATGCTGGAGGAGGGGCACCGTGTCCTCGACCGGCTGGCGGCCTTGCCTTGCGTGAGCGTCGCAGTTCTGCATGGTCATTGTCTCGGCGGCGGGCTCGAACTCGCGCTGGCCTGCCGAATGCGCATTGCCGTTCCGGACACGTCGCTCGGCTTTCCCGAGATCATGCTAGGCCTGCATCCCGGGCTCGGCGGGACGTTCCGCTCGATCCAACTGGCCGATCCGCTGGCAGCCATGAGCCTCATGCTGACGGGAAAGTCCATTCCGGCGCGCAAGGCTAAGTCGATCGGCCTCGTGGATGCCGTCGTGGAAGAGCGCCATATCGCGAACGCGGCCCATGCCGCAATCTTCGGCGATCTCGTGCGCCCTGATACGCGGTTTCGCTCCAAGGCCTTCGCGCTCAAGCCAGCGCGCAGTTTCGCCGCCCGGCAGATGCGTGCCAAGGCGCGGGAGAAGGCGAGCCCCGAGACCTATCCCGCGCCGTTCCAGCTGATCGACCTCTGGGAGCGCCATGGCGGTCAGCCGGAACGGATGCGCGACGCCGAGCTTGAAAGCTTTGCAGCCCTTGTCGAGAGCCCGACGGCGCGGAGCCTCGTGCGCGTGTTTTTCCTGCGCGAGGCCATGCGCGTGCTTCGCTCGGGCAAGAGCGACATCCAGCGTGTTCATGTAATCGGCGCCGGTGCCATGGGCGGCGATATCGCCGCTTGGGCCGCGAAGGAAGGCTTCCTCGTCTCCCTTCAGGACATAGCGCTGGAGCCCATCGGCCGCGCCATGAAGGCGGCGTCGAAAATGCTGGAAGCTGTGCTCAAGGACCCGTTGAAGGTTCGCGATGCGCTGGATCGTCTGATGCCGGATCCTGACGGGGCCGGGCTCGCTTCCGCCGATCTCGTGATCGAGGCGGCGCCTGAGAAGCTGGATCTGAAGCGGCGCATTCTGCAGGACGCCGAAAACAGGATGAAACCGGGCGCGATTCTCGCCAGCAACACCTCCGCCCTGCCGCTGCCCGATCTCGCCTCGGCTTTGGTCGATTCCTCGCGCTTTGTCGGTATTCACTTCTTCAATCCGGTGTCGCGGATGCAATTGGTGGAAATCGTCCGCCATGATGCCGCGTCGGACGAGACTTTGCGGCGCGCGATCAATTTCGTTGTCGAGCTGTCGCGTCTCCCCGCGCCGGTTCAGCCGACCGCCGGCTTCCTCGTGAACCGCGCGCTGACGCCCTATATGGCCGAGGCGCTCAAGCTCGTGGACGAGGGTGTTCCGAAGGAACGGATCGACGCGGCCGCTGAAGCCTTCGGGATGCCGATGGGACCGGTGGAACTCGCCGATCAGGTCGGCCTCGACATCGCCGTCGAAGTCGCCGAGACGCTGCGCGAGCGCATCGCCATGCCGCTGCCCGAAACTCCGACTTGGATCAAGGACATGGTTCAGGACGGTCGTCTCGGCCGCAAGAGCGGGCGCGGGCTTTATGAGTATGACGAGACCGGCAGACCGAAGAAGATCGCGCTCGAAGCGCTACCGGACGGATCGAAGACCGATGCCGATCTCACCGACCGCCTGATCCTGCCGATGCTGAACACGCTGGTCGCGTGCCTGCGGGAGGGCGTGGTGGATAGCGAGGAGATCGCTGATGGTGCCATGGTGTTCGGAACGGGTTTCGCGCCCTTCCGAGGCGGTCCGCTGCGCTATGCTCGCCAGCGTGGCGTCAACGAAATCGTCGCCCGGCTTCGTGACCTTGAGGCGCGGCATGGCGAGCGCTTCCGGCCCGACATAGGCTGGGAGGACTTGCGCTAGCAATCCAGGCGCCGCCCCAGCCTATCGAGCCGGGGCGGTGCCGGATCTTTATCAGCCCTGAATACAGACGTAATCCTGATGACCCAGGCCGTCGCAGCCCAACACCATACGATCGCCCGGCGCGAGAAAGCGGGGCGGGTCGTGCGACAGGCCGACGCCGGCGGACGTTCCCGTCATGATGACGTCGCCAGGCTCCAGACGCAGAAAGCGCGAGATATAGGAGATCAGGTAGGGCACCTTGAAGATCATCCGGTTGGTCTCGCCCTCCTGCATCCGTTCGCCGTTCACGTCCAACCAGAGATGGAGGTCGTGATATTCGGGCAATTCGTCGGGCGTGACGAGCCACGGGCCGATCGGCGCGAACGTATCGTGCGACTTGCCCTTGAACCATTGGCCGCCGCGCTGGAGCTGGAAGTTGCGCTCGGTCAGGTCGTTGGAAAGGGTGAAACCGGCCACATGCTGCATCGCCGCTTCGACGCTGACATATTTCGCCGTGCGGCCGATCACGACGGCCAGTTCCACGCCCCAGTCGGTGCGGGTGGAAAGGCGCGGAATCTCGATGGGGTCGTTCGGGCCGCTGACGGCTGTCGCCGCCTTCATGAAGAGCGTCGGCTCGGGATTGACCTTGAAGCCCGCGAGCCGGGCGCTTTCGTGATAATTCGGCCCGACGCCGATGATCTTGCGAACTTCGCTCACGGGCGGGCCGAGCCGGACATCGGCCGGCGCTTCCGGCAACGCGGTCAAATCCGTTGCGGCCAGCTTTTCCAGATGCGCGGGGTCGATGAAACTGTCCCGCCAATCCTCCACGAGCGTGGAGAGATCACGGATGCGACCCTCGCCATCCAAAGCCCCTGGCTTCTCGACACCTCTCGCGCCGAACCGGACCAGCCGCATTCGCTCCACTCCTACGCTGCCACGCAGCGGGAAATGGAACAGACATTTGGTTCTTCCAACCTTTTGTTTTGACGTTTACGTTCGAGTTGAAAAAGGAGCTGGATAGCCAGCGTCCTGACTGCCGCGCTCGGGAGGAGCCTATGACCTATCAGCCGCCGATCGAGGAGATCGAGTTCACGCTTCGCCATGTGGTCGGCTTGGATCGCGACATGGCCGAAGGCAGGGCCGGCGACCTGTCGGACGACCTGCTGACGGCCATCCTTGCGGAAGCAGGGCGATTTGCGAGCGATGAAATCGCGCCGCTCGCCGCAGGGGGAGACAAGGAGGGCGCGCGATTCTCGGACGGCCGAGTCACCATGCCGAAGGGCTGGACTGCCCTCTACAAGGCTTGGCGGGAGGCCGGTTGGAACGGCTTGGCCGCGCCCGCCGAGCATGGCGGGCAGAACCTGCCCGTTTCACTCTCCGTCGCCATCGCGGAATTGTGGAACGGCGCGTCCATGGCCTTCGGCATCGGCCCGACGCTGACGATGGGCGCGGTCGAGGCGCTGGAAGCGCATGGCTCGGACCATCTGAAAACCCTGTATCTGCCCAAACTCGTGTCCGGCGAATGGATGGGCACGATGAACCTCACCGAGCCGCAGGCGGGCTCCGACCTTTCCACGCTGCGCACGCGGGCCGAGCGGCAAGGGGACGGCACTTACCGCATCTTCGGCCAGAAGATCTACATCACCTATGGCGAGCACGATCTGACGGACAATATCGTCCATCTGGTGCTGGCGCGCCTGCCGGACGCCCCGGAGGGTGTGAAGGGCATTTCGCTGTTCCTGGTGCCCAAGTTCCTGCCCGACGAAGCCGGAAACCCCGGGCCGAGGAACGACGCCTTCTGCCATGCGATCGAGCACAAGCTCGGCATCCATGCCTCGCCGACCTGCACGATGATCTTCGGCGATGGGCGCGGCGAAAGCGGAGAGGCCGGCGCGGTCGGCTGGCTGGTGGGCGAGGAGAACAAGGGCCTTGCGTGCATGTTCACGATGATGAACTCGGCGCGTCTCATGGTCGGCATCCAAGGCCTCGGCGTGGCGGAAGCCGCCTATGGCAAGGCGCTGGCCTATGCTCGCGAACGGCGGCAGGGACGGGCCAATCTTCTGGCCAAGGACCGGGCCGAGCCGGCCTCGCGCGAGATGGTGCCGATTATCGAGCATCCCGATGTCGCGCGGATGCTTCTGCGCATGAAGGCACTCGTCACCTCTGCTCGCGCCATTGCCTATTGCTGCGGCCACGCGATCGATCGTGAACGGCATGCGCAAACCGAAGAAGAGGCGCGCTTCTGGCGTGAGCGCGCCAATCTGCTGACGCCGCTCGCCAAGTCGTTCCCGACGGATGTCGGCGTGGATGTCGCGTCGCTCGGCGTCCAGATCCATGGCGGCATGGGTTACGTGGAAGAGACGGGCGCTGCGCGCCTGCTCCGTGATGCACGCATCGCGCCGATCTACGAGGGCACCAACGGCATCCAGGCCATTGATTTGGTGACTCGCAAGCTGCCGCAGTCCGGCTCGCAATCGGTTCGCGCCTATCTCGCCGAACTGCGCGAAGTGGCGGAGCGCGCGAGCGAACGCAACGAAGCTGGCTTTGGCGCCCTCGCGGAGCGATTACATGAGGCGCTGGGCGATCTGACGGAGACGACCGACCAGCTTCTCCAGTGGCTGAACGAAGGGCGAATGGGCGATGCCCTGGCTGTCGCGACGCCCTACCAGCGCCTCTTCGCCCTGACGGCGGGCAACGTCTATCTCGCCAAAGCCGCCCTTGCGGATGAGGCCGGCAGCGCTCGGCTCGCTTTGGCCGTCTTCATGGCCGACAGTCTTTTGACCGAGACCAGCGGTTTGAAGCGTGAGATCCTGCAAGGCGGCGAAAACCTTTCGGCAGCGCGGGAGGCGCTCCAGTGAGCCATATCGATCGCGCCGTTGCGGAGGGTGTTCTCACCCTCCGTATGAACCGCCCGGAAAAGAAAAATGCGCTGAACCGCGCCATGTATCAGGTCTTGGCGGAGGGCGTGGAAGCCGCGCAAGCCGACCACGCCGTGCGCTGCGTTCTCCTTCTGGGCAGTGAGGGTTGTTTTTCGTCGGGCAATGATCTCACCGACTTCGCCGATTTCGATGAGGCAGCGGGGCTCTCGGAGGTTCAGCGCTTTCTCCGGGCGCTGGTGCGCCTAGAGAAACCACTGATCGCCGGGGTCGATGGGTTGGCGGTGGGTATAGGAACCACCGTGCTCTTCCACTGCGATCTCGCCTATGCCACGCCGCGTTCGAGCTTCCGCACGCCCTTCCTCGATCTCGGCCTCGTGCCGGAAGCCGGCTCCAGCCTTCTGGCGCCCCGAACCATGGGATATCAGCGCGCCTTTTCCCTACTCGTGATGGGCGATTCGCTTTCGGCGGAAGCCGCAGTCGAGGCGGGACTGATCCTGGCTGTCAGCGATCATGCCGAAGAGGAGGCGAGGCAGGCCGCCGTGAGGCTGGCCGCCAAACCGCCCGAAGCGCTGAGGCTCGCGCGTCGGCTCATGCGCGGCGACACGGCGCCTCTGGCCGAGCGGGTGGACGCCGAATCCGCCACCTTCGCCGAACGGCTCACCTCAGCCGAGGCTCGGGCCGCCTTTGCCGCCTTCTTCGGACGAAGAGTCCGTTGAATCAGCGGCTTGCGCCAAAGATTTCGCGCTCTTGCGAAACTTGAGGATGGTCGTGGCCGTGAACAGAAGAAACACGGCCGCGATCGCCGCGTAGGCCCAGGGGCTGCCATGCAGATAGGTGTCGATCCGGTCACCCAGGATATACGAGCCGAACCCATAGGCGCCGGACCACAGCGCCGCGCCCAGTGCATTGAAGAGCAGAAACTCCCACCAGGGAAAGCGAAGCGTTCCCGACACGAAGCCTGCGAGTTGGCGCAGAATGAGGATGAAGCGCGCGATCAGCACGATCGGCGGGCCGACCTTCTGGAACCGCGCCTCGACCATCTGGAACTTTTGGGGCGTGATGCCGAAACGCGATCCATAGCGGGCGACAAAGCGCCGGCCAAAACGATGGCCGATATAATAGCCGAGATTGTCGCCCATCGTGCCGCCGAACCAGGCGGCCCCGACAACGCCCCAGATATTCAACTCGCCATGCCCGGCCATGATCCCGGCCGCGATCAGGATGCTTTCGCCGGGAAATGGCAGCCCTGTCGATTCCAGAAAGATGGAAATGAAGACAGCCACATAGCCGTAAGTCTGAAGAAGATTGTTGAGCGTTTCCAGCATGGAGCGCTAAGCCTTTTGGAGGCGAAATGGAAGCTCAGCGTTCGAACAGCGCCACGGCTTCGACATGGTGAGACCAGAGAAACTGGTCGATCGGCGTAACGGACTGGAGCTTGTACCCGCCCTCCACCAGAATCGCCGCATCGCGGGCCAGACTGGCCGAGTTGCAGGACACGGCTGCGACGCGCTTCACAGTGGATTTGGCGAGTTCGCGGCATTGCGCCTCGGCCCCCGCGCGGGGCGGATCGAAGAGCACACCGTCGAAGCGGTTCAGTTCCTTTGTGGTCATTGGGCGACGAAACAGATCGCGACGCTCCGTCGTCACCGGCTTCAAACCGGGAATGCCGCGTCTGGCGTGGTCGAGCGCGGCGAGGGCCGGGCTGTCGAACTCCACACCATGGACCGGGTGACGCCGCGCCAGCCGCAGTGTGAACGTGCCGATGCCGCAGAAAAGATCGGCCACCTGATTGGCCTTGCCGAAATGCGGAAGCGCGATCTCGGCCATCGCACCTTCGGCGCTCGCCACGGCCTGAAGAAAGGCACCGGGCGGAAGCGGAACACCGATTCCATCCACGTCGATGCGCGGCGCCTGCGGCTCGACGATGGTTTCCCCGTCGATCGCCAAGCGCGCGACGCCCGGCGCGAGCGCAAGGCTCAGAATCCTTTGACGGAGCTTGTCGTCCAGACGCGCCGCGTCCGACACCGCAATGTCCAGCCCGGCCGCCGTATGGGTCACCACCATGCGAAGCTCACGCTTGCGGTCGATCATCGCGACGGCGAGCTTCTCGAAAAAGTCGAGCCGGCTTGCGATCTCGGGCACGGTCACGAGGCAGGTCGAAATGGGCGCGATGCGATGGCTCAGCGCTTCATGAAAGCCGAACAGAACCCGGCTATCGACGCGAAGCGCCGAAAACACGGCGCGCCGGCGCGAATGCGGCGCGCAGGGCACCAGATCGGCGACCTGAGGCTCTAGACCGACGCGCCGGAAGGCCTCGACCACCGTCTCGCGCTTGAAGGCGCGGTAGGCCGCCTCGCTCATATGCTGAAGCTCGCAGCCGCCGCAGCGGCCGAAATGCCGGCAGGGCGCTTCCACCCGCTCGGGCGACGCGGTCTCGACCTGCAGGAGCCGACCGCGCTCGCCCTGCCGCTCGATCTCCACAATCTCGCCCGGCAGCGTGAAGGGTACGAAAACGGCCGCGCCGCCGACATGGGCGATGCCATCGCCCTTCTGTCCAAGCGTTTCGATGGTCAGCCGTTCGGTCATGCCTTGTGTCCTATCACGAGATATTCGCGGTTCCCGTCGCCCCCTTCGATGGGTGAGGCGATGGGCGGCTCGGCAATCCAGCCCTGTTCCTGCGCCAGCCACAGCGCCATATCCCTGGCGATCCGCTCGCCCAGCGCGCTGTCGCGCAGGAGGCCATTCTTGCCGATCGCGTCCCGCCCCGCCTCGAATTGCGGTTTGACGAGAAAGACGCCATCCGCGCCGGAGCGCGCCAGACGCAGCGCGGGCGGCAGCGCGAGCGTCATCGAAATGAACGAGACATCGCAGACCACGAGATCCACAGCGCGCCCTTGCAGATGTTCCGCTGCCAGTTCCCGCGCGTTCAACCCTTCGAGAAGCGTGACACGAGGATCGTTCCGAAGGCTCGGATGAAGCTGATCGTGTCCGACGTCCACGGCGACCACATGAGCCGCGCCGCGCTCCAACAGAACCTGCGTGAAGCCGCCTGTGGACGCGCCGACATCGAGCGCGGTTCGACCTCGCACATCGATGTCGAACCGATCGAGCCCGGCAACGAGCTTCAGGGCCGCCCGCGAAACGTATCGCGCCGCCGGGTCATCGAGCGCCAGTTCAGCATCCGCGCGCACCAGCTGGCCGGGCTTGGAAACAGCAGTTCCATCGACGCGCACATGCCCGCGCAGGATCGCGTCGCGCGCTCGCGCGCGGCTCTGCGCCAGGCCGCGTTCGGCGACCAGCTGGTCGAGCCGCACGCGCGCACCGGAGGCGATCTCAGCCATCAGATGCCAGCGGGCAGGGCGAGCGATGCGAGGCGCATCACGCCTGCAACACGCGCCGCGCGCCGGTTCCCAGCGCCCGGAAGACCGCATCCACAATACCGGCGCGGTCGAGACCGGAGGCCTTCACCATCGCCTCGGGAGAGGCATGATCGACGAAGAGGTCTGGCATGGTCAGTGGGCGAACCTTGAGCCCATGATCCAGGAGGCCGTTGCGTGCCAGATGCTCCAGAACCTGCGCGGCGAAACCGCCGGACGCGCCTTCCTCCAGAAGAATCAGAACCTCATGATGGCGCGCGAGCTGCGCGATCAACTCTCCGTCGAGCGGCTTGGCGAAACGCGCGTCGGCCACCGTGGTGGAAAGGCCGAAGCCTTCGAGATCCTCGGCGGCCGCCAGAGCCTCCGTCAGGCGCGAGCCGAATGACAGGATCGCGACTTTCGTGCCCTCTTTCAGGATACGGCCCTTGCCGAGCGCCAGCACGGAACCGCGCTCGGGAAGATCGACGCCCGTGCCGTTGCCGCGCGGATAGCGGAAGGAGATCGGCCCTTCCTCATAGGCGACGGCCGTGCGGACCATATGGCGCAATTCCGCCTCATCGGAGGCCGCCATGACCACCATGCCGGGAAGCGGGCAGAGGAAACCCGTGTCGAAGGAGCCCGCATGGGTCGGCCCATCCGCGCCCACGAAGCCGGCGCGGTCGATGGCGAAGCGAACCGGCAGGTGCTGGATCGCGACATCATGCACGATCTGGTCATAGGCGCGCTGCAGGAAGGTCGAATAAACCGCGACGAAGGGCTTGTAGCCTTCGGTCGCCAGACCGGCCGCGAAGGTCACCGCATGTTGTTCGGCGATACCGACATCGAAAGTGCGTTTTGGAAAGGCCTGCCCGAACAGGTCGAGCCCGGTCCCATCCGGCATGGCCGCATGAATCGCGACGATCTTATCGTCCGCGTGCGCTTCCTGAACGAGACTCTCGGCGAAAATCTTGGTGTAGGTCGGCGCGTTGGCCTTGGGCTTGGACTGAGCACCGGTCACGACGTCGAACTTTGACACGCCATGATATTTGTCGGCGCTGGCCTCGGCGGGCGGATAACCCTTGCCCTTCTTGGTCACGACATGGATGAGCACCGGCCCGTTGTTCGTATCACGCACATTGCGCAGGACCGGCAGAAGGTGGTCGAGATCGTGCCCGTCGATCGGGCCGACATAGAAGAAGCCGAGCTCTTCGAAGAGCGTTCCGCCCGTCAGCAGGCCGCGCGTGTATTCCTCGGTGCGGCGCGCGCCCTCGCGCATGAATTCGGGCAGGTGGCGCGTCATCGCCTTGGCCCGCTCGCGCAGCGAGCGATAGGCCTTGCCGGACACAAGCCGTGCCAGATAGGCGCTCATGGCGCCTGTCGGCGGGGCGATGGACATGTCGTTGTCGTTGAGGATGACGACGAGACGCGCGTCCAGCGCGCCGGCATTGTTCATCGCCTCGTAGGCCATGCCGGCGCTCATCGCGCCGTCCCCGATCACCGCGATCACATTGTTGCGCCGCCCGTCCATCTCACTGGCGACGGCCATGCCGAGGCCGGCCGAAATCGACGTCGAGGAATGGCCCGCGCCGAACGGGTCGTATTCGCTTTCCGTGCGCTTGGCGAAACCCGACAGGCCGCCTTCCTGGCGCACCGTGCGCATGGCCTCGCGCCGGCCGGTCAGGATCTTGTGGGGATAGGCCTGATGGCCGACATCCCAGATCAACCGATCGCGCGGGGTGTCGAACACGGCATGGATCGCCACCGTCAGTTCCACGACGCCGAGGCCCGCGCCCAGATGCCCGCCCGTGCGCGAGACGGCGTCGATCAGATCGGCGCGCAGCTCGTCGGCCACCTGGCGCAGGTCCGTTGAGGGCAGGCGGCGCAGGTCTTCGGGGGATGCGATCTGGTCGAGAAGCGGCGTCGAAAGGGTGCTGGACAAAGCGGCGGTCTCCTGCGGAACGGGTGCCTCGCATGGACCGAACATGCAACGGCTGACAATCGGGCGGTTAGAGCCATTTCAACTAGGGTTGTCCAGCCGCCGATTCCAGCGGGCGCGGCGATCAGGCCGGGTCGAGCGGCTCGGTGCCCGTCGCCTTGCCCGCGCGCGACAGCTTGATCTTTTCCACCTTGTCTTCGGCGGCGGATAGAAGCCGGTCGCAATGGCTCTTGAGCTTCTCGCCGCGCTCATAGATGCGGATCGACATTTCCAAGGGGACGTCGCCGCGCTCCAGGTCCGAGACGATGCGCTCCAGCGCCGCCAGGGCTTCCTCGAAGCTCATGCGCTTGATGTCGGAATCGTCGGCCGGAATCTGATGGGCGGTATCGGACATGAAGATCACTTTCGTTGCGATGCCGGATCAGCCGACCATCAAACGCTTCACATGGGCCGCGGCGGATTGCGACAAGCCCTGGAGGTCGTATCCCCCCTCCAGAACGCTGACGAGCCGGTGCTGGCTGAAGCGGCCGGCGATGTCCAGAAGCTGTCCCGTCGCCCAGTCGAAATCCGCTTCGATGAGATTGAGACCGCCCAGCGGATCGCGGTGATGGGCGTCGAAGCCCGCCGAGACGATTACGAGATCTGGGCGAAAATTCTCGAGAGCCGGAAGCACGGCGTCGCGGAACGCCGTACGGAATTCGTCCGTGCCGTCATCCTCGCGCAGCGGGACGTTGACGATATTGCCCGCGCCCACCTCGTCCTTCGCGCCGCTGCCGGGGTAAAGCGGCATCTGATGCGTCGAGACGTAGAGAACGGAAGGATCCGCCCAGAAGATATCCTGCGTGCCGTTGCCGTGGTGAACGTCCCAATCGACAATCGCCACCCGCTCCACACCATGCACGGCCTGCGCATGGCGCGCCGCGACGGCGGCCTGGTTGAACAGGCAGAAGCCCATCGCCGTTTCGCGCTCGGCATGGTGCCCTGGAGGGCGCGCGGCGACGAAGACGTTGCGCGCCGCGCCTGACATCACATCGTCCACGCCCGCACAGGCCGCGCCCACGCCGTGCAGCGCGGCGGTAAAGCTGCGAGGACTCACCACCGTGTCGCCGTCGATCCGGGCGAGACCCTCTTCGGGAATCGTGCGCGCGATCCGCTGCACATAGTCGAAGCTGTGGCAGCGATAGATCGCCTCCAGCGAGCCCTCCGATGCCATGGCGCGATCGAGATTTTGAAAGGCTTCCGCCTCGAACGCGGCCTCCACAGCCGCGATTCGCTCCGGCCGCTCGGGATGGCCCGGCGGCGTCAGATGTTCCCGAAAGACCGGGTGATGATACAGGCGCGTCAGCATGGCAGCCTCCCGGCGATTGCGTCGCGTCAGATGCGGCCGGTCTGGCCGCGATGGCGCAGATAATGATCGGCGATGGCGCAGGCCACCATGGCCTCGCCGATGGGCACCGCGCGAATGCCGACGCACGGGTCATGCCGGCCTTTGGTCATCACGTCGACCTCATGCCCATCGGCATCGATCGAGCGGCGCGGCGTCAGGATAGAGGAGGTGGGTTTCACCGCGAAGCGCGCCACCACCGCTTGTCCGGTGCTGATGCCGCCGAGAATGCCGCCGGCATGGTTGGACAGGAAGACGGGCCGGCCGTCATTGCCCATCCGAATTTCGTCGGCATTCTCTTCGCCCGAGAGCGTAGCCGAGGCGAAACCATCGCCGATCTCGACGCCTTTTACGGCATTGATCGACATGAGATTGGCTGCGATGTCGGCGTCCAGCTTGCCATAGAGTGGCGCCCCGAGCCCGGCCGGAACGCCTTCCGCCACCACTTCGACGACGGCCCCGATGGATGAGCCGCTTTTGCGCGTCGCATCGAGCAGTTCCGCCCAACGCTCGGCGATTTGCGCGTCCGGGCAGAAGAAGGGGTTGCGGCGTGTCTCGTCCCAGTCGAACCGGGACCGATCGATGGCGATGCTGCCGATCTGCACCAGCGCGCCGCGCACTGACAGGCCGGGGACGATCTGCCGGGCGATAGCGCCGGCCGCCACGCGCATCGCGGTTTCGCGCGCGGACGAACGCCCGCCACCTCGATAATCGCGAATGCCGTATTTGATGTCATAGGCGATATCGGCATGGCCCGGCCGGTAGCGACGGGCGATGTCGCCGTAATCCTTGGAGCGCTGATCGACGTTCTGAATTTCCAGCGCGATCGGCGTGCCGGTGGCGATCAGTTCGCCCTCCGCCTCGCCCGGCATGGTACCGGAGAGAATGCGGACCTGATCGGGTTCCTGGCGCTGCGTCGTGTAGCGCGATTGGCCGGGGCGGCGCTCGTCCAGAAAATGCTGGATCATCGCTTCGGACAGTTTCGTGCCCGGCGGCGTTCCATCCACGACGCAGCCGATCGCCGGCCCATGACTCTCGCCCCAGGTCGTGACGCGGAACAGGTGGCCGAAGCTGTTGTGAGACATGAATGACGCGGGTCCGATGGAAAGACGGTTGGCTCGTTTACGACCTGCTAACCGGCGGCGTCAAATCGCGGATCGATGATTGGCGGCGCGGTCTGGAATAAACCATAATCGAGATGGAATTTTTCCAGACTATGGCCGCGAATCGTCCTCCAAACGCCGCCCGAAAGAGATTGCTTGATGACCCGACGAATCGTCGCCTTGTTCGCCTGCTCCGCTCTCTCCGTCTCGATGAACATCTCAGCGCAGGCGGAAGAAACCGGAGGCGTGGTGGAGAAGGTCGATCACGAGCGTCCGGCTCTGAAGCTGAGCGATGGAAGCAGCTATCTTCTATCGCACGACATCCAGGTCGAGGCGATCACACCGGGCATGATGGTCCACATCATTCACGAACCGCTTATCTGAGGGCAGGGACGCCCCGCAGACTATCTCCGGTGATTTCGGATTCGCTGGAAATGCTTCGGCATATTGATGTCGCCGCATCGCTCGACCACGGCGCGCGCCAGCGTCTCTCGAAATCTCTCGGCGGCACATAGAGTTGGCTGACGGCCTATCAGACCCAGGCGACTTCACCATTCTCGAAACGCAGGATACGATCCTGCGGAATGTCCATCTCCGCCGCGTCCCCTCGCGAAACTCCCGCGAAGCGCTGAAGGAAGGCGCGCGTCACGCCGCCATGGGCCGTCACGATGCTCGGGCCGCGCAGGTTCTCAAAAACCGGCGCGACGCGATCCGCCAGGCTTTCATAGGTTTCCGCGCCATCGCCCGGCGGCTGGAAGTTCCACTTGTCTTCGTGCCGTTTCGCCAGCCGTTCCGGGTCGCTTTGCCCGAGCTCGCGCAGCGTATAGCCCTGCCAGTCGCCGAAATGAATTTCGCTCAGCCGCTCGTCCTGCGAGAAGGCCTCCGCGTCCAAACCCATCTCATTCCGGATGATCCGCATCGTGTCCGCCGCGCGCTGCATCGGGCTTGAGATGAACTCGAAACCCGATGCGGACGCGCCCAGAACGTTTCGCAGATACCGGCCGTTGCGGCGCGCTTGCCCGCGTCCGTAACTGTTGAGGGGGATGTCGCTCTGTCCCTGAAGGCGACGCTCGGCGTTCCAGTCCGTCTGACCGTGACGGCAGAGATAAAGAAGCGGCATGCTCACGAATGATACTCGCTATCAGTCCTTGATGACCGAAATGTCGGGAGCGTCAACCGCCTTCATTCCAACGACGTGGTAGCCGGAATCGGCGTGGTGCACTTCGCCCGTCACCGAGCGCGACAGGTCGGACAGAAGGTACAGACCGACATCGCCGACTTCCTCGATCGTCACGGTGCGGCGCAGCGGAGCGTTATATTCGTTCCACTTGAGGATATAGCGGAAATCGCCGATCCCGGAGGCCGCCAGAGTCTTGATCGGCCCGGCGGAGATCGCGTTGACGCGGATGTTCTTCGGGCCGAGATCGACCGCCAGATATTTGACGCTCGCCTCCAGCGCGGCCTTGGCGACACCCATGACGTTGTAGTTCGGCATGACCTTTTCCGCGCCGTAATAGGTCAGCGTGAGCATCGATCCGCCCGAGGTCATCAGCTTCTCGGCGCGCTGGGCGACGGCCGTGAAGGAATAGACCGAGATCAACATCGTCTTGGAGAAATTGGCCTCGCTCGTGTCGACATAGCGACCCGTCAGCTCGTCCTTGTCGGAAAAGCCGATGGCGTGAACCAGGAAATCGATCTTTCCCCACTTCTCTTCGAGCGCCTGGAAACAGGCGTCGATCGTGGCGGCATCGCCCACGTCGCAATGGCCGCAGACGAAGGCGTTCAACTCGGCCGCCAGAGGCTCGACTCGCTTGCGCAGTGCATCGCCCTGATAGGTGAAGGCCAGTTCCGCGCCTTGGTCCGCCAGTGCCTTGGCGATGCCGTAGGCGATGGAGCGATTGTTCGCCACACCCATGATGAGGCCGCGCTTGCCCTTCATCAGGCCGACCGATTCAACCATGGTGCAGCTCCTCAACTCGATTCCAAATCATCATATTGGCTTTGCGCTATGGCATAGCAGGTCGAGACCAGCAAGCTTGACGGATCATCGCCTGCCGGCCCACAAGTTTTATTCCGTTCTGTTATCAGACGTTGGCGTCACGCCGTTTCTGCATCAGCGCGATCAACTCGGCATCCGGCGACTCGGGCAGCGCTACCACGAGCGAAACGAGGATGTCGCCGCGCCCGCCATCCTTGCGCGTCAGCCCCTTGCCCTTGAGCCGCAAGGTCTTTCCGGAATTCGTCCAAGGCTGGATCTTCGTCGCGATTCGCCCGTCCAGCGTTTCGATCGTGATGCGCCCGCCCAGGACCGCGTCCTCCAAGGCAACCTCGTGGTCGCAGAGCAGGTCGCGTCCATCGACGCTGAAGCGGGCATGATCGACGAACTGGATGGTCACGAGCGCGTCGCCGGGCTGACCGCCGCTGATGGCGGGGGGTTGGCCCTGTCCGCGCAGACGGATGACCTGACCATCCTCCACGCCCTCCGGCAGCCGGATGGCAAGTCGCTTGCCCGTCGGGAAGACGGCTTCGACCTTCTCGTCGGACACCACCTCTTCGAGGCGGACCTTCAGCGTGGCGTTGATGTCCTCGCCCTTGGCCGAGCCATTGCGTGCTGCCGTGAAGCCCGCGCCGCCGCGCGCTCCGCGCTTGGCGCCCCCGAAGGCCTGATCGAAGAAGTCCGAGAAGAGACCTTCGCCGAGATCGGCTGATCCGCCTCGGAAGTCGAATCCGCCGCCCGTGCCGCGCGTCTGCCCGAACGGGTTCCCGCCCGCGCCACCGCCGCCGAAACCTCCAAACCCTTGAAACTTTGGCTTTCCTTCGGCGTCGATCTCGCCATTGTCGAACTTCTGACGCTTTTCCTTATCGCCCAGAATCTCGTAGGCTTGGTTGGCCTCGTTGAAGCGTGCGGCGGCCGAGGGATCGTCGGTATTGGCGTCCGGGTGATACTTCTTGGCGAGTTTGCGAAAAGCGGACTTGATCTCGCCTTCCGTGGCGGTCTTGGCGACGCCGAGAACGGTATAGGGGTCGCGCATGGAGTGTCGGCATCCTGTCTGACATGGGCGCGCCGAGCCTATCCGGCGCGGCGCAACCGGCTTGCGATTGGCTTTGACAGGTATATGGCGAGAGTCTGAAAAGAAATGAAGTCCTCTGGCGGCAGCGCGCACAGCCTATCGGCCAGCCTGCCAGAGACTTTCAGCTTCGATCATGCGCCTTCGTTGAAACGGGTCAGCGTCCATTCGCCGCTGCCGCGCGTGCAGGCTTCGCCCTTGTAGACGGCCACGCCATCGAATCTTTGACGCGAGGTCTTGAAGCTGCGGCAGATCTGGTCGCCCGCGCGCGTTTCCTGAATGCCGGTGATCGTTCCGCTCGCGCCCGTATCCGTGTTGCTCCAGGCCAGCGGCTCGGACTCCGACCGCTCCAGATTGGCCGACGACACCGCATTGCGCACCGTGCGCCCGTCCGAATCCGTTTCGGGAGAGGGGGGAGCCATAGGCTTGACGGAACTGGTCTGGATCGAGTGGTCCACCTTGGCCGCATCTTCCAGCGCCGCGCCGCTGATCACGGTGCAGCCGGACAGGACTGTCGCCAGACAAGTCGCCACTAGGGCCTTTCGAATCCCGTGCATGTCGCCGTTAAACCTTTGCCGTCGGCCCCGTTCGGTTCTACGAAATCGGAGGCACGAACCGGAAGATGCAGGAATGATGCTCAAAACGGCCTTAACGTTTGGTGAAACCGAGTTGCCCGCCGATCCATTCGCGGCGTTCCACATCTGGCTTGGCGAAGCGGAGCGCTCCGAGTTGAACGACCCCAACGCCATGGCGCTCGCGACAGTCGATGCGGATGGGTTGCCGGATGTCAGAACGGTTCTCCTCAAGGGGGTCGACCCCGGCGGTTTCGTCTTCTACACGAATTTCGAGAGTCGGAAAGGGCAGGAGCTGCTCGGTCAGCCCAAGGCCGCCCTCTGCTTCCATTGGAAAAGCCTGCGTCGGCAGGTCCGCGTGCGCGGTACGGTCGAAATCGTCAGCGACGAGGAAGCCGACGCCTATTATCGCACCCGTGCGCGCATCAGCCGTCTCGGCGCCTGGGCCTCGCAACAGTCTCGCCCGCTGGCGTCGCGCGCGGAGCTGGAGCAACGTGTCACCGAGTTCGACGCACGCTTTCCCGGTGAGGACATTCCGCGCCCGTCTCACTGGTCGGGTTTTCGCGTCGTCCCGGTGCAGATCGAGTTCTGGCAGGACGGCGCCTTCCGCCTTCACGACAGCTATCGCTTCGTTAAGGACGAATCCGGACAATGGGTCGCCACCCGGCTCAACCCTTGATCGCCTCGAGAAGGGGAGGGCGGAGGCTCTAAGCCTCCGTCCCGCCGACCGTGATCTGGTCCATTCTCAGGTGCGGCTGCCCGACGCCGACCGGCACCCACTGGCCAGCCTTGCCGCAATTGCCGATGCCGGCATCCAGCTCCAGATCGTTGCCGACCATCGAAACGCGGTGCATCGCGTCCGGACCGTTGCCGATCAACATGACGCCCTTGAGCGCCTCGCCAACCTTCCCGTCGCGCACGCGGTACGCTTCGGTGCAGTTGAAGACGAACTTGCCCGAGGTGATGTCGACCTGTCCGCCGTTGAAGGACACGGCGTAGATTCCGTCCTTCACCGACGCGATGATCTCGTCCGGCGTATGCGCGCCCGCCAGCATCATCGTGTTGGTCATGCGCGGCATGGGCGCATGGGAATAGGACTGACGACGACCATTGCCGGTCGCCTCCATGCCCATCAGCCGGGCATTCTGCCGGTCCTGCATATAGTTGACGAGACGGCCGTCCTCGATCAGCACCGTGCGGTTGGTCGGCGTTCCCTCGTCGTCGATCGACAGCGAGCCGCGTCGCTCCGCGATCGTCCCATCGTCCACGACGGTGACGCCCTTGGCCGCGACCTGTTGTCCGAGAAGGCCCGAAAAGGCCGAGGTTTTCTTGCGGTTGAAGTCGCCTTCGAGGCCATGCCCCACCGCCTCGTGCAGCATGACACCCGGCCAGCCGGATCCGAGCACAATGTCGAACGTGCCGGCTGGGGCCGCCACGGCGTCGAGATTGACCTTGGCGCCGCGTAGCGCTTCGTCGGCCAGCTTTTCCCAGCTCTCGTTCAGCATGAAGCCGCCGAACCCGACGCGCCCGCCGGCTCCCGACGAGCCGGTTTCCTGCCGGTTGCCGCGCCCCGCGACGACCGAGACGTTCAGCCGCACCAGCGGACGAACGTCCTGGAGCCATTGTCCGTCGGCGCGCAGGATTTCAACCACCTGCCATTGCGTGGCTAGCGACACGCTGACCTGACGTACCTCCCCGTCTTTCGAGCGAAGATAGCTGTCGATGTCCTGCAGCAGCCTCACCTTGGCTTCGAAGCTCGGCTGGGGGATGGGGTTCTCGTCACCATAGAGCTTGCGGTTCGTTCCGCGCGGCCCCTCCGCCGCGACGCCGCTATATCCGGCGCGAATGGCCGTGACGGTGGATGCGGCGCGGCGGAGCGCCGCATCCGAAAGATCGCCGGCATGAGCGAAGCCGATGGCCTCGCCAGCGACGCAGCGAAGGCCGAAACCTTGGTCGGTGGAAAAGTCGCCGGCCTTCAATCGACCATTGTCGAAGACGAGCGATTCCTGCTCGCGATATTCCAGAAAGAGTTCGCCGTCGTCCGATCCCTTCAGCGTGTCCGAAACAAGCGCTTCGAGCTGCGGGCGGGACATGTCGAAGCGGTCGGCAAGGGAGAGGGGCATGAAAGGCTCCGGAGAACTATCGTGCCCCTGAGATAGGCGGCCCAAGCGCCCGTGTCATCCATTGACGGTCTGGGGACGGCGCGAGGCTGGTCAGGGCAGGGCGGCGAAGCCGTCCGCAAAGCCCGCGAGATCGACCGGAATGCCGATGCCCTCTTCGGGTGTCTGAAACACGATGAAGGTCGCGGACTTGCCGCTCGACAGCGTCTGGCGAAGCGTCTCGTCCAGAATCACTTCCGCGTAGCATCCATCCTCGAAGCAGCGAACGAATTGCGCGCGGCCGATATCCTTGCCATCCACGTACAGGCCGAGCCCATTAGGAAGGAGAATGCCGAGCGGGGCCAGCACCCGGAGAATCTGCGCCTTGCCGTCTGCGGTCTTCAACGCGAGAACCGACAGGCCGACTTCGGGCCGGTCTTCGGCGACGACATTCTGCAGCAGGGCGCATTGCTCGCCCGCCGCGCCCGCAGGTTGATCGCACACCACGGCCCAGGCACCATGCTGCGATTTGACGGTTCCCGTCTGGGCCTGTGCCGCCAGCGGCAGCATGATGAGACAAGCGGCGGCGGCCGAGGCGAGGAGGGTCTTCATGAGGTTATCCCGATGTGACGCCGGTCGGAATCGGCGCCTTGAACGAAATCAAAGGTTAAAGCATCTCGACCGGCCCCGTCGAGACGCACTGCCGCATGTGCGAGGGAAGGGAGGCATTGCGGTCACAGCCCCGCTTATGTCGCAATCGGGCGTGGCGCGCTCGTGTTGCGAAGGAGGCGGTTTCGTGGTTGAACCGAGCCTCAGCTGCACATTAGCGGCATTCGAAATCTCGGGAGGCTCGCCGGGAGATTCGAGCGTCGATGATTCGTTCGGCAGATCGGGTTCATTTGCTTCCACGAGGGGGAGATTCGTGAAGAGAACAGCCCTTGCCGCCCTTGCTCTGGCCGGCTCGCCCCTTGCGGCGTTCGCACAGGATGCCGTGGTGCATCCCGGCCAGCCTCATCCTTGGCAGATGGGGCTTCAGGAAGCCCTGTCGCCTATCGAGGCGCAGATCCATTGGTTCAGCACCTATACGCTCTGGTTCATCGTTCCGATCGTGATCTTCGTGGCGGGTCTGCTCGCCTGGGTCGGCTTTCGCTACACCGAAGAGCGCAATCCCAAGCCGTCCCGCACGAGCCACAACACGACGATCGAGATCATCTGGACGATCGCTCCGGTCCTGATCCTCTTGTGCCTCGCCATTCCCTCGTTCCAGCTTCTCACGGCGCAATACAACCCGCCGCGCGAGCCGGAGCTGACGGTGAAGGCGACCGGCTATCAGTGGTATTGGGGCTACGAGTATCAGCCGGCGCAGGCCAACGCCGCCGCTGCATCGCCGGCTGCCGGCACGGCGGCCAATCCGGCGAACCCGGCGTCGCAGCCCGTTTCCTTCCTGTCCTATCCGCTCGGCGAGGACGCGCGGGACGCCTCGGGCAAAACCGACAAGGCGACCTATCCTCGCCTCCTCGCAGTCGACAACGAGATGGTCATCCCGGTCAACACCGTGGTTCGTCTCTTATCGACGGGCGGAGACGTGATTCATTCCTTCGCGATGCCGTCTCTCGGCGTGAAGGTCGATG
Organism: Aureimonas ureilytica; assembly: GCF_001475935.1. Lineage (GTDB taxonomy): Bacteria > Pseudomonadota > Alphaproteobacteria > Rhizobiales > Rhizobiaceae > Aureimonas > Aureimonas ureilytica_A. Next base: position 119,736 of record NZ_LDQA01000025.1, read on the forward strand.
CGGTTCCGGGCCGTCTGAACGAATATTGGTTCGAGGCCAATCGCGAAGGCATCTTCTATGGCCAGTGCTCCGAGCTTTGCGGCGCCAGCCACTACAACATGCCGATCGGCGTGCGCGTGGTCAGCCGCGAGCAGTTCGATCGCTGGCTCGCCGCCGCTGCCGACAATGTCCAAAACGCCAACGCCCAGCTCTCGGCCGAGATCGCCCATCAGGCGCCGGTCGTGGCCGCTCGCTGATACAAATTCGGGGGGAAGCACCTTATGGATCACGCTGCGTCGCATGATCACGACCACGCCCACCCGCGCCCGACCGGCTGGGTTCGCTGGGTCTATTCGACCAACAACAAAGACATCGGCATTCTCTATCTGATCTTCTCGATCTTCGCGGGTATCGTGGGAGCTAGCCTCTCGATCGCCATCCGCGCCGAGTTGCAGCAGCCGGGTCTTCAGATCTTCGGCAATCCGCAGATCTTCAACGTCTTCACGACGGCCCATGGTCTCGTGATGGTGTTCTTCCTCGTCATGCCGGCGTTGATCGGCGGCTTCGGCAATTATTTCGTGCCGATCATGATCGGTGCGCCGGACACGGCCTTCCCGCGCATCAACAACATCGCCTTCTGGATGCTGCCGCCGTCGCTGCTGCTCCTGATCCTGTCGATGTTCGTGGAAGGCGCTCCGGGCGCCAATGGCGCCGGCACAGGCTGGACGCTGTATCCGCCACTTTCGACCACCGGCCATCCGGGTCCAGCTGTCGATCTTGCGATCTTCGCGCTGCATCTGTCCGGTGCCTCTTCGATCCTCGGCGCGATCAACATGATCACGACGATCCTCAACATGCGCGCGCCGGGCATGACGCTGCACAAGATGCCGCTGTTTGCGTGGTCGCAGCTGGTGACCGCTTTCCTGCTGCTGCTCTCCCTGCCGGTTCTGGCCGGTGCTATCACGATGGTGCTGACCGACCGCAATTTCGGAACCACCTTCTTCGCCCCGGAGGGCGGCGGCGATCCGATCCTGTACCAGCATCTCTTCTGGTTCTTCGGCCATCCCGAAGTGTACATCATGATCCTGCCGGCCTTCGGCATCGTCAGCCACATCATCTCCACCTTCTCCAAGAAGCCGGTCTTCGGTTATCTCGGAATGGCCTATGCCATGGTCGCGATCGGCGTGGTCGGCTTCGTAGTGTGGGCCCATCACATGTACACTACGGGTATCTCACTCAACACGCAGCGCTACTTCGTGTTCGCGACGATGGTCATCGCCATCCCGACCGGTATCAAGATATTCTCGTGGATCGCGACCATGTGGGGCGGCTCGCTGCGCTTCACCACGCCGATGCTCTGGTCGATCGGCTTCATCTTCCTGTTCACGGTCGGTGGCGTCACGGGCGTCAAGTTGGCCAATGCCGGCATGGATCGCGTGCTTCACGACACATATTATGTCGTCGCGCACTTCCACTACGTTCTGTCGCTTGGGGCGGTCTTTGCGATCTTCGCCGGCTGGTACTACTGGCTGCCGAAGATGAGCGGCTACATGTATGACGAGAAGATCGGCAAGATTCATTTCTGGGTCATGTTCGTCGGCGTCAATCTCGTCTTCTTCCCGCAGCACTTCCTGGGCGCTGCCGGAATGCCGCGTCGATACGCCGACTACCCCGATGCCTTCGCGGGCTGGAACTTCGTTTCTTCGATGGGTTCCTATATCTCGGGTGTATCGGTCCTGATCTTCCTCTATGGTGTCTACGACACGTTCGCCAAGAAGCGCCTTGCGGGAGCCAATCCCTGGGGCGAAGGGGCGACGACCCTCGAATGGCAGCTGTCGTCTCCGCCGCCGTTCCATCAGTGGGAAGAGCTGCCGCGGATTCGCTGAACCCGGTCAAATCCTGTGATCCCGGCGTCCAAGCCGGGATCGCTCACCGTCGGGTTCGCGATAGGCGACAGATGGCAGTCTCGATGGGACTGCCGGTCAAGGATAAGGACGTCCTATGAGTGCGATCGACGCGACGGATCTGCGGGCCGCTCGTCCAGGCATCAGTCTCGCCGAGCCGGGTGACTTTCTGGCTCTGCTCAAGCCGCGCGTCATGTCGCTCGTGATCCTGACGGCGGTGACGGGATATCTCGCCGCGCCCGGCCATATGCATCCGGTTCTCGGTTTCGTGTCACTCCTGGCGATTGCCTTGGGAGCGGGCGGCTCCGGTGCGCTGAACATGTGGTATGACGCGGATATCGACCGCGTGATGAAGCGTACGGCCGGACGCCCTGTTCCGTCAGGCCGCGTGTCCGCAGGCGGAGCGTTGGCCTTCGGACTGTCGCTGTCGATCTTGTCCGTGATCCTTCTCGGCCTCGCATCCAACTGGTTTGCAGCTGCTTTCCTGGCCTTTACGATCGCTTTCTACGCCGTTTTCTACACGATGGGTCTGAAGCGTCGCACGGCGCAGAATATTGTGATCGGCGGCGCGGCTGGCGCGTTCCCTCCTATGGTCGCCTGGGCGGCGGTGACCGGTGGCGTCTCGCTGGAAAGCTTCGTCCTCTTCCTGATCATCTTTCTTTGGACGCCCCCGCATTTCTGGGCTCTGGCCCTCTTCAAGATGCAGGATTACGGCGCGGCTGGTATTCCGATGCTGCCCAATGTGGCGGGTGAGCGTTCGACGCGTCGTCACATCTTCGCTTACACGCTGCTTCTCGTGCCTGTCGGTGTTCTCCCTTACGTGCTCGGTTTCGGCGGCCCGGTCTATGGCGTGGTGTCGCTCGCGCTGGGGCTCGACTTCATCCGCCGGGCTTTCCTCGTGCTGCGGATGCCCGATCGCGATCCTGCGATGGTCCCGGCCAAGAAGCTGTTCGGCTTCTCGATCGTGTATCTCTTCGCGCTCTTCTCCATCCTTCTGATCGAGCGCGTCGTCGCTTTGTGGATGGTCTGATTTCGTGAACGAAGGGGAGGAGGATCGCGTGCGTTTGACCCAGCAGGAACATAAGGCCCAGCGTAAACGATCGGTGGCGATCGCGCTGACGCTGACGGCCCTCGTCGTGATTTTCTATGTGGTGACGCTGGTCAAGATGGTGGGTGGTCATGGCTGAGCCCGCTCGCCCTCGCGAAGCGTCGGCTCGCCGATTTCGGATCACCGCGTTCAGTTGCGCCGCATTCGTCTGCGGCATGATCGGCGCCGCCTACGCATCCGTCCCGCTCTACAGTCTGTTCTGCAAAGTCACGGGCTATGGCGGCACGACGCAGCGCAGCGAAATGGCATCCGCCACGGTGCTGAACGAGACGGTTCGCGTTCGATTTGACAGTAACGCGATTCCCAGCGTGCCATGGACCTTTCAGCCGAACGAGCGTGAAGTGGTGGTGCGTCTGGGCGAAACGCGCCAGATGTCGTACCGCGTTCGCAACCGCTCCGACCGGGAAGTGACGGCGCGCGCCACGTTCAACGTGACGCCGCTGCTGGCGGGCGGCTACTTCAACAAGATCCAGTGTTTCTGTTTCACGGATCAGACGCTGAAGCCGGGGGAAGAAGTGGACATGCCGGTCGTGTTCTTCGTCGATCCCGACATTCTGAAGGACGCGGATGTCGGAACCTTGCCGACGATTACGCTGTCCTACACGTTCTTCCCGGTAGAACCGAAGAAGACACCCGTCGCCGATGCGGCGACGGACAATCAGGCAAGCGGGCGTTTGTAACGCGCTCGAATTGAGTTGGAACGGGGCCGTTGGCTACAACGGCTTGGGGCGGTAGCGAGGGGGAGAGCGATGGCCAGCACGACACACAAGCATCACGACTATCATATGGTCGATCCGAGCCCGTGGCCGGCCTTGGCGTCTCTCGGCGCGTTCTTCCTCTTGTTCGGTGCCGTGGCGCTGTTCCGTTTCCACGGTGACAAGACGTTCATCGTCTTCGGCGCCAATCTGGCGACGCCTTGGATTTTCTACATCGGCCTCGCGATCGTGCTCTACACGATGTACGCTTGGTGGTCGGATACGATCCGCGAAAGCCACCAGGGCGCGCATACGCCCGTCGTCTCGATGCATCTGCGCTACGGCATGATCATGTTCATCGCCTCCGAGGTGATGTTCTTCGTGGCGTGGTTCTGGGCCTTCTTCGATGCCAGCCTGTTTCCCGGTGAAGCCATTCAGGCCGCCCGCGTCCAGGCGCTCGGCGGCGTCTGGCCTCCCAAGGGGATCGAAGTTCTCGATCCGCTGCATCTGCCGCTGTTCAACACGGTGACCCTGCTTCTGTCCGGCACGACCGTGACATGGGCGCACCATGCGATGTTGGAGGATGATCGCAAGTCGCTGATCACGGGTCTCGCCCTGACGGTGGCCCTGGGTACCATCTTCTCCTTCGTTCAGTATATCGAATATGCCAATGCGCCTTTCGCGTTCAAAGGCTCGATCTACGGCGCGACCTTCTTCATGGCGACGGGCTTCCATGGTTTCCACGTCTTCGTCGGCGTGATCTTCCTGGCCGTCTGCCTGATCCGCGCCATTCGCGGGCATTTCACGCCGCACAAGCATTTCGGCTTCGAAGCGGCTGCTTGGTACTGGCACTTCGTGGACGTGGTCTGGCTTTTCCTCTTCTTCGCCATCTATGTCTGGGGTGGCTGGGGCGGACAGATCCACGGCGCTTGATCACAACGCCCTCGCTCGATCTCGTGGAAGGAGGCGGCTTGGCCGCCTTTTTTCGTCGCAGGGTTCAAGCCAGGGAAACGCTTGAGGAGAGAAACGCTGATGGACGATTCTCGCCAATCCTATCCCGGCGTCGATCCGGCCCATGCCGCCATGTTCGGTCACTGCCCGCGCTGTGGGAAGGGCAAGCTCTTTGCGGGCTATCTCCGGCTCGAGCCGGTTTGCTCACGATGCGGACTGGACTTGGCCAGCCTGGACTCGGCCGATGGACCCGCCTTCTTCGTGATGTCGATCGTCAGTTTCGTTGTGGTCGGTCTCGCCCTCTATACGGAGGTCGCCTACAGTCCGCCCATCTATGTCCATCTCCTTCTCTGGGTTCCGCTCGCGTTTCTCCTATCGGCCCCGCTCATGCGTCTCGCAAAAGGCTTGATGGTCGGCCTGCAGTTTCGATCCAGCGCCGCAGAAGGTCGCCTGCATCCGCATGACGATGCCTGACGCCGCCCAAAACATGAACGAGAGCCAGCCTCGCCTCAGTCGCGGACGCATCATCTCGATCCTCGTTCTGGGCTCTGCGGCCTTTGCCGTCCTGTTGCTGCTCGGTTCCTGGCAGTTGGAGCGTATGGCCTGGAAGGAAGGGCTTCTCAGCGCCATTGCGCAGCGCATCCAGAAGCCAGCCCAGACGATCGATGACATCCGGGACGCTCGAGATCGTGGCGAGGCGATCGATTATGATCCCGTCGCGTTGCGTGGGCGGTTCGATCATTCCGGTGAGCGTTATTTCCTCGCGACGCGCAATGGCGAAGCGGGATGGCATGTCTATACGCCGCTCCAGATCGAAGGCTCGGATCGCTGGATTTTCGTGAACCGAGGCTTCGTGCCCTATGCCATGAAAGATCCCGCAAGCCGCATGGCGGGAAACCCTGTGGGGACGATGGATTTAACGGGGCTTGCTCGCGAAGCGCCAATCGAGAAACCCGGCTCCTTTCTTCCCGACAACGATCCTTCGCAGAACGTCTTCTTCTGGCGCAGCGTATCGGACATGGCCAAAGGGCTGTCGCTGCCAGCAGACAAGGTTCTACCCTTCTTCGTGGACGCAGGGCCGGGCGCGGCGGAAGGCGGCTATCCGATCGGCGGCGTGACCGTGGTCGACCTCCCCAACAACCATCTGCAATATGCGATCACGTGGTTCAGCCTCGCCGCCGCGCTGTTCGTCATGCTCGCGCTGTTCGTGCGCCATCTCCTGCGTGGCCGTCCTCGCGCGCCGATGGGTTGACAGAGGGGGGCTCCATCCCCTCATTCCCAAGCGAAACCGCTGCCCGGAGATTGCCTTGTCCGCGATCCAGACCAAGCCGCCCCTGACCCTGCGCCTTTGCGAACCGCGAGGTTTCTGCGCGGGCGTCGATCGCGCGATTCAGATCGTCGTTCTCGCGCTGAAGCGCTACGGCGCGCCGGTCTATGTCCGGCACGAGATCGTTCACAATAAATACGTGGTGGATGGGCTGCGCCAGATGGGGGCGGTCTTCGTCCGGGAACTCGATGCCATTCCCGATGACGGGCAGCCCGTCGTCTTCTCCGCCCATGGGGTTCCCAAGACCGTGCCGGCCGAGGCCGAGCGCCGCGAGATGCTCTATCTCGATGCGACATGCCCGCTCGTTTCCAAGGTCCACAAGCAGGCGATGCGTCACATGCGCCTGGGGCGAACCGTGCTGCTTGTCGGTCATCGCGGCCATCCCGAGGTCGTCGGGACGATGGGTCAGCTGCCCGAAGGTACGGTCGTCCTGATCGAGACCGAGGAAGACGTTGCGGCCTTTGAGCCGGCCGACCCCGCAGCGCTCGGCTTCGTCACGCAGACCACTCTGTCGGTGGATGATACGGCCGGAATTATCGCAGCACTTCAGGCGAAGTTCCCTGAGATGCAGGCGCCCGCCTCGGAGTCGATCTGCTATGCGACCACCAACCGGCAGGACGCGGTGAAAGCGTCCGCGCCCGGCACCGATCTATTCTTCATCGTCGGCGCGCCCAATTCGAGCAATTCGCGCCGTCTGGTCGAGGTTGCCGAAAAGGCGGGGTCGAAGCGGGGCCTTCTGCTGCAAGGACCCGCTGATGTCCCGTTGGACGATCTGATGCCCGGCCATGTCATCGGCATGTCGGCAGGGGCCTCCGCGCCCGAAGTGCTGACGGACGCGATCCTCGACGCGCTGCGCGAACGCTTCGACCTGCGCATCGAACTCGTGCAGACGGCGATCGAGAACGAGAACTTTCCGGTCATGCGGGCTCTGCGCGACGTCTCCTTGACCAAGGAAGACATGGCATTCGTCAACGGCGATCGGCCGCTTGCCGGCGAAAGGACGCTTTGAGATGGCGGTCTATACCGAGGTCGGCGAAGCGGAACTCAGCGCCTTTCTCACGCGCTACGACGTGGGCAGACTTCTGTCCTACAAGGGGATCGCGGAAGGGGTGGAGAACTCCAACTTCCTGCTGCGTTCGGAAGGCGGCACGTTCATCCTGACGCTGTACGAGAAGCGCGTGAACCGCGCAGATCTTCCCTTTTTTGTGGGTCTGATGGAGCATCTGGCCGGCAAGGGGCTGTCTTGCCCCCTGCCGGTCCAGCCACGCGAGGGCGATGCTCTGGGCGAACTGGCAGGGCGGCCCGCTGCGCTTTTCACCTTTCTGGAGGGCATGTGGTCGCGGCGTCCGACGGCCGACCAATGCGGCGCGGTCGGCAAGGCCATGGCCGGAATGCATTTGGCGGCTGCGGACTTTCCGCTCCAGCGCGCCAACAGCCTGTCCGTCGATGCGTGGCGTCCGCTTCTTGACGCCTGCGGAGAGGATGCGGACCGGGTCGAGGCTGGCCTTTGCGCCGAGATCGCTGCGGAACTGACCGAATTGGAAGCGAACTGGCCGTCCGATCTGCCAAAAGGCGTGATCCATGCCGATCTGTTCCCGGACAATGTCTTCTTCCTGCAGGGTGAATTGTCCGGGCTGATCGACTTCTATTTCGCCTGCAACGACGTTCTCGCCTATGATCTGGCCATCTGTCTCTGCGCATGGTGCTTCGAACAGGATGGAGCCTTCAACGTCACCAAAGGGCGCGCGTTGATCGAAGGCTATCAAAGCGTGCGCCCGCTGAATGCGGCCGAGCGGGACGCTCTGCCGATCCTCGCGCGGGGAGCTTCGGTGCGTTTTCTGCTGACGCGCCTTTACGACTGGATCAACACCCCCGCCAATTCCTTCGTCACCAAGAAGGACCCCAAGGAATATCTGCGCAAGTCCCGCTTCCACCGTCAGGTGCGCAGCCTTGCCGATTACGGCGTCACCATGGATTTCCGGACGGCATGAGCGATCTGACCCACGTCGATATTTTCACCGATGGCGCCTGTTCGGGCAATCCGGGTCCGGGCGGCTGGGGCGCGATCCTGCGCGCGGGCGAAACGGAACGGGAACTGTCCGGCGGTGAGGCCCATACGACCAACAATCGCATGGAGCTTCTGGCCGCGATCGAAGGTCTTGCGGCGTTGAAGCGCGGCTGCGCCGTTCACCTTCATTCCGACTCGCAATATCTTCGGGATGGAATCACGAAATGGATTCACGGCTGGAAGCGCAACGGATGGCGCACGGCCGACAAGAAGCCGGTCAAGAATGCCGAGCTTTGGCAGCGCCTCGATGAAGAGCGCAACCGCCACGAGGTGACGTTCCATTGGATCAAGGGCCATGCCGGCCACCCCGAGAACGAGCGCGCGGACGAGTTGGCGCGCGCGGGTATGGAGCCCTTCAAGCGCAAGCCGGCGAG
>NZ_LDQA01000026.1 GCF_001475935.1 Aureimonas ureilytica
GCGGCCGAGCGCATTCTGGAAGTCGAGCCTCTGTCGGCGGACGCGCTGGCGACCAATGGCGGCAAGCGGGCCGAGCCGCGCGTGCCCTTTGCGACGCTTCTCGACATGGGTCTCGTCCAGCCCGGCACGATGCTGAGCTGCGCGCGGGGGCGTCACCGGGCCTATGTGCAGGCGGACGGGACGATCCGGGCCGAGGGCGCGGAGCCGGCTTCGATCCACAAGATCGGGGCGCGGGTGCAGGGGCTCGACGCCTGCAACGGCTGGACCTTCTGGCACGTTGTGGACGGGGCCAGCCTCAAGCCGATCGACGCGCTACGCCAGATCGTGCGCGACGCCATCGCCAAGGCCGGGCTCTGATCGTCCGAACGTGAGACGTTCGCCTTGGGTACTCAGGCCTGGGGCGCGTTCCTCCAGCATCACCGTTGGTACGAGCACCCTTGCATGACCGAATGTCGCGCCGTCCGTGTGCCGTCTCGGATACGATGTTTCTCTAGGTTGTGGATTGGCGTGCCCTTTATTTCGCCTCCGTTCCAAGTTCTTCAGGAGGCTGTCATGTTCCAACATCCAGAGGTGTGGATCGCGCTCTAGCCAGCGGCGATCGCCGCCGAATGGTTGCACCCGTATCGCATTGACAAGAGACCCTGCGCTCCCTTAGCCAAATCTCAGGTTATGGCTCGCGGGCGCAGCCCGCCCCGTTCGGGAGGCGGATGACATCTTGACCAAGACGGACGCTCTTCCGTTCGACCATACCAGTTCCGTGGTCGATCGCTCGCCGCTCGATGTGGCCGGTCTCCTGTCGCGTCCGATCTGGAAGGAGCTCCGAACCTTTCTGGCGGTGGCCAAGAGTCGCTCCTTCGCGGAAGCGGCGGCGATGCTCCATACGAGCGGGCCGACCGTCAGCCGCGAGGTGAAGCGGTTGGAAGAGCAACTCGGCACGCAGCTCGTGGTCTCCAGCCACTCCGGCATCACGCTGACCGAGGCCGGGCGGGCCCTCGCGCTGCAACTGGCCGACCTCGACTTCCAGCTCCACACCTTGTCTTCGAACCTGAGGCGGGACCGGGCCGATGTCGCCGGCACGGTGGCCATCAGCGTCACATCGGGTCTGTCGGTGGCCTTCGTCGCGCCGGCGGTGCAGCGCCTCAACGCGCGCTTTCCTCATATCGCGGTCGATCTGAAGGACCAGATGTCCTTTGTGGATTTTGGCAAGAACCAGGCCGAGATCATGCTGTCCATGGCGCCGCTTCAGCGCGCCGATGTGACCTCGCAGCAAATCGGGACGCTCCATCTCATCCCCGTGGCGCATCGGCGCTACATCGAGACGCATGGGGTGCCGATGCTGGGCCGCTTGGGGCAGCACCGCTTTCTACAATGCAGCTACTACACCGCGACGGGCGAAATCTGGGATCGCTGGCGCGACCTCGTGGCGAGCGGTCTGCCGGCCCATAGCGCGGCCAATTCGCTCGCCTATTACTCCTTCGCCAAGAGCGGGGCCGGTGTGGCGCTGCTCGGGAACTACGTTCTGATCGACCCGGATTTCGTGCCGGTCGAACTGAACGTCCATGTTCCGATCCCGCTCCATCTCGTCGCGCTGACGGATCGCCTGCGCGCCAAGCCGGTGCGGGCCGTGTTCGACTGGCTGGTGGAGATTTTCGCGGACAATCCGATGTTTGCCGCCGATCTCCTGCTCAAGCCCGCGCACTCGGCCCCCGAGAACGATTTTCGCGCCTTCTTCAATTTGAACCGAAGCTAGAGCGATAGGCGCCTTGGAGGCCGAGCGTGCGGCGGTTCACCTCGTCGGCGATGTCGAGATAGGCATTGCCGATATCTTCCAGAAACGTGCTGAAATCGGGCGGCAGGGTGCTGGGATCGGCTAGGAGCCGTGCCACCATTTCCGTGTGGATGCGAAGGCGGTTGACGATCTCCACCTGCGCCTGCGCGATAGAAATGTCGGCGTCGAACACGCTCAAGGCGTCGTTGCGGGGCAGGGCGCTCATTCGAAATCGCTCGGTCGGTCCCATTCGCCTTCGACGCGCAGGAGAACCTGGCTCGGCGATGTCAGGTTGATCGGCTCGGCATGGGGTGTCAGCGTTCCGACCACCGTCAGGTACGGCTCGTCGTGACCCAGAATATAAGCGGGCTCCTCGTCCAGGATCTGAAAGCCGAACAGCTTGGTCCAGAGCTTGGTGAGGCGCGGTTCGGACTGGGTCGTCACCTGCGTGTAGCCTTTGCGGGCGACATGCTCGAACGTGTCCTGGATGCAGCGCTTGATGATGAAAGGATTGCGCGCCTTTTCGCGGAAGCAGGTCCGCTCGTATTTGGCAAAGCCCGCGAACCAGCGGATGCGCAACGCGCCGATCGGCTCGTCGCCATCGTAAAAGACGAAATGGGTCGCCTGATGATCGTTGCCGTCGAAGATGAATTTCGGGGGGATGCCCAGCTCATGGACGAAGCAGATGCTTCTCAGAATGGTCACATCCCGCATATGGTCGGCTGTGGTGGCGATCACCGTGCGTAGGCTGTTGCTGCCTTGACGCGTGGGCTTGCCGGAAGAGGAAACGGACATGATCTCGTCCCGTTCATTGCGTTAGATCCATGGTGCCAGTGACCAGCGGGCTCGCAGAAGCATCAAGATGTTGACGGGCCTTTCAGATTTGAACGACCCTGGCGATCTGGAACGGCGCTATGTCGAACTGGCGGTGGAGGGCGTCGGCCTGTTCGGCGACGATCCCGCCCGCGTGCGCCGCCATATCGAGGGGCAACTGGCGCAATGGAGCGAGGGCGACCGCTTTCGCCTGCGCCAGCTCCTGGCGCTGAAGGCGGGCCTGCCGCCGTCCGGCAGCGCAGCGTCGCGCACGCTCAGCTGACGCTCGCCACCGAAGCCGTCAGGGGCAAACGATGCTCGCCTCCTTCGGAATCACCAGCCCGTCGAAATAGGCGTCCTCCGGTTTCGTCGTGATCACCGCGCGGCACGCGCCGGGCTCGATACCTTTGAGCACCACGGCCTCATGGGCCGCCAGGCTCGCGCCCACCGCATAGTCCGGGTCCTTGATCTGGAGCGCGAGCTTGTGGCTCTGCGGCGCCACGGGCGCGGCAAGACGCAGGCCGAAGGAAAAGGTGACGATGCCGCCCTGCGCGGCGGCCTTGAAGCCGAAGGGCTCGGGAACGGGCAGCGGCGCGCCGTCGAGGGTCAGGAAGGTGAAATAGTGGATTTCGCCCAGCCGCGCGAAGGTCTCGTTGCCGATCGCCGTGCTCTCGGCCTCGTTGAAGCTGCCGTCGTGATCCTCGTCGTAGTCGGCCAGAAGCTGGGCGCTGAAGGTTTCGTCGAAGGTCCAGCTTTCGCCGATGCCGGTGATCTCGCCGCCTTCGAAATTGAAGAGCAGATGGCACTCCATCAGGATATCGGGATGGGCGAGCGCCGGTGCGGATGCGAGAGCCAGAAGCGCCGCCAGCGGCCAGACCGCGCGCCGCCTCATGGCGCCGACCCCGCGCCGAAGGGGCGGGACATCGGGGCAGAGGACGGAAACAACTCGTCGCCCGCCGCCCCTGCAAAGGGGTTGGCGCGCGGCACGGAGGGCTGCGCGGGCATGGGAGGCAGCAACAGGGGAGCCTCTGTCCGGCGCGGCACGAGCGAGGCCGCTCCATGCAGAAGGCCGATCGCCAGAAGCCAGCTTCCCAGAATGGGCGCGCCGATCGGCGTCCAGCGCGGCGGAAAGGCGCGGACCGTCAGGGCAACGGCTAGAAGCGGCCAGAGCGCGGCGGCAAAGCCGAGCCACGCAATGCGCGGATCATGCAGGGTCGGGTCGGTCAAGCGCATGGCCACCATATGAAGCAGCCCGGCGAGGGCGGCGAGGGGCGGTGCCAGAACCGCCCGAAGCCGGCGCGGCGCAAGCAGAAGGAGCCCGGCCGCCAGCGTCGCCAGCGGCCCGGTCAGGAACAGGTGCTCCGAGGCATGAGGAACGCGCGCCACCAGCGAGAGGTAGAGGCTTTGCGCATTCCAGCCGATGGCGGAGCCGGCACAGAACGCGGCGAGCGACAGGGCAAAGGACGGGCGCGGCGCCAGCGCCAGCGCCGCCCCCAGTCCGACCAGCGGCAGAATCCGCTCGAAGGACAGAACGGACACCAGCATCCAGCGCGTCAGGCTATCGCCCAATCCGGCTCTGCCTAGAAGCAGAAGCGCCACGGCCAAGCCGCCGGCGGCGATCAGCCCCGGACCCGCCCAGCGCAGAGCCCGGCGAAATCGAGCACTAGGTTTTCCCGTGCCCTCAGGCGGCAAGGAAATAGCCGCCGCCCAGCGTGATCATGATCCCGAGCGCGCGGGCGACACGGCCGTGAAACGGGCGCTCCAGAGCAAGGCCGGCTCCGATGCCCAAGAGATGGATCATGCCCGTCGCGAGCACGAAGCCGATCGCATAATCGGCGGGATCGGCGGCATTGGGCAGTTCGGCGCCATGCGCATAGCCATGGCACACGGCAAAGACCGAGATCAGCGCCAGCGCCACCCATTCCGCCGGCTTCCACGAGCAGGCGACGGCCAAGCCCAGCGCCACCAGCGACAGCGCGATGCCGATTTCGATGCCCGGCAGTGCGATGCCCGCAATGCCGACCATGCCGCCCAGAACCATGATGAGCGGGAAGGTTACGGGCAGCGTCCAGACCGAGCGCCCGCCCATCTGCGCGCCCCAAAGGCCGACCGCGAACATGGCGAGGAAATGGTCCGCGCCGGTCAGCGGATGCTCGAAGCCGCTACCGAAACCGCCCGCCTGTCCCTGAAGGATATGAGCTTCGGCCGTGCCGGGCAGAAGCAGCGCGCAGGCAGCCAGAAGAAGTGGGGCGAGGGCGGGGGCGTAGGGGCGAAGACGCATGGGGTCTCACAAGGCAAGGGCGCGGGGGGCTTCGCGCCAGGACAGATCGGATCGTGCGGAGCCTATCACAAAGGCGAGAGGCTTCCGTGATCTCGATTCCGCCCGAACATGGCGGAAACGGGACGAAGCGCGCAAGAGGCCACGAGAACCTGCTGGTCAACGCGCCGAAGGGAAGCGATCTCGCTTCGACGTCTTGCAGCGCCGTGGGTGCTGGCGCCTCACGGCGCGGGCGGACACGGCAGGCCGGTGGATCGGATTTGCCCTTGGCGCAGCCGATCTTGCCGGACCGAGCGCGGAGGCTCGCGTTTTCGACTCAAGGCGAGCGGAAAGAGCGACCCGGTCCGAGCGTATGAGGGCGCTTTGGGGGAGCTTGTTGAACGGGAGACGCAGCCTGTGCTTGCCTCTCGTGCGACTGCGCGTCTCAATGCCAAGCGTGGTTTCCGGCTCGCCTCGAACGCTTGCGCGGCTCCAGTCCACGCCTCGCGGATGCTGGAAGGACTTTCGCCGAGGCATCGTCGCCGCGCCCCGAAAAGGAAAGGTTCTTCGCCGCCGAGCCGACCCCCTCTTCGTCCGACCTGTCGGGCGGATCGGATCGACTGGATTGAGAGGCTGTTTCGGAAGGCCCCGGCGGAGGTTGGCCGAGGGATTGCCGTCAGTCCTGGCGGAGCGAAGCGCGGTCGATGCAAAGGTCGGCATCCGCAAGAATTCGCGACGGTTCGAAGGACGGGCGAGGCCCGTGGCTCGCCCGTTGGCCGCCGAGAAGACCCGGCGAGCCGACCCAGCAAGGTTTGTGCTGGGCACTCGCACGGCGCTTTCCGTGCCTCGTCATCGAGGCGATCAGGCGCTGAGCGGCAGTGCGAACACGTGTTCCGATCCCAGCCTTTGTTCGCTGTCATTGGCCGATAAGGGGCGCGCGAAGAGGTAGCCCTGGCCATACTGGCAGGAAGCGGCCTGGAGAAGCCGGCGCTGGTCCTCCATTTCGATTCCCTCGGCCACGATGTTCAGGCCCAGCTTTTCGGCCAGCGCGCAGACCATGTGAATCACCGTGATGCTTTCGGTGTTCTGCATGGCGTTGCGCACGAAGGAGCGGTCGATCTTCAGCTTGTCGAAGGGAAAACGGCAGAGATAACTCAGCGAAGCGTATCCCGTGCCGAAATCGTCGAGCGAAATGCGGCAACCGTTCTCCCGGAGGGTGTGGAGCGTGCGCACGGCGGTCTCGTCATTCTCGATCAGCGCCGTTTCGGTAATCTCAATTTCCAGCCGCTGGGCGGTGATCCCGTGCGAGCGGATGCAGGAGGAGATGTCCTCGGCCAGGCGCGGGTCCGTCAGCTGCTTGGCCGAGACGTTGACGGCCACGAAGATCGATTCGGGCCAGCGCGCCGCCTGCCGGCAGGCCGCCTCCACCACCCAGCGCCCGATCGCGCCGATCTGGCCGGATTCCTCCGCGATCGAGATGAATTCCAGCGGCGGGATGAGGCCGAGCTCGGGGTGCTGCCAGCGAAGCAGGGCCTCGAAGCCGCGCGTGCGCCCCGTCGCGAGATCGACGATGGGCTGGAACAGGAGAAAGAACTCGTCGCGCGCGATCGCCTCGCCGAGGTCGGCTTGCAGCTTCTGGCGGCGCATCAAGGCGTGCTTCATGTCGGGACGGAACGCGCGGAACCGGCCTCGCCCCTCCGTCTTGGAAATGTAGAGGGCGATGTCGGCATTCTTGTAGAGCTCGTCGCTCGTCTCACCCTCGCCGCCCGAATGGCTGAGACCCATCGTGACGCTGGAATGGATTTCGCGCCCGTCGATCAGGAAGGGGATGCGCATGATCGAGAGAATGCGTTCGCAGGCCGCCGTACTGCGGCGGTCCGCGTCCGGGCCGCTGTAGAGAATGGCGAATTCGTCCCCGCCCATGCGCGCGACGAGGCGCCCGTCCGGCGCGGCCCGCTGCAGGCGGCGGGACAGATCGCTGAGGAGCAAGTCGCCCGCATCATGGCCGAGCGTGTCGTTCAGCGCCTTGAAGTGATCCACGTCGATGACGATCACCGAATGAGCCTGGCCGCGGATCGCGGGCGAGGTGATGACCGACTTGAAATCGAGGCGGTTGGAAAGACCCGTCAGCGCATCGGTGCGCACGGCCTCGTCGAGCTTTCCGTTCTGCCGGAAGACGAGGGTGATCAGGATGGCACCGAAGGCCACGAGCGCCAGGATGATCGAATACAGGATGGCGGAGATCAGCTTCAGTTCCTGCTGGTTCTGCAGGATAACATCCCCGGTTCTGGCATGGGACACGGAGACCAGTCGCATGAGCGAAGGGACGATGGGCGTCAGACGCTGGCCTTGCTGCGCGAGGACGGCGATGTCGCGCGACCCCGCCAAGGTCTCGCCGATTTCGCGAATCTGGCTCTCCAGATTTTCGACCATCGGCAAATAGCCGGCTTCCTTGAGGATGGGGTTGCTTTTCAGAACCTTCAGCCGGTTGTTGAAGATGCCGTAGCGCAGGTTGATCTCGCTGATCTGGTTCGGCTGGGGGCGGCGCTCCAGCGCCAGTTGCAGCCGCAAAAGCTCAACGGCGCCTTGGCTGAAATCGAACGTCCCGTTGTAACGGGACGCCTCCACGATCCGCTCCTGGTATCGCATGGCCAGGGCCGAGCAGACGACGGCCACGAGCGCGAGCGCGCCCGTGATCATCGTCAGCCCGATGCGGACATGGCGATGGCGCAGCGGAAGATGGGATTGAGCCCGCACGCTCATGGATCGACTTCGATACGATCGAGCTGCCAGACGGCACGGCTGTAGTAGGCCTGATGCTTCAGCTCGGGGCGGTCATCGAACGGAAACAGGACGAAGATCGGCCCCTTGTCGCTGATCGGCATGGGCTGGCCCTCATGGCGCGTCGCCAGAACCGCGCCGGCGTCGATCATTTCCTGAATCGGTGCGCTCACGAGATAGTCGTTGAGCGCCGTCATTTGCAGTGTAGTGCCCGTGGCCCCCACCGCGCTCAGGATGTCCTTCAACGGCACGCCCGAGAATTCGCGCACGCCATCATACCAAGGGAGGCCGGTTCGAATGCTCGTCTGAGGCATGGCATCCAACGCCGCGAGACTGAACTCGGTGGTCTTCCCGTTGGCGGAGACCTTCAGGATGGTGTCGTCTTCGGCATGGGCCGGGGCGACGACGCCCGGGGACGGAGCGGTGGCCAAGCATGTCCATGCCATTGCGGCAAGGGCGCAGATGGCGGTGCGGCGTGACAGCATGTCTGGCATCCTCGTTGATGCGTCCTTGAAGTAGATTGAAAATCTGATTTTTTGGTTACAGGCTCCATTGAACCTTTCTTGATCTTTTATTTGGAAGGCAGACTGATCGATGACCTTGGTCAGTACAGATGGGTCGAGGTGTGATCTTGAACCATCGCCGGGCCATGTTTCGAGCTTGAGAACTTGGCCACCCGCCCTATAGGGCTCGGTCATTCTTGGAAAACGCCCGTTTTATCTGGTGCGGGCATGTTCACGCGAAATCGGGACCCCTCAGGCAAGTATCCTCGCGCGATGGTTCGACAGCGAAACCTTGCAAACAGGCAGGTGGGTGCGAACAGGAGGATGGGGAGGATGCCGAGCGCGCTGCCCGACACCCTCAAGGCGGATGCCGCAGGGCCCTCATAGGCCCCGACCAATACAGCCTGATGACAGGCTCCGCCCCAAATCGCCCTCGGCTTTCACGGGACATGATCCAGGTGAGAGCCGTTCCTGCTTGACCGCGCCAGGGCGGCGACGCCATGAAGGCGAAGCGCCCTCCGATCGAGCCCCATGAGGCTGCCTATCGGAGGCGCTTCGGCGAACAGGCCGGTAGCAGGAAGGAAACCGCGCTGACCCATATCGCCCTCTCCGACGCGCGGCGCGCGGTGATTCACACCGATGGGTCCTGCGCGGGCAATCCCGGCCCGGGAGGTTGGGCGGCCGTGATCCGCTTCGCGGGCGCGGAGGCGGAACAGGAGCCGATCGTCCTGACGGGTGGCGTGGCCCATTCCACCAACAACCGCATGGAACTGACGGCGGCCATCGAGGCGCTCAAGGCGCTTCCTTCGGGAGCTGCCACTCTCTTCACCGACAGTCAGTATCTGGTGCGGGGCATGACCGAATGGCTGCGCCCCTGGAAATCCCACGGCTGGAAGAACGCCGCCGGAGCCAAGGTCCGGAACCGCGATCTTTGGAAGGAACTCGACCTGTTGACCACAGGTCGCGACATCGCCTGGGTCTGGATCAAGGGCCACGACGGACATGCCGGAAACGAGGAGGTGGACCGGCTGGCGGGCGAAGCGGCCCGCCGGGCCTTGGCTCTGTCCGCCAAGCCTCCGCGCCGCATCAAGACGCGCTGATGGGAGGATCGCCAGCGCTGCGATCAGCCCGACATCGCAGCTCCGACAGGCGAGGCAGCGTCAGGTTCCGTCGAACGAAGGGAAGCGCCCTTTCGAGAGCGCGTTCGTCGGCAGGGCAATGCACGTCCCGGTGAGGCGGCTGGCCTGATGACCGATCGCGCGATGTTCGCCTTTGTTTCGGAACGGCCTGCGTTCGCTATGCGAAATCTGCATATCAACATCGCACCAGTTCGATAGCGAGAAAGCGCAACCCTCCCTTTCGAGCTTTGCGCTACTGCCCGATCAGCGGGAGGCGTAGGTTCTGCCTATCGGAAGAACACGCACATGCCGGCCACCACCGATGAGAGGCCGGACACGAAAGGCAACACACCATGTCCCTCGCTCGCTCCTTCAGCACCTGGCGCCAGTATCGCAACACGGCCGCCGAACTGAACCGTCTCTCGCAGCGCGAACTCGCCGACCTCGGCATTGCCCGCTCCGACATCCCGGCCATCGCCCGTCAGGCGGTCCGCTAAGAGTTTCCCCCTTTCGCTTCAGCTGGTCCTCCCCCACCTGAAGCGGACCGGCCGAACGGTTCCTCCCACCTTTCGGCTTCTCTCCAACGCCCTTGCCGGTCCTCCCCCGGCAGGGGGCGTTTTCGTCTGTTCCGATGGAAGACACATCGCGCGGTCCTTTCCCCATGCGGTGTCGTGGCCGAAGCTGCCGCCGGAAGTGAGCCGTGCTCGCATAAGTCAAAAACCGCCGTAAGCCTGCAGCAGGCGATAAGCACCCAGCGCCATCGCGAAGGTCGCAAATCCGCCACCCAGCATCATCAGGACCGGGATCGGCGAAAACACGCCATCGCTCCGCTCACTCTTCGCCGTATCGTCGTCACCCTCTGTCATGAGGGGACTACGAGACGGAGGCGGGGGGAGTTCCCAATCGACCCTCAACCAGACGGCTTCACGCGAACATCTCGATCCCAAATCGAGGCGTAGCGCTCTGCATCAACCATTCGGTGAGCTGCAGGGCGGAGAAGGGAGGCACAACCGGAGCGTTCTTCTAAGCGGGATTCGCTGTTCACAGGCCCTATACAGGGGCCGCCAGACATCGACCAGAATGCTGAACGAGGCAGCGGTTTCCGACTGCCATTGTTTCCAAAGCCCGGCGCTCCCATTCCCTCAGGCAGCAAGCAGAGAAGACGAGACTTGGGGCAGGCAAGGCTCGGATAGGCTCATCCCCTAGCCTTCGTGGCCCGAACGTCGTCGAGTTGCAAAAAGGCAGGCACGCCTTGGTGCGATGAGGCGCCAACTGGCATCAGGTTCGCGCAGCGGCATGTTCGGCGTGGCGCTTCGTCAGGAACGCGAACATGGCTCCGCCGATCAGGCCTGTCGATGACAGCGCCAAGAGGCCGTCAAGCGTACGAGCTGCGGCGACGAAGGTGGGCATCGGCGTGAAGAAGCCCATCAGCTCGAATGCCGTCCAGAGGGATGCGGCCCCTGCCAGCATGTGGATCGGGACCCTTGCAGGTGGAAGGACGCGGGACACCAGCCAAGCGGCAAGAAATGCCGGCAGGAAGGCGGCGGCCGTGATGGCCGCCATCACGGGTCCGAAGAAGGCGATGTCCTGTGCCGTCGTGAGCGCCCCTATCCCAGGTGATACGGGTGCCCCGAGGTCGATCAGCCGCGACAGGTTGATCTGGGTCTGGACGATGCTCGCCGGGATCACGCTCGCCAGCACCGCCAGAAAAAACGCGATCACCAAACGGCCGACCATTCGGGTCATCGTTCACCATTCCTTGTGCCGCGGCGCCGCCAGCCGTTCCGCGCCTATGTTGGCCGTCTACATGGAGGCGAGGCGGTAGGAATGAACCCGAACATTGACGTGAACTCAGAAGCCCGCCTTTCTCGCCGTCCGCTCGCGCTTGTTTGCGCTGCTCTGATCTTCGGTTCGATATGGCCCGCATGGGCAGAGCCGCCGCGCGTCGATCCGAGCCTTTACCGCGTCGTCACCGAGATCGAAGGGTTGGAGCGGCCTTGGTCGCTCGCCTTTCTGCCCGACGGGCGCCGCCTCATAACGGAAGCGGTGGGGCGCCTGCGCGTCGTCGGCTCGGACGGCACGCTCGATCCGACGCCGGTGGGCGGCCTGCCACCGATCTACGCCGCGGGCCAGGGCGGGCTGATGGACGTGGCGGTGGACCCGGACTTTCCCGAAACGGGACGGATCTTCCTGACATTCCTGCACGGCGACGCCGAGGCCAACAATGTCAGACTGGTCAGCGCCCGCTTGCAGGACGGCACCCTGCAGGACATGCGCGTCCTGTTCACCGCGACGCCAAAGGCGGGCGCGTCCAATCATGGAAGCCGCATCGCATTCCTGCCTGACGATACGCTGGTGCTTTCGCTGGGCGACGGGTTCGACCGGCGAGAGGACGCACAGAACCGCGCCAACACGTTGGGCAAGGTCGTGCGGCTCAACCGCGATGGATCGATCCCGCCAGACAATCCGCTGGTTCACCGACCCGGCACCGCACCGGAGGTTCTCACGCTGGGGCATCGCAACGTGCAAGGGATCGCGCTGGACCCAACGGACGGCTCGCTTCTCATCACCGAGCACGGACCGCGCGGCGGCGACGAGCTGAACCGGCTGGTTCCGGGAGGCAACTATGGCTGGCCGCTTGCGTCCGGCGGTGTCGACTACAGTTTCGCGCGCGTCACCCCTTTCGCGTCGCTGCCGGGCTTCGAGGCGCCACTCCTGGAATGGACGCCTTCAATCGCCCCCGCCGGACTTGCCGTCTACGAGGGAAGGCTGTTCCCCCAATGGCGCGGTGCTCTTCTCGTGCCGGCCTTGGTCGAGAAGGCCGTGCGCCTCGTGCATCGGCAGGACGGCGGGATCACCGGGCAGGAGCTGCTTCTGGCGGAATTCGGCGAGCGCATGCGCGACGTGAGGGTGGCTCCGGACGGATCGATCCAGGTCCTGACCGATGGGATAGACGGGCGCCTCCTGCGTCTCCTGCCGCCATCGTGACAGAGGTCGCACCGAAGATCGTCGGATCGACATGCGGGCGTTCATTCCATGAAGCGACTCCCATCGTCTTTTTCAGAAAGGGTCGGATGCGCGGAGAACCCGTCCTATGAGCGGGTCGGCAACTCTTTCTGAAGCGGTTGAGGCAGTCAGCAGGAATGATGCTCCGACTGCATTTTCCAAAAAACGTGTTTTCACCCGTCTCGATGGTTGGCGGTTGGTCCGCATCTGGAGCACGATCGCAGCGATCCGCGATCGCATCGCGTTTTTTTCGAGAATGGAAGAGTTTCGAGAAGGCGCGTCACCTCCAGCGGGCGTCGATGAAGCGCGATACCTCCGCCGCCAAGTCTTGGTCCTCGGGTGTGTTCCCTTGGAATCCACCATGCGGCATAGCCTCGAAGACATGCAACTCGGCGTCCACCTTCGCCCGGCGCAACGCCCGGTGCATTCGTACCGCGTTGGACAGGAAAAGATCACGCGTGCCCGATTGGAGGAATGTAGGCGGAAGACCCGAAAGGTTTCCGAACAAGGGCGAGAGGTCGGGGTGGGACAGATCGGCGCCGCCGGCATACAACTCGTTGTTGCGCATCAGCGATCCGGGCAGCACCACATCGACCATCTGATGGACTTGGAAGCTGTCGCCGGACTCGGTCAGATCGACCTGTGGGGAGAGAAGGATCAGCCCTGCGGGCAGAGGCAGGCCTTCATCCTTGGCGCGCAGAAGCATCGCCGCCGCTATGTTGCCGCCCGCTGATCGGCCGCCGACGATGACGCGCGATGCTGCGTGCCGTTCCAGCACATAGCGATACGCCGCGATGGCGTCGTCCACCGCCGCAGGGTACGGATGCTCGGGCGGCATCCTGTAATCGACACCGTAGCAAAGCGCCCCGTGCTGATCTGCCTGCATCCGCGCCTGCGCGCGGCATGCCTCTCCGCCGCCAAACACCAGTGCCCCGCCGTGGAAATCCACATAAGCGCAACCCGGCTTCAGCAGCGTTTCGGGGGTTGCCACGTGAAGAGTGGCGTCACCGGTTCGAACCGTCTGGACGTCTGCCCGCAGCGTGCCGGCGAGCCCTTTCACCACCGCCGCATAGTGTCCATCCGCCGCCGCCTTGATCGTCATCCAGGCGGCATGATCGTCGGTTGGCGGCATCGTATGGAGCGCATTCAGCGGAACCCCATCGTCGTTCACCCCTCGCTCGAGACTGGCGCGGGCCTCCGGGCTGATAGACGAAGGAAAGGGGATCAAACGGGTTTGAACCCATACGCCCTTTTTGTGGTCGCTCATGTCGTTCCCATGCTTGTCGTGCTTGCCGGGTCGCAGGTCGGCCATAGCGGACGTTCGCATTGCCTGCGCATGACGTCTCCCGCGCTCGCTCCCCTTTTTCCAGAACCGAATGGTAACCGGCAAACCGCAGCCCATCCGATGATCCGCGCTAGCTGTTCCATCCCAGGCTTTGATCACCCGCTGGAGGGCGCTCGCCTTGCGACGGGGCATAGTTGAGTCCCGAGCATCCCGCCAGTGGCGACGATCCGTCTCAACGTCTGCCTATGCAGCCGGTGCAAAGACGTCCTTCCTCATCAAGGCCGGCGGCCATAATGCGATGGCGAATAAGCATTTGTTCCTATTTAGAATATTATAGGAAGATAATCCTTTTCAATTTCGCTTTTTGATGGCATCGTCCCTGGTGTGGATGGCGGGATGCGAAAGGAAGCGGGGATGACGAAGCATCTGTCGAAGAAGCGGTCGATCCGCTCCCCGGCGATAATCAGTCTCGTGGACTTGCTGTCTGTACACGGGCGACGACGCCACCATCGGACGTAGGTTGCTTTCCCAGCCAGGCGATTTGGCCACGGATAGAGCAACATCGTCGATGCCAAGACAGTCGTTTCAAAATGAGTTCTTCGACGCGCGACGTCGTCTGGATAGGTCCTGACGGGATCTGAGCTGACGACACGTTCATTCAAAAGGAGATGAGAGCATGACTTGGAGAATGACGGACGGGCAGGATCATGGCGTCGTATCGGGCGCCAGCTCGGCGGCAAATCAGTCGGCAATGGTGTCCGCGCGTTCCGCTGCGGGCGGCCCGAACCGTCCGGTCTATCTTGGTCCTGGCGACTTCGGTGTCCAGCAGGTCAAGTCGATGTACGATCAGACCAATGCGGCGACCTATAACAATGCTCGTGGTATGGGCGTCTACATGGGCACCCAGTCGGCGCCGTCCGACACGTGGGATCCGATCATCTATGTCGAGAAGGTTTCCAGCGCCTCGCAGAATGCCGCGAGCGGCCGCATCTGGGATGCCGGCTGCGCTCATTTCGCGATGAGGAAGGTATCCGGCGACAGCTATACGGCCGTTGTCTCGGCCTATGGCCATCATGACGGCGGCAGCAACGACCTCGTCGGCATGCATTCGCGGGTGACAATCTCGACCAACAGCGCCGGGGGGCGCGGCTGGGCCTACTGGGGCCAGACGAACAATTACAACCAGACCCGCACGCCCTGGCACGTCATGGAATTGAACGGCCTCAACCAAGGCGTCGATCCCGGCTGGGATGGCGGTGCGCAGGCCCTTCGCATCAACATGACCGATACGTCCGCCGCTGGAAATCGCATGTCGACGGGCGTGTCGATCGGCAAGGCCGTGAATGGCGGCGACAACGGCTTCTATACCGGCCTGAACTTCGAGGCCGGTGCCATGTCGGCCAGACGGCCGCCGCGACGGATGGTGAAGCTATCCGCATCCAGAGTTCGGACCTGCAGGATCGTTTGATCGGCGGCATCCGGCTGCGCAACGCGCCAGGCGCCTACGTGAACAACCGTTTCAAATACGGCTTGAAGGTGGACGAAGCGGCCTTCGAGGCGGATGCGGTCCTGTTCATGGGCTATGGACAGCGGCTCCAGTGGGGCGGTTACAACAATCCCCGCGCCGTGCAGGGCGTCAATGACGGCATCCAGATCGGTGTTTCGGGCAATGGCGTTCCGCTCCTGCTGTTCACGCAGGGCAGCGGCGCCTCGCAGGATGCCGTTCGCGTCAATGGCCAGCGTGTCTTGAGCCAGCGTCAGAACAACGTGCCCAAGATCAACGCCGGGTCGACCAACAACGACACGAAGAACAACGTCATCAACGCGATCATCACGGTTCTTCGCGCCCATGGCCTGATCGATCCGTCCGAGGCTTGGACGAACTAAGCGCGCGTTCTCCCGACGCGCGAACCCTGGGGCACATCGCAGGATGTGCCCCTCCCCAAATTGGTCAAATCCAGAGGATAGGAAAGCTCATGCTGAACAAGGATGCGGCCGTCGCAGCCCAGAAGTTTCTGGAGCGCGTCAATCTCGCAGGTGCTGAAGTTCCCGCCTATTGCGCCGTGATGAACGGTCTTCAACAGATCATCGACGCCGACGGCCCCCGCGTGACCACGATCTCGGACGCGGGCGAGACGCTCGAAACGTCGGAACTGGCCTCGTCTCGTGTCTGACACGGTGCGAGAGGGGGAGGGCGGGGCCGCCACGAACGGCCCCGTTTCTTCCGCCAAAGGCAGCCTGGGGAACACGCGCGCCGAAAACGGAAGGGAACGCTTTGGCGCTCCCGCCTCTTGGTCTTTCAAGGAAATGTCAGGAGCCGATCATGTCCGATACGAGAAAGAGTAACGATAGGCGCGAAGACACCGACAAGCGCGAGGAAGCGGCGATCGCCAACGAGTTCGAAGGGCTCGACAATGATCTCGTCAATGTCGGCAAGTTCACCGACCCCGAGGCCGATCCGGGCAGACCGGACACCCAGCAGGACCATGCCGAGAGGCCGAACGCGCCGAAGCCCTCGGATGTGGGGCAAGGCCCCGCGAGCGATAGTCTCGACACGATCCGCCGGCCGTGACACCGATGTTTCGAGGCACCCCTTGAAGGGGAGAGGTGTCTTAACCATCTTAGGATCAACGGCGCGTCCCGAAAGGTCGATGCGTTGTGAGGCCCCGTAGATCGTCCGACCACGGATGTACTGGCGAGGTGAAATGCAGGGCCGTTCTCCCCCGTGGAGACGCTGGAGCCGTTGGGTGAAATCCCCAGCGGCTTTTTCGTGTGCGCTGTTGGCTGAGCGCCGAGCGGCTCCATGAGCGGGATACGAGTGTTCCGTCTGCCAGGCGTGCCCCGCGCGAACGCACGGACGAGGGCCTGCAATCCGGCGCCTCGCTCGCGGCGAAAATCGTGCCCGCGAGGATTGTGAGCGAAAAGGGGCTGGTCAGGGACGGTGCGAAGCCGTATGTCCGGCTTGCGATTTCCTTCGAAGGTGTCACGCCGTCTGGCGGCCCGGCTCATCGCCGCCCGTGAAGCGTTCGTCTCGATCCCATGTCGGTTTCCTCATCCAGCGTCGAGCGTCTCGACGCCGCGCCTGCCCGGCGCAATTTCCGCACCATCGCCCTGATCGTCGCCAGCGCCATGTTCATGGAGCAGCTCGACGCCACGATCCTCGCGACGGCTCTGCCCACGATGGCGCGCGATTTCGGCGTCGATGCGCCCTCCATGAGCATCGCGCTCACCTCCTATCTCATCAGCCTCGCGGTGTTCATTCCCGTAAGCGGCGTGGTGGCCGATCGCTGGGGCTCGCGCACCGTGTTTCGCGCCGCCATCGGCGTCTTCGTGCTCGGCTCTGTCCTGTGCGCGCAGGCGCCCTCGCTGACATTCCTCGTCTTCGCCCGGCTGCTGCAAGGGCTCGGCGGGGCCATGATGATGCCGGTCGGGCGGCTCGTGCTTCTGCGCTCGGTGGAGCGGCGCGATCTCGTCTCGGCCATGTCCTGGCTGCTCGTGCCCGCCCTGATCGGCCCCATTCTCGGGCCGCCCGTCGGTGGCCTTATCGTGACCTATGCCGACTGGCGCTGGATCTTCTACATCAACCTGCCGATCGGGTTTCTCGGCATGGTTCTCGTCAGCCTCTTCATCGAGGAGACCAAAGGCGAGCGCACCGGGCCGTTCGACGCGCTCGGCATGGTCCTGTCCGGCATTTCGCTGGGCTCGCTCCTGTTCGGCTTCGAGAGCGCCAGCCGCGCCGACGAGGGCTGGATGGCCGCCTCGCTGATCGCCGTCGGCGTCGTTGCCGGTGTGCTCTATCTGCGCCATTCCAAGACCCATCCCGCACCGCTTCTCGATCCGCGTCTGATGCGCGTCCCGTCCTTCGGCACCTCGGTCATCGCCGGGTCGCTGACGCGCATCACGCAAGGGGCGCATCCCTTCCTCCTGCCTTTGATGATGCAGCTCGGCTTCGGCCTGTCGGCGGCGACGAGCGGCCTCGTCACGATTGCGACCGCCATCGGCTCGCTGATGATGAAGGCCGTCGCGCCGAAGATCCTGCGCCGCTTCGGCTTTCGCACGGCGCTGGCGGCCAATGGCATCGTCGCGGCGCTCCTCTACGGCACCTGCGCCTTTTTCCGGCCCGACTGGCCGCTGCCGATGATCTTCGGCGTGCTGGTCTGCTGCGGCTTCTCCATGTCCTTCCAGTTCACCGCCTACAACACCGTGGCCTATGACCGGATCTCGCCTGCGCAGATGAGCTCGGCGACAAGCTTCTACACGACCTTTCAGCAACTCATGCTCTCGCTCGGCATCTGCGTGGCGGCGCTGGCGCTGCATGGCTCGATGGGCCTGCGCCAGCACGAGACGCCCGAACTCTCCGACTTCTCGGCGGCTTTCGCCGTGGTGGTGGTGATCTCGCTGGCGGCGACGATCTGGAACCTGCGCTTTGCGGCCGATGCCGGGCGCGAGATCAGCGGCCACGGGCGCGTGGCGGAAACCGTCAAGCGCCCCGCCGCCGAGGCCACCGACGCGCTCGAACATTCGCGCTGAAAAAAGCCGGGCCTGTCGCGTCGGCCCGGCCATGGCTCCGGCCAGGCCGCGCGGCTCCACATGAGGGCGATGTGCGCGGCATAGGGCAGAACCAGAAGACCCGAAAGCTCCCATGACAACAGGGGCAAGGTCTGGCGCAGACTAAGCGCCAGCAACAAAGCAAAGCGTCTCGCACAACAGCCAAGTTAGGCTCAGGACTCATAGCTTAGAACCGGAAGAGTAGGGGGCAGCCAGCGCGATGACTGAGAAGAAGACGGTCGGACAGCGATCGTAGCGGGTTGCAACGCGCCGCCAGTCCTTCAGTCTCCCGAATATGCTCTCGATGCGGTTGCGTCTGATGTAGCGGCGTTTGTCATAGCCCACCGGCGCGTTGCGCGACGTGCGCCCTTGAGTACAGGGCTTGATGCCCTTCGACGCCAGAGCGTCCGGGAACCAGTCAGCATCATAGCCGCGATCACCCAGCAGCCATTGCCTCCGGCAGATCGTCAAGCAAGGCTGCCGGGCCGGTATCGTCGCTGACGGGGCCAGCGGTCAAGAAGGAGCTGAGCGGGCGACCGTTCGCATCGGCGACAGCATGGAGCTTGATGTTCATGCCGCCTTTTGTCCGACCGATCAGGTGACCGAGACCTCTTTTTTGAGCGCAAGGCTCGACGCCGCACGATGGGCCTTCAGGTCGGTGCGTCGATCATGATGGTCCTGGGATCGGCGCCGACTGCGGCCAGACCTTCCATCATTCGGACGAAGACACCTGCTTCGCCCCAACGCTTCCAAAGGTTGTGGAGCGTCTTTGCGGGCTCATAGTCCTTGGGCGTGTCACGCCAGCGCAGACCGTTGCGGTTGGGGAAGATGATGCCGCCGGGAACCCGCTGGTCGTCGACCCGTGGCCTGCCGCAGAGTGTCCTGTCAGGTTGCGACCCAATACTATGGAAAGGGGCGCGGGATCATTTCCCGCGCCCCTTGCACATGACAGTCGCCGTGCCGCCTCACGCGGCCTGTGCCGGCCTGACAAGCTGCATCGCCTTTGAGATCAGCGGCCAGGCCAGAAGCAGGAGGGCCAGCGCCATCAGCGTGCCGACGAGCCCGTTGGACCAGAAGATCGACAGCGACCCGCCGGAATAGAGCATCGACTGGCGGAACGCGTCCTCGGCCTTGTCGCCCAGCACCATGGCGAGCACCAGCGGCGCGATCGGGTAGTCCAGCCGCTTGAAGACATAGCCCACGATGCCGAAGGCGACCGCCATCATCACGTCGAACTCGGCGTTCGCCACCGTATAGGCGCCGATCAGGCAGACCACGATGATGATCGGGCCGATGATGCCGAAGGGAATGCGCAGGATCGAAGCGAAGAGCGGCACGGTGGCAAGCACGAGCACCACGGCGATCACGTTGGAGAGATACATCGAGGCGATGAGGCCCCAGACGAAATCGGGCTGCTCGACGAAGAGAAGCGGTCCGGGCTGGAGGCCCCAGATCATCAGGCCGCCCATCATCACCGCCGCCGTCGCCGAGCCCGGCACGCCGAGCGCGAGCATGGGCAAGAGCGCCGAGGTGCCGGCCGAATGGTCGGCGACCTCGGGCGCGATGATGCCTTCGGGTTCGCCCTTGCCGAAGTTCTTGCCGTATTTTCCGAAGCGGCGGCCGAGGCCGTAGCTCATGAAGGAGGCCGCTGTCGGCCCGCCCGGCGTGATGCCCATCCAGACGCCGACGAGCGCCGAGCGGACGAAGGTCACCCAATAATGCGGCAGGCGGGCGAGCGCCTTGAAGATCTCGCGCACCTCGATCTTCGAGGAGACGCCCTTGAACTTCAGTTCCTCCTGGACCGTCAGCAACAGCTCGCCGATGCCGAAGAGGCCGATCACGGCGACGAGGAAGGAGATGCCGCGCAGGAGGTCCGGCCAGCCGAAGGTGAGGCGCAACTCGCCCGACACCGTGTCCATGCCGACCGTGGCGAAGGCGAGGCCCGCGAGCAGCGACACCGCCGCCTTCGTCGGATCGCCGCCGCCGAGCCCGATGAAGGAGCAGAAGGCGAGAAGGTAGATCGCGAAGAATTCGGGGCTGGAGAATTGGAGCGCGAACTGCGCGATCCAGCCGGCGAGAAGCGTGATGACGACGACGCCCGTCAGCGCGCCGATGCCCGCCGAGAAGAAGGCCGTCGAGAGCGCCTCGGTCGCGCGGCCCTGCTTGGCCATCGGATAGCCGTCGAAGGTGGTCGCGACCGACGAGGGCTCGCCGGGAATGTTGAAGAGGATCGACGTCGTCGAGCCGCCGAACAGCGCGCCCCAGTACATCGACGAGAGGAGGATGATCGCCGAGACCGGCTCCATCGTGAAGGTGAGCGGCAGGAGCAGCGTCACGCCGTTCGGCGCGCCGAGGCCCGGCAGCACTCCGACCAGAATCCCGAGCAGCACGCCCATGACGATGAGGGCGACATGGTAGAAGGAGAAGGCGACGGAGAAGCCGTGCAGGAGATTGGCGATATCGGCCATGGCGAGCGCCTCCTCAGTAGATGCCGAGCAAGGGCATGACGACGCCCTTGGCCAGCGGCACCTGGAACCAGAATTCGAACGTGACGAAGAACACGGCCATGGTGGCGACCGAGATCAGCGTGGCCTTCGCGACGCCGACCTTGCCGAGCGTCATCATGGAGAAGACGAGGAAGAGCGCCCCGGAGAGATAGACGCCGAGCCAGGGGATCAGCGCGGCCGAGACGGCCGTCGGCACGAAAACCGAGGCGATGCGCCCGAGCGCACCGTCCTCCAGAAACCGCTCGTCGAGGCCCGTGGGCTCGTGCAGCGCGGCGGCTGCACCGGCTGCCTGGGCTTCCAGATTGGCGGGCGCGCGGCGGCGGCCCGTCAGGCCGTATTTGACGGCGATGACGAGGCCGAGGATGGCGAGGATCACGCCGATGCGGAACGGGAAATAGCCGGCCGACGGGCCGAAATCCGTCCAGCCGATGCCGTTCTCCAGGCTGCCATAGGCCGTGACGAGCCCGAGAAGCACCGCCGACAGGCCGGTCCCCACTTCGATATGACGGCGTGTGACCATCGCGCGTCCTCCCTTGCGATGTCCGCTTCAAAAGTCGGGGCGGCCGATCGCGGCCGCCCCGGTTGTCGATCGGTCGCTCAGTTGACGAGCCAGCCGTCCGCCTCGAACTGCTTGCGCGAGCGCTCGACATCGGTGGCGATGTAGGACTTGAACTCGTCGCCGGTCATGAAGCGGGCGGTCTGCGAGGTATTCTTGAGATAGGCCTTGAACTCCGGCGTGTCGGAGACCTTCTTCAGGAGATCGGTGTACCAGGCGACCGCCTCGGCCGGCACGCCGGCGGGCGCGAAGACCGTGCGCGGCATCTGGTAGGCCTCCACCTGCAGGCCCTGCTCGCGGCAGGTCGGGATGTCGTTCCATGACATCGTGTCCGTCACCTTGGTCGTGTCGGCCATGCGTTGGTCCGACATCACGCAAAGCGGCTTCGCCTGACCCGCGCGCCACTGGCCGACATTCTCGGCAGGGTTGTTGGTGTTGCCGTCGATGTGGTTGCCCGCGAGCTGCACGGCGGCTTCCGAGCCCGACTTGAAGGGGATGTAGAGGAACTTCGCACCCGTTGCGGCCTCGATGCGGCGCACCAGCGTCTGATCGACGTCCTTGGACTGCGAGCCGCCGAAGCGGATCTTGCCGGGCGTCGCCTTGCCGGCCTCAACGAGATCGGTGATCGTGTTGTACGGGCTGTTCGCCTGCACCCAGACCACGAACTCGTCGACCGCCAAGGTCGCGATCGGCGTAAGGTCCTCGGACTTGTAGCCAAGTCGCGTGACGAGCGGCAGCTGCCACTCGTTGGACGTGCCGAGAATGAGCTTGTGCTCGTCGCCTTTCGAGCCCGCGCCGTAGATGAAGGCTTCGGCGCCCGAGCCGCCGCCCTTGTTGGAGACGACGACGTTCGTCGGCGACAGGTTCTCCTTGGCGATCGCCGCCTGGATCTGGCGCGCGAACTGGTCGGTGCCGCCGCCGGCCCCGCCCGCCGCGATGAACTCGACGGGCTTGGTCGGCGCCCACTGCGCCATGGCGGGCGCGGCAAGGGCGAGGGTGACGAGTGCGGTGGTCGCGAAAAGCTTCATGGATCATGCCTCCCAGACGGATCGTTGAAGTGAAGAAGGGAAGGCCGGCTATCCGGCCTTGAGAACGTCGCCCACTGTGCGGGCGCAGAGCGCGAGCGAGACCGCGCCGGCATCGGGATGCCCGATGCTTTTGGCCGCCAGCGGCCGGGCGCGCCCGAGCCGAGGCGTGAGCTTGGCGGTCTCCTCGGCGGCGCGCGTGGCGGCCTCGGCGGCTTTGTCCCAGGCGTCGCGCAGCCCGGCACCGCGCGTCACCTCGGCCTCCAGCGCATCGACGAAGGGCACGAGCGCATCCACCAGCGTCTTGTCGCCGGGCTTGGCCCGCCCGAGCGTCATCACCGCCTCGCGGGCCGCGATCATGCCGCGCGATGCGGCAGCCGCATCGACACCCGCCTCGTCGCCCAGCGCCGTGCCGAAGCCGCGCAGGAGAAGGCCCCAGATCGCCCCGGACGTGCCGCCCGCCGTGTCGGCCCAGCGGTCGCCGGCATGGGCGAGGAGCGAGCCCGCCCCAGCTCCGGCGGCGAGCGCCTTGCGCGCGCCCTCAGCGGCGGCAAACGAGCCGCGTCGCATACCCTGCCCATGGTCACCGTCGCCGGCCACGGCATCGATGCGGCCGAGTTCCTCCTCGGCGTCGGCCAGCACGGCGGCCAGCCGCTCGACGATCGCACAGGCGCGGCGAGCGCTTTCGCGCGAGGCGTCCGAAGCGGGCGGAAAGCGCGGCGCCTCCTCGTCCCGCTCGACCGGCTTCCCGGCCACGGCGCGCGGTTCGACATGGCCGCGCCGGAAGGCCGCGCCATGAGCCGGGGCGAGCCATAGCGGCTCCAATTCCTCATCGAGCCAGGTGATCGTCAGCGAGCAGCCGGCCATGTCGAGCGAGGTGACGAATTCGCCGACCTCGGGCTGCACGAGCGTCAGGCCCGCGCCGCGCAGGCGACGAGCGACATGCGTCCAGAGAACGAACAGCTCCTCGTATTTCGTCGCGCCGAGCCCGTTGAGGAGCACGGCCGCCCGCCCGCTCGCGCCTTCGGGCCGCTCGGCGAGCAGCGGCTCGACCAAGAGGTTGGCCAGATCCTTGGCCGGCATCGCCGTCTCGTCGCGGATGCCCGGCTCGCCATGGATGCCGAGGCCGACCGCGACCATGCCCTTCTCCACTGTGAAGAGGGGAGCGCTCGCGCCCGGCAGCGTGCAGCCGGAAAAGGCGATGCCGAAGGACTGGGTCCGTGCGTTGGCGAGTTGTGCCAGCCGCTCCACCTCGTCCAGCGAGAGGCCGGCTTCCGCCGCCGCGCCCGCAATCTTGAACACGGGCACGTCGCCCGCGACGCCCCGGCGCAGAGCCGGCGTCTCCCTCGGGGCGCTCGCCACATCGTCGGTGACGGCGATGACGCGCACGTCGATGCCTTCGTCACGCAGGCGGGTCGCCGCCGCGCCGAAATTGAGAACGTCGCCGGCATAATTGCCGAAGCCGAGCACGATGCCGCCGCCGCGATGGGCTTGCCGACAGATGCGGGCGACCGATTCCGTCGAGGGCGAGGCGAAGACGTCGCCTGCCACCGTCGCGTCCGCCAGCCCGACGCCGACATAGCCGCCGAAGGCAGGATAATGGCCCGAGCCGCCGCCGATCACGAGGGCGACCTTGCCTTGCGGCGTCTCGGTCGCCCGCACCGCGCCGCCCCGCACGGGATGCACCAGATGAGAATGGATGTCGCAGAAGCCTTCGAGGGCGCTCGAAGCAAAGCGTTCGGGTTCGTCGTGGATCAGGGTCATGCCGTGGTTTCCGGTCGCGGAAGGATGCGGCGAAGATAATCGCGATTGGTGGCGCTGATCGACAGGCCGTCGCCGCCGTAGTGCTCGACCAGGAAGGGCGAGCGGAAGCCGTGCGCCAGAGCCATGCGGATGGCGGTGCGGTAGTTGATCGTGCCGAATTCGAGCGGTGCCGGCGCGGTCATGACCGCGCCCGTCGTCTCGTCCTCGATGCGCGTGTAGTTCTTGACGTGCCAGAAGCCGGCGAAGGGCGCGATCTTCTCCATCATCGCCTGCCAGTGCTCGACCGGGCGATGGAGGCGGATGAGGTTGCCGATATCGGCATTGATCTTCACGTTCGGCAGATCGACGTCGGTCACCAAGCGCACCGCGCCGTCGGCGGTGCCGATCAGCGTGTCCTCGTACATTTCCAGCGAGATTTCGAGCCCGAGGTCGCTCGCGTGCTGGCCGAGATCGCGCAGACGCGAGACCGCCAGCGCCCAGGTGTCCGGGTCGGTCGGGTTGCGCTCGCCCTGTACGGTCCAGAACCAGAGCGCCTTTTTCTGCGCGTCGTTGAGCGGACCGAAGAACCCGAAGGAGACGGCGCTCGCCCCGACCTTGGCCGCCGTGTCGAGGACGCGGTGCCCATAGGCGACATGCGCCTCGCCCACAGCCGGGTCGATCAGGTTCTTGCGCGCGGTCGAGATCGCGGGGATCGTCAGCCCGTGCGAGGCGGCGACGCCCATGAACTCGTCGAGACGCGAGGGTTCCAGGTCGGCGATGCGCAGCCAGCCGTCCGTCGGGTCGAGTTCGGTGAAGCCGGCATCCGCGATGTCGGCCAACGTCGCGGACCATTCCTCCGCGCTCTGGTTCTGCGTCGACCGGCCATCCGGCAAGGTGCCGGGATACTGGATCATCGCGGCCGCGAT
>NZ_LDQA01000027.1 GCF_001475935.1 Aureimonas ureilytica
TAATAGGTCCTGAGCCTAGGGCTCTAGAGCCGATCATGCCCATCGCGTGGTCAGGACGCGCAACAGATGGAGCTGCCTCGCTCGTTCCGATCCCATCGTGGGAGGGCCCGACCGGGTCGATCCCGAAGAGAAGCACGACAGCCAAGGAATCACACATCAGCAAGGGCAAACAGCAGATCAGGAGCGCTTGACCTCAACACGCCGTATAGAGAAGAGCCCTACAACGAAATCCATCCCATTCCGCGCTCAGAATGCGCTCGCCCCGCGAGTTCATTCGAGCTCAATCTTCGTAGCCAAAGTGTCCGATCAAACGGGGGGCGCTCCACGGCGAGAGTTTACGCCGACGCCTTCGAGCGCTGATGCAGCCTGGCAGTTGCGATGCCGGCAAGTTCGCGGATGAAGAGGTCCAGGACCGACGAGGCCCGCTCGGCTTCGCGCGTCGCGATCACGAAGGGCGAGGGGATGGAGGTTTCCGGTGCCATGACCGGCACCAGTTCCCCTTTGTTAACCCAAGCCTTGGCGTAGTGGTCGGGCAGGTAGCCGAGAAAGCGGCCCGACAGGACGAAGATCGCGACCGCCTCCATGTTGGAGGCCGTCGCCGACACGCGGGCGCCCGGGAAGTGTTGGAGCTCCCGAAGGTTACTGTAGGGACGCACGACGAAGGGATGGGCCTCGACGTCCGCCCGCGTCAGGTCGGCCGTCGCCTTGGCGCGCAACGGATGTCCGGGCGAGCGGTAGAGCGAGTGCGCCTCGGTGCGCAGCGGCGTGAAGCGAAGTCCCCGGTAGGGTTGGATCTCGGGCAGGATGGCGATGTCGATGCCGCCGTTCCCAAGGTCCGCGACCAGATCCTCCGGGATCTTGATTACGATCTCGACTCGCGCCTCGGGCGCACGCTGGGTGATGGCCGCGACCACCTGATGGATCGGCAGTTCGTCGTCCGTCACGGTATTGTCGACAAGGCCGAGCCGCAACGTTCCAGTGATGCGGTGACGAAGATCCCCGACGTCGCTCTCGAAGGAGTTCAACGACAGGAACAAAGCCTTGGAGCGTTCGTAGACGACGGCGCCGCGGTCGGTCAGCTCAAAGCCGCTGCGCCCACGCCGGCAGAGACGGAAGCCGAGCCGGTCCTCCAGAGCCTTCACATGGAAGCTGACGGCCGATTGGCTGAGGCCGAGCGCCACCTGCGCGCCGAGGAAGCTTCGATGCTCCACGACCGAGCGGAAGACGGCAAGCGAGCGAAGGTCGGACTGCGCAATCTGCATCGGCGATACATCAAGATCCTCGATGTGAAGGCCATACCTTTCCTATTCTTCGGGAGCAAGCGAACTGCTTTTCTGCGTTCGTTCGAAACGCCCTCCGGAGCCCAGCATGCGCCTCCCCCGCCTCCGCCATGCCGCCTTATTCTCCGTCGCCATCGCTCTCCTCGGCCCGTCCCAAGCCTCCGCCGGCCTCCTGGACGAGGTGAAGGCGAAGGGGGTCCTGACTGTCGGGACCGAAGCCCGCTTCCCGCCGTTCGAGTTCGTGGAGAACGGCGAGATCGTAGGCTACTCCGCCGACATCATGCGCGAGGTCATGGCCGCCCTGCCGGGCGTCCGCTTCGAGCGGCTCGACCTGCCGTGGCAGGGCATCCTGCCGGGCTTGGCCGCCGGCCGCTTCGACTACGTGGTCACCTCCGTCACGGCGACGCGCGAGCGTGCGGCTGCCTACCACCTTTCTGTCCCCGTGGCGGACGCCACCATGGCCATCCTGAAGCGCAAGGGTGACTCCGAGATCGCCAAGCCTGAGGACATCGCTGGCAAGCCCGTCGGCTCGCAGGCGGGCTCGGCCCAGCTCGCCGCGCTCCAGACGCTGGCTGGCGAACTGGAGAAGGCCGGCACTCCGGTTTCCGGCGTCACGACCTATGTCGACTTCAGCGAGGCCTATGCCGATCTGGCCGCCGGGCGCATCCGTGCCGTCGTCAACTCGCTTCCGAGCCTCCTAGAGGCGGCGCGCCAGCGGCCTGACGTGTTCGAGGTCGTCCAGCCGACTTTCGGGCCGAAGACCTACTTCACCTGGGCCGGGCGCAACGACGCCGAAAGCGCAGACCTGAACGCGCTGGTGGACGCCGAACTTGTCAAGCTCAACCAGTCGGGAAAGCTGCGCGAGCTCCAAAAGAAGTGGTTCGGGGCCGCCATGGATCTGCCCACCAGCTTGCCCGAGCCGGCGAGCTGAGGGGTCCGTCCCAGGTGAACCAGGCATGATCGCGTTCCTGCAAGACCACGGGCCGGCCCTCTTGGACGGCTTGGCGACGACGATCCTCGTCAGCAGCGGCGCGCTCCTTCTCGGTGCGCCGCTGGGCCTCGTGATCGCGGCCTGCACCCTGTCGCCCCGTCATCTGTCGACGGGAGCGGCAGGCCTCTACCGATCCTTTTGGCGTGGCACACCGATCCTCGTTCAGCTTCTCGTCGTTTTCTACCTCCTGCCGATGGCCGGGCTTACGATCCCGCCCGCCCTGGCGGCGACCCTTGCCCTCGCGCTGAACACGGCGGCGTTCCAGTCCGAGATTTACCGCGCTGGTCTCCTCGCCGTGCCGCGGGGACAGATCGAGGCGGCACGACTCTTGGGCATCGGCCGCAGGGCCGCCTTCCTGCGCATTGAGGCGCCGCAGGCCGTTCGCCTGATGTTGCCCGCGCTCGTCGGCGAGATGCTGGCGCTGGTGAAGAACTCG
Organism: Aureimonas ureilytica; assembly: GCF_001475935.1. Taxonomy (GTDB): domain Bacteria; phylum Pseudomonadota; class Alphaproteobacteria; order Rhizobiales; family Rhizobiaceae; genus Aureimonas; species Aureimonas ureilytica_A. The sequence continues at coordinate 2,708 of NZ_LDQA01000027.1, forward strand.
TCGCTGGTCTCGGTCATCGCGGTGACGGAGATCACCCGGCGGGCGCAGCAGATCGCCTCGGCCACTTTCCGGCCGCTCGAGGCCTATGGTGCGGCGCTGATCCTCTACCTCGCCATTGCTGCCGTCCTGGCGGGAATCGGCCTCTGGCTCGAACGGCGGTTGGCTTCGGGAGGGCGGGCATGACTGGCTGGCTCACCCCTGCGGAGCTTACGCTCTTCGCGCAGGCCTTCGCGACGACGCTCGCCATCTCTGCGGCGGGCATCCTTCTCGCCGTTTTTCTGGCCATGCCGTTGGCCGTCGCCCTGCGAAGCCGCTCGGCCTTCCTGCGCTGCCCGGCGCGCCTCTACACCGAGTTCATGCGTGGCGCGCCGCTCGTGATCCTCCTGTTTCTCCTGTACTACGGCGGGCCCTCGGTCGGCCTGCTCCTGCCCGCCACGACCATTGGCGTCGTCGGGCTCGGATTCTACGGCGCCGCCTACTTCGCCGAGATCTTCCGGGCGGGGCTGGGCAGCGTGCCATGGGGCGAAGTCGAGGCTGCACGCCTCCTAGGCCTCAGTCGCTCGCAATGTTTCCTAAGCATTGAGGCACCCCAGGCGGCGCGGCTCTGCATCCCCCCGGCGACCGGACAGGTGATCGCGCTCGTCAAGGAATCGGCGGTGCTCTCGATCATCACCATCAGTGAGCTGACCAAGGTCGCTGGCGAGATCAGCAACATGAGCTTCGCCGTCGTCACCCCCTACCTCACCGCCGCGCTGCTCTACTGGGCACTGGTGGAACTTGTCGCCCGCCTTGGCTTGCGTGCCGAGCGCGCCCTGCGCACAACGGAGACCCGGACCCATGCTTGATCCCGTGATCCGCGTGCGTGGACTGACCAAGCGTTACGGCACCCGCACCGTCCTCGATCGGGTCGATCTCGAAGTCGCCGCCGGGGACGTGACGTGCATCATCGGCCCGTCTGGCTCGGGCAAGTCGACGCTCCTGCGGTCGATCGCCTTCCTGGAGACCTACGACGAGGGCGACGCGCTCGTTTTCGGCAAGCTGATGGGCTGGCGCGAGACGCCGCTAGGGCGCGAGCTGGCGGGCGAGCGGGAACTCGCCGAGGCACGCGCGCCGCTCGGCATGGTGTTTCAGCATTTCCACCTTTGGCCTCATCTGAGCGTCCTCGACAACGTCACGCTTGCCCTCCGCCTCGTCGGCAGGATGGGGCGCCGGGAGGCCGAGACGGCCGGCCTCGCCATGCTGGAGAAGGTCGGGCTGGCATCGCATGCGCGCCATCGTCCCGAGCAACTGTCGGGCGGCCAGAAGCAGCGTGTGGCCATCGCCCGGGCCCTCGCGGCCAAGCCCCGTGTCATGCTCTTCGACGAGCCGACATCGGCGCTCGACCCCGAGCTTGTCGGCGAGGTGCTGGGCGTCATGAAGACGCTCGCCGCCGAAGGGATGACGATGCTGATCGTCACGCACGAAATGGGCTTCGCGGCCCATGCCGCAAGCCGCGTCGTGTTCATGGACGGCGGACGGATCGTCGAGGAGGGGCCGCCTAAGCCTCTCTTCGCCGAACCTTCGAGCCCGCGCCTCGCACAGTTTCTGCAAACCTGGCGCGAGCGCGCCCTATGATCCCGGAAGGACCGACGATGAGCGCACACGGATACGACAAGGGCCGCCTGAACCTTCCCTTCGTCGGCATCTCGACCTTCGCCAAGAGCCCCTATGTCGAGGACTGGAGCCGAATCGACGCTGACGTCGCGATCCTTGGCGCGCCCTACGACTTCGGCACGCAATGGCGCGCGGGTGCCCGCTTCGGACCACGCTCGATCCGCGAGGCGTCCACGCTCTTCTCCTTCGGCCATGCGGGCGCCTACGACCACGAGGACGACGTCACCTATCTCGACGGCGTCCGGATCGTCGATATCGGGGACGCCGACATCGTGCACACGGACACGATCGCCAGCCATGCCGCGATCGAGACGGGCGTACGTGCCATCCTGGCCTCGGGCGCGATGCCCGTGGTGCTTGGCGGCGACCACTCGGTCAACATTCCCTGTATTGCGGCGTTCGAGGACCAGGAGCCGATCCACCTCGTGCAGCTCGACGCCCATCTCGACTTCGTCGACGAGCGGCACGGGGTGCGCCTTGGCCACGGCAGCCCGATGCGACGTGCCGCCGAGCGTCCATGGGTGACCGGCCTGACGCAGCTCGGCATCCGCAACGTCTCGTCCACCGCCAAGGAAGGCTACGAGGCGGCCAGGGCGATGGGCTCGGACATCCTGTCGGTGCGCCAGATCCGCAAACTCGGCGTCGATGCCGTCGCTGAGCGCATCCCGGCGGGCAAGCGGTACTACCTGTCTATCGACATCGACGGCTTCGATCCGTCCATCGCGCCCGGGACGGGAACGCCGAGCCACGGCGGCTTCACCTACTACGAGGGCTTGGAGTTGATCGCGGCGCTCGCCAAGCGCGGCGAGATCGTCGGCATTGACCTCGTTGAGGTCGCGCCGGACTACGACCACTCCGGCTCTACCGCCATCCTAGCATCTCAGATCCTGCTGAACGCGATTGGTCGCATTTGTCACCGGCGGAACGCCCTTCGAGGCTGATACTAGATCAACGGCAGCAACTACTTCCTCCAAACCCCTGCGCAAAGCGGACGTCCGGCAAGCCACTACTCGATCCCGAGGGGAGCCTGGTCCTGACCCGTGAAACTGGTCCGGACGGCGTGAGAATTTTCGGGCACGATTTTTCGGTGAGAGGAGAGAGCCGATGCCCAAGAAGCGGTTCACGAACGAGCAGATTGCCTTTGCCCTGCGGCAGCCGGAGAACGGCACGCTGGTGGCGGAGATCTGCCGCAGTTCGAGCGAAGACCGATCGATCCTGTGAATCGATCGGCGCGAGAACGGGGGTCGCCGAAGCGACCTTCTATCGCTGGAAGAAGGTCTATGCCGGGATGGGCGTGTCGGAGATCCGGCGCCTGAAGCAGCTCGAGGAGGAGAACGCCAAGCTGAAGCGTTTGGTCGCGGATCTCAGCCTGGACAAGACGATGCTGCAGGATGCCCTGCGAAAAAATGGTGAAGCCCGTTCGACGCCGCGAGGCAAGTCCGGCACTTCCAGGCGGCCTATGCCGTATCGGAGCGCCGGGCCTATCAGGCCAGCGGCTTTGGACGGGCTTCCCATCGCTACAAGTCGCGCCGCGATCCGGCACCAGCGCTGCGCATGCGGTTGAAGGATCTGGCCGCGAGCCGGGTCCGCTATGGATATCGACGCCAGCACATCCTGCTCCAGCGCGAGGGCTGGGTGATCAACCACAAGCGCGTGTACCGGCTCTACAGCGAGGAAGGGCTGTGGATCCGCACGCGAAGCCCGAAGCGCCGGCGGTCCTCGCGGTACCGGGTGGGCCGGGCCACGGCGGAGCATGCCAACGAGGTCTGGTCGATGGACTTCGTGTCGGACCGGCTGTTCGACGATCGGCCGTTCCGAATCCTGACCATCCTCGACTGCCATACGAGAGAGGCTCTCGCGACCTGTGCGAGGACGAACTTCCGGGCGTATCAAGTCGCCGAGGAGCTCGACCGGCTCGTTGCCCTTCGCGGCAAGCCGGCGAGCATTCGGGTGGACAACGGCCCGGAGTTCGCCGGTCGGATGCTCGATCAGTGGGCCTACCTGAACAAGGTCGAGCTGGACTTCTCAAGGCCGGGAAAGCCTACGGACACGGATGTTGTTGGAAAGCCCCTTTATGATGGTGCCGGCGCTTTCTCCTCCCTCGCTTCCCTCGCGGCGTGTCGGGTCCGCCATCGGGATGTGAGGTCAGCGTACGCCATCTCCGCTGCCTCGACCGGCGCCCGCTCCGCGGCTCGCTTCTCCGGGACATTGTAGTCGTAGGCTGCCCCGCGCTTGGCGTGCTCAGCTGGCAGTCCGGCCTTCAGTTCGATGTTGCGGAACTTGCGGGCCAGAAGGGCCGGTCGCACCCAGATGTAGTCTTCGTTCTTCGTCAGCATGTGCCAGATGATCATTGCCAGCTTGCGGGCGGTCGCGACAGCCGCGATCGGCTTGCCCCGTTTGGCCGCGATCCGCTGGAAGAAGGCGCGCAAGGGGCCGGGCAAGCTCTGCGCCGCGATCCACTTGCGTCCGCTGATCCCGGTCAGGTTCCCGTGCGGGCATGGCGGGACGAGATGCGCGTGCAGGATCGACTGGATGAGGTTCTTGAGCCGGACCCGCTGGTGCACAAGCTGGGTCCGGCGAGCGATCTGCCGTCTCACGGCAAGGGTCGGCTCGTCCGGAACCCACACCTGCGGCAGGAAGCCGGTGGCGTAAAGCTTGGCCAGCACGGCCGCATCGATCGCGTCGGTCTTGATCTTGGCGTGCGCGATCAGCCTGACCTGCTTGGGATTGGCGATGACGACGCGGCCACATGAGGCGCCAGCACCTCGACGGCGGCAGCGGCGTTGCCTGTCGCCTCGACGAGGACGTGATCGTCCTTGGCAAGAGCGGTTCGCGCGAACGCCTCGAGGCTGTCGCGCAGCATGGGAATGCGGCCGAGCTTCACCAACTTGCCGTCGAGCAGCGCCACGGCCTCGGCCGCCACCCGGTGGATATCCATGCCGACGATCCGCATGTCCTCCTCCTGGTCTGTGACATCAGGGGAGCCGGCGGGCGACACGACAGTTACGGATCTGCGCTTGCAGCGCATCCGGGCTAGTCGCAGGGGCGGCCAGATAACGACTTCGAGCTCGCAGCTCATGTCAGTGCGACGGCCTGCCCGCACTCTTCGTGCTCCCGGTGCCCCGTGGCCCGGATCGGAGAAAGCTATCCGCTCCATCCCATCTCGGGAACAGGGAACCGGCGCCATCATGCCGGAATGCCTTCATCGAGAGCTTCAACGGCAAGTTCCGAGCCGAGTGCCTGAACCAGCACTGGTTCATGAGCCTTGACGACGCGGAGGCCAAGATGGAGGCTTGGCGTAGAGACACCAACGAAGTCCGCCCTCACAGCGCGATCGGTCACAAGACCCCGATCGAGCTGATGAAACGCTCGGACGGCAGCCCGCCCGCCTGAGCAAATCACCCCGGAAATCTTCCAGCCGGGCGGTCCAAAGTCGGGGGCACGTCACAGCCCATCCATGCGGAGTCCATACCCGTCAGTGCACGTGACGAAGAAATTCGCGCAGCCTTGGGTTCTGAGGGGTAGAGATGAGTTCAGCAGGAGGGCCGTCCACCGTGATTTTGCCGCCCTCCATGAAGATCAGCCGTGTCCCGACCTGACGGGCGAAGCCGATTTCATGCGTGACGACGATCATCGTCATCCCCTCTTCGGCCAAGGATTGCATGACGTACAACACCTCCTGGCGCAGTTCGGGATCGAGCGCCGAGGTGGGCTCGTCGAAAAGCATCAGCTTGGGACGCACGGCGAGCGCCCGGGCGATGGCGACGCGCTGCTGCTGGCCACCCGACAGCTCGCCGGGATAGTGGCCGGCGCGCTCGGCGAGGCCGACCTTGGCGAGCAGTTCGCGGGCTTCCTCCTCGGCCTGCCGCTTCGGCGTGCCGCGCACGTGGCGGGCGCCGAAGGCGACGTTCTCCAGCGCTGTCATCTGCGGAAAAAGATTGAACTGTTGGAACACCATACCCGCTTCCTGGCGGATGAGGCGCACGGTTTTGGAACCGCCCTTCACGCTGTGCCCGTCGACCATGAGGTCGCCGCCATCGATTTCCTCCAGCGCATTGATGCAGCGCAGGAGCGTCGATTTGCCGGAGCCGGAAGGGCCGATCAGCACCAGCTTCTCGCCGACGGGGATGGAAAGGTCGACGTTGTCGAGGATGGTGACGGTGCCGAACCGCTTGGTGACACCTTTGAATTCTACGATGCTCACAGGATCCGCATCCTCTTTTCGGTGGTACGCAGGACGAGCGACAGAACCGCCGTCATCGCGAGATAGATGATCGCGACCGCCGACCAGATTTCCACCGCGCGGAAGTTCGAGGCCATGATCTCCTGCCCGGAGCGGGTCAGTTCGCCCACGCCGATGACGATGAACAACGAAGTGTCCTTCAGGCTCACGATGCACTGGTTGCCGAGGGCCGGGGTCATGCGGCGGAAAGCGAGCGGGCCGATGACGTAGGCCAGCACCTTCCAGAACGGCAGACCCAAGGCCAGACCGGCCTCCCTCAGGCCCTTGTGGACCGACAGGAAGGCCCCGCGCACGATCTCGGCGATGTAGGCGCTGGAATTGATGACAATGGAGATGATCGCGGCCGAGAGCGGGTCGATCCGCACATCCGCCAGAAGGGGAAGTGCGAAATAGATGAACATGACCTGCACGATGATGGGCGTGCCGCGGATGAGCTCGACGTAGATGAAACACAGCCAATTGAAGACGGGATGGCCGTAGGCGCGGACGAGACCGACGAGTGTGCCAATCGCCATGCCGCCGACAAGACCGACAAGGGCGATGAATATCGTCAGGCGCGCGCCCTTCAAAAGTTCCGGCAGGGCTTGCCAGATGACAGACCAGTCAAAATCCATAGGACGCAGATCCCTGCGAGGAGGACGGAACACGTCCTGCCGATAAGACGGAAAGGGAGCGGAGAGGCCGGCGGCGGGCTACGGGCCGCCGGGCGTTACCGCGACGACGATGACCCGGTCCCCGGAGAGGACGGGTCACCCGCTCGTGCGATCGCCGGAAGGCAGCGCCGTCGCCCGGCCCGGTGACCGACCTGGGCGACGACGCGGCTCGTCAGCGTCGGATCACTGCTTCGGGGGCTCTTCGCCGAACCACTTGGCGTAGATCGCCTTGTAGGTGCCGTTGGCCTTCAGCTTGGCCAGGCTCGCGTTGACCTTTTCCCTCAGCTCGCTCCCCTTCTCGAAGGCCATCCCGTATTGCTGGGCCTGGAGCTGCGGACCCACGGCCTGCACCTTTCCCTGCCCATTCGTCTTGATGAAGTACAAGACGTTCGGGGCATCGTGCAGGGCCGCGTCCGCGCGGCCCGTCTGGACCTCGAGATAGGCGTTGTCGATGTTCGGGAAGAGGCGCAGCTCCGCGTCCGGGAAGTTCGCCTTGGCATAGTCAACGGACGCCGTTCCGGTCTTCACGGCGAGAACCTTGCCCTTGAGGTCCGCACCCGACTTGATGGCGCTACCTTTCGGCACGATGAAAAGCAGGCCGCTGTCGTAGTACGGGTCGGAGAAGTCGACGGCCCTTCGACGCTCGTCCTTGATGGTGATACCCGCGATGCCCACATCCACTTGATGCGTCTGCAGGCCCGGGATGATGCCGTTGAAGTCCATCGGCTGGAGCTTGTAGGTGACGCCCATATCCTTGGCGATCGCATCCCACAGATCGATGTCGAAGCCGACATATCGGTCGCCCTGCTTGAACTCGAAGGGCACGAAGGCCGTGTCGGTGGCGACCACCAGATCTTTCGCCCAGCCCGGCACGGAGGCCATCGTGGCCGCGCCGGCCATGCCGAGCACAGCGATCGTCTTCAGTAGAGTATGCAAGATTGTCCTCCCAGACATGGCCGCTTCAGCACAGTGGCGACCTGGCGACGGGAGATGCCCGAACTCTCCTCGCCGTACAATCGACCCGCAACATGTTAGGCGGCGAATTGTTGGTTACGCACCAATCGTTGCGCTTGGGCGCAGCGTGCAAGCCCCTTCGAGCCGCCCTCACCATAACGCTCGGTCGGCGAGGTAGCGCCGAGTCAAACCGCCCCTAGGGACCGAAAATCGACCATCCCGTTCTTTTGACGAGGCGTTCGAGGGCGAACTGACCGAGCAGCGAATTCCCGGCACGGTCGAGGCCGGGCGACCAGACCGCGATCGAGGCCGTGTTGGGAGCCACGGCGATGATGCCGCCGCCGACGCCGCTCTTGCCGGGCAGGCCGACCTTGTAGGCGAAGTCTCCCGAACCGTCGTAGTGGCCGCAGGTCAGCATCAGCGCGTTGATGCGGCGTGCTCGCTCGCTCGTCACGACAGCGCGTCCCGTCGCCGGGTCCGCTCCTCCGAAAGCGAGATAGCGCGCCGCCGTGGCGAGCTGCCGGCAGGACATGGCGATGGCGCATTGGTGAAAGTAGACGCCGAGCGTGAACTCGACCGGGCGCTCGATCACCCCGAAGCTTTTCATGTAGTTCGCAAGGGCGGTGTTGCGGAACCCAGTCCGTTTCTCCGAGTCGGCCACGGTCTTGTCGATCACGATCCGCCGGTCTGCGGCGAGAGACTGAAGGAAGCGCAGGATTTCTCCTATCGCTTCGCGTGGCTGATGTGAGGCCACGATGACATCGGTGACGGCGATGGCACCCGCGTTGATGAAGGGATTGCGCGGAACGCCGCGCTCGAGTTCGAGCTGGACGATCGAATTGAACGGGTTGCCTGACGGCTCCCGGCCGACCCTCTGCCACAGACGGTCGCCGATCATGCCGAGCGCCATGGTCAACGTGAAGACCTTCGAGATGCTTTGGATCGAAAACGGCGTGTCGCTATCTCCAGCTGCGAAGACACGCCCGTCCGCATCGACGACGACCATGCCGAACTGACGCGGATCGACATGGGCGAGTTCCGGAATGTACCGGGCGACGTCTCCGCGCTCCGTCATTCGACCGACCTCGTCGGCGATTTCCGCGACGACGCTCGCAAGGCAGGGGTTTGACGACATCAACTACACGTCCTTCTACGGCGCCTGGCTTCGCAGGATGGCTTGCGAGGAACGGTCCGGCGGGGTCGGCACGGATCGGCGTGGCCAGCATCGGTCCCGGGGGGCGGTCTCGCGGGAGCCGGGATGCATGTCGCCCGCGTCCGTTTCAATCGCTCAGCATCAAGTCAGTGCAAAGTCTGTGAATTTCGCACCAGCCGTTGCGATGCCGTCAGCGATTGGCGCGATCGAGATAGCGGTGGAGCGAGCGATACTCCTTGAGCCGCGCCGCCGCGCCGCCCTCGTTCAACGCATGCATGCGCACCAGAAGCCGCTCGAGCACGATGGTGGGGCCGACAAGGGAGTTGAAGTAGGACGTTCCCTCGGCGGCGACGAAGAGGATGTCGTCGGCCAAGCGATAGATCGGCGACAGCTTGTTGTCCGTCAGCGCCAGGATGCGCGCGCCGCGGCCCTTGGCATATTGGGCCAACCGGATGGAGAGCTGCGCGTAGGGCTTAAAGGACAGGACGAACAGCACATCGCTGCTACCGATGCCCGCCAGCTGGTCGATGGCGTAGCTGCTCTCACCCGTAATGATCAGGAGGTTCTTGTGCGCATGCTGGCCGCAGTAGTGAAAGTGCTGCGCCAAGGCCTGCGAGGTTCGGAAACCGGCGATGTAGTTGACCTTGGCCCGCGCCAGGATGGCCGCGACGGCGTCGAGCTCGGCGACGGTCGGGTTCTTGATGGCGCGGACCACCATGTCCACCTGCGTCGCCAGCATGCTGCCCGGCCCCACCTGCGGGGAGGCCTGGGCTTTCTCCAGCGCCACCACCGGGTTCTCGACCAGTGCGGCGGTCGCGAGCTGCCGGATTTCGTCGAAGGACGCGAAACCCAGCTTCTTGAAGAGGCGGATCGCGCAGTAGGGCGAGACGTTCGCGCTGGCGGCGAGCTTGCGCATGCTGCTGAAGGCGACGTCCGTCGGCCGCTCCATGATGACCTTGGCGAGCAGCTGCTCCTGTGGCGTGAGACCGGGAAAATGCGCCGCGATCGAATCCTGAAGCTCTGTGTAGCCAGAGAACCGCACCGAACTGCTCATAAACGCTCCTGCTTTGCACCACCTGTTGCTCTCGTTGCCCCTTCTAGCATCGAATGTTTGCGCCTAGGAGAGCCGTCACCGAAATGGGAGGTCATACGGTGTTCAACTTCATCCAGGCCGTCGAGGAGCAATTCGACGAAGCCGCCACGTCGCTTGCCCTCGAGCCGGCGCTCGCGCACAAGATCAAGGTCTGCAATTCGTCATATACGGTGAAGTTCGGTGTCCGTCTGCGCGGCACGCTTCATACGTTCGAGGGGTATCGTGCCGTTCACTCCGATCATATCGAACCGGTCAAGGGCGGGATCCGCTATGCGCCCGACGTCGATCGGGAAGAGGTCGAAGCCCTCGCGACCCTGATGAGCTTGAAGTGCGCGCTCGTCGACATCCCGTTCGGCGGTTCGAAGGGCGGACTGAAGATCGACAATGCGCAGTGGAGCGTCGCCGAACGCGAGCAAATTACCCGGCGTTTCGCAGCCGAGCTAATCCGTCGCAATCTCCTGAGCCCCTCGCAGAACGTGCCCGCGCCCGACGTCGGGACCGGCCCGCTCGAGATGGCCTGGATGGCCGACCAGTATCGGCGAACCCATGCCGCGGACATCAATGCGCCGGGCTGCGTCACGGGCAAGCCGCTGACGCATGGCGGGATCGAGGGGCGAACGGAAGCGACGGGGCTCGGGGTGCATTTTGCTGTCCAGGCTTTTCTCCAGTCGGAGGAAGCCCGTGAGCTTGGCTTTCCCGCCTCCGTGGCCGGCATGACCATCGCCGTTCAGGGCTTCGGAAATGTCGGTTCGCACCTTGCGCGCTTCGCATCCCGGGACGGAGCGAGGATCGTCGCCGTCAGCGACCGGGACGGCTGCATCGCCAACCCGGATGGCCTCGACATCGCTGCGCTGACGTCGCACATGAAAGCGACGGGTGGCCTTTCCGGCTTCAACGGCGGCAGCTTCAACGCCGATCGCGACGCGGTGCTTGCCACCCCTTGCGACATTCTCGTACCGGCGGCCCACGAGGGCGTCATCACGGCCGACAACGTCGAGCACGTCGAAGCCAGGCTCGTCGTCGAGGCGGCGAACGGCCCCGTGACGCCCGAGGCGGAGCGTCGCCTCGAAGAGCGCGGGATTCCTATCATTCCCGACATCTTCGCCAATTCCGGCGGCGTCGTCGTTTCATACTTCGAGTGGGCGAAAAATCTGTCACGCATGAGCTTCGGCCGCCTCGAGCGACGCCGGGAACAAATCCTTTTCAACACATTGCTCGGCGAAATGGAAAGCCAGAGCAGCTGCAAGCTCACCCCTTCGTTTCGGGAGCGCGTGAACGAAGGTCCGACCGAGCGCCAGCTCGTGGAATCCGGCCTCGAAGATACGATCGCCACGACGTTCGAGCGGATCACGTCCCTTCGACGGCAATCCCCTGATAAACTCAGCATGCGAAAGGCTTGCTATATGCTGGCCATCCAGTCGATTGCAGAGCATTACAAAACAATGGGTTTGTGATCGTATACGTGTATCTCCCGAGTCAATCTCACGCAATTTGCTGACGGAGAGCGCTGAAGTATGCGGCTGCCTGTCCGAGCTGGCAGTCGTTTTCAGCTAACTCTCGCGGTTGCGCCGTCTGTCACGGCTGCATCGCGAGAGCGGATTGGCCGGCTTCTTTATTCGGCAAGTCGAGGTTACGCGCTTCTGTTGGAGGGGATCACCGAAGGCCGGCGATGCGGCGAGCGGTTCAAGGCCTTGCTGAGAAACTGCTTCGCCGCCTTCGTCGTGCGGGTTCGCAAGAGATGGAAGTCGAGCGTCTCGCCGCCTCTGCCGATGGCTCGGTAGAGATACATCCCTTCGCCCCGGACCGAACCGCGCCGTGTTTTCCAGAGGCTCCAACGTCCAAATAGGATGAGAGCCGTCACGAGCAGACCGACGAACAAGGTTTCGCCCGAGGTCCGCGAACGTGCGGTGCGGCCGGTGTTGGATCATGAGGGGGATCGTTCGTCCCGGTGGATGGCCTGCCAGTCGATCGCGACGAAGATCGGCCGCTCGGCTCACACGCTGCTGGCTTGGGTGAAGAGAGCCGGGATCGATGCCGGCAAGAGGGCCGGCATGCCGACGCAGGTGGCTGAGAAGACGAACGCTCCCGAGCGGGAGAACCGGGAGCTTTGGCAGGTCAACGAGATCCTGCGCAAGGCATCGGCCTATTCTGCTGAGGCCCCTTTCGCCGAATGACAAGCGTTCGGCTGCCGGGCGAGGGGAGCTCGACCGCCCATTCAAACGATGATCGCGTTCATCGACGATCACCGCAAGGCGTAAACGAAATGGCCTGCGGAAAACTCGGGGCGATTCACTGCGCATCGGTCCGGATTTCCCCGGGTCGATCTGATAGGCGCTAGACATGTAATGTTATATCATATCTAAAGGCGTCCTGGCTTGGCGCTCGCGCCTTTTTCCATTGACGCGCAGGATGAAGCACATGACGCTTGTTCGCATCGCCGCGACCCTCGGCCTTATGGTTTTGGCCGGTTCCGCATCCGCTCAGACGCCCTCCACGATCCAGGTGATCGGGGTCGAGAACGAATATGCCGATGTCATCCGTCAGGTCGGTGGCAAAGCCGTGCATGTCGAGGCGATCCTGACCGATCCCAACACGGACCCACACACGTTCGAAGCCAGCCCGAAGCTCGCAATGGCCTTCTCGCAAGCACAGCTGGTGGTGGAGAACGGCGTCGGCTACGACAGCTGGGCCGATAAGCTGATGGCGGCGTCACCCAACGCCGAGCGTCAGGTCTTGAACGTGCAGAAGCTCCTGAACCTTCCCGACGACATCGAGAACCCGCATCTTTGGTACGATCCGAAGACGATGCCGGTGGTCGCCATGGCGGTGGCCGACGCCTTGGCCAAGCTGCAGCCCTCCGAGGCCGCGACCTTCCATGCCAATGCGGAAGCCTTCGTTGCCTCGTTGAAGCCGTGGATGGACAGTATCGCGGCCTTCAAGGCAAAGTATCCCGACACGCCGGTGGCGACGACGGAGCCGGTCGCCGACTATCTCCTGAAGGCCATGGGCTGCAAGCTGATGACGCCCCAGACCCTGGAAAAGGCCGTGATGGACGGTACCGATCCGGCTCCGCAGGACATCACGATCCAGAACGAGCTGTTCTCCAACCATAAGGTCAAGATCTTCGTCTATAATCAACAAGTGACCGACGCCTTGACCACGTCCTTCCTCGACGCCGCCCAGAAGGCAGGGGTTCCCGTCGTCGGTGTCTACGAGACGATGCCGACCCCCGGATATACCTATCAGTCGTGGATGCAGGCCGAGGTCGAGGCACTCACCAAGGCTGTCGCCGACAAGACGTCGACCCTATCGTTGCAGAAGTGACGACCGACACCCTTCCGCTCGAAGACAAAGTCCTGGAGGTCCGCAAGGCCCGCGTATCGCTCGCGGGCCGGCTGATCCTGGACGACATCGAATTCGCCCTCAGGCCCGGCGAATTCTGTGGTCTCATCGGCTCGAACGGGTCCGGCAAGACGACCCTCCTTAGGACGATCCTTGGCTTCGTATCGCCGGAAAGCGGTCGAGTGATGCTCGGGGGCGGCAAGCGCGCCGCCATCGGCTATGTGCCGCAGAAATTCGCGCTCGATCCCTTGATGCCGTTGCGGGCGCGCGATCTCGTGGAACTGGGTCTCGATGGAGCGCGCTTCGGCATCCCGCTGCCGTCCCGGGCGCGTCGGGCCAAGGTGGATGCGATGCTCCAGGCCGTCGAGGCCGACAGCTTCGCGGACCAGCGGATCGGACGCCTTTCCGGCGGCCAACAGCAGCGCGTTCTGATCGCCCACGCGCTGATCCGGCGCCCACGACTGCTGCTGCTCGACGAGCCGCTGGCCAACCTCGACATCCGAAGCGTCGCCGGCATCGTGGCGTTGCTTCGCCGTTTGTCGCGGGAGTTCCAGACAGCCGTGCTCCTATCGGCGCACGACATGAACCCGCTGCTGTCGGCCATGGACCGCATCGTCTACCTCGCCCATGGCCGCGCCGCCACCGGGTCCACGCAGGCGGTGGTGCGCACGGAGGTGCTGAGCCGGCTCTACGGGTTCCGCATCGACGTCATCCGAGTGCACGGCCGCATCCTTGTGGTAGCGGCCGACCCGGCCGGGGAAGCGCTCGCGACCCTCGGCGGCGACCCGGCTTCCGTGGTCCAGATCCCGTGATCGCCATGCCTGATCTCGTCTCCGCCATCCTCGAACCGGGGCTCCTCACCAGCGCTCCGGTGCGGACCGCCGCCGTGATCGGAGGAGCGGCAGCCGTCGTTTCGAGCGCGATCGGCGTCTTTACGGTGATCCGCGGACAGTCCTTCGCGGGCCATTCCCTGGCCGACGTCAGCAGCGCCGGCGGTGCCGCCGCATTCCTCTTCGGCATCAATCCGCTGCTCGGCTTCCTCCTCATGGGGGTCGTCGCGGCGGTCAGCATGGAAGCGTTTCGCATCGACAGGGCGAGCGAGCGCGACCTCGTCACAGGCATCGTCACGGGAGCCGGGCTCGGCGTGTCCGCCCTTCTCCTTTTCTTGGTCGCGACCACGAAACATACGGCCGCGGGCGCCACCGTCACCGTGATGTTCGGCTCGATGTTCGCGATCTCGCCGACGATCGTCCCCCTTGTCCTAACGGTCGGCGCGGGGGCGATCCTCGGCATCGCACTGCTCTACAGGCCGCTCCTCCTGTGCTCGCTCGATCCAGATCTTGCGGCTGTCCGGGGCGTACCCGTTCGCCTCGTCGGATTGGCGCATCTCGTCGTGCTGGCGCTGGCCGTCGCGCTTTCGGCCATCACGGTCGGCGCCATCCTGTCCACCGCGCTTCTGATCGGGCCGGCCGCCATCGCGCTGCGTTGGGCGAAGCGGCCCGGAACCGCGATCCTGTATGCTGCGGCCATCGGTCTGACGTCCACCTGGGCCGGCATCGTCATCGCCTATGACAGCTATGTCTGGACGGGTGGCCACGGCTGGCCCGTCAGCTTCTGCATCGTCTCCATCATCTTCGTCGTCTACCTGGCGGCCGCGATGGTCTCGCGCGACGGCGCAGGGCGGTCGCCGGGCACGAGGCAATCCCGAAAGGCCAGCGGAAGCTGAGGCAGCGCATGTTCGACGCCTACATGATCAACACTTGGTTGGGCGGTACTCTTGTTGCCGTCGTCGCCGGCGTCGTCGGCTTCTTCGTGGTGATCCGCGGTTCCTCCTTCGCGGCCCATGCGCTGCCGCTCAGCGCCTTTCCGGGCGCTGCGGCCGCAAGCCTTCTCGGCATCGACCAGTTGATCGGCCTTCTGGTGTTCTCGGCACTCGGCATTCTCGGCATCAGCCAGCTGACGCGGCTCGGGCGCAGCGATATCGCTACCGCCCTGACACTCGCAATGCTGCTCGGCCTCGGCGCCCTTTTCCTGAGCCGCACGACGGAATATTTCCAGGCCATCTACGCGCTCCTGTTCGGCGAGATCCTGGGCATCAGCCGCGCGGCGCTCGGCACGGTCGCGGCGCTCGGCGCGGTCTGCCTTATCGCCGTGGCGGTGCTGTTCCGCCCCCTGCTGCTGAGCTCGGTCTCACCCGATCTGTGCGAAGCGCGTGGTGTGTCGGGCGCCTGGATGGAGATCGGCTTCCTGAGCATCGTCGGCCTCGCCACAACGATGGCGTTGCCGGTCGTCGGCGCCTTGCTGGTGTTCAGTCTCATGGTGGGGCCGGCCTCGGCCGCGCGCGCCTTCACGGATCATCCCGTCAAGGCCATGCTCTTGTCGGCAAGCCTGTCGGCTGGAACGGTTTGGATCGCCATCGCGCTCTCCTATCAATTCGACCTGCCGATCGGCTTCTTCGTCGGAGCGATCAGCGCCATCAGCTACGGTCTCGGCCGCCTCCGCGCGCGGCGCGCAGGTCGCTTCCCCGATCCGGGGCTCGTCTCTGTTCGGCGTGTCGAGGCCGGGCACTCCTGAGCAGATGTCTCGTCTTGGCCGCCGAGTGATCCCTTGGCTGTCGCGCTTCTCTTCGGGATCGCCCGGTGGGGCTTCCTCCGATCGGATCGGACTGAGCGAGGCAGCTCCATCTGTGGCGCTTGCCTGTCGCGCGATCGGCACGATCGGCTCTAGGTCTCGTCTGCATTCAAGGGCTGCGGAACAGAAACGCGGCTGCTGGATCGGTTTGGGCGGGGTGTGCGAGTTCAAAGTCCGCACGGCGTCCGTCGCTGAGATCGGGAGCGCTGAGCACCGGACAGACCGACACCGATCCCGAACTGATCACCGAAATGCCGGGCGAACGTCCTCGTGGTCCCGGCGAATATCGGCTCGATGCCCGACGTGGCGCTCGGAAGAGGACGGATGGCGGTTTGGGGGGCGCTCGGCACGGAGCCTATGTCAACACACCCAACACGGCCGATCTCCCCTATCGGGAACGCACGATCCGAGTGGCAAGGTCTTAGAGACTGTTTCGAAAGTCCCCCGGTCGGCTCGCCGGGTCTTTCAGCCCCTCACTTCGTTGCCAATCCTCGCCGATGCCACCGGCATCGACTGCGTTTGGCGCCTCGTGGAGCGGCTGAAATCCCTCGCCGCCCCTCCGCCGGGGACTTCCGAAACAGCCTCTTAAAAAGGGTCGGAAGCGAATGGACCGCCTTCGGGTGTCAGCCCCCTGGGTGGCGATCAGTCCGATGGACGGTTTGCCAGCGGTCCCCTTTTCCGTGAAGATCGGCGACGTCGATTCCACGCGGATGCTGCTGCGCGTCGAGCGCGGCAAGGGCGGGCGCGACCCCAACGCCATGCTGTCCGCCGAACCGCTGGCTCTTCTGCGCGAATGGTGGATCGAGGGCCATCGGCAGGGCATCCTGCATCGCGAGGGATGGCTGTTCCCCGGTCTGAGCTGGGATCGGCCCCTTTCGGCGAATTCACGCATTCGCCTGTCGGGCAAGGCATCTCCACCTACCCGCTTCACCGCATCGTCATCGAGGCGGCGCGGGCCGCCGAAATCCCCAAGCGCGTCGGGCCGCGCATGCTACGCCATTCCTTCGCCACGCACCTTTTCGAGGACGGTGTCGACATCCGCGTCATCCAGGTTCTGCTCGGTCACGCCAAGCTCGACACCACCGCGCTCCATGCCAAGGTCGGGTCCGCACGGTGCGGGCTGTTGTCAGCTCCCTTGATCGCCATGCCCTGTTGCCCGCGAGGGACTGTCGCCTGGCTGAGGCGATGGTCGCCTCGATCGAGGTCGCCGACATCCTGCGCGTTGCGGAACCTGCGTTCCCGGCGAGCCGCGCCGGACGCCTGAGCTTGGCGGAGGTGAAGGTCAAGGTCGGCGATCGAGACCCTTTGCCCGACAGGCGAATGCTGGCATTCGCCGAAAGGAGGCAGCTCCGCCGCGCTCGGCGGCCATCTGCGCGTCGTCCACAATTCATGCCGCAGGTGGCAATGTCCCGGCTGCCAGGGCGCGGCGGCGAGCGCCAGATCGACCTGCTGCCGGTCGGATACGTCCACGTCGTCTTCACGCTGCCCGCCGAGATCGCCTTCCAGAGCAGGCGGGCTGTGGACAGCTCCTTGTTCAGGGCGTCGGTGGGTGACCATGATGACGATCGCCGCCGATCCGAAGCATCTGGGCGCCCGCATCGGTCTCACCGCCGGCCTCCACACCTGGGGCTCGGCCACGACCGACCATCCGCTCGATGATCCTCGCGGTCTGCCCCGGCATGCCTATCAGACCAAAACCCAATAGCCCATCGGCCGGCATCCCGCGGGTGCGTTCTTGCGCGACTTTCCTAAGCCTCACTGCGCGGTCGCCGCTAGGAGAGAGCGCACGACAGCGTGAACCGCACAGGACGCCTTTCTTTCAACCTCCTGCGATCGAGCGGGATATCGTCGGCTCCGCCCCGCCGTGTCACCACGATCCGCGTTCGCGCAGCCAATGTGCTGCGCCCGTCAGGCCGCCGAAGGCGAAGACGTGGATCTGCCGGATCGGGCCGTCCGGATGGGTTTGAACATGGCGCTCGACCGGCGCGACGACATCTTCGGGTGACTGCTGCGTCGCGAGCGCACCGAAGCTCAACGCGCGTTTGCGAAGGAAGCTCAACGAATTGCCGACGCCGCAGGCCATGGCATATTTCAGAAGCGTCGTGAGCTTCGCCGGCCCGGCCACGCCAAGATGGACCGGCAGATCGACGCCTTCGGCCGCGAGCCCCTGGGCCCAGGCGACGAACGCTGGCCCATCGAAGCCGAATTGGGTGACGATCCGCATGCGCACATCGGTTCTGGCTGCGAAATCGGCCTTGGCGCGGAGCGCGCGCATCGCGGCGTCCGCCGAAAAGCCCGAACTCGTCTCGGGGTGTCCAGCGACCGCGACATCGGTGTAGCCGAAGCGGTCGAGGAAGCCCGTTTCGAGGATGTCGAGCGCGGTGGCGAAGTCGCCGGCCGGCCGGTCGGGGCCACCGCCGATCACCAGCATCTCGCGCGCGCCGCCGCGCTCGGCCAGCGCCCCGATACGCGCCTGGACGGCGGCGCGCGCGCCTGCGCGGCGCGCGGCGAGATGGGGCACGGCGACATAGCCAAGATCGGCGAGTCGCCGCACGGCGCGCACGAGGGTCTCGTCCCCGTCCGATCCGAGATCGGTGACGTAGACGCGTGTTGCCGGCGGAAAAAGGCCGGGCAGGTCGGGCGACTCGATCGCCTGCTTCGGACTGACCTCGATGGAGGCGGCGAGGGGAGCGGGGGCCATCATCGGACGAATCTCAGCCGAACACGACGGTCTTGCCGCCGTTGATCATCACGCGGTCCTGGAGATGGAGCGCGACGGCGCGTCCGAGGACGCGGCGTTCGATGTCGCGACCCTTGCGGATGAGGTCATCGGGCGTGTCGGCATGGGTCACGGGCTCCACGTCCTGCGCGATGATCGGACCTTCGTCGAGATCGGAGGTGACATAATGCGCCGTGGCGCCGATCAGCTTCACGCCGCGCTCGTGCGCCTGGTGATAGGGCCGGGCGCCCTTGAAGCTCGGAAGGAAGGAGTGGTGGATGTTGATGCACCGCCCCGACAGATAGCGCGAAAGGTCGTCGGACAGGATCTGCATGTAGCGGGCGAGCACCGTGAGCTCGGCTTTGCTCGACTCGATGAGATCGACGATCGACTGCTCCTGCCGCGCCTTGGTGGCGGGCGTGACCGGCAGGTGATGATAGAGCACGCCATCGGGCAGTTCGGTCTTCAGAAGCTCGCGAGGATGGTTCGAGACCACGCCGACGCACTCCATGTTCAACTCGCCGAGCTTCATGCGGTAGAGGAGGTCGACGAGGCAATGGTCGAAGCCCGAGACGGCGAGGAGCACCTTGCGCCTCTCGTCGGCCGGTCGCAGCGTCCATTCGAGGCCGAAGGCTTCAGCGGGTTGGGCGAAGGCGGCGCGGAAGGCGGCGAGCCGCTCCTCCGGCAGCTGGAAGCGGATGCGCATGAAGAAGGAGCCGGTGCGCGCATCGTCGAACTGCGCGGCCTCGGCGATATCTCCGCCTTGCGAGGCGATGGCGCCGGCGACGGCCGCCACGATTCCGAGGCGGTTCCGACAGCGGAGCGCGAGACTGTAAGAGAGCATCTTGTCTCCTCGAATTGGAGCGATCGGGCGCGCGGGCGCCCTTGGCCCAGCCGCCGGTGCGGCTGGACGTTGCGGGTCGCAGCAGAATGGGGGAGGGAAGGCGTGAGCCCGCGGCGAGCCGGCCGAGACATCGGGCAGGGACGGACGGTTGCGGGCTCGCTGGGCCGGGCCGTCGCAGCCCGGCCGCGGAAGGGCGCCTTTCTCCCTCAGATCACGGCGCGCAGCTTTGCCTGCGCGGCCTTCGAGAAGGGCGCGGTATGGACCGTCGCCCGGATCGTCGTCTGCTCGTGGTGTTCCACATGCGGCTTGCGCGAGCCGCCCTTGATCTCGCCCCAGGTGAGGACGACCTCGGTGCCCGGCTCCGCATAGGCCTCGTCGATGCCGCAGAGTGACAGGAACTCGCGCTCGTTGATGTTGTAGCCGCAATATTGGGACATGCCGACGAGCGCGCCGTCTTTGGAGCGCACCTCGTCGGCCTGCGGCCAGCCGAAATAGGCCGTGGGCATGTCGAGCGCCTTGTAGATCGGACCGTCGCCCAACTGCGACGCCATGATCTTGTTGATGTCCTCATGGTGCCAGCGAAGGACGCGCTTGACGCGTTTGGGACCCGCGAACTGCGACTCGATCGCCTCGCGGCCGATGAAGTCGTGATCGAACTTCACCAGTTTCTCGTAGCCGAGCGCCGAAGGCGTCCAGTAGTAGTCCTCGACATTGTCGCTGTAGAGGCTGCCGCCGAGCTGCATGTTCGCCTCCCAGCTGTCGGCGGGCAGCCACTCGCGATAGGCGCGCAGATCTTCGCCGGTGTAGATGCCGGGCAGCGGGTAGGGAATCCAACCGTCCTCCAGCGGAGTGGAGTAGTAGGTGCGCGTACCGGCCTGCAGCAGCCCGTGCCGCTCGCCCGCCTTGAGGATGGCGTCGCGCACCGTGTCCATGTCGGCGAAGGGGCCGGAAATCTCGGCGCCCGCGTGACCGGCCATGCCGTGGCGCAGCACGTGAACCCGGCATCCCGCGATGGTCACGTAGGTCGTGTTGAAGAACTTCAGCTCCGGCCAGCCGCCTTCGCAGATTTCGTCGAGAATGGCGCGCGCGTTCGGTCCCTCGAGCTGGAAACGGTACTTGGTCCGCTTGCCGTCCTTGGCGTAGGGCGTCGTCGGATCGAAGGTGAAGTGGACGTCGTAACCCTGGGTCTCGCCGTTGTAGCGGACCCAATTGAGCAGGGGCATGCCGGAGATCAGCTCAAAGCCCTCGTCCTCGCCGTAGTAGTTGAGGATGCAGTCGCCGATATGGTGGCCGCGCGGCGTGCAGGCGAAATACTGCTTGGCGCGGTTCGTCGACAGGTTCGAGAAGGTGCAGGGCGAGAGGTATTCGAGAAGCTTCTTCGCATCCGGCCCCTTCACGTAGAGAACCGGCATGTGGTGAGACTGGTTGAAAAGGACGGCCGTCTCGCGCCATGCACGCTGCTCCTCGCGCCAGGTCGTGTATTCCGGCGCGATGAGCGTGGCGAACAGGCTCGTTCGCGACTTGTGATACTGCGAGATCGTATCGTTGTAGAGATACTCGACGAAGTTCGGCTTGGAATCGATCAGGTCCTGGAGCGAAGTCATCTCTCGTGTCCATTCGGGTTCGTGTGGGATCGGGGCGCGCGCCATCGCTCCCACACGCTCGTGGGTTCGTGATGCGCAGGCATTGCGAAAGGGGCGGCCTCCCTAGTGGCCGGCCCCGGGCCGGGTCAGTCGGCTGCGGCCATCTTGCAGGCCGAGGCATAGGGGTCGGCGCCCCGTTCCAGCGCCAGGTGGGGCGATCCCATCTGCCACTTGCCGTCCGGACCCGCGACGACTTCCAGCGCGTAGTAATTGTCGAGCGGCATGTGGTTGGGACCGAAGACGACCTGGCCGCGCACCGAGTCGAACTGGGCCGCCTCCAGCGCCTTGCGCAGGCCTGCCTTGTCGTCGAGCTTGCCGCCCACCGCCTCGACGGCCGACTTGATGAGCGAGACGGCGTCGTAGGCGGCGGCCGCGTAGTTCGAAGGGTCCCGGCCGTAGGTCTTGCGGAAGTCGTCGACGAAGGTGCGGTTGGCCGGCGTATCGAGATCGGGATACCAGTAGTCGGTGAGGACCGAGCCGAGCGCGCCGGTGGCGTTGCCCTTCTGAAGCGCGGGCAGGGCGATCTGGTCCAGCGTGTAGACGGTGTAGAGCTTGACCTTGTCCTTGAGGCCCGACTGCTCGAACTGGGTCATGAAGGCGGCCGAGCGGCCCGGGTAGAAGGCGAAGAGCCCGTCGGCGCCCGAGGCCGCGACCTTGGAGAACTCGGCCGAGAAGTCCAGCTGCGGGTCGCTCCCCCATTTGGTGAAGTCCTGGCCGACGATCTCGCCCTTGAAGGTGGAGGCGAAGCCTTTCACCACGTCCTGGCCCGCCGCGTAGTTGGGGGCCATCGTGTAGATCTTCTTCACCCCTCGCCGGTTGAGCTCCTCGCCGAGCGCCATCGACATCACGTCGCCTTGGCCGCGCATGGCATAGAAATTCGGATTGCAGAGCTTGCCCGCCAGATCGGAGGGCGCGGCGTTGGTGCTGATCAGGATCGTGCCCGAATCGAGCGCGCTCTTTCGCGACGCGAGGAGCACGTTCGACCAGATGTAACCTGTCAGGAAGTCGACCTTGTCCTGGCGCACCAGCTTCTCGGTCTTCTGTCGCCCGACATCGGGACTGAGCGCGTCGTCTTCGACGACCAGCTCGACCGGGCGCCCCGCCATGGCGCCCCCGGCATGCTGCAGCGACAGGCGGACGGCATCCTCGACGTCGCGCCCGATGATGGCGGCGGGCGTCGTCTGCGTGGTGATGAGGCCGATGCGGATCGGCGCCTG
The DNA here is from genome assembly GCF_001475935.1 of Aureimonas ureilytica. Taxonomy (GTDB): domain Bacteria; phylum Pseudomonadota; class Alphaproteobacteria; order Rhizobiales; family Rhizobiaceae; genus Aureimonas; species Aureimonas ureilytica_A. The sequence continues at coordinate 24,853 of NZ_LDQA01000027.1, forward strand.
CGCGTGGGCGGTGGTCGACAGGCACGACAGAAGGGCCAGGCCCAGTATGCATCTCGCTTTCATTGATTTCCTCCCCGCCGGCTCCTCCTCCGGCAGCTATAAACAAACAGATCAACCGGTATGTTTCAATGAAAACTTTGCCGGCCGTGTGGGATTCCTCGTATGAGGGGACCTTCGGGGAAGGGGGGCTTTCCGTTCCGCCCCGGACGGATCGACCACAACGAGGAAGCCGGATGACGACGACGGGAAAGAAGCGCCGCACACAGGCGGAACGCAGCGCCGAGACGCGCGAGAAGATCCTGCAGGCGACGATCGACATCCTGTTCGAACGCGGCCATGCGCGGCTGACGACGGCGCTGGTGGACGAGCGGGCGGGCGTCTCCAGTGGCGCGCGGGTGCACCATTTCCCGTCGAAGATCGATCTCGTCGTGGCCGCCACGGAACAGACCTATGCGCGGGCGAAGGATATCGGCCGCCAGCGCGCGGAAACGGCGCGCAGCTCTGCGAACCCTCTACGGGAGTACGCGAGCGACTGCGCGTCGGTCTATTTCGACTGGCCCTTCGTCGCGGCCCTCGAAGTGGTGGTCACGGCTCGCACCGACGACGAGTTGATGGCGCGTCTCGCCCCGGTGCTCGACGATTTTCATCGCGAGATGAAGACCACCTGGACCCGTTCGCTGGTGGAGGCCGGATACGACGCGGCGGTGGCCGACGCGGAACTGACGCTGACGCTGAACCTCATCCGGGGCATGGCGGTCAACCGGATCTGGCAACGGGACGACGCGACCTATGTCGCGATCCTCGACCGGTGGTGCGTCGAGCGGGCCGGGCACATCCGACACAGAGCCTGACGGCCATGCGGCCGGCCGCTCAGACGCTGAGATAGGCCTTGACGACCGCCTCCTCGGCGCGCACGCGCGAGGGTGCTCCCGACCAGACGGTCCGCCCCTTCTCCACGACGAAGAAACGGTCCGCGACCTCCAGCAGGCGTTGGATGTGCTTGTCGATCACCACGATCGACTGGCCGAGCTGGCGCAACCGCCCGATGCAGGCCCAGATCTGGTCGCGGATCACCGGGGCGAGGCCCTCCGTCGCCTCGTCGAGGATCAGGAGGCGCGGATTGGTCATCAACGCGCGGCCGATGGCCAGCATCTGCTGCTCGCCGCCCGACAGGAGATTGGCATAGGAACCGTTGCGCTCGTGGAGGCCTGGGAAGAGTTCGTAGACGCGGTCCACCGTCCAGGGCTGCGCCTCGCCCCGCCGGTTGGCGGCGACGACGAGGAGGTTCTCGTGCACGGTGAGGTTGGAGAAGACCTGCCGACCCTCGGGGACGAGGCCGAGCCCCTGCCGTGCCACGCGCGCCGCCGAAAGACCCGTGAGCCGGCGCCCCTCGAACTCCACCGCGCCGTCCCATGCCGGCAGGAGGCCCATGAGGGCCCGCACCGTCGTGGTCTTGCCCATGCCGTTGCGGCCCATGAGGCAGACGACCTCGCCGGGGCCGACCTCGAAGCTGATGTCGAAGAGGATCTGGCTGCGATCGTAGCCGCTCGTGAGGTTCTTGACCCGCAGCATTCAGGCGTCCTCTCCAAGGTAAGCTTCGCGCACGCGCCCGTCGGCGCGGATTTCTGCCGGCGTTCCGACGGCCACGACCTCGCCGCGCACCAGCACGGTCAGCCGATCGGCCAGTTCGAACACGGCTTCCATGTCGTGCTCCACGAGAAGCACGGTGGTTCTGCCCTTGAGCTGCGAGAGGAAGCGCGTCATCGCGCGGCTTTCCTCCGAGCCGAGACCGGCCATCGGCTCGTCGAGAAGGATGAGCGTCGGATCGCCGACGAGCGCGACGGCGAGTTCCAGAAGGCGCTGCTCGCCGTGGCTCATGTCCGCCACGCGACGGGGCATGTGTTCCCGTCCCATGCCGATGCGGGCCAGCGCCCGCGCCGCCTCGTCCTGAAGGTCGGCGTTGCGGTCGATCCGGCGCCAGAAGCGGAAGGCCCGCTCCCGGCGCGCGAGAAGCGCAAGACAGACGTTCTCGCCGACCGTGACGTCGCGGACCAGCGTGGTGATCTGGAAGGAGCGGGCCATGCCGAGCCCGGCGCGCTCGTGGACCGGCCGGTGCGTGACGTCGCGCCCGTTCACCAGCACCGTCCCGGACGTCGGCGAGACCTCGCCGAAGAGCTGGGCGATGAGCGTCGTCTTACCGGCGCCGTTCGGGCCGATGACGGCATGCATCTCGCCGCGCGGCAGAGCCATCGACACGTTGCGCGTCGCGTGGAGGCCGCCGAAGTACTTGTTGAGGTCGCGGACTTCCAGAGCGTGCGTCATGCGCGTCGTCCGATCAGGAGGCCGACAAGGCCGTTGCGGGCGAAAAGGACGATGGCGATCAGGAACAGGCCGAACCAGAAGTGCCAGTAGACCGTGAGCCCGCCCATCCACTCCTCGATCAGAAGGAAAACGAGGGCACCGACGAGCGGGCCCGAGATCGTGGCGACCCCGCCGACGATGACGATGAAGATCAACTCGCCGGACGCGGTCCAGCTCATCGCGGCCGGTGTGACGAAGCTCGTGAAGTTCGCGTCGAGGAAGCCGGCGAGCCCGCAGAGCATTCCGGCCGCGACATAGGCCGCCAGCCGGTAGCGCACGGGATCGAAGCCCACCGCCTGCACGCGGCGCTCGTTGCCCTTCGCGGCCTTCAGCAGAAGACCGAAGTCGGAGCGGCGCAGTCGCGAAAAACCGAGCATCGCGGCGGCAAGGATCACGAGAACGGCATAGTAGAGCTGCGTCTTGTCGCCGAGGTCGAGCGGACCGAAGAGGCTGGAATAGTTGATGGTCAGCCCGTCGTCGCCGCCATACTGGCGCAGGCCGAAGACGGTGAAATAGACCATCTGCGCGAAGGCCAGCGTGATCATGATGAAATGCACGCCCCGCGTGCGCAGCGCGATGAGGCCGGTAACGAGCGCGAAGAGCGCGCAGGCGCACAGCGCGACGGCGAGCTGGACGAAGCCGTTGTCGATGTCGGCGTCCGCCAACATGCCGACGGCATAGCCGCCGATTCCGAGAAACACGGCGTGACCGAGGCTGACGAGGCCGCCCAGCCCGATCAGGGCGTTGAGGCTGAGCGCCGCGATGGCGAGGATCATGGCGCGCAGCGCGACGTCGGTCCAGAAGTCGTGCCCGAGCATCGAGAGGACGAAGGGCGCGGCGGCGAGCGCCGCGATCAGGACGAGGGCGAGGGCAAAGTCGGGATCGACGCTCGAACCTCGAACCGCCAAGGGGCGGGCGACCGGCCCCGACGGGCTCCCTGTGGAAAGATCGGTCATCGGATCACCTGTTGGCGGGCGGGAACAAGCCCGACGGGCGGAAGATCAGGACGAGCGTCATCGAAAGATAGATGAGGATCGAGGCGAGCGAGGGTCCCGCCGAGGAGGCCACGGACGGCGAGAAGACCGCGCCGAGGATCGAGGGCAGGTAGGCTCTGCCGAGCGTGTCGATCAGCCCGACGCCGATGGCCGCCACGAAGGCTCCGAAGATCGAACCGATGCCGCCGATGATGATGACCACCAGCGCCAGGATGACGATCTGGTTGCCCATGCCGATGGAGGCGCCGGTGATCGGCGCGACCATGATGCCGGCGATCCCGGCCAGCACCGCACCGATGGCGAAGACCAGCGCGAAGACCATCCGCGTCTCGATGCCGAGCGCGCGCGCCATTTCCTCGTTGGAGGCCGAGGCGCGCACCATCATGCCGACGCGGGTGCGCGCGATGACCTGCCAGAGCGCCAGCGCCACGAGCGCGGCCACCACGACGATGAAGAGCCGGTAGGTCGGCAGCGTGATGCCGCCGAGCGCGATCTGGCCGCCGAGCCAGGCCGGCAGCGGCACCGACAGGCTCTGCGGACCCCACAGATACTTCACCGCCGTGTCGGCGCACAGGACCATGCCGAAGGTGACGAGCACGTGGTCGAGATGGTCGCGCTTGTAGAAGTGGCGCACGAGCAGCCATTCGGCGGCAAGGCCCATGACGAGCGTGACGGGCAACGCCACGAGGAAGCCGAGCAGGAACGAGTCCAGCGCGACGGCGACGGTGGCGCAGATATAGGCGCCGACCATGTAGAAGACGCCGTGCGCCAGATTGATGAAGTCCATGATCCCGAAGACGAGCGACAGACCCGCCGCCAGAAGGAACAGGATCAGCCCGAGCTGGACCCCGTTCAGAAGCTGATTGACGAAGAGGACCGCATCCATCGCCTATCGCCTTTCCGTGCGCGCGCAGCCCATCACTTCTCGTTCCGGCAGGCGTCGACATAGGGATCGACAAGCTGCTTCAGCTCGACCCCGTCGGATTTGAGGGTCCAGGCACCGCTCGCATCCGCAGCGATCGTCAGGCCGCGATAGTTGTCGATGGGGAAATGGTTGCGCGCGAGTTCGTAGCGGCCGCGCACGGAATCGTAGTCGGCCGCGATCAGGGCCTTGCGAACGGCATCGCGGTTCTTGATGTCGCCGCCCGACTGTTCCACCGCGGCCTTGAGATAGGGGATGAGATCGTAGGCCGCGGCGGCGTAGTTGGAGGGAAGCCGGCCGTAGCGCTTCTGGAAGTCCTCGACGAAGCGTCGATTGGCGGGCGTGTCGATGTCGGGCGACCAGTAGTCCGCCGTGGACGAGCCCAGGACGACATCGACGCCGGCCTTCTGGAGCTGGGGCAGGACGATCTGGTTCAGAGTGTAGACGCTGTAGAGCTTGACCTTGTCCTTCAGCCCCGCCTGTTCGAACTGGCGGGCGAAGGTGGCCGCACGGCCGGGATAGAAGGCGAAAAGCGCGTCGGCGCCAGACGCCGCCACCTTGGCCAGCTCCGCCGAGAAGTCGAGTTGGGGGTCGTCGCCCCATTTGGTGAAGTCGCGGCCGACCACCTCGCCGCCGAACGTTCTCTCGACGCCCTTGACCATGTCGATGCCCGCCGCGTAGTTCGGCGCAAGCACATAGAGCTTCTTGCGCTTCTGCTCGTTCATGACCTTCCCGAGCGCCATGGGAACCATGTCGTTCTGGCCGCGAAGCGAAAAGAAGTCGGGGTTGCACAGCTTCCCCGCCATGTCCGAAGGGCCGGCATTGGTGCTGATGAGGAAGGCGTCGGAATCAATCACCGTCTTGCGCGCGGCCATCAGGACGTTCGACCAGATGAATCCGGCGACGACATCGACCTTCTCCTGGCGCACCAGCTTTTCCGCCTTCTGCCGGCCAAGGTCCGGCTGGAGACCGTCGTCCTCGTAGATGACCTCGATCGGGTGGCCGGCGATCGTGCCACCGGCGTGGTCGACCGCGAGCTTCACGGCGTCGACCATGTCGTTGCCGATGGCGGCTGCTGGCGTCGTCAGCGTCGTGATGAAGCCGATGCGGATCGGTTCCTCGGCGAAAGCCGCCGACGTCATCCATGTCGCGAGTACCGCGCCGAGAGCGGCCATCTTCGGGTTCATGCTGTTCCTCCCAAGGCGTGGCGTCGCGGCGGTCGGGCCGCGCGACTGGATATCGAGCGCCGCAGGAAGCGGACACAGAACTGGCGGGGCGTGAGGGTGATCGGTCTGGGGATCAGGCGGCCGCGAGGGACGCGACGAACGCTTGCACTGCCGAGCGTCGAGGCCGGGCTCGACGACACACCTGTCTCGTCACGGCCAACGGCTTCGAATGCACTGAATAGGCGCAACGCCTATCGTCCAGGGCTGCGATCCGCCGCATACGCGCCTCCCAACGCTTTTGCCGAACCGAAGCTTACCGAGTATTCCGCTCGAAGCAATAGGTTTTATGATGTGAAATTTCAGGCGCCGAGCCCGGTGTCCGGGAACGGGGTGGGCGGGATCGCGCGTCCGGACGGCCCGTGCGGCCGGACGCGCCTTGCAGGGTTTCGGGTATCAAAAGACGGTCAGCAGTCGGATCTGGGCGACGAGGTCCTGCTTGAAGCCGCCTTCGGCGTGGATATCCGTTCCGATCATGCCTTGGATCTGCACGGTCGGAGTAACGAACGTATTGGCGAAGAGCCGGAGCTGGTCGGAGCGCGTCTGCAGCCCGGTTGCCCGATCGTTGACGAACGATTCCCCGCCGAACGTGCCGGAATAGCCGAAGGAGACGGAGGTCGCCTGACTGACCTGATAGCGCAGGTAGGCCTGGAGTTGGAACGAGGGATCCTGCGATACGGTCAGGTTGCCGGCCTCGTCGCTGTCGCGGCGGAAGGCGACGTCGGCGGCGCCGTCGAAGAAGAATCCATGCCCGAGACCTTGGATCAGACCGACCTGCGGGGTCGCGGTCCAGGCGCCGGACCCGATGCTGATGCTTCCGAGGTCGTGGTGGCCGGTCGGCATGGTCACGAAGGCGCTGAGACCGACGGTCGTGGCGAACTCACCGGTGCCGGTGTTGATGGGATAGATGGTGAATCCGGTCGTGACGTCGCCGAACCCTTCGGCCGTCGGCTGCTCGACGCCGCCGATACGGGCTTCGGGAAAACCGCCGAAGGGAAGGATGAGGTGGAGCGCGACAGGAACGCCGCCGACCTCGGTGAAGTGCAGTCCGCGCAGGATACCGACGGCCGTCTTCAACTCGGACGCGGGGACATCGCCCGGCCCGATCACATGCAGGCTGTCGGCACTCGTGTATTGGAAGTAGAGCGCGCCGAGCGACGTGCCGGCCGGTAGCACCGCATAATCGCCGGGCGCGATGTCGATGGCTCGTGCGGCGCTCGGCGACAAGGCGATCCCGGCCGCCGCGAGCATCCTGAAGATGGAACCCAGGCCCACACGCTTCCCATGCTCGGCCCTCGCCGTCGAAGTCTGCCTCATGATGCTGTCTCCCGTGTGAATGGAAATGGGCCGCGAACGCCCATGGCGCGGCACCCTTTGACGGGCGCGGCGTCGATGCGGCGGCATGCGGTGCTGATGCGTGGGGCGAGACGACGGATTCCCCCCAACGCCTCTCCCGGCCGAAATCCTACCTTCAATTCCCTCACAAGCAATAATTTTCACACAGTGATACTTGAGGTTATGGCGCGTTGAGCTTCAGCAAACCGGGCTATGTTGGGATGACGTCGGTGCTCCCGGTCTCCACAGGTGAATGCAGGTCATGATGCAAACCCTTCGTTCGCCTCCGACGCGCAGGCAACTCGGCTTCATGTTTCACAGAGATAAATTTGTTGCACTGAGTAGAATAATAGGGGATGAAAGAGCAGGGAGATAATTTGGGAGGTTGGGATGTCCGCTGTTCGTTCGGTCGACATCATCGGAGCGGGCCCGGCTGGGCTCTACACGGCGATCCTGTTGCGCCGCCTCGTGCCTGCGGCGCGCGTGCGGGTCTTCGAGCAGAACCCCGAAGGCGCGACGTTCGGCTTCGGGGTCGTGTTTTCAGACCAGGCGCTCGATTTCCTGAAGGCGGACGATCCGGAGACCTTCGATCTCGTCGTGCCGCGCATGGAGCGTTGGCGGAACATGACGCTGGCGCATCCCGACGGAGAGGTGACCCTCGACGGAATCGGCTTCGCCGCCGTCGGACGGCTGGAACTGATCGAAATCCTACGCGCCCGGGCTGAGGAATTGGGCGTCGAGCTGCGGTTCTCGCACGCCGTCGCCTCGCTGGACGAACTCGACGCGGAGCTGATCGTCGGAGCCGACGGGCTGAACTCCCTCGTCCGGCGCGCGCTGCCCGACGCCTTCGCGCCCGAGCTCGACCACTTCACCAATCATTTCGCCTGGTTCGGTGCTGACCGCGCCTTCGACACGCTGACCCAGACGTTCGTGCGGACCGAGAAGGGCGCGCTGAACGCCCATCACTACCGCTTCGCGCCGAACCGCAGCACCTTCATCGTCGAATGCGACGACACCACCTTCGAGGCGTATGGCTTCGCCTCGCTGAGCGAAGGCGAGAGCGCCGAGCTTTGCGCGGAGATTTTTGCCGAGACGCTGGGCGGCGCGCGGCTCATCACCAACAAGTCCGTCTGGCGGCGCTTCCCCAAGCTCTGGTGCGGGGCCTGGGCTTCCGGGCGGCATGTCATCCTGGGTGATGCCGCGCACACCGCGCATTTTTCCATCGGCTCGGGCACCCGTCTCGCCATGGAGGATGCGATCGCGCTTGTCGGCGCGCTGGCCCGCCATGACGACCTCGACGCCGCGCTGGCGGACTATCAGGCCGTTCGTATGCCGATCGCCCGCAAGATCGTCGATGCCGCCAACACATCCGCCACCTGGTACGAGCACTTCGCCCAGAAGCTGGCGTTGCCCCCGCTCGACTTCGCCTTCGACTACGTCACACGGTCGGGTCGCATCGACATCGAGCGGCTGCGCGCCCTGTCGCCGAAATTCATCGAGGCCTGGGAAAACCGGCCCGCCGCCGCTCCGATCAGAGACCCGGTGCCGGTGCGCACCTCGGCCTGCGAGGAGATCGGCTACGACAAGACGCGCCATCCCAACTGCTCGGCCATCCTGTGGGACAACCTCGCCCGAAACCCGGAGAAAACCGCGCTTGTCGGCCCCGGCGGGAGCTTCACCTATCGGGAGCTGATCGCCGAAGCCGCCCGTTGGGGCCGGGCCTTTCAGGGCGCCGGTCTGAGGCGCGGCGAGCGGATCCCGTTCTTCCTCGACGACACGCCGGTCTACCCGGCCGCCTTCTTCGGCGCGGTGCGCGCCGGCTTCGTGCCGGTGCTTTTGAACACCCAGACAAATCAGGACACGCTCAACTTCTTCCTGAAGGACACGGGCGCGCGGATCGCGCTCTGCGAAGCCTCGCTTGCCGCCCAGTTCGGTCCCGATGGGCTCGAGGGGACCGCCGTCGAACGGGTGGTGATCGTCAACGGTGCCCCGGCTCATGCCGGACATGAGAGCGCCGAGGGCTTCCTCGCCGGCATGGAGACGGTTCTCGACTGCGCCGACACCGGGCCGGACGACATGGCCTTCTGGATGTATTCCTCGGGCTCGACGGGCCGACCCAAAGGCATCGTCCACCTCCACCACGACATGGCCTATACCGACGCATCGTTCGGGCGGCATGTCCTGAAGTTGCAGCCAGACGACATCTGCTTCTCCGTGCCGAAGATCTATTTCGCCTACGGCTTCGGCAACGCCTTCACCTTCCCGTTCTCGATCGGCGCGACGACGCTCCTGATGCCGGGCCAGCCCCGCGCCGACGCAGTGCTCGATACGATCGAAGCCTTCCGTCCCACGGTCCTCTTCGGCCTGCCGACGCTTTACACCGCGCTGGCCCGCGCCCCCGGCGTCGAGAACCGGGACCTCTCGTCCCTCCGGCAGTCGATGTCGGCGGCCGAAGTCCTTTCCGACGACATCTACGCCGCGTGGAAGCGGCTGGTCGGGCACGGGCCGACCGAGGGGCTCGGCTCGACGGAGATGTTGCACATCTATCTCTCCAACAGCCTGGACGACCATCGCATCGGCGCGGCGGGCGCACGCGTGCCGGGTTACGAGATCAAGCTGGAAACGCCCGATGGCGGTCCCGTCGCCCCCGGCGAGGAGGGCGTGATGTTCGTGCGCGGCCATTCCTCGGCCCCCACGTACTGGAACCGCCCCGACAAGACGCGCGAGACCATGCGCGGCGAGTGGCTCTACACGGGCGACCGCTTCATCGAGCGGGACGGCACCTACTATTTCCAGGGCCGCGCCGACGAACTCATCAAGGTCTCGGGCCAGTGGGTGTGGCCGCTCGAAGTGGAGCGCTGCCTCAACGAGCATCCCGACGTGCACGAATGCGCTGTCATGGGACAGGAACTGGAGGACCGCCGGCTCACGCTGCGCGCCTTCATCCGACTGCGCGACAGCCGATCGGAAAGCCCCGCGCAGACGGTCAAGCTGCAGAACCACGTCCGCACGGTGCTGATGCCCTACAAGTATCCGCGCATCGTCGAGTTCGTCTCCGAATTGCCGAAGACCGGCACGGGCAAGATCGACCGCCAGGCGCTCAAGAGCCGCCCGCTTCCCCGAAACGAATCCGGCATGGAGGGTGCAGCATGAGGTTCGTCCTCGTTCACGGCGCCTGCCACGATGGCAGCCATTTCGAAGTCACGGCCGCCAGCCTGCGAGCCAAGGGGCACGAGGTTCACTGCCCGACGATCCAGGGCAACCGCGAGGGCGACGACCGCCGCACCACGCGGCTGGAGGACGCCATCGCCTCGCTCGTCGCCTACTTCGACGAGCACGCGATCGAGGACGCCGTGCTTGTCGGCCACAGCTGGGGCGGCATGGTCATTTCCGGCGCCTTCGACCGGCTCGGCGCGGCCCGTATCCGCCGCCTCGTCTATTACGGCGCCTTCGTGCCGATTGACGGAGAAAGCCTTCTCGACCTCTGCCCGCCGCACTACCGCGACCTCTTCCGCCAACTCGCGGAGCCGGCCAACGAGATCGTGTTTCCCTTCCCGATCTTCCGCGAGGCCTTCATCAACGACGGGTCGCTGGAACAGGCCGAGGCGCTGCACGCGAGCCTCAATCCGCAGCCCTTCCTGACCATGGCCGACCCGATCCGCCTGTCGCGCGATCCGGCCGCCTTCGACTGCGGCAAGAGCTACCTCCATTGCACGGAGGAGACGGGCCTGCCGCAATCCTACCCGTTCCATCCCCGCCTCTCGGAGCGTCTCGGGCTTTTCCGCCTCGTCTCGATGCCGGGAAGCCACTCGACCTTCCATACCGCGCCCGAGCTCCTGGCCCAGAAGCTCGTCGAAGCCGGCCGAGACTGATCCCGAAAGGTATGCCCGCCATGACCTACGTCGTTCCCGCTCCGCCGCAGCCGAGCGTCGCCGTTGCCGGTTCGGAGGCCCGCTTCCCCGTGCGCCGCATCTTCTGCGTCGGGCGCAACTACGCCGCCCACGCGCGTGAGATGGGGCGCGATCCCGACCGCGAGCCGCCCTTCTTCTTCACCAAACCCGCCGACGCGGTGGTCGGCGACGGCGAGACCGTGGCCTATCCGCCCGAGACCGCGAACTTCCACTACGAGGCCGAACTCGTGGTCGCGATCGGCGAGGGCGGCCGCGACATCGACGAAGCCCGCGCCTTGGATCATGTCTGGGGCTATGCGGTCGGCAACGACCTGACGCGGCGCGACCTGCAGCTTCAGGCGCGCGAGCAGGGCCGCCCCTGGGATTGGGGCAAGGCCTTCGACCGCTCGGCCGTCGTCGGCCCATTGCGGCCCGTTTCCGAGGTTGGCCACCCCGCGACGGGACGCATCCACCTTTCGGTCAACGGCGAGACCAAGCAGGACGCCGATCTCTCGGAGCTCATCTGGTCCGTGCCGGAGATCATCGCCATCCTGTCGCGCTCCATGGAGCTGAAACCGGGCGATCTCGTCATGACCGGCACGCCCGCGGGCGTCGGCCCGCTGAAGCCCGGCGATCGCTGCGAGATCGAGATCGAAGGCCTCGGCGCGATCACGACGCGGATCGGAGAACCGTCATGACGCTGAAGCTCCACAACTTCTTCCGCTCGTCGAGTTCGACGCGGGTGCGCGTGGCGCTGCGGTTGAAGAGCGTGCCGTTCGACTACGTGCCCTATGTGCTGCGCAACGGCGAGACGCGCCGCAAGCCCTTCCTCGACCTCAACCCCGCCGCACTCGTGCCGGCGCTGGAGCTGGAGGACGGGCGCGTCCTCACCCAGTCTCTCGCCATCATCGAGTGGCTGGACGAGACCCATCCGGCGCCGCCCCTCCTGCCTGCCGACGCCTATGGGCGGGCACGCGTGCGCGCGCTGGCCCAGACGATCGCCTGCGAAATCCACCCGCTCAACAATCTGCGTGTCCTGCAGCATCTCGGCCAGACTTTCGGCGCCGACGAGGCCGCGCAGGCGCGATGGTTCGAACATTGGGTGACGACGAGCTTCGACGCCATCGAAACCAGCCTCGCGCGCGACCCCGAGACCGGCGCCTTCTGCCACGGCGATACGCCCGGCCTTGCCGACATCTGCCTCTACGCGCAGGCCTGGAACAATCGCCGCTTCTCCATCGATACCAGCCGCTGGCCGGTGATCGACGGCATTTTCCGACGCCTCGATGCGATCGCGGCCTTCCGCGATGCCGCGCCCGACCGCCAGCCCGACGCCGCCTGATCACACAGAATCCCAGGAGGACGCGATGCTTCAAAATCCTACGCAGCCGGCGCCTCAGCCCCATTCGGGCCAGCCGGAGGACACCGCGGCGCTGCGCGAACTCTACGCGCGCATGGAAGACCAGCATATCAAGCCGCTCTGGACGCAGATCGGCAACCTGATGCCGAAGACGCCAACGCCGCGCGCCGTCCCGCACCTGTGGAAATGGGCGGACCTCATCCCGCTGGCGCGCCGGTCGGGCGACCTCGTGCCGGTCGGCCGGGGGGGCGAGCGCCGGGCCCTGGGGCTCGCCAATCCGGGCCTGGGCGGCAACACCTACATCACACCGACCCTGTGGTGCGCGGTCCAGTATCTTGGCCCCCGCGAGACCGCGCCCGAACACCGGCATTCGCAGAACGCCTTCCGCTTCGTCGTGGAAGGCGAGGGGGTCTGGACGGTCGTCAACGGCGACCCCGTTCGCATGAGCCGTGGAGACCTTCTGCTGACGCCCGGCTGGCACTTCCACGGCCACCATAACGACACCGACCAGCCCATGGCCTGGCTCGACGGGCTCGACATCCCCTTCGTCTACCAGAACGACACCGGCTTCTTCGAATTCGGCTCCGAGCGCGTGACGGACTACGCGACGCCCCGCTTCTCGCGTGGGGAGCGGCTCTGGGCGCATCCGGGGCTGCGTCCGCTCTCGGGCCTGCGCAACACGCCGAGCTCGCCGCTCGCCGCCTATCGCTGGGAACACACCGATCGGGCCCTCACCGAGCAGCTCCTTCTGGAGGAGGAGGGACAACCCGCGACGGTGGAGCAGGGCCACGCGGCGATCCGCTACGTCAATCCGACGACGGGCGGCGACGTCATGTCGACGATCCGCTGCGAGTTCCACCGACTTCGAGAGGGAACGCAGACGCCCACGCGCCACGAGGTCGGCGCCAGCGTCTTTCAGGTCTTCGAAGGGCGCGGGGCAGCGGTGATCGGCGGCACGCGCCATATGCTCGACATCGGCGACATCTTCGTCATCCCCTCCTGGGTGCCGTGGTCGCTGGAGGCCGAGACGCAGTTCGACCTCTTCCGCTTCTCGGACGCGCCGATCGTCGAGCGCCTCGACTTCGCGCGCACGCTGATCGTCGGCGAGGCGTCGTGAGCGCCGCGCTGGACGAAGCGCGCGAGGCGCTTCGCGCCCGGCAGGGCGCGGGGGCGCGCTACGATGCGACCGCCGCGCCAGCCGAGGCGCTGTCGTGGGCGCGGCTCGGCACGGCCTACTTCGCGCGGATGCTCAGCCATCTCGCCGATCCGGAGCTCGAGGCCCCATCCGCGATCGCCGGCTGGTCGCGGCGGCATGTCATCGCCGCCGTCGCGCTGGAGGCGCGGCGGCTCGCCGAAGCCGTTGGCTCCGTACGCGGTCTGCCGCCCGCCGAGGAGGAGGGGCTCGTCCTGTTGGAGCCGCCGCTGGCCGACATCCGTCTCGCCGCGACGCTTCCCGCCCAAGCCCTGCGCCACCTTGTCGAACACGCGGCTATTCATCTCGACGTGGAATGGCGGGATGCCGGAAACGCGCACTGGGGCGCGGTCGTCAGCGACGCGGCCGGGCAACGGCTGGCCGTGGCCGATATGCCCCGGCGCCGCGCGGCGACGCTCTGGCACGGCGCGGTGGCGCTTCGGTCGGGCGGCCGCGCGGCCGATATGCCCGCCGCCTTGCGCGGCGAGGCGCTACGCCTTGTCGGGTGCCCAGACCTTCTGGCTCGATAGGCTCCGGACGAAGTCGCCGAGCGCCTGCACGGCGGCCCCGTCGGGTCGCAGCACGCTGTCCGACGTCGAGATGAGCGTCACCGCCGCCTCGGCCTCGCCCTGCCAGTTCAGGATGGGCGCGGCGACGGCCCGCAGGCCCGGCACGAACTGACCATCCACAGAGGCGAACCCCTTCTCCCGTATGTCGGCGACCAGCGCCTCGATTCCCGCGCCCGTCAGCTGAAGCCCCGGCCACGAAGCGCCCGTCTCGTGCGCGTGTTCCATTTCGAGGGCCGTACGCGCTTCCGTCATCCGCGTCGGCAGATAGGCGAGGAAGACACGCCCGCTCGCCGAGGTCAGGAGCGGCAGCGAACTGCCGAGACCGAAGGATGTGACCAGCGGGCTCGGTGCCCGGTACCAACGCACGACCATCGCGCCCTGGCGCGACCAGACCGAGAGGAGGGCGGTGAGACCCGTGCGCTCGCCGAGGTCCGGCAATGCGTCGGCGGCCTGATTGACGAAATCGCTCTGGCTCAGCGCCGCGACCCCCATGGCGGCGGCGAAGGGGCCGAGCTGGTAGCGACCGGACCGCTCCGTCTGCTGCGCGAACCCGGCATGGATGAAGCTCGCGAGATAGCGATGGATCTTGCTGGATGGCATACCGACGGCGCGCGCGAGGTCCGTCAGCGTCACCGGCCCGTCGAACATCGCCAGGCCCTTCAGCACGAGGAGAGCGGTGTCGAGCGCCTGGATGCCACCGCGCGCGTGCTGGTCGGTGGCGGCCTCGATGTCGTCTTTCATGTCAGCATCTTCCTGAACTCGTCCGGTACGGGGGCACCCTTGAGCTTCTCGCCCACCGTCAGCGCCCAGGCTCGCACCTCGTGACCTTCGGCTGCCAGGCGCCCTTCGCATTCGATCCGGTAATCTAGCCGCAATCGGCGTTCCTGCCACTCGCTCAGGGTAACGTCGATCGTGAGGATCTGGCCGAAGGTCACCGGCGATTTGAAGGCGAGACCGACATCCACGAGAGGCGTCACCGCGCCGAAGCGCGCCTGCAACTCGCGCTGCCCGAGGCCCCGCGAGGCGAGCAACCGCTGGAAGGTCGAGTCCATCCAGTAGAAGTAGTTGGGGTAGAACACGATGCCCGCCGCATCGCAGTCTCCCCACTGGACCTCGAATTCGGTTCGAAACGCCGTCACGAAATTCCTCCTAGTGAATATAGTTTCACCTCGTAGAATAAGGGAGAGGCCGAAGGGCGGCAACGTATCGGGCGGCAAAATCGGTGCGTCAGGCGGCATCGTCCGGGTTCAGCCAGAAAGAACATTCATACCGCGCAGGATGATCAGGTCGGAATGATTGTCGACGGCGTTTGTTGACGGGTCGTCTCGCTTCGGCGTGTCGAGGTCGAGCGCTCCTGAGCTGATGTCTCGTCTTCACAGATCTTAAACACCTTGCTTGGCGACGATTGTCTTCGAGCGTGACCTTCTCGCGTTCTATTTTTTCGCACCACGCCAAAATCAAATAATACTCGCATAAAAACCAGAGATATCGGAGTTTTACGAATATATATATGTTATTATTCCTGTTGACGGCCTTTTAACCAGCAGCCTGAAAATCGAAGGTACGCTAGGTATTATTGCTGTGTACGAAAAAACGATGTTTTTGCATCATGAATTCGGGGCATCCGCATCATCATTACAAACGAAGTCAATTGAGGGTGTTATGCGCGTATCCGTAAAAGCAAAGATCGGTATTTCTTTTGCTGCAGTTCTGTCGATGCTGGGTTTTTCTGGATATATCGGGATTTCTCGCTTGGGTTCTGCGAACGATGCGATGAAACAATTCGCCGCGGGACCTTATGAAACAGCTCTGAGACTGGGAGATGCTGCGCAGCTCATGCAGGGCATGGGGCGAAGCTTGAACGCTTTGATGATGGTGGGCGACGTGTCCCTTAAGAACGATCGCGAAAATGCGATCAAGGAGGCGATGGATGCAATCGCCCCGATCCTCACGTCGTACCGCCACCAGCTTGGCGAGATGGCGAACGAAGAAACCCAGCGGGCCGATCAAGCCATCCTGGCTTTGAACGACTGGTGGGCGAGCGCGCAAGCGGCTGTCGAATTGTCGAAGCAGAATACCATCGTCAGCGCTCTCGATTGGGAAGCCAAGAAGGGCCGCCCGATGGGAGACGAGATGGCGGAGGCGATCGACAAGCTGGAGAGCGTGGCCCCCATTCAGGAGCTCGATCCGACGGCTCGCACCGTGCTGTCCAATCTTCATCCCACGTTCGAACATCTGCGGTTTCTTATGGTCTCCGTTATTGCGGAAACGAAGGAGGAACGTATCCAAGAGCTTCGGACCGAGTTCGAGGCCACGCTGCAAGGTCTCGACAGGGATTTGAGAACCGTGGCGGCAACGGTATCGAGCGAGTCCTCCGCCTCGCAAGTTCGCGCGGTGATGGATCGATGGTCCGCTATCGTTCCGGTAGTGAAGACGATTTTTGATCTCGGTGCATCCAATACGGATGCCAAGGCCATCGATATCGCGATCAATCAGGTGCGACCCAAAACGCTGGCTTTGGTTCGCACCCTGCAGGATTTGATTGCGGCCGAAGGGAAGAAGGCGCAGGCCATGCGCGACGGGATTGATGAGAGTTACCTCTCGACCCGTCTGGTGCTCGCGTCGCTCGTTCTTGCGGCGCTGCTGATGGGTGGGGCAGCGGCGGTCTGGATGTCGCTATCGATGAGTCGCGGGATGCGGCGCGCCGTGAACCTGTCCGAAGCGATCCGATCCGGCGACATTTCTCAGAGCGTCGCCGTACGGAGTTCCGACGAGGTCGGCGAACTCTTACACTCGATGAACAGTATGAGCGAACATCTGTCTGGCATCGTCAGCGATATCCGCCTATCAGCCGCCCAGGTTGCAGCCGGTTCGACCCAATCTGCAGCGACCGCCGAACAACTCTCATCCGGCTCCACGGAACAGGCCGCAGCGTCAGAACAGGCTTCCGCTGCCGTCGAAGAGATGACGGCCAATGTCCGCCAAAACGCGGAGAACGCCTCGCAGACGGAGAAGATGGCCAAAATCTCGGCCGTCAGTGCGCAGAAGAGCCGCGAGGCTATCGCGGGTTCTCTTCAAGCGATGGCAACGATCGCGGAGAAGGTGCGCGTCGTCCAAGAGATCGCGCGACAGACCGATCTCCTGGCGCTCAATGCTGCGATCGAGGCCGCGCGCGCCGGGGCGCATGGCAAGGGCTTTGCGGTGGTCGCTTCGGAAGTGCGAAAGCTGGCCGAGCGAAGCCAAACGGCGGCCGCAGAAATCAGCGAGCTTTCGGGAGAGACGCTGAAGGTCGCGCAGGATGCGGGGCGTATGTTCAACGATCTCGTGCCTGATATCCAGCGCACAGCCGAACTGGTATCGGAGATTTCCGCAGCGTGCCGGGAGCAAGCGGTCGGCATCGAGCAGATCAACCAGGCGATCCAGCAACTCGATCAGGTCACGCAGACGAATGCTGGGGCGGCGAACGAGATGGCCGCGACGGCCCACCAGCTGTCGGCCGAGGCCGGACGTCTGGCCGAGGGGGTGGCATTCTTCCAGATCACCGACCCCAAACGCTCGCGTGCTCTTTCGCCTGACGCGCAGGGCGATACGCCCTCGCCAGACCGAACGGGTCAATCGCAAACGGTCCAGCAGCTACAGGAAAAGCTGCAGACATTCGCCCGGAAGGAGGTGGAAACTCCAAGGGAAACCGATCGCGTCGGAACGGCGGAAAGCCCCGAGGCTGCCTGGACCAGAGCGCACCTCTCACGTCGTGGGTAACGCTCCCCATAGCACTGCCATTAGACAGTTATCCGGTCGATCCGACACCCCATAAGATGGAAAGACCACGTACAGTTGAACTCTTGTGTTTTTGACGGAAGGGCCTTGGAGAGGGAGAAGGGCAATGCGCGAGGAGATCGACAGAAATATCGGTCGCAGGATTCGGGAGTTACGAACAGCTCGCCGACAGCCTGTGAACCACGTCGCCGCCTATCTGGGTGTGACACCACAGCAAATTCTGAAATACGAGACCGGACAGAACAGGGCAAGCGCTAGCACGATCTACCTCTTGGCCATATTATTCGGAACGACCGTGGAGGCCTTCTTCTCGTCTTGGACCATGGTCTCTAACGACAACACACAGTACGGTGGAGCGACTTACCCGGCAAATCCGCGTGAGATCGTCAATCCGAGCACCCAGCATCAACCTCTTCCGCAGTAAGCTCGGGAAACGGCTCCGTTGCTAATAGCCATTGGGGACGCAAGCCTCGGTGCTCGAGGCGGCTACAGTCGGGGGCGTAAGGCAGGAGTTTGGCGGGCTCTTCTCTATTCGGCGTGTTGAGGTCAAGCCCTCCTGAACTGATGTTTGCCCTTGGTGATGTGTGATCCCTTGGCTGTCGCGCTTCTCTTCGGGATCGATCCGGGTGGGCCCTCCCATGATGGGATCGGAATGAGCGAGGCGGCTCCATCAGCACACCGTCTAAATCGCCGTGTTGAGCGCTCGACGTCGGCTTCGAGACTGGCGGCCTAGGCACCTCGAATGACGACATGGCGTCGATAGCGGTTGGCCCGCTTCCTCAGCCGCCAGAGACTGGACGGCGTGGAAAGCCGTCTGTCTGCTGTCAGATTGGGAGGACCAGAAGCGAACGAGTCCGGACCGGTCCGGCATCTTACATCCGCTTCTCGAAGCGGAACATTCCATCGCCGCCCGGCAGATCCGGTTCGTTCGGGCGGTTCGGGTCCGGGTGACCGGCATGATGGTACTCCACAATGTGGAAGCCGCAGACGTTGACGTAGAAGTGGATGTTGCGCTTCTCGAAGTACGGCGTGTGGGTGGTCCAGACCTCGGTGTCCGGGTAGGCGGATTCGATCGCTTTCCAAGCCCTGCGGCCGATGCCCCGGCCGAGCTCGCCCGCGTCGACATAGAACAAGTCGAGCGCGTTGTGCCGCGTCTCGGCGTCGATCGAGACGACCGCACCGCCGACCCACCGGCCGTCCTCGAGAATACGGTGGACCACGGCGTTCGGCGCGGCGAAGGAGGCGGCCACGTCCTCGTCGGACGGGATCGAACCCTCATCAAGCGATCCGAAGGTTTCCACGACCGCGATCTCGAAAGCGTCCTGAAGGTCCTTGCGCAAGCGCGGCAGGTCGCTCTCCTGCGCGATGTCGAGGGTGATGCGGCCGGGTGCCGGTTTGGCAATCATGGGACGTTTCCTTGGCAAGAATGGGCGGGCCTTGGGTGGAGCCCGGCGCCCGCGAGTGTTTGAGATCAGAGACCGGCCGGCGCCGGGCGCGCCTCCGCTGGGGCTTTCGACCGGCGCTCGGCCAGACGCATGACGAGAACGAAGAACACCGGCACGAACAGAACGGCGAGAACGGTCGCCGAGATCATGCCGCCGAAGAGGCCGGTGCCGAGCGCGTTCTGCGTTTCCGAACTCGGGCCGCGGGCGATCACCAGCGGCACGATGCCGAGCGCGAAGGCGAGCGAGGTCATCACGATCGGGCGCAGGCGCAGCCGCGCCGCCTCCCGTGCCGCTTCGACGAGCCCCTGGCCCTCGCCCCGAAGCTGGCGGGCAAATTCGACGATGAGCACCGCGTTCTTGGCCGACAGGCCGATCAGGGTGATGAGCCCGACCTTGAAGAACACGTCGTTCTCCAGGCCCCGCACGTGCACGGCCGCGACCGCACCGACGACCCCGAGCGGCACGACCAGCATGACGGCCAGCGGGATGGCCCAACTCTCGTAGAGCGCGGCGAGCACCAGGAACACGACCACGAAGGAGATGCCGAGGAGGATCGGCGCCTGCGAGCCGGACTGGCGCTCTTGGAGCGACTGGCCGACCCATTCGACGCCGAACCCTCCGGGCAGTTCTGCGGCAAGCCGCTCCATCTCACGCATCGCCGTGCCGCTCGATACGCCCGGCGCGGCATCCCCGGAAATGCTGAGCGAGGGATAGCCGTTGGTGCGGTTGAGTTGGAGCGGTGCGACCGACCACCGGGGCGCCACAACTTCGTAGAGGGGGACCATCCCGCCCTTGTCGTTGCGCACGTTGAGCTTGAGGACGTCCTCGACCTGCATCCGGTCCTGCGCCCGTGCCTGAACGATGACCTGCTGAAGGCGGCCGGCGCGTGGAAAGTCGTTGACATAGGTCGATCCCATGGCGGCGCCGAGCGCGTCGGTGATGGCGGAGAAGGACAGGCCGAGCGCCCCGGCCTTCTCGCGGTCGACGTCGAGCCGCACGGTCGGGCCGCCGGGCAGGCCGTCGACGCGCACGTCGGCAAGCTTCGGGTTCTTCGCAGCCTGCGCCACCAACGTCTCGGACGCCGCCCGCAGCTCCGCCATGTCGCGGCCCGCGCGGTCGACGAGCCGAAGCGCGAAGCCCCCCGTGGTGCCGAGCTCTTCGATGGCGGGCGGCTTCATGACGAGGACATCGCCTTCGGTGGCTTGCCGCATCGCGTCCGTCGCGGCGGCAATCTCGGTGTCGGTGCTGCCGGTGCGCTTGTCGAAGTCCTTGAGGCTCGTGAAGGCCATGGCGGCGTTGGGCCCCGAGCCGGTGAAGCCGAAACCCATGATCGACAGGTTCCCCGCGATGTCGGGGCGCGCCATGACGTGGGCGTCGTAGCGCCCCACGAGCTTTCGGGTGCGCTCGGCCGTGGCGTCCGCCGGCAGGCTGAAGGAGGTCATGAACGTACCCTGGTCCTCGTCCGGTACGAAGGCCGTGGGCAAAGTGGCAAAACCGTAGGCGAGCGCCGCGACGATCGCGCCGTAGACGAGCATGACGCGCAAGCCGCGCTTTACCAGCCAGCCGACCCACCCGACATAGCGCACCGTCAGCGCGTCGAAGCCGCGGTTGAACCGGGCGAAGAAGCCCCGGCGTTCGTGATGCGCGGCGAGGGGCTTCAGGATCGTCACGCAGAGCGCGGGCGTCAGACTGAGCGCGAGAAAGGCCGAGAACAGGATCGACACGGCGAGAGACACCGTGAACTGGCGGTAGATCGCGCCGACCGATCCGGTGGCGAAGCCCATCGGCAGGAACACCGCCACGAGGACGAGGGTGATGCCGATGACGGCGCCGGTGATCTCGCGCATGGCGCGGCGCGTCGCATCGCGCGGGGACAGGCCTTCGGTCGCCATCAACCGCTCGACGTTCTCGACCACGACGATCGCATCGTCGACGATGATGCCGATGGCCAGCACCATGCCGAACATGGTGAGAACGTTCACGGAGTAGCCGATCGCCCACATCACCGCGAACGTGCCGAGGAGCGCGATGGGCGCGACGATCGTCGGGATCAGCGTGTAGCGCACGTTCTGGAGAAAAAGGAGCATGATCAGGAAGACCAGCACCATCGCCTCAAGGAGCGTATGGACGACCTTGGCGATCGAGAGCTTCACGAAGGGCGCGGTGTCGTAGGAGACGGCGTAGGAGATGCCGCCCGGCATCGAGGGGGCGAGCTCGGCGAGGCGCGCACGCACGCCTTCCGAGGTCGCGACGGCATTGGCGCCGGGGGCAAGCTGGATCGCCGCGGCGGTCGCCGGCTTGCCGTCGTCGAAGATCGAGAAGCCCATGGTCTGGGGGCCGACCGCCACATCGGCCACGTCGCCGAGCGTCAGCTTGGAGCCGTCCGGGTTGGAGCGCAGGACGATGGCCCGAAAGGCGTCCGGCGTCTCCAACTGGCCGCTGAGGGTCAGGGGCACGCTGACGGCCTGGCCGGGAACGGTCGGCGCCTCGCCGAGCCGGCCCGGCGCGACCTGCACGTTCTGCGTCTGGATCGCCTGCACGATCTCGGCCATCGAGACAGAATACGAGACGAGACGCGCCGGATCGACCCAGACTCGCATCGCCGCTTCCGAGCCGAAGGACTGGACCCGGCCGACGCCCGCCACGCGCTTCAGTTCGGGCGACAGGCTGCGTGCGAGATAGTCGTCGAGCGCGAGCGTCCCGACCTTGCCGCCCTCGGAGCGCAGCGTCACGATCATCAGGAAGCCGGACGAGGCGGACTCGACGGAGAGACCGGCCCGGCGGACGGGCTCCGGCAGGCGCGACTCGACGGCCTTCAGGCGGTTCTGGACGTCGATCTGCGCGAGTTCGGAGTCCGTGCCGCTCTTGAAGGTCGCGGTGATGCTGGCGTTGCCCGTCGCGTCCGCGGAGGACTCGAAGTAAAGGAGGTTCTTGACCGCCGAGAGCTCGCGCTCGATCGGCGCGACCACGCTGTCGGCGACCGTCTGCGGGCCGGCGCCCGTGTAGCTGGCGCTGATGCTGACGCTCGGCGGCGCGATCGCGGGGAAGCGCGAGACGGGAAGCTGCGGGATCGCGGCAAGGCCCGCGAGCGTGATGAAGATCGCGACGACCCAGGCGAAAACCGGCCGGTCGATGAAGAATTGCGGCATCGGGAGGGTCTCAGCCTTCGGTCGGGGAAGCGGCGGGCTGGTAGGGGACGGGCGCGACGGGACGGCCGGCTCCTGCACGGTCCTGCCCCTCGACCACGACGGTCTCTCCGGCCGATAGGCCCGACAGGATCACGTAGCGTCGTTCGACCAGCGGCCCGAGTTCGACCGCGCGGGGCGCGGCCATGTTGTCGGACGCCAGGACGGTCAGTTGCGGCTTGCCGGACGCATCGCGCGTGACCGCCTGCTGCGGTACGGTCAGGGCGGCTGGATAGACGGCGCTCGGTACCCGGGCGCGCAGGTACATGCCGGGCAGGAGCTGGCGATAGGGATTGGGCACCTCGACCCTGAGGGAGAGGCTGCCCGTTCCAGGATCCACCGTCGTGTCGGAGAACAGGACCTCGCCGGGAAACTCGTAGGGCTTGCCCGCGATCGTGAAGATGTCGATGCCGAGCGTGCCGGCGTCCTCGCTGCGCCCGCTCGCCGCCATGTCCTCCAAAGCCTCGCGGCGGATCGAGGGTTGGCGCACGTCGAGATAGATGCGATCGAGCTGCTGGACGACGGCGAGGGCCGCCGTGCCTCCGACCGAGGCGAGGCCCCCCTCGGTGGTGAGCGCCTGGCCGATGCGCCCCGGAATGGGGCTGCGCACGGTCGCGTGCGCAAGCTCCAGCTTGCGGCGCGTCAGGGTGGCCGTGGCTTCGGCGACGTTCGCCTTGCCTTGAGCAAGCGCGGCCGTCGCGTCGCCGAGCGTGGCGGCACTGGCCGTCCGCGCGTCGGACAGCGCCTGGATGCGGTCGTACTTGAGCCCGGCATTGAGGAGGTCGGCTTGCGCGCGGGTCAGCACCGCCTCTGCTGCCTCGACATCGGCCACGAGCGGAGCGGGATCGATCTGGAAGAGCGGCTGGTCGGCTGTCACTTCCGAGCCTTCGGTGAAGAGAACCTTTTGGACGATGCCGGAGACCTGCGGGCGGATCTCGGCCGTGCGCAGCGCCGAGACGCGGCCGGGCAACTCGTCGGTGACGACGACGCGGCGTGGCTCGACGGTGAGCACCGCGACGCGGGGCGGCGGATCGGCGGGCCCCTCGGCCTCAGCCGGGCCGCTCTCGCCCTTGGTGCAGGCGCCGAGCAGCAGCGCGGCAGTGGCGAGGGCGACGCGGATCGAAAGACGGCGCAGGGCTGGCATCACTATAGGTCCAGAGCATTGGGCAGGTCGCGGCGGTGCGACCACGCTTCCATCCTCCCTCTCCGTCGAGCCCACGTGGAGCCCGTGTTGCGGTTGTGTGGAGACGGCCGCGGGGCGCTCGACGTCGGCACCGGCCGGTGGCATCCATCGATGCCAAGGAGAACCACCGCCATGACATCCCTGGTCCTGATCGCCGAGGACGACAACGAGATCGCAGCGATCCTCGACGCTTACCTGACCCGCGAGGGGTTCCGCACAGTGCAGGCACGCGACGGCCGCACCGCGCTCGACCTCCATCTCGCGCTGAAGCCCGACCTCGTGCTCCTCGACGTCACCATGCCGCGTCTCGATGGATGGGAGGTGCTGGCCGAGCTGCGCCGCCGGGGCCAGACCCCTGCGATCATGATCACCGCGCTCGACAAGGATATCGACCGGTTGCAGGGACTGCGCATTGGCGCGGACGACTACGTGGTGAAGCCCTTCAACCCGATCGAGGTCGTGGCGCGTGCCAAGGCGGTGCTCCGCCGGTCGGGCCTTGCCAGCGCCGCGGGCGTTCTTCGGGTCGGGGACCTGTCGATCGACCTCGACGCCTATCAGGCGAGCCTCGGCGAGGCGCCGCTCGCACTGACGCTGACCGAGTTCCGCATTCTCGCCCACATGGCGCGCAGCCCGACCAAGGTGTTCACGCGAAGCGAGTTGGTGGACGCCTGCCTGCCGGGGTCGGACGCGCTCGACCGCACCGTGGACAGTCATCTCAGCAAGCTGCGGCGGAAGCTGGAGCAGTCTGGTGGTGTGGGTCTGCTGCCTGGCGTGCGCGGCGTTGGCTACCGGCTGATGGTCTGAAGCCATGAAGCTTCCCGTCGGCCTCGGCCGCCAGATCCTCCTCGCCATGTCCGCGATCACCGTGGTCGCCGGCCTGATTGTCTTTTTCGGGACCTATCTCGCCTACACGGTGATGATCGCCTTCTATCCTCGTCTGGAGTCGGACGACGGCGGGCTGACGCTGACGGACCTTGCCATCCTCGGCGCAGCCATCCTGGTGACGTTGCCGATCGCCGTCTTCGTCGCTCTTCGCCTCGCGCGTCGCATCCTCGAGCCGCTGGAAACGCTAGCCCTGAGCGCCCGTCGCATCGCTGATGGCGACCTGTCGGCGCGCGCCGAGCCCGGCGACCGCTCGCTCGGCGAAACGGCGGAACTGGTCGACGACTTCAACACCATGGCCCAGCGCCTGCAGGACATGGCTGCCGACATGGCGCTCTGGAACGCCACGATCGCGCACGAGCTGCGCACGCCGCTGACCATCCTCAAGGGCCGTCTTCAGGGCATGATCGACGGCGTGTTCGAGCCGGACGAGCGGTCGCTGCGTGGGCTGGTGCTACAGGTGGACAGCCTGGCCCGGCTGGTGGAGGACCTGCGCACCGTGACGCTGGCCGACAGCGGACATCTCGACCTGCACCGGGAGGATGTGAACCTTGCTGTGGTGGTGGCCGAGCTGGCCGAGTTCGCCGGACCCGACCTGGCGGCCGCCGGGTTCCCGGTTCGGCTCGATCTCCACGACGTCATCGTCCGAGTCGACGCGACGCGCATCCGCCAGGCCCTTCTCGCACTCGTCACCAACGCGCGGCGGCATGGCGCTGGCGGCGCGATCACGATCTCGCTCGGCGTGTCGGAGCGTACGGTTCTTCTCGGTGTGGCCGACCATGGCCCGGGCTTGACTCCCGAACTGGCGGCCCGCGTCTTCGACCCTTTCGTGCGCGGGGATCTCGAGCGCTCCCGGGAGGTCGGCGGCAACGGCCTCGGCCTTTCGGTGGTGCGCGCCATCGTCGAGGCGCACGGGGGGACCCTGCGCTACCGCCCGGCGCCAGGAGGTGGCGCCTTGTTCGAAATCGCCCTGACCACGTCCGGTCCGCCCGATCGTGTCGCCCGCCGGGATGCCGCGTCCCCCGTCCGCACCGTCTGACGGCCGACTCGACCATCGCTTCCCAAGCGACGTGACGCCGTCCCGGTGTCCGCTCCCGTCCCGTTTCCGAAAGCCCGATCCATGACCGAGACCCTTGCCGGAAGCCGTTGGCTGGTGCTGGCCATCCTGTCCAGCGCCCTCCTTCTGATCACCGTCGACGTCACCGTCCTCTACGCCGCCTTGCCGCGCCTGACGGCGGACCTGTCGGCGACCGCGTCCGAGAAGCTCTGGGTCGTCAACGCCTATCCGCTGGTCATGGCCGGGCTCCTGCCGGGCCTCGGCACGCTGGGGGACCGTCTCGGGCACAAGCGCCTGTTCCTGTCAGGCTTGGCGGCCTTTGGTGTCGCGTCCTTGCTGGCCGCTTTCGCGCCGACGCCGGTGGTGCTGATCGGCGCCCGCGCACTCCTTGCCGTCGGAGCGGCCGCGATGATGCCCGCGACGCTCTCGATTATCAGGCTGACCTTTGAGAACGAACAGGAGCGTTCCTTCGCGATCGGTGTCTGGGCGGCGGTCGCATCCGGCGGCGCGGCGCTGGGACCCGTCGTCGGTGGCCTCCTGCTCGAACGCCTCTGGTGGGGATCGGTGTTCCTGATCAACGTTCCCGTGGTCTTGCTGGCCCTCGCACTCGGCGCCTGGCTGATGCCGTCGCGTCCCGGTCAGTCCACGCGCCCCTGGGATCTTCTCGGCTCCTTCCAGGTGCTGGTGGGACTCGTGGCCATCGCCTACGCGGTCAAGGAAGCAGCTCGACGCGACGCGTCGCTGTTGCACGCCCTCCTGACGGTCTTTGTCGGCGTCGTGGCCTTCCTCCTCTTCAAGCGGCGCCAGGATCGCGCCCGGCACAAGTTGATCGACTTCTCCCTGTTCCGGGACCGCAACTTCACTGCGGGCGTCGCGACGGCTCTCGTCGCGACATTCGCGCTGATCGGTTTCATGCTCGTCCTCTCGCAGCGTCTTCAACTCGTGCTGGGCTTGAGCCCGCTGGAGGCCGGCCTGTTCACGCTGCCGATCCCGTTGGCTGCCTTCGTGACGGGCCCGATCGCAGGAGCCGTGGCGCCGCGCCTGGGCGCGACAAACATTCTCTGTGGCGGCCTGCTTCTTGCCGGCCTCGGCCTTGCGTTGTCGGGACTGACCTACGACGCGCACCTGACATGGCAGGTGCCGGGCTTCGTGCTTCTGGGAGCGGGGCTGGGCGCAACGATGACCGCTGCGTCCGGCGTCATCATGTCGAGCGCGCCCGCCGACCGGGCCGGCATGGCAGCCTCGATCGAGGAGCTGTCCTTCGAGCTCGGCGGTGCAATCGGCATCGCGGTTCTCGGCAGCGTCCTCACCGCCGTCTATGGCGGGTCCCTGGCCGTGCCAGAAGGACTGGTGGTGGCGCCGACGGCATTCGACAGCCTCGACGAAGCGCTCGTCGCAGCCGCGGCGTTGCCGGACGGATTGTCCGACGGATTCAGGAAGGCGGCGTTCGCCGCGTTCGACCGGGCGGTCATGGCCGTCATTCTCGTGGCGAGCATCGCAACGTTCGCCGCCGGGGCAGGCGTTGGCTGGATGACACGCGTTCACGGACACGGCGTGCGTCGATAAGGGCGCTCCGCATTCCTCGCGGGAGCAGGTCGTGCATCGAACGGCGTCCACCGAACCTCCACGAATCCTGCACGCCAACGCGACGCGGCGATGCTCTGCTGCGGCCCTGCCGCACGCCGTCGGCGCGCCGACCGCAAACGAGATCGCCCATGGTTCACCCCGTTTCCGCCCCAGCCTTGCGCTACCCGCTGTCGCTTCGCGTTCTGCACTGGTCGCGGGCGGTTCTCATCCTCGGGCTCATCGCCTGCGGCTGGTTCATGACCGGACGAGCGGAGGACGACGCCGTAGCCGCCTGGCTCTACCCCAATCACAAGCAGTTCGGCCTGCTCGTCTGGCTGCTCGCGATGGTGCATCTCGTCGTGCGCTGGCGCGAGCGCGTACGGCTGCCGCGCGAGGCGCATGAGCTGAGGCCGTGGGAGCGCAAGCTTTCCATGGCGACGCAACGGCTGATGATCGCCCTGACGTTTCTTACACCGATGTTCGGATACGCCATGTCGAGCGTGTTCACACAGAGCGACGGTGTGCCGTTCTTCGTGGTCTCGCGCCTGCCGGAGGTCCTGCCGAAGAACGACGCGCTGTTTCCCCTCTTTCAAACGTTGCACCGCTACAGCGCCTACATTCTGCTCACATGTGTCGCGCTTCATGTGGCGGGCGCGCTCAAGCATCGTGTGCTGCATGCGGGGGGCGAGAGGGACGTGCTGACACGCATGCTCTGAACGGTCCCGAGCGAGACCGTCGATCCGAGGCCGGTGGCTTGTCTCCCAGCATGAGCGCGAGATCGAGGAGCCCGGAAAACCGCCGGACGGCTTGTTTCAATCGTTGAGTGCTGTGCAAATCCTCCTTTCGGCTGGCCTCGGGACTGTCAGGAATTTCGTGTGGAGCGGCCATAATGGACCCATAGGATGGACCCGATGGTACGATGCAAAGCACCCCACATTCCCGATGCGCTTCTGGACCAGCTTCTGTCCGGGGCCGATCCCAAGACGGCGTTTGATCCCGGCGGGCTTCTGGACGATCTGAAGAAGGCCTTAGCGGAGCGGGCGTTGAACGCCGAGATGGATCATCATCTGTCTGGCGATGGCGGAGCGGGCAACAGCCGCAATGGCTATGGCAGGAAGACGGTGACGACCGACACGGGGCGGTTGGATCTTTCCGTGCCGCGCGATCGCCAGGCGAGTTTCGATCCGCAACTCATCGCCAAGTACCAACGGCGGTTTCCGGGCTTCGATGAGAAGGTCATCTCGATGTATGCGCGGGGCATGAGCAACCGCGAGATCGTCGGGCATCTGCACGAACTCTACGGCATCGACGTCTCGCCCGACCTGATCTCGGCGGTGACCGACGCGGTTCTGGAGGAGATCGCCACCTGGCAGGCTCGCCCGCTCGAGCCAGTCTACCCGATCGTGTTCTTTGATGCGCTTCGCGTAAAGATCCGCGACGAAGGGTTCGTGCGGAACAAGGCGGTCCATGTCGCGCTCGGGGTTCGGGCCGACGGCACCAAAGAGATCCTCGGGCTTTGGATCGAGACGAACGAGGGCGCCAAGGTCTGGCTCCGCGTCATGACCGAAATGAAGAACCGCGGCGTCGA
>NZ_LDQA01000028.1 GCF_001475935.1 Aureimonas ureilytica
GATGATGGCGATCGTCGGCGCTGCCGCGATCGTCTTCACCGCCCTGTTCGCCGCGCTGATCAAGGCCGCCCTCTGATGCGCGCCCCGGCCAACTCCAACACGAGCCCCGAGCCGACGCGCGAAGAGACGCGCGCCGAGATCGTCGCCACCTTCGCGCCGAGCCCCGAGGCGGTCGCGGTCGCGGTCGCCATGGCGCGCCGCGCCGCCGAGGCGCGCCGCGAGTACGAAGAGCACGGCAGGGCGGCCGACGACTTCAAAGCCCGGACGGACGCCTTCGTGCGGGACTTCCCCGACTTCGCTCCGGTCTACGCCGAACCCGGCGAGATGGAGCGCCGCGAGAAGGCCGAGACCGACGAGGCGGGCTTTCGCACCATCGCTGTCGCCATCGCCATCGGCTGTCTCGCCGCCTCCCCGATCCTCGCGATCCTGATCGCCACCTATATGCGGGGTGGCCTCTGATGCGCGACGCCCTCACCGCCGAGCTGCGCGAGACCGCGCGCATTATCAGTCACTTTCTGCCCCTCGCCCGCGTCCTGCGCACCACGGCCGAGTTCGCCGCCGTCGCCGGCATGGTCGGCGCGATCGGCGTCTATGCTATCGGCACCACGACGCCCGCCCCGCGCGGCGTCCTGATGATCGCGGAGGCGGGCGGATGAACGCCGAACAACGCGCCCTCGCGCGCCGCGCCCTTGGCCTGCCCAACAGCCTCGCCCGCTCCAGCCGCAACTATACAGCCGTCCATCCCGACGCGCTGGCCTTCGTGCCTTGGATGGAGATGGTCGAAGCCGGACTGGCGACCGTCGAGAAGGTCGGCCTGTCCGGCCGCGTCTGCCTCCTCACCCGCGCCGGCGCGGAAGCCGCGCTGGAGCCGCACGAGCGGCTGGACCCGGAAGACTTCCCGCCGATTCACGCCGACTGATGCCCGACTTCCGCGTCTTTTTCGCGGGAGCCGCCGACGCCCTCCTGTTCAACGCGCGCTCGCCCGGCGAGGCGCGAGCCAAGGCCCAAGGCGTCGGCCGCCCCATCCGCAAGATCAAACTGGACCGCGAAACGGTCGATCCCTGCCATCGCGCGCCCCGCCTCACGCGGCGCGAACTCAACGGATAGTCCCCATGCTGAACGCCGCCGACATCATCGCCCGTGCCGCCGCCTTCAAGGCCGCGCACGAAACCCCGCGCCTCACCCAGCCCGGCCGCCTGTCGCTGTCCGGTCCGACCGACACGCCCGAGGCCGTGCGCCGCAAAATGGCGGACGACATGCGCGATATCGCCGCCCTGAAAGAGAGCGTCGAGGCCGAAGACCTGATCGCGCGCGGCTGGACCCGCGAAGCCCTCACTCTCTACGGCGAAGACGCCCGCGCCCTCGCCAACGCCGCACGGGAGCGTCGGGTCTGATGCGCGCGGATTGGCCCTTTGCGCAACCCACCGGCTGGCTCCCCTCCGACATGCTGGACGAGGTTTCGCCCCCGCCGCGTCAGACGCCGGACGACTGGATCGCCGTGCGCCTCCTGACCGGCGTGGCCCTGTCGGGGCCGAACGAAGACGAGGGCGACGAGACGGGACGCCGCCGCGTCCTGCCCGGCACCATCGTTCCCTTCCGCGCCTATTTCGACCTCGGAAAAATCGAGATCGCGGTTCAACCGGACGGCTCCTGGCGGCCGTCCGACCCGCTCGTGATCGACGGCTCGATCGGCAAGGCCACGCTCTTCTGCGAGGAAGACGACGGCGACACCACCACGCACTCGCTGGACGAGATCGCCCGCCATTTCGTCACGAACTACGGCCCGTTGACGGACTCGCACATCGTCCCGGTGCTGGCATGGCACTGGACCAAGCCCATCCCCTTCGCCCTCACCCGACGCGACGATCAGTCCTACACCTTCCGCCAGCTCGCGGACGAGGCATCGACCCAGCCAGCGACTTCGCAGGGAGAACTGGTCTAATGGCGCGCATCTATCTCGCGTCCTCCTGGCGCAACCCTCATCAACCTTGGATGGTCGATCTTCTCCGGTACGCCGGTCACGAGGTTTACGACTTCCGAAATCCGTTTAACGGCGTCCCCGGCTTTCAATGGTCGGAGATCGATCCCGACTGGCAGTCGTGGAAGGCCAAGGACTATCGCCGCCTTCTCACGACACACCCGATCGCGGCGCGCGGCTTTGTCAGCGATCTTCGCGCGATGCAGTGGGCGGACACGTGCCTCTTGCTCCTGCCCTGCGGACGATCGGCGCATCTGGAGGCCGGCTGGTTCTGCGGTCAGGGTAAACGCTGCATCATCCTGACGCAGGACGGCGAAGAGCCCGAGCTGATGGCGCTGCTCGCGACAGATATTTGCGTGTCGCCCGAAGAGGTCATCGCGACCCTGCGAGGTGCAGCATGAAGCCCCCCGAACCTTGGATGCAGACGCTTCCAGGCGCGCCCTTCACCTTGCGCGCGCCCCACGTCACGCCCGCCATGCTCACCGGCGAGATCGCGACGGCCCTCGCGCGCATCCCGCGCTTTGCCGGCCACACGATCGAATTCTATTCGGTCGCCCAGCACAGCGTCTTGTGCGCCGAGGCGGCCGAGGCTGAGACGGACGATCGGGAGTTGGCCGCCTATTGCCTTCTCGACAGCGCCCATGTCGCCTACACGGGCGACACCCCGCGCCCGATGGTCGCCGCCGTGGCGCGCCAGATCGCCGACGACATCGATCCCTACACGGCTCACGTCATCGGCCCCCGGCGCGCCCGGAATTTCCTCGCTTCCCGCGAGCGCATCAAAGGCGGGATCGACACGGAAATCTTCCGCGCCGCCGGGCTGTCGCTCGAAAGGCATATCGAGCACCGCGAGGCCGTCAAGGCGATCGGCCTGCGCGCCCTGCGCACCGAGCGCGACGACCTCATGCACCCCGGCGCACGCTCATGGGACGCCGACATTGAAGCGGCCGAGCGCCTACCCGTCAGCACCGGCATCATTCGCCCGCTTCCCGAGCGCGAAGCCCGCGCCCTCTTCATCGCCACCCTCCGCCGCCTCTGCCCCGCCATCGCCGCCGCCGATCCCGCGCAGCTCTAACCCGAGGAACCTATGGCCCGAAAGAAGAAGACCGCCGGCACCGGGCACAACAGCGCCCCCGGCCCGAAGCTCTTGAGCCTGATCGAGCGCATCGAGCGGACGCGCGAGGAAAAGAAGTCCTATGCCGAGGACGAGGCGGCCATTTTCGCCGAGGCGAAGGCGGAAGGCTTCGACACGAAGGCCATGCGCCGCACACTGACCAAGCGTGCGATGAAGCCGCAAGACCTCCAGGAGATGGAGGCGATCGATGATGTCTACAGCCACGCGGTCGGCATGGCGAAGGAGCTGCCGCTGTTCAAGGCGGTCGGCACCATGAACGTGGACATTGCCGCGCGTGAAAGCGTGATCGCCGCCCTTCTCCAATTGGTTCCGACCAATGGCGAAATCCACCTGATCGGCGGCGGGCTCACGTTCCGCATGTGGCGCGACAAGGACGGCGAAGCGCAGTCCGAAGAGCTTCTGTTTCAGCCGGAAGGCCCGAAGCGGCCCGAGCGGAATGATCCCGCCCCGCCGCGCCGCCCGGCCGAACCCGCGCCGGAGGTTGATCAGGACGGGGCTCGCAAGCTCGGCCAGGAGGCCGCGCGCGAGAACACGCCCATCGTCAAGAACCCCTTCCCTTGGGACGACGATCGCCGCCGCGCCTGGGATGAAGGGTGGCGCGATGTCGCCGGCTCGGACGGCATGGGACCGGCGGAAGACTGATGCGCCAGCTCGAACGCCACCACCGAAACGCCTTGTCCGATATGGCCGAAATCCTCTACCCCGAGGACGCGGCCGAGCCGATCCTCAGTCGTCCCGTGCGCGGCGCGCTCACGGAATGGCTGACCGAGATTTGGGCCGCGAAGGAGCTGGAGGAAGTCAACCTCAAGCCCCGGAGCCGCGCCCTGTTCTACGGCCCGCCAGGCACCGGCAAGACCACGCTCGCCCATCATCTGGCGGCCCGCCTCGGCCTGCCGCTCGTGGTGGCCCGCGCCGATCAGCTCGTGGCCTCATACCTTGGCGAGACCGCCGCGAACATCGCAAGGCTCTTCGAAGCGGTGCGCGCAGGCGGCCAGCCCGTAGTACTCTTTCTGGACGAGTTCGATAGCTTGGGCTCGAAACGCGGCTCCACCGCGAGCGCGGCCGGGGCCGATCGCAACCACTCCATCAACACGATCCTTCAGCGCTTGGAGGCGCATGATGGAACGGTGATCGCCGCGACCAACCTTGCGGACGACATCGATCAAGCGATCTGGCGGCGGTTCGAAATCCAAATCGAGATTGCCCTACCCGGCCCCGGAGAGCGCAAGCGTATTCTGGAACGATACCTCGCGCCCTTCATCTTCGAAGCGGAAACGCTGTCATCCCTAGCGGAAGCGCTTCACGGCGCATCGCCCGCGCTGATTCGGCAATGGTGCGAGGGCATCAAGCGCAACCTAATCATCGGCCCGAAGGCCGGCTGGAACATGGAGCGAGACGCCGTGATCGAGCGCCAGCTCGCATCCGTCGCCCCGCATCCCGACTTGCAGCGCCCGCGCCTTTGGGAGCGCGGCGCGCGCGATCCCGCGATCCGCAATCTCGCGTGGCCTCCCCAGCGCGGCAAGGCGGGCGGCTGATGGCGGACCTCTTCGGCAACGGCCGACACGGCGGCCGACCCGGTCGCTCCCCGGCCCCCGCGCCCAGCTCGGCACCACCGGCCGAGCCGGAGCCCCCGGAGCCGCCCGCCGTCTTTGGCACCCCCTCTTGGGATCGCTGCCGCTGCGGGAAATCCGCCACCCTTCACTTCCCGAGAGCCGGCGGCATCCGGCTTTGCCTCAGATGCGCCGAGGCCCAAGGCCGCTGGACGCCATCCCCACTTACCTGGAACCGCTCCAAGACTTCGAGAAAGCTAGAAAAATGAACACTGTCTTTCTGCTCATGGCACAGTACGGCGGGAAGCCAGTGATCCCTGTCGAAGAAGTGTGCCGCGACTTTTTCACCCATCTAACCGCTGAAAAGCTCGTGAGAAAAATTAGCGCGGGAGAAATCTCGATGCCACTTGTGCGGATGGAGACGTCACAGAAGTGCGCTAAAGGCGTACATCTAGCCGATCTCGCAGCATACCTCGATGCACGACGTGAAGTCGCACTGAAGGAGTGCCGCCAGCTTCACAGAGGATTTCGTGCGTAGGCTGGACCACCGCGCGCACCAGTGCAGCCCAACGGCGAGGATTCGTGTAAACCGGCTATCGAGAGATAGCCCAGGCTTGGCTCCGACTCAGTTTGGGCTATCTGAGGAACTAGGACATGACCGTTATGAACAGCATTCTCACGCCAGACCGTCGCATCATAGCGACTGCAAACGGCGCGGATCAGAAACGGAAACCGTCTATGGACGTCTACTTTTCGGCCGACGTTGAAACCGATGGTCCCATTCCTGGACCCTTTTCAATGCTGTCATTCGCAATCGTCTTCGCAGGCACCTACGACGGACGGGAATTCAAGCGTGCCGACACACATGAGAAGCGTGTGTATCATGAGCTTAAGCCAATCTCTTCGCAGTACGAACAGGAAGCCCTAGACGTCAATGGCTTGGATCGCCAGCGCCTGCTCCTGGAAGGTGAAGACCCGAAGGAAGCGCTAACAAAGGCTGCGAATTGGATAAGAGAGATTGCGGGCGAAGGCTCGCCAGTTCTGGTGGCTTATCCACTTAGCTTTGATTGGACTTGGCTGTACTGGTACTTCGTGAATTACTGCGAGCAAGGCTCTCCGTTCGACTACTCAAAATGCTACGACATCAAGACTGCTTTGTCCGTTAAAACTGGAATGCCGATTGCCCAATCAGGTCGGTCGAGCGTTCCAAGCCACCTCCGTTCCCATCGACTCCACACGCATCACGCGATAGATGATGCAATCGAACAGGCGGAAATCTTCGCCAATCTGTTCGAATGGGAGCCGCCACATGGAAGAGATAAGCCGCAGACGTGAACACACGAACAGGACGGTCGAAGCCCTTTTAGCCAACATCGACCCGACAAAACCCTATTTCGCGAATGAAAAGGTGTGCGTTTATGCGACCGGCTCGACGGGTCGCGGGGAAGCATCAGAATTCAGCGATCTTGATCTGATCATGCTGACCCCGTCCAAACTGGACAGTGAGGGGAAAGAACTGACAGCCAGTGAGCTGACCAAGCTCGATGAAATCTGCGTCAAAGCAGATTTCATCAAAGCTCTCAGGTCGTGCGGCCTAAAAGACCTCGACGGCCACGGAAAGTATTTCGAGAATTTCACCGCAAAGGCACTGATTCAAGCGATCGGCTCGCCCAACGACGACGTGACCGGTGCATTCACAGCTCGCCTTCTTCTTTTGCTAGAAAGCCGTCCGCTGATTGGAAGCCGCATCCACACGTCCGCCATAGACGATATCTTGTCAGCGTACTGGACTGACTTTCCACCTCACAGCGACCATTTTATTCCCGCCTATTTCACAAATGATGTTCTTCGTCTTTGGCGCACATTCTGCGTGAACTATGAAGCGCGCACCAGATCGCTTACAGGCGACGATAAATTCAAAAAGCGCGTGAAAAACTTGAAGCTGAAATATAGTCGCATGCTTACATGCTACAGCGCCGTCCTTTATCTTCTCAATGAATTTTCTGTCCGGGGCACGGTTACACCCGAAGCAGCAAACGCGATGTGCATGCAAACACCAATCGAACGGCTGCAATCGATCTCATCAGCCACACAAATTGGCGTGTTACGCCAACATATCAGCGACATCTTAGAGCGTTACGATGGCTTCTTACAGACATCCAATTGCAGCGATGATGAGCTTGTTTCACATATGCGCAAATCGGATACATTTGAAAAACAGCGAATTGCGGCTTACGAGTTTGGACACGGGTTTTATAAGGCATTAGATGTTGTCGGAAATGACAACGATTTCCATCGGCTGATCGTAGTCTAAGCATCACGCCGAGCGCTTTACTCGCGTTCAGAGCAGCTTAGTGCGCGAGGCGAATAATACTTAGCGCTCGCCTCGCTTGCACAAGACGCGAGCGATACAATACTTTGAATTAAATATGCAATCTTTTCACTAGAGATACACTATTTGCATCCGCCCTTTTGTAAGAGCGAGACCCTCCGTAGATAGCTTGGAGATCATCATCGCTTAATCCTCGCCTCATGAGTTCGAGCACGGAGTCAAAACTTTGCGAGTCAATGTACCTTTTCAGGTCGACTGCAATGGAATACGCCATCTTGCGCGACTTGTAAGGTATGCTTTTAATTACTCTCTCAATATCATTGTAACTGTCAACGTAAAAAAACAATATGATTAAATTGACGTATCGTTGCCCAGACGGGAGCGCATTCAGCGCTGCTTCGGCCGCGTCGATACATTGCTTCATCTCTCCTGTCTCAAAAAGTAATCGAACGAGTCGATCAATTTTCGAAGCATCAGACGATTTAAATTTGATATTAATTGCGAGAAGATCGCGTGCTCGCTGGAAATCACCGAAGTCCAGCAAATGATCTACGAATAGCATCAAAAGCTGCGTATCTGTATCATACATGGATACCAAACGGTCGAACAAGTTTATGAGCTCATGATCTCTATGTATACCTCGCCTTATACTACTGAGGGCTCGCAACTTGCTGTAAATTGACTTAGGCAGTATGAACGAACCCTTTGTGCGATAGGCCTTATCAAAAGCTTCCGTGTAGATTTCGTTAAATATTATATCCCACATTGACTCCGCTTGCTGCAATTCCTGCAGGTCAACCATATTGCAATGCATTACAGGATCGAACTTTGTAGTTATATCAAAGATAATATTTGGTACATCAAAACCAAATATCTCGATACCGGTCAAATCCATTCCACGAATGTCTATGCTTGACAATGTAACGTGTTTGTAAAACGTTGTCGGATCTTCACCTACGATCTCGGCCAGCTGTCGAAGATCATCTGTTGACGCGGCATAGATTAACTCAATCTCTCGAGAGAACAAATCAGCTCTCCGCCAAGACACTAGCAACAATCAAAGTCGCAAAATCGTTGTCGATAGAGGTTACAGGCAGCAATTCTTCACCTAACCTTTTTCTAATAAGCGCTTCGGCAGCAGCAGTTTTTGCGCCGCCTTTAAGAGAGAATATATCTTTCCATTCTCCACCAGTTTCAATATGTATGTCAGAAATTATAAGGTCTTCTCGAACGCAGTGCACTTCCAGGACAACCGCACCTGTAGATGATCGTTTATTTTTCCGTTGGTCGATTAGCGTTAGCCGTGGATTTTTCACCGCATCCCAAGGGCGGCCGTGAAGCGGACCTCGGTTGAAGGCTTCCAAGTCCCACTGATAAGAGCCCTGATTGAAATGCCCAGTAGACACGATCAAAGATACAGCTCGCTGCAGCTCTACAGACGTTTTATCTTGCACACTTCCCGACGCTTCAGCTCCAAGATTTATCTTCGGCCGGAGTGCTGCAGTTGTAAAATCTAACACTGCCGCTCCCCTAGCTTTCCTTTCTCGAACTATTGTCCTTGTAACGGTGCCCGAGACCGGCTCGGAGTCCCGGGCAACAGTTTCTCGGTCAACGCCAATCGTATTATCCTCAGGCAAACGTAAAACGAGACTTGCTTTGCGGACGCTCATTCGGAATCTAACGTTCGAGTCCGCCTCCCCACCCATGCGGGCTTCACGGAAAAACAAATCTGCGTGGAGTGCGGCCGTATCCCCAGCCTCCTTCAGTTGCCCGTGCCACACATCTAAAGACACGAGTTCACCGAGCATTCTGTGTCGATTGCTGCGAGAAGGGATCATCTATCGCTTTCGGGATTTCTGAGGCAATTCTGGATTGTACCTTAACTCCTACCAGTTCCAAACTTTGAAGTGAAATCCATTGAGCCGAATAGTGGCTGCTACAAGGTACAAATTTAGCACCCTATCTATTTGTTATTGTTATATATATTTGAAGTACGGGTCCAATCGATCATCGGCGCGACGGCAAAGAGCGGGCCGGAGGCGTAGTGCGAAGGACGGGCGGATGCGGGCATGGCGGCGTTCGGCTCTTGGGTTCGTCGGCGGCCATCCGGCAGAAACGGGCATTCCGTCTCTCCCTATTATCGGGATCGCAGCACGGCTTTGTCTTTTGGCGTCTTTTCTATATGCGCAACAAGACACGCTTGCGCTACCCGTGCACCGCATTCAAACTTGGCATGGCTGTCGCAGAGGCGATGAACGGTCCGTGCGCAGCGCGAACGGGGTGCCCGCGCTTTGCAAAATCCTCCCGATTGCCTATAGGGTCGCGACTCGATCAGCTAGAGACCGCGCTTGACCATGGACTCTCAGCCCCTCTCGAAGGAAACCGTTTTGACTTCAACGTTTGACCGGGTTGCCGACATCATCGCCGAAACCAGCGAGATCGATCGGGACAGCATCACCCCGGAAAGCCACACGATCGACGATCTGGGCATCGATTCGCTCGACTTCCTCGACATCGTTTTCGCGATCGACAAGGAATTCGGCATCAAGATCCCGCTCGAGAAGTGGACGCAGCGCGTCAACGAGGGCGAGGCCAACACGGAGGAATACTTCGTCATGAAGAACCTCTGCGCCAAGATCGACGAGCTGCGCGCCGCCAAGGGCGCCTGAAACTCCGATACGAGGCGGGGCGCCCTCCAGCGGCGCATCCGCCCCGAAGACAGGACAAGACGACGGGCGCGGCCCTTCCGCGCTTCAGGTCCGGCGGCGCCCTGCCCCGGCTCGCGCTGAAAGACGACCCATGACACAAGCCGCCCGCGACGTACTGATCACCGGACTGGGACTGGTTTCCTCCCTCGGAGAAGGCGTCGAAGCTCATGTGTCCCGCCTGTCGGCGCCCGGCCCGCTCCAGCCGACTATCGAGGCCGAGCGCTTCGCGCCCTCCTTCGTCCATCCGCTGCCGCAGATCGACTGGAGCCGCCAGATCCCCAAAAAGGGCGACCAGCGGCAGATGGAGACCTGGCAGAAGATCGGCGTCTATGCCGCCGGTCTGGCGCTCGAAGACGCCGCCATTCCCGCTGACGAGGCGACCCGCGCCGGGATCGACATGATCGTGTCGGCTGGCGGCGGCGAGCGCGACCCGGAGGTGGATGCGCTGGTCATGTCGCGCGCGCGCGGGCTCGATGATCCGCAGCCGCTCCTGAACGAGCTTCTGTCGAGCGAGCTTCGCCCGACGCTCTTCTTGGCGCAGCTGTCCAATCTCCTGGCCGGCAATATCTCCATCGTCCATAAGGTGACGGGTTCGTCGCGCACCTTCATGGGCGAGGAAAGCGCCGGCATGTCGGCGGTTCAGATCGCGAGCGCGCGTATTCGCTCGGGCCAGAGCCGCGTCTGCCTCGTGGGTGGCGCCTTTTCTGCCGAACGTCTGGACCTTCTCACCAATTACGAGCTCGGCGGTTTCCTCCTGCGCGATCACTGGTTGCCGGTGTCCGGCCGCTCGGGCGAGACGGCGGGCCTCGCGCCGGGCAGCATGGGCGCGTTCCTGGTGCTGGAAGACGCAGAACACGCCGCCGAGCGCCACGCGACGGCCTATGCCAAACTTCGCTTCGTGGCAGGCGATCGCGGCTCGCGCGAGGATGGGGCCTTCCGCAAGCGTCTGTCGCGGCTTCTGGATGAGGCCGGCGCGCGCGACGAGGAGCTTCTGGTTCTGTCCGGCGCGACGGGCCTCGACGGTGTAACGCAATCCGAAGCCGAGCTTCTGCGACAGACCTATCCGCAGGCCGCGCACCGCGCCTATGGCACGGCAATCGGCCATGGATTTGAAGCGCACTTCCCCGCCGGCGTGGCGCTCGCCGCCGCGCTTCTGGCAGGCCGCAAGATTCCGGCCGAAGCGGGCGGGGGCGAGGAACGCCCGGCTGATTTCGAGCCCAAGCGCGCGCTGGTGACCGGCGTCGGCCATGTGCGCGGCGAAGGCGTCTGCCTGATGGAAGCGGTCTGAGGCGGTCTGCCGCCTTTTCTCGAACGATCGGCGCGCATGAGCCGCGCCTGAGACGGAAGACGATCATGGCTTCAATCGATCTGGATTTCCTCGGCCGCCCGGTGGTCGCCGTCACCGGCATCGGCGTCGTATCCTCGCTCGGCCGGGGCGTTGCCGACAATTGGTCGGCGCTGGTCTCCGGCCGCTCGGGCATCCACACGATCACACGTTTTGCGACCGACAATCTGCGCACGACCATCGCCGGCACGGTGGATTTCATGGGCGTCGAGCCCTGGAGCGGGATCGATCTGTCCTATGCGCTGGCGGAAGCGGCCGGCACCGAAGCCATCGCCATGGCCGGACTCGACACCTCCGCCTTCGACGCGCCGCTGTTTCTGGCCGCGCCCCCGATCGAACTCGAATGGTCGCAGCGTCTGGCGCTCGACAAGCTGACGGGCGAGGCGCGCGAGGACGCCGGTTATCTTCGGCTCATCGAGCTGGCGCGCACGCACCGCTCTCGCAGCATCTACGACCTGACGCTGTTTGGCGGCATTTCGGAGCGGCTCGCCGACAAGCTCGGCACGCGCGGCCTCCCAGTCACGCTCTCGACCGCCTGTGCGTCGGGGGCGAGCGCCATCCAGCTTGGCGTCGAAGCCATCCGTCGGGGCGACGCGGATCGCTGCATCGCCATCGGCACGGACGGGTCGGTCGGCGCGGAAGCGCTGATCCGCTTCTCGCTCCTTTCGGCGCTCTCCACGCAGAACGATCGCCCCGAAAAGGCCTCCAAGCCTTTCTCAAAGGATCGCGACGGCTTCGTCATGGCCGAGGGTGCAGGCGCGCTTGTCTTGGAATCCTTGAGCGCCGCGAAGGCGCGCGGAGCAACCGTACTCGGCGTCCTGCTCGGCGTCGGCGAAAAGGCGGATGATTTCCATCGCACCCGCTCCAAGCCCGATGGATCGCCCATCATCGCGACCATCCGCGCGGGGCTGGACGATGCGGGCCTTCAGCCCGGCGATATCGGCTATATCAACGCGCACGGTACCTCGACGCCCGAAAACGACCGGATGGAATATACCGGCCTGTCGGCCGTGTTCGGCGACGCGATCGGGAGGACGCCGATCTCCTCCAACAAGTCGATGATCGGACACACGCTGACGGCAGCCGGCGCGATCGAGGCGGTGTTCTCGGTGCTTGCCATGCGCGAGGGCACGCTGCCGCCCACCATCAATTACGACCAGCCCGACCCGGCCATTCCGCTGGACATGATCCCGAACGTCGCACGCCCGGCCGATGTGTCGGCGGTGCTTTCCAATTCCTTCGGCTTCGGCGGCCAGAACGTCTCGCTCGTCATCGGGCGCGAGCCGCGCGGCTAACCAGAAAAGTCATTTCCCATGCAGGCATTGCAGCTGGTCGGCGATAAGGATCTTCGCCGCGTCGAGATCGAGGAGCCGGGCGCGCCGGGTCCGGGCGAAGTCACCGTGCGCATCAAGGTCGTGGCGCTGAACCATATCGACGTCTGGGGCTGGCGCGGCATGGCCTTCGCCAAGCGCAAGATGCCGCTGACGATCGGCGCGGAAGCCTCCGGCGTGGTCGAGGCTCTGGGCGCGGGCACGTCCGGTCTCATTCCGGGCCAGCTCGTTTCGATCTACGGCGCGCGCACCTGCGGCCTCTGCAAGGCCTGCCGCGAGGGACGCGACAATCTCTGCGAGCATGTCTCGGGCGTCCACGGCTTCCATCTCGACGGCTTCGCTCAGGAGCGCGTCAACCTGCCGGCGCGGCTGCTCGTCCCCGCCCCTCCGGGCTGCGATGCGGTCGGTGCGGCGCTCGCCCCCGTCACTTTCGGCACGGTCGAACATATGCTCTTCGACAATGCCAAGCTTCAGCCGGGCGAGACGATCCTCGTCCATGCCGGCGGTTCGGGCATCGGCACGGCAGCGATCCAGCTCGCCAAGCGCCACGGCGCGACCGTCATCACGACGGTCGGCTCCGACGACAAGATCGAGCCGGCCAAGGCGCTGGGCGCTGATCACGTCATCAACTATCGCACCGATCGCTTCGAAGGCGTGGTGCGCAAGCTGACCAAGAAAAAGGGCGTCGATGTCGTGTTCGAGCATGTCGGCAAGGACACGTTCGCCGGCTCCATGCTCTGCATGAAGCGCGGGGGCCGGCTCGTCACCTGCGGCTCCACTTCGGGCGTCTCCACCGAGGTCAACCTGATGATGCTGTTCCAGCAACAGCTGAAGCTTCTCGGCTCCTTCGGCTGCCGCATGGAGAACATGGCGGATGCCATGCAGAAAATGGCGCGCGGCCTCGTGAAGCCCGTGATCGACACCGAAGTCGGACTGGACGACATCGCGGTGGCGCTCGACCGGATGGAAGGACGCCGCGTCTTCGGCAAGATCATCCTCCATATGGATCGCGGGACGCTTCCGACCGGATGAACCCGACGCTCGCCAAGGTCTGGAAAATCCAGAAGAAGACGCGCGACTATGTCGCCGCGAAGCTTCTCTTCGCCATTCTGCGTGTCCTGCGCCTCTTTCCCGCTCACAAGGGTCTGAAGGCGGCGGACAGGCTGGCCCGCCTGATCGGCCCCCTCACCTCGCGCCACAAGCTCGCCCTCGACAACCTGACTCTTGCCTATCCCGAGAAGGACAGAACCTGGATCGAGGCGACCGCGCGCGCCAATTGGGGCCAGATGGGGCGGATCGCAGCGGAATACGTCTTCCTCGACGAGATCTTCGATTTCGATCCCGCCCGGCCGCCGGGTGAGGGCCTGATCGAGGTCGAGGGCATCGATCTCTTTCTGGAACTGCGCGACAGCGACAAGCCGATCGTTTTTTTCACGGGGCATCTGGGTTGTTTCGAACTGCTGCCGATCTGCGCGGCAACCTTCGGCCTCGAAGTCACCGCCCTCTTCCGGCAGCCCAATAACCGCTATATCGCCCGCGAGGTGCAGACCGCTCGCAAGACACGCGGCGGCCACCTCGTGCCGTCCAAGGCAGGTGCCGCGTGGGCGTTGGCCAGCATCCTCGACCGCCGCGGCAATGTCGGCATGTTGGTGGATCAGAAATTCGCCAAGGGCGCACCGACGACCTTCTTCGGCCGCCCCTGCCGTACCAACCCGCTGCTGCCCAAGCTGGTGCGTCAGTTCAACTGCGACGTCTATCCCGCGCGCTCCATCCGTCTGCCCAATGGGCGCTACCGGCTCGAACTCGAGCCGCGCCTCGAACTGCCGAGAACCGAAAC
Organism: Aureimonas ureilytica; assembly: GCF_001475935.1. Classification (GTDB taxonomy): domain Bacteria; phylum Pseudomonadota; class Alphaproteobacteria; order Rhizobiales; family Rhizobiaceae; genus Aureimonas; species Aureimonas ureilytica_A. Next base: position 14,217 of record NZ_LDQA01000028.1, read on the forward strand.
GGGCGAGATCGACATTCCCGCCAGCTGCCAGACGCTCAACGACGTCGTGGAAGGGTGGGTGCGCGAGCACCCGGAACAGTGGATGTGGTTCCACCGACGCTGGCAGCTATAGGGCAGACCCGAGCGCCCAAGTTCCCATACGTCAGCTCCGCATGAGGCGTTAGAGAATATTAAGCGTTCTCTGGCTAGAGCTTATGTCAGAGGGAACTGCGGATGCTTCTGAAACTTGGGCGCAGATATGCTTCGACCGTCGCAGGGGCTATCGGCCTCCTGACGGTGGTTGGCTGCGCGAGTTATTACGCAAGCCAGATCGCGCTTCGACATCTCGTGGAAGGCGAAGTCGGAGCGCGCGGGCAAGCCTTCGCACAGGTTCTTCTTCAGAACGAAACCGAACTCAACGCCTTGCTGACCGGTCTGTCGCGCACCGCCGATGCCGAGGTCAATGCGCGCATTGCCGGCAACGCAGCCAATCTCCTGAATTTCTCCATTTTCAACCGCGATGGCCAGGAAGTCTTCACGCCGCGCTCGACGCAGAACGAATGGCTGCTGCGGGAGCGGCCGGGGGGTACGGCGACCGGCGTCACGCTTTCGCAAAGCACTGTCGGCCGGCCCAGCCCATGGATTGCGACGGAAGGGCTGGACGGCCCGCAGCCGACGGCCATCGTCCCGCTCGACCGAGGGAATGAAAGGATCGGCTTCCTCTCCGTCAGCCCCGATATGGCGCAGTCGCGCCAGAACCTTTCGGACATGCTTCGCTGGATGGCCTGGATCGTCGCGAGCGCGGCGGTCGGGGCAGTGGGCGTTCCCGCCGGTCTCATCTGGGCGCGTCGGCATCGCACGCAACTCGCCAATGAGCGTATTCGGTTTCTGGCCGATTTCGATCCGCTGACGCAGCTTCTCAATCGGCAGCGGATGCAGAAGGACGTCGATCGCATCCTCGCGACCTCGCGCGCCACCCGCGAGCGCATGGCTCTGTGGGCGATCAATCTGGAAGGCCTGTCAGGCATCAACAGCAGCTTGGGCCAAGAGGTCGGCGACGAATTGCTGCGAGTGGTGGCCGACCGGATCGGTCAGGTCATGGCCAAGACCGATCTGTTCGGGCGCATGGGGGCGGGTGATTTCCGCCTCCTTCATCGCAGCATGACGGGGCCCAACGCGACGCTCGACCTCGTGCGCGCGATTCGCCAGCAGATGGAGCAGCCGGTGGAGATCGGTGGACACTCCATCGTTCCGCGCGTCTTCATCGGCATCGCACTGGCTCCTGAGCACGGCCGCAGCTTTTTCGAACTCGCGCGTCACAGCGATCTGGCGTTGACCGTCTGCAAGGACACCAAGACGGCCTTCCACACGATCTTCGAGCCTTGGATGGACACCGAGGCCACGCGCCGCCGCCAGATCGAGCAGGACATGCGCACGGCCTTGAAGACGGGCCGGTTCGAACTGTTCTACCAGCCCATCGTGGCGGCCTCCTCCGGCACGCCCAAGGGCTTCGAAGCGCTGATCCGCCTACCCGACAGCCAAGGCGGATATATCTCGCCGGCAGAGTTCCTGCCCATTGCCGAGGCGCGCGATCTCATCAAACCGATCAGCGACTGGGTGATCGACGAAAGCATTCGGCAGGTTGCGCTCTGGCCGGAGCATCTCTACGTCTCCATCAATCTCTCTCCGGCCCAGTTCCGCGACGACGATCTCTTCGAGATCGTGAAGGCGGCGCTCGATCGACATGGGGTCGACGGACATCGGCTTCAGATCGAAGTCGTGGAAACGCTGCTTCTGGAGCGCTCCGACGCGGTGCTGGGACAGTTGCGCCAGTTGAAGCAGCTCGGCGTGTCCATCGCGATGGACGATTTCGGCACGGGCTATTCCTCGCTGGGCTATCTCTGGCGCTTTCCCTTCGACACGGTGAAGATCGATCAATCCTTCATGGTCGCCTTCGACGCGGGCGAAGCGAATGTCCGGCAGATTCTGGAAACCATCGTCGCGCTCGCTCACAATCTGGGAATGCGCGTAACAACCGAAGGCGTCGAGACGCAGGAGCAGGCGCGCCTGCTGGCCGAACTAGACTGCGACACGTTGCAGGGCTTCTACTTCTCGCGCCCCAAACCGGCGCAGGCGATCGATTTCGGATCTCACTCCCCATCTGCGACGCCAGCGATTCGCGCGGCCTGAGGCTTTCGGGCCGACACCCCGAAGGGAGCCGCCCTCTCGAAGATTGCCGTCGTCTCACGCCGTCGATCAGGGCCTGTCGATAAAGCACATGCGGATCATTGGTCGCCCGCAAAACAATACCAACACTTGGATTATTGACGACTATTCATTCTGGTTAATACAGATTTACGATCGACTTGCATTATTTCTACATCCGGGCTGAACCAGATGGCCTATCGCGCATTCTTCTCTCGAGACAAGGGAGTTGTATCATGCGTATCCTGATTGTCGAAGACGAGCCGCTGATCGCGATGGATCTGGAAGACATTCTTCAAGAGAATGCCAATGCGGATTGCGTCTGGGCGCGGGATGTCGCGAGCGGTCTTCTCCACGTCGCGCAAGGCGTGGACTTCGCGCTGCTGGATTTCGACCTTGGAGGTCAGACCTCCCTCCCCGTCGCGCTGCGGCTTCAGGCGCAGTCCATCCCGTTCTGCTTCGTCTCGGGCAGCCTATCGGATGTCCCCCCGTCGTTGAGGCGCATCCCCAGCATTTCCAAGCCGTTTCGCCCAGCCGATATCAGACGGATTGTCGCGGCCGCTTGATGGTGCGCTCGCACCCTAGGCTTCGCATCCCGTCTGAACGACCCAACCGTCTGGTATCCGCTCACAGACGCGCGGATGCCGGACGGCTTTTTTTCAGGATTCGTGAGGATTGGAAGAGTGGGACGGCTCGAAGCAGCGAACGTCTTGGGCACACGCGAAAAAGCCGAAGCTCTCGAAGGAAAGCTTCGGCCCGGAAACAGACGTATGGAGCCCCTGAAGGATGATCCGCTTAGCGAGTGACATCCTTCACGGCCGCGCCAGTGGCATCGACCGTGTTGCCAACATCGCGTCCGACACCGCGAACAGTATTGGCACAGGCCGAGAGCGCCAGAACTGCAACAAGGGAGAGGGCGACGGAGGTGACGCGACGGGACATGCTGTGCTCCTTTGGAGGCTTTACGATGCTGCCAAAACGAAGAGCGCCTCGTATGGTTCCCACAATTTCGTCACTTTCGCGACATGGCGCGGTCATGCAGGGAAGATAGGCACATTTTGGGTGGTTGATCGTAACGCACTGCGGCTTCGCTTGGGGAGGCTATCCATCGGCGGGGACGTGCCACTCGGGGGCGGTTTTCATCAAACTGAAGTGTGCCGCGCCGCGTTTGCTTTGCCTTCACCATTTCAATGGCTTATGTGGCAGGGCGGAGGAAGGCATCAGCGCATCTTGCTGTGCTGAAGGCCTTGGCGGGAAGGGTATTTCATGAAGTTCAAGGATGCCATCTGGCCCCTGATCGGCATCGGTGCGGTGGTCTTTTCCTGCTGGCTCCTGTTCCGCGAAGTGCGAACGATCTCACTGGATCAGATCTGGGCGAGCTTCGTGGCCATCACGCCGCTGCAATGGGTCGGCTCCGTGGTATCCGCCGTCGTCGCATATATCTTCCTCGCCTATTACGATCGACTCGCGCTGCGCCATCTCGGCCGGTCCGTGCCCTTCCCCTTTGTTGCGGCCACGTCCTTTGCGACCTACGCCCTGTCGCACAATATCGGCGCGTCGGTTTTTTCGGGCGCCGTCGTGCGCTATCGCGCCTATCGCTCGCGCGGCTTGTCGGGCTCGGAAATCGCGCTTCTGATCGCCTTCTGCTCCTTCACCTTCGGCCTCGGCGTGCTGCTCGTCAGCGCAACCTCGCTTCTGATCAAGCCCGATATCATCGAGCGCTATTTCGACATCCATTCCTCGGTCCCGGTGATCATCGCGGGGCTGATCGTGGTGGCGATCGCCTTCTATGTGTTCGGCAGCTTCAAGGGGTTCAAGCCGCTATCCATCGGCAAGTTCCATCTGCACTATCCCCGCCGCGACGTGGTGGTCCGCCAGTTGATCGCCGCTCCGATGGAGATCGCCGCCGCTGCCAGCATCATCTATTTCGCGCTGCCGCCCGAGCATAATCCCGGCTTCATCGTGGTTCTCGCGATCTTCGTCGTGTCCTTCTCGCTGGCGCTCGTGTCCCATGCGCCCGGCGGCCTCGGCGTTCTGGAGGTAACCTTCCTCGCCGGCCTGTCCGATGTTCCCGAGACGGACGTTCTGGCCGCGCTTCTGGTCTTCCGCATCCTCTATCTTTTGATCCCCTTCGCGATCGCGATCGTTCTGGTTCTCCTGTTCGAACAAAGCGCCTTGTGGCGTCGACGCTCGGCGGACACGCCGCCATCTGTCTGAGACGCCGAAGCAAGTCTCAATCGAGAGGAATGGGGTGGACCCGACCCAACCCGTCGCTTTCGTTAGGGGACCTTAACCCTGCCGAGCGCAGAATGAGGATGAGCCGGTTGCATCGATCGGGGCTCACCGGATCTCTGGCCTGACACGTCCGCCGTGCCGTCACACATCCATCCTGTCGCCAGGAGTGATGAGCGCGGAACGTGACGAGTGGCGTGCCAACCGATCGTCGCCTTGTCCTGATCGACTGAGCCGGCTTCGAGGAAACGGACGTTCTACAAACTCCGGCGCTCGGTCTTTGCGCGGCAATCGATCGGCGCGAGGCCGAACACTGCCGTCCGTGTCTTGGTTCGCCCGCTCGAGACATGTCCGGCGCACCCATCGCACCGTGCCTGTCTCAGCTCCTTGTTTTGCCGCCGGGTTCGGTGCGGGAGCCATTCCGCATAGGCCGGCCCTGCCCAGCGCCTGAGCTCATGGATATGCCGACGCCGCCTCTCCCCCGCCCGATCGCCGGTCGACCGCATTCCGCGATGGGGTGGCTGTTTCAATGGGGCCAGCTTCCCCTTGTTCTAGGCGTTCTCGCTGCCTGCGCGCTCGGGCTTTGGCTGCCGCTCCACCTGCCGCTCGGGCCCTTCAATTGGGATACGGTGCTGTATCTCGACGGCGGCCAGCGTGTCCTCGACGGACAAATCCCCTCGGTGGATTTCTTCGCGCCAGTCGGACCGTTGGGCTACTGGCTCTTCGCAGGTGGGCTAGCGCTATTCCCCAGCCCGCAGCCGGTGCTTCTGGCGCAGTGGATGCTGTTTGCGGTCACGCTGCCTCCCTTTCTGCCGACCGTGCTGCGCCTGCGCCCGGCGCTCGGTTGGGCTCTGCTCCTACCCTTCCTCTTCTTCCAGCTCGTGCCGCTGAATGTCGAGCAATATGGGCTTTTCCCGAGCTTCGACGGCTATGGCTTCTACAACCGCCACGTCGCGCAGCTCCTCTATGTTCTCGTCACCGTCCTCCTGTTCGAACGGCGCGCGGGACTCATCGTCTTCACGGTTGCCTGGTGCTGCACGGCGCTGTTCCTCCTGAAGATCACCGGCTTCGTCACGGCGGGGCTGATCTGCCTTCTCGCGCTCGCGGCGGGCCGCATCAGCTTGCGCGCAGCGCTCGTCTCCGCCGCGCTCTTTGCGGCCGTCCTCGCCGGGCTGGAACTCACGACCGGCCTCGTCAGCCACTACATCGGCGACATCGTCTCGCTCGTGAAACTGAACGAGGGCGGTCTCGCGTCCCGGCTCCTTCAGGCGGCATCCCTGCATTTCGGAACGTTCGGTTCCGGCTGCGCGCTGCTTCTGGGTCTTGCGATCGTCGAGCACAATGCCTTGCGCCGGGGATTGTCGGAGCTCATGCGTCGGCGCGACTGGATGTCGCTTTCCGCCTTTTTCGATCAGCCGATCGTCTGGCTCGGCGTGCTTCTCGCCTGCGGCATTTTCTTCGAATCGCAAAACACGGGCGATCAGGCCTTCATCTTCCTCTGGCCGCTGCTCCTGCGCATTTTCGAAACGCCGGCCGCGCGCCGACTGCCGATCCTCGTTCTGATCGGGGCCGTGGCTCTGCCGCCCTTCGTCGGCATCGCGCATCGCCTGTCCCGCGCGCTGGTCGGGCAGATGCAATATGTCGATCTGGACCGGCCGCAGCTCAAGATCCTCGGCCAGGTCGACCAGCGGCCGGAGCTTCTGGACCGCGCCCGCGAGGGGCTCGACATCCTGCGCGGGAACAAGAGTCTCTATGAGGCCTATGCGAGCGTCGGCCTCCTGCCCTTCTACTCGCTCTATGCCGATATCGACTTCCAGATGACCTGGCTGCTGGCGACTGACGATGCCGTCAGCGCCATCAAAGCGTTCGAAGCGCGCGAAGGCGTCCGGTTCGACACGATCATGGCGCTCAACTTCGTCAATCCTTACCCTTACCTCCTAGGTCGACACGCGACGCGGCGCATTCCCATCGGCGCCGACCCGACGCGCGCCGTCCCGAACCCCGACGCGGACACGATCGAGGCCGTCCGGAACACCGATCTGATTCTTTATCCGACCTGTCCGGTGACGCTCGCCAATATGCGGCTGCGGGAAATTTATCAGGCCGGCCTCGCGAACCATCGCGAAGTGAAGCTGTCGGATTGCTGGATCGGCTATGTCAGTACCCCACACCAGCTTCGCCCCTGACGCGCCATAGAAAACGCCGACGACGAAAAAGGCCGGGTCTGCGAGGACCCGGCCTTTTTGCATGGGATCGGAGAAGCGCGATCAGCCGATCTGCGTCTTCACGAAATCCTTGACGATCGACACGATGCCCCGGCCGAGAAGCCCGTCCAGGGCGTCGCAGAACTGATCGACATTCTCGTGCGTGCAGATCAGCGGCGGCTCGAGCCGGATGACGTTGCGATTGTATTCGGTAAAGGCCACGAGGCAGTCGTAATCCTTCAGAAGGAGCGCGCCGACGAAGCCCGACAGCGAGCCTTTCAGCTTGTCATCGAGCAGGGCTACCATGGGCCGCAGCGCGAAGGGCAAGGTCTGCGAGAAGTCGTGGAACTCCAGCCCGACCATCAGCCCGCGACCGCGCACATCCTTGATGATGCTCGGATACTTGGCCTGCAGCGCGCTCAAGCGGTCCTTCAGATAGGTGCCGACGGCCGCCGCATTGCCGATCAGGTCTTCGTCGTAGAGCGTGTTCAGCGCTTCGATCGAGGTGGCGCAGCCCTCGCCGATGCCGCCGAAGGTCGCATGGGCGTGGATCATCGCCGTCTTCGGCGTGCCATAGGCCTTCATGTAGACGTCACGGCGCGCGACCATGGCCGCCATCGCCGCCTTGCCGCCGCCGAAGCTTTTGGCGAGCGCGGTCACGTCCGGGATGACGCCGTGATGCTCGAAGGCATAGAAGCGGCCGGTGCGCCCATAGCCGCACTGAACCTCGTCGGCCACCCAGATGACCTTGTGCTGGTCACACAGGGCGCGCACGCCCTGCCAGTATTCGGTCGGCGCCTCGATGATGCCGCCGCCGCCCTGCACGGTTTCCAGAACCACCACGCCGACATCGGGGTCGGAGCGCACCACGGCCGTCAGCGCCTTCAGGTCGCCGAAGGGAACGCGGTACGTGTTTTCGACCAGCTTGAAATCGCCGCGATAGAGCGGCGAATCGGTGAGCGAAAGGACGCCCTTGGTCTTCCCGTGGAACGAGTTCTCGGCATAGACGATCTTGCAATTGGTGCGGCCCGAGGCACGCTCGGCCACCTTGATGGCCGCTTCCATGGCTTCCGAGCCGGACGAGCCTAGGAACACCATATCGAGATCGCCGGGCGAGCAGCTGGCGACGTTCTTCGCCAAGGCCGCCGCATATTGCGACAGGAAGGCGATGGCAATCTCGTGGCGCTTCTCGTCTTGGAACCGCTGACGCGCAGCCAGAATGCGCGGATGATTATGCCCGAAGGCGAGCGAGCCGAAACCGCCGAAGAAGTCGAGAATCTTCCGGCCGTTCTGGTCGATATAATACATGCCCTCGGCACGCTCGACCTTCACCTTGTGAAAGCCGAGCAGCTTCATGAAATGAAACTGGCCGGGGTTGATATGCTCCTTGAACAGGTCCGCCATGGTCGCGACATCCATCGCCTTGGCCTGTTCGAGGGAGAGCATGGCGGGCTTGGGCGGCCCGCGGCGAATGGGAGGCTCCTCGGCCGCATCGAGACGGGGCATCGGCATAGTCGGGCGATCCAGCATCGAAAAGGTCCTTACTCAGCCGGATGAGGAAAGGCGGAGCCGGTGGCCGAGCGGCCGTCCTTCTTCGCGCGATATTCGGAATAGGCCGCGATCAGCATGTCCTCGTCGCGATATTGCGGCACCCAGCCGAGGTCACGCTTGCCCTTGGACACGTCGAGAACGCATTCCTCGTCGGCGATCAGATATTGCTCGGGGTCCATGAGTGGCATGTTCAGCCAATCGAGGAAATCGAGCGTGCGCTTCACCGCGAAGCCCGGCGTCGGAACGAGGATCGACTTCGAGCCGGCATGGCGCACGAGATCGCCCAAGAGCTTGCGCACCGGCGGCGGGTTGAGCGAGCCGAGATTGTAGGCCTCGTTCGGCACGCCCGCCTTCCAGGCCAGGCGCGCGGCCTCGGCGCAGTCGAACACCGAGATGAACTGATAGGGATTGCGCCCCGAGCCGATCATCGGCACCGGTAGGTTGGCGTCGATCAGCTTGAACAGCTTCTCCAGAATGCCGAGGCGCCCTGGGCCGATGATGAGGCGCGGGCGGAAGAGCGAGATGCGCATTCCGCGCTCGCGCCACTCGGCCGCCAGATGTTCGGTGTCCAGCTTGGACTGGCCGTATTCGCCGAGCGGAGCGACCGGGTGATCCTCGGTCATCGGCGTGGTCACCGTGTGGCCGTAGATCATGTCCGTGGTGAAATGGACGAGCCGGGAGGCGCCCGCCTTGTCCATCGCCTCGATGATGTGTTTCGTGCCGTCATAGTTGACGGGGTAGAAGAAGTCGTGCCGCTTGGCGCGCACCTGGATCGGCGAGAGCATCTTAGCCGACAGATTGTAGATCATGTCGCCCGGCGCGATGGGCGCCCGCATCACGGCCTGACGATCGGTCACGTCGAGAGACATATGCCGGGCCTGCGCATAATGCGGCAGGTCGCTCTTGGCGATGTCGAGAACGACCACCTCGGCGCCCTCGTCCACCAGCTTCTGCGCGAGATGACGGCCGACGAACCCGTCTCCACCAAAGATGACGTGTTTCATTTGCGGGCTCCTTCGATCGAATGGATCTTCGCTTCGGCGGTCAGCGGGGCGACATCCTCGCCCCCACGCGTGCCGGCCTTGGCGATGAAGACGGTGCCGAGGCAGATCAGCGCGATGCCGCCGACACGGGCAAAACTCATCTCCTCACCGAACAACGCCCAGGCCGCAAAGGCCACGACGACATAGGCGAGCGAGAGAAAGGGATAGGCGTAGGAGAGTTCGACCTTCGACAGGACGAAGAGATGCGAGGCCATCGACACGACAAAGGTCAGAAGACCGATGAAGACGAACGGGCTGAACACGATCTGGAGGATCTTCAGGATCGGGTTGACGCCCGCAAAGCTCAGAGGTCCCAGCTGCATCATTCCGTATTTCAGACAGATCTGCGCCGCGGCGTTGGTGAAAACCGTGAAGAGAATGAAGGGGATGTAGCGGCTCATGGGACTTCCATCCGTTCGGGTCGCCGCAACATGACGCAGCGTTACCCTTATCATCGTTAACCGAGGCGAGTTTTCTGCCGTCAGCCTCAACAAACCCTTTCCGAGGTGGGTGCGGGTTGGGCGAGTTGCGGCAGCGCAAGGGCCGTTCGCCGCCAGAAGTCGGAGACAACAGCGGGATCGCGCAGCGCCTCCAACTCTCGCCAGCGCGGAAAGGATGCCTCGAACGTCTCGGCAGACATGCGCGCATCCTTGTAGGGGTTGACCCGCCCGCCCGCACGGCGAACGATCGCATCCAGCGCCTCCAGAAGGCGCTCCGTGCGCTCGCCCAGATGCGGGAAATCGAGCGTCAGCGTGTATCCCTCGCGCGGGAAGGACAGGAGCCCCGGACTGATCGACGCTCCGAAGCGTTTCAGCACGGTCAGGAACGAGCCCTGTCCATGCGCGAGTGCGGTTTCCATCAGTTCACGGACATACTCATGCGCGCCATCAAGCGGCACGACGCTCTGGTGCTGGTGCAGACCCCGCGGGCCATAGAGCCGGTTCCACTGACCGACCCGGTCCAGCGGGTAGAAGAAGGCGTCGAAGGGCACGGTGCGCTGGCTGACGCCCGCCTTGGCCTTGCGGAAATAGGCTTCGTTGAAGGCGCGCAGGCCGAGGCCCCGCAAGGGGCTGATCGGCGGCGTGAAGGGAACATTGGCGATCGGCGCGCGGGCAATGCCCGTGCGGTCCCCCGCTGGCGCATGATCCCCGCAGATGAGATGCCCTCGCCCGAAGGATCCGCCGGCCGCCAGCGAGTCGATCCAGGCCACGGCATATTCATGACTCGTGTCGGCCTCTTCCGCCGCCTCGAAATAATCCGCCAGCCGGTCGAAGCGATGCGTGATCTCGGCGATCGACAGGGAGCCGACGCGCATCAGGCGAAGGCGCAGCCGCGTGACGAAGCCGGTCAGGCCGAGGCCGCCGATGGTCGCGCGGAAGAGACTTTCGTTCTCAGTTCCGGAGCAGTGAAGTTTTGCGCCGTCGGAGCGAACGAGGTCGAAGCTCTCGACCCAGGATCCGAACGTGCCGCGCCGATGGTGGTTCTTGCCATGAACATCGTTGGCAAGCGCGCCGCCCAGCGTCACGAACTGAGTGCCCGGCGTCACCGGCAGAAACCAGCCGGAGGGCGCGACCGCGCGCGTGACATCGCACAGGAGAACGCCCGCATCGGCGTCGAGCAACCCGGTCGAGACATCGAAACCGTGAATGCACGGGTGCGCCGCCGACGTCACCAGCCAGCCCGAATCGTTGAGGCAGGTGTCGCCATAGGAGCGGCCATTGCCATAGGGCAGCACGGTCTCCCCGGCTCTACCAGCGCCAAGCCGGCCCGCGAAGGGCATCCGCTCGCGCCCGCCGGCCGGGGCCGCAATCGTGCGCCCCCAAGTGTCGCCGGTCTCAGCCATAGGCAGCGGCCAGGAAGAGCAGCGCGCCGCAGCCGACCATGATCTGCGAGCGCCAATCGCGCAGGATGAAGACCACCGGATCGTCATGCATCTCGTTGCGCTTGGCCAGAACCCAGATGCGCACGATGATGTAGAGAACCAGCGGGCAGAGCGGCCAGATGAGATAGGGGTGGGTCTGCAACTGCCGAATGGCGGCGCTGTCGATATAGAGCGCGAGAACCACCACCGAGGCGAAGCCCGACGCCATGCCGGCTTGCGCCAGCGTGTCGAGATCGGCCGAGACATAGCCGCGTCCCGTCGTCTGGCGCGAGGCGCCCTCGCCGAACTCGGCGAGTTCCACATAGCGCTTCACCAGCGCCAGCGAGAAGAAGAAGAAGAGCGAGAAGGCCAGGAGCCAGAAGGAGCCGACCGTATCGGCCGCCGCCGCGCCCGCCAGAATGCGCAACGTATAGAGCCCGGCGAGGGTCAGGACGTCGATCAGCAGCATTCGCTTGAGGGCGAAGGAATAGGCCGTCGTCAGAACGAGATAGATGGCCAGGATCGCGGTGAACTCGATGGGCAGCGCGAGGCTGAGACCGAAGGCCGCCGCAAACAGCGCCAGCCCGGCCGCGACGCCAGTCGGGATCGGTACGAGGCCACTGGCGAAGGGACGCCGCCATTTGGTGCGATGGCGACGATCGGCCGTAAGGTCCAAGAGATCGTTGAAGATATAGACCGACGAGGCGGCCATGGAGAAGCAGACGAAGGCGAGGACGCCCTGCATCACCATCAACAGGTTGAGGAATTCGTGGTTGAGGCCGATCGGCACGAAGATCAGGACGTTCTTCATCCACTGATGTGGGCGCATGGCTTTCAGAAGCCCGCGCGCGACATGGCCCTCGTCCTGGATCAGGCGGCAGTCGCGCTCGGCCTCGCGGTGCCAGCGCGCGGCGGCGCGGTCCGGCTGCACGACCGTCACCGTCTCGGCCGCATCGAACAGGCAGAGATCGTCGCGCGAATTGCCGACATAGTCGAAGGCCCCGCCCTGCCGGTCGGCGCGGATGCGGTCGAGCTTGCGCTCGGCCGAGAGGTTCTCCTCGCGGCTGCTGGCGATCACCTCGTCGAAGAGGCCGAGATGATCGGCGACGCCCTGCGCCAGCCGCTCGTTCGAGGCGGTCGCCAGAACGATATGACGGCCAGCCTCGCGCTCGGCCTGAAGGGTCGCGACGACCTCTTGCCGGTAGGGCCAGATCGCGGGATCGACCTCGACGCGCTTCGCCAGTTCGTCTTTCAGGATCGCCTTGCCGGCGAGCGCCCAGCCGAAGACCTTCCACGCTTGCAGAGGATGCTGGCGCGCGAACAGGAACAGGCTTTCCCACAGCAGGTCGCTCTGGACCAGCGTCCCATCCAGATCGACATACAAAGGCCGATCGGCTCTCGCCAGAAGCGTATCCATCGCAGACAGCCATCACCCAAGGTGGAAATCGAGCTCTATCGTTCCACCCGCAGGGGTTTCAGTTACGTAAACGTACGGCTTACTTTCGCGTGGGCGAGACTTTCCGCCAAGGAAGACCTACTTAAAAAGCGAGAATACACGGATTACGCCGGGCAAGACCGGGGCTGTGTGGAGAGAGAGCCGTCTGCCAGACATGTTTGGCTCCGGCCCGCCTGCGGCCACCGCTCGTTACGGCCTCAGGCCAGCCCCCAGGCGGCGCGGGCCATCAGGCACTCCTCGTCGCCCGGCTGGCAGGTGTGGCAGACATGCGGGCGCAAGAGATAGATCCCGCAGGCCGTCCCCTCCCCCACTTTTCCCGTCAACGCACAGCAGCGGTCATTCTCGCAGCGCATTCCCGATAGGTCGGCGGCCACGAGCTCAGGCGGAATACGGTCGAGTTCCTCGTCGGTCTCGGTGGAAAAGCGCGGCCATTCGGCGGAATAGCTGCAACAGGCGCCGCAGCTCTGACAATCGAAACGACCAGGATCGATCGAACTCATGTTTCCTCGCGATCCTCTTAGACGGCCTGCCATGCAGCTTGGCATAGCCGTGCCGAAGGATGACAGCCGACTCACCGCCAGCCATGTGTCTAGGGCTGAGAGCAGCCGAGGCCGATACGGATGGGCCTACCCTGAAAAACGAAAGGCGCCCTATCAGGCGCCTTGCTCGGTGTCGTTAAATGGTGGGTGATGTAGGGATCGAACCTACGACCCGCTGATTAAGAGTCAGCTGCTCTACCAACTGAGCTAATCACCCGGACCAACTCGTTCTTCGCGTCATCGCGAGGCCTCGAAGAAACCTCACGCCAAGCTCGAACGAGACAAAACGTCGTCATTCCTACAGATCGCCTTATCCGACCCTGCAAGACACCATGGCATCCTGTCGTCCAAATAAGTGGTGGGTGATGTAGGGATCGAACCTACGACCCGCTGATTAAGAGTCAGCTGCTCTACCAACTGAGCTAATCACCCGAAGCAGATTGTGATCCGCTCTTCAGTGCCGGTCGGCGTCTGTGAGGCGGTGTATAGGCACGAGAGCCCAACCTGTCCAGCGCTTTTTTGCCGAAGACCTGCTTTTCTTCGAGGTCTCTCCCCTCTCCTATCGCGCACTCCAGGGCAGGCGCGAGACGATGGAATAGGGCAGCGGGCGGGCCTGAATGCGCAAGCTGGTTTCCTGCGACGCGCCGGCCTGCGCAGCGGCGCGGGCGGCCGAGGTGACGGCGATTTCGTCTTCGACATCCTGTTGCGCGTCGAGGAAGTGGATGCCAGCAAACAGCTCGCGGCGATACACCAGCTTGGCCGGACGAAGGTCCTCCTCCCCGATTCGGAACTCGAACTGACGGGGCAGCGGCACGGCCGTATCGATGGTCAGTAGCGCGCCCGTCGCCGATATGTTGCGAACGATGCAGTCGACCGTCGAGTAGCGATTGTTGAAGAGGATCTGCGCGCGCTTGAAGATGCGCGTGCGAGGCGCGACACGGCGCTCGCTTCCGTCCGAGTTCAGCTCTGCCACCGCCATGGTCGTGCCTCATGACCCAATCGTTGACATGTTCTAACAGCTGAATCGTTTTCGGACTCTGAATCCAGTAGTTCGACTTGCCGTGCTTAACGCAACGGAAAAGCCCGCCGGCGCGCTGAGGCATCCGGCGGGCTCATCACGACGAACCGCACCCCGACGAAACGGGGTGCGACCTCGGAGAAGACGAGGCTTAGTTGCGGGCCTTATCGACCAGCTGATTCTTGGCGATCCAGGGCATCATACCGCGCAGCTTGGCGCCGACTTCCTCGATCTGGTGCGAGTCGTTGACGCGGCGGATGCCCTTGAAGCGGGCGGCGCCGGAACGATACTCCTGCATCCAGTCGGAGGTGAACTTGCCGGTCTGGATGTCCTTGAGGACGCGCTTCATCTCGGCCTTGGTCTCGTCCGTGATGATGCGCGGGCCGGTCACGTACTCGCCCCACTCCGCCGTGTTCGAGATCGAGTAGTTCATGTTGGCGATGCCGCCCTCGTAGATGAGGTCGACGATGAGCTTCACTTCGTGGAGGCACTCGAAATAGGCCATCTCAGGGGCGTAGCCGCCCTCGACCAGCGTCTCGAAGCCGGCGCGGATCAGCTCGACCAGACCGCCGCAGAGAACGACCTGCTCGCCGAACAGATCGGTTTCGCACTCTTCCTTGAAATTGGTCTCGATGATGCCCGAGCGGCCGCCACCGACGCCGCAAGCATAGGAGAGCGCGAGGTCGAGCGCATTGCCCGAAGCGTCCTGATGGACGGCCACGAGGCAGGGCACGCCGCCGCCCTTCTGGTACTCGCCGCGCACCGTGTGGCCCGGGCCCTTGGGCGCGATCATGACGACGTCGACGCTCTTCTTGGGCTCGATCAGACCGAAATGAACGTTGAGGCCGTGAGCGAAGGCGATCGCCGCGCCGTCGCGGATATTGCCCTCGATGTCGGCCTTGTAGATGTCGGCCTGGAGTTCGTCCGGGGTCGCCATCATCAGGAGGTCGGCCCACTTGGCGGCCTCGGCCACCGTCATGACCTTGAATCCGTCGGCCTCGGCCTTCTTGATCGTGGGCGAGCCGGCCTTCAACGCGATCGCGACGTTCGTGGCGCCCGAGTCCTTCAGGTTCAGCGCGTGGGCGCGGCCCTGGCTGCCGTAGCCGACGATCGCGACGTTCTTGGACTTGATCAGGTTCAGATCGGCATCGCGATCATAATACACGCGCATGGACGTTTCCTCTCTCGTTGTTGGATGCGGCCGGGGCCGTTGCCGGAGCCGTTGAATGTGCTCCGTGCAGGGACAGAAACTGCTGCGTCGCGCGCCGGGCGTCCCGGTCGATCTCCGCGTCAGTGATGGGGGTGCGATCGCCCAAGAGAAGGCGAATCTGAAGATCGCGCACGACGAGGCCGAAGAACGTGCCGAAGGCTTCGTCCGCCGTCTCGAACTGAAGGAGGCCGGCTTCGCTGGCGAGTTCCAGGAAGGGGCGCAGCCGCGCGCGGAGCGCGACCGGTCCGTTCTCCAGAACGATCAGCCCGAGATCGTGCTTGTCGGTTCCCGCCTGCCCCACCGCCACGCGATTGAGCGCGATCGAGGTGCGGCTGGCGATGACCCGCAGCCAGTCCGAGGCGAACTGCTCCAGCCCCTGCACCAGCGATTCCGGGCAAAGGGTCTCGCGCCGGGCGGGCAGCGCCCTCACCTTCGCGGCCTGCCATTGCACCGTCGCGGTCAGGAGACCGTCGCGGCCGCCGAACCATTTGTAGAGCGTTTCCTTGGAGCAGCTGGCGCGCCGCGCGACGGCCGTCATGGTGAGCTTGTCGCCATCCTCCACGAGGAGCGACAGGGCCGCGTCGAGAACCGCCTTCTGGCGCTCGCTCAGGGCCTCATCCATGGGCAGGATCGCACTCATCGCCACTCGCTCTGGCCGGCCGCCGAACACGTACCGTACGTTACGGTTCGCACTACACAAGCCCGCCCGCGGAGGCAAGAGGGGCAGAGCCGCCCCTTCGCACTATTTCACGATGGTCAACCGCTCCGCCGCACGGGTGATGGCGGTGTAAAGCCAGCGCTCGCGCGAATCCTTGAAGGCCCAGCTCTCGTCGAAGAGCATGACATCGTCCCATTGCGAGCCCTGCGCCTTATGGACGGTCAGGGCATAGCCATAGTCGAAATCGTCGTAGCGCCGCTTCAAGGCCCAAGCGACCTCGGCGGTGGGATCTTCGAAGACCTGCTTCAACAGCTTGATCTTGGCCATGCCCTTGTCGATATCGTCATCGTCGGGCTTCACGAGAAGATTGGTGCCGGGCTTGGTGGTCTCGGGTGAGGCCGTCATCACCTGCCAGAGCGAGCCGTTGAGGAGCCCCTTGGCCGGGTCGTTGCGCAGACAAACGAGCTTGTCGCCCGATTGCGGCAGCGCGCCGGTAAAGCCTTTCAACTCGCGCAGTCGGTTGTTGTAGAGCCGCCGCGTCCGGTTGGTGCCGACCAGAACCTGATCGGCGCTAAGCACCTCGTCCCGGTCCACCTCGCGCTTGGTGATGACGCGAGCGGCGCCATAGTCGCCCCATTTCAGTTCGCGCCCCTCGCGCGCGTCGAGCGCCAGTTCCAGAATCGGGTTGTCGCGCGCTTGGCGGTGAATCTCGGTGAGCAGGAAGTCCGGCTCGGCCTCGGTGAAGAAGCCGCCGCCCGACACGGGCGGCAACTGGCCGGGATCGCCCAGCACCAGAATCGGCGTGCCGAAGGACAGGAGATCGCGCCCCAGCGCCTCGTCCACCATCGAGCATTCGTCCACCACCACGAGCTTGGCCTTGGCGACGGGGCTTTGGCGGTTCAGCGAGAAGGTCGGGGACACGCGGGCCGTGCCCGTCGATTCGTCTTCCAGCGCTTCCTCGCCGCGCGGGCGATAAATCAGCGAATGGAGCGTCTTGGCCGATTTCGCGCCCTTGGAGCGCAGCACCTGCGCCGCCTTGCCGGTGAAGGCGGCGAACTGCACCCCGCCCTCCACCCCTTCGGCGAAGTGACGCGCGAGCGTCGTCTTGCCCGTGCCGGCATAGCCGAACAGGCGGAAGATCGGCTGGTCGCCACGCTTGAGCCAGTCGGCCACCCGCGTCAGCGCTTCGTCCTGCTGCGGAGAAAACTTCATGGGCGGAGGGGTCGCAGAATTCGCGCCTTTTGCCAAGCGGTCTCGTTATGTTCCTTTGAAGATCGAAACGGATTGTAAAACCGTCACGCAAGCGAACTATGAGCACGAGCGCCGCCGGCGGGGTGGCGAGCCTCGATGATGGGGTTCATACCCGCCGGCCTCTCACAGCGTGCGACCCGAAGGATCATCCCATGTCCGGCATCATTTCCGCCGTCGGCTTCTGCAATCACACCGGACCGGGCGACCTGTCCACGCTCGACGCCTCCCTGCGCGCCGTTGCCGACACGGGCGCGGACGCTTGCGAGATCGGCATCTATGGCGAGGAGATCATCGCGGGCGGGCGCATCATCGAGGAGCGGCTTCAGCGCGTCTCCGCCATCGCCAGCCAATATTCCTTCCGCAAACTCTCGCTGCACGGGCAGATCGTGTCCAACTTCATGGACCGCGAGAACCTGCATCTGCAGAAGCACGTCGTACGCGCCATGCTCGAACTCTGCGACCGGCTGGGCGCGGGCGTGCTGGTGCACCATTGCGGCGCGGCCCAGCTGAGCGAGGGCGAAAGCGCCGGGGATCTCGACCAGATGGAGCGCGAGGCGCTGCACGAGATGGCCGAGGTCGCGAAGGGCTACGGCACGCGCATCGTTCTGGAAAACATCTTCACCACCCTGCCCGGTCAACATCGCCAGACACCCAGCGAAGTGGCGGCGACCGTGCGCGCGGTCGGACACAGCCATCTCGCCGCGCTGATCGATTTCAGCCACGCCTATATCGAATCGAGCTTCAAGGGCCTCGACTTCCGCCAGGAGCTTCGCGCCATGGCCGAGGTGGCGGGCCATCTTCATGTGCATGACAGTTTCGGCCTGCCCTACACGATGAAGACCTTCTACCACCGCGCCGAAGCGACGGCGCTCGGCATCGGCGATCTTCACCTGCCGCTCGGCTGGGGCGACATCGCCTGGGAGGACATCTTCTCCGAACTGACCTTCCTGCCCGACACGACGCTTATCATGGAGATCGGCGCCGAGCGCTTCGCCGCCGAGCAGCCCGCCTGCCTGGAGCGCGCCCGCAAGCTGGCCGATCTCGTCAACACCCGAGCGCAGGCGGCCTGACCAAGCGATGTTTCGGCCGAGCCCTCGGTGGGCTCGGCCAGGATCAGCGCAGCATGGGCCAGATCGAGGCGACAAGCGCGAGGCCCATGACGATGTTGAAGATGCGCAGACGCTTGGGCTCCGACAGGAAACCGCGCAGGGCCACGCCAAAGCCGGCCCAGACCGAAACGCTCGGCAGGTTCACCAGCGCGAAGGCCGTGCCGACGAGAAGCACCGACAGAACGGGCGTTTCGACCTGCGTATAGGCCCCCATGGCGACCAGAGCCATGGCCCAGGCTTTCGGATTGACCCATTGAAACGCCGCCGCCTGCCCGAAGGTCAAAGGCTGGCCGCTCGCCCGCGCCTCGCCCATCGCGCCCGAGGTCGCGATCTTCCAGGCCAGCCAGAGCATGTAGACGAGACTGACGACTTTCAGCACCGTCTGGAGCGCGGGGACGGCGTGAAGCAGCGCGCCAAGGCCAAAGCCCACCGACAGAAGCAGGACGAAAAAGCCGATGGCGATGCCCAGCATATGCGGGATCGTGCGGCGGAAGCCGAAATTCACGCCCGATGCCATCAGCATCATATTGTTCGGCCCCGGCGTGACCGAGGAAACGAAGGCGTAGACGAGAAGTCCGAGAAACAGATCGAACGGCATGGGAAGCTCCGGGCGCGCGCCATCGCGCCGCCCGGATGGGGCGGCGTCAGACGCCGAAAAGGGATCGGTCGAAAATCATCAGCTCTCGTGGGCCGCGTCGCGGCCGCGCGCCATGGCGGCGACGCCCGTGCGGCAGACCTCCACGAGGCCGAGCGGCGCCATGATCTGAATGAACTTCTCGATCTTCGAGCCCTTGCCGGTGATCTCGAAGACGAAATGATCGGTCGTGGAATCCACGACCTTGGCGCGGAACACGTCGGAGAGGCGCAGCGCCTCCACACGGTCGTCGCCCTTGCCGGCCACCTTCACCAGCGCCAGCTCGCGCTCGATCGGGCCGTCGTCGCCAAGGCCCATGGCGGTCTTGGTGAGGTCCACCACGCGGTGAACCGGAACGATGCGGTCGAGCTGGCTCTTGAGCTGCTCGATGACGGGCGGCGCGCCGCGCGTCACCACCGTGATGCGCGACAGATGCTTGTTGTGGTCGGTCTCGGAGACGGTCAGGCTCTCGATATTGTAGCCGCGCCCCGAAAACAGGCCGATGACGCGCGCGAGCACGCCCGGCTCGTTGTCGACCACGATCGAGAGGGTGCGCGATTCGACCGAGGGCTTCTCGTCGGTAATGAAATAGGCGGAGGCCGGCGGCTGGACGGGTAGGTTCATGACATCAGTCTTTCGATGAGGAAGCGGAGGACCTGGGCGGGTTATGCCCCGCCCGGCCGGGTCAGACCAGCGCCTTGCCCTTGGCGTCGATCGCGTTCGCCACCGCCTCGTCGCTTGCCTCGTCGGGAAGCAGGATTTCGTTATGCGCCTTGCCGCTCGGGATCATCGGGAAGCAGTTTTCCAGATTGGCGACGCAGCAGTCGAAGATGACGGGCCGATCGACCGCGATCATCTCGTCGATCGCCGCGTCCAGATCGCCCGCCTTCTCCGTGCGGATGCCGACGCCGCCATAGGCTTCGGCCAGCTTCACGAAGTCCGGCATCGCCTCCGAATAGGAATTGGACAGGCGGTTGCCATGCAGCAACTGCTGCCACTGGCGGACCATGCCCATATACTGGTTGTTCAGGATGAAGACCTTGACCGGCGCGCCGTGCTGAACCGCCGTCGAGAGCTCCTGCGTCATCATCTGGATCGAGGCGTCGCCCGCGATATCGATAACCAGCGCGTCCGGATGCGCGATCTGGACGCCGACCGCCGCCGGCAGGCCATAGCCCATCGTGCCGAGGCCACCCGACGTCATCCAGCGGTTCGGCTCCTCGAAGCCGTAGAACTGCGCGGCCCACATCTGATGCTGGCCGACCTCCGTGGTGATGAAGGTCTTGCGGTCCTTGGTCTTCTCGTAGAGGCGCTTGATCGCGTGCTGCGGCAGGATGATGTCGCCTTCCTGGCGATAGGCCAAGCAGTTGCGCGCCTTCCAGCGGGCGATCTTGGTGTTCCATTCCTCGAGCGCGGCCGGCTCCGACTTGGCGCCGCTGTCGCGCCAGATCGAGACCATGGCCTCCAGAACATTGGCGACATCGCCGATGATCGGCAGATCGACGCGCACGTTCTTGTTGATGGAGGACGGGTCGATATCGATATGGATCTTCTTGGAGCCCGGCGAGAAGGCGTCCAACCGGCCGGTGATGCGGTCGTCGAAGCGCGCGCCGACGCAGATCATGACATCGCACTCGTGCATCGCCAGATTGGCCTCGTAGGTGCCGTGCATGCCGAGCATGCCCAGCCACTTCTCGCCCGACGCCGGATAGGCGCCAAGGCCCATCAGCGTGGAGGTGATCGGGAAGCCGGTCAGGCCGACGATCTCGCGCAGGAGCTGCGAGGCGCGCGGGCCGGAATTGATGACGCCGCCGCCCGTGTAGAAGACCGGGCGCTTGGCCGAGCGCATCAGCTCGACCGCCGCTTGGATGCGGCCGCGCTCGGCCTCGCGCTTGGGCTGGTAGCGCTGCAGGGCGCGCGAGAGATTGGGCGGCGTGTAAGTGCCGGTCGCGAACTGGACGTCCTTCGGAATATCGACGACGACCGGGCCGGGCCGGCCGGAGGTCGCGACATGGAAGGCCTCGTGCAGGATCTCGGCCAGATCCTCGACATTCTTCACCAGCCAATTGTGCTTGGTGCAGGGGCGCGTGATGCCGACCGTGTCACACTCCTGAAAGGCGTCGGAGCCGATCAGCGTGGTCGGGACCTGACCGGTGATGCAGACCAGCGGGATGGAATCCATCAGCGCGTCCTGCAGCGGCGTGACGGCATTGGTCGCGCCCGGGCCGGAGGTGACGAGCATGACGCCCGGCTTGCCGGTGGAGCGGGCATAGCCTTCGGCCGCGTGGCCCGCGCCCTGCTCGTGCCGAACCAGGATATGCTTGACCGCGCTCTGCTGAAACAGAACGTCGTAGATCGGAAGAACCGCGCCGCCGGGATAGCCGAACAGATGCTCGACGCCATGATCCTTCATGGCTTGAACCACCATCTGAGCGCCCGTCATCTTGCGGGTGCCCGTCTCCATCATCAAGTCGTTCATGGTGCGGCCTTCGTCTTCTGGGTGCCGGTCGGCGCTAATGCTGCGAAATTTCGGGCAATAAAAAAGGCCCTCCGAGGGGCCTTGGGTTGCGCACACGTGGCATCAGCCGGACGGTTTCTAAACCGTCTCGCGTGTGCGCCTACTTACGAGGAGAATGATCTTCTTCGACATGGTGCGAGACGTTATCCCTCGATCCCCCTCCCGTCAAGCGCCCGAGCGCGCCTTTCGGATCACCTCGCTCGGATCGAGATCGGGTGAGCGGATGCGCCCGTAGAGCGAGAGCAGCAGCGCGTAGGCCCCGAAGGCGACAAGCCCGAGGCCCGTGGCCGACAGGAGCAACCAGCCATAGGGCCAGGAACCGATCTCACTCAGCGCATCTTCCAGCCCCGGCGTATGATCCGGTGTCCAGCGCGAGGCCCCCGTGAAGAACAGGACGGCGATCGCCGCGAACACCATCCCCCGCGCCGCAAGGCCGAAACGGCAGATCGCGATCATCCACCGCGCATGAGCCGGCGGCAGCGAGAGAAAGCGCAGAAAGCTGCCGTCCCAGGCCTTCTTCAGCTGCGAACCCGCCACACCCAGCATGACCAGACCGGCCGGCAGCGTGAACCAAGGCCCGAGGATCGCGCCCCAGCGGTTGAGAACATCCGATCCGCCCTGCCCACCGCCGACCGATACGCCGAACAGGAGCGAGGCGGCATAGAGCGCGAGAAACACATAGGCGAGGCCCGAAACGAACCGGCCGATGCGCACGAAAATGCCCTTGGCCCCCGTGCCATAGCCATCCGCATCGAACACGGCCTGCACGAAACGCCACAGCGCGAAGCATGGAAGGGCAACAACGAGAAGCACCAGCATCACCCCGCCGAAGGGCGAGCCGACGATCCGCGAGATCGCCTCTTCTTCGCTCAGCGTCGTGCCGCCGGCAAAGGCCGTGCGAAAGGCGAAATAGCCGATGGTGATGAAGACGGCGGCGCGCGCGAGATAGCCGAGCCGCGCGCCCTTTTCGATGGCGTCGCGATGATCGCTGATACCGATGGGCGTGGTCGACATGGCGCGCTCCCCCTGCAAGCCCAACGAAACGATAGGGAATGCTGACGGTTCCAGCCCTCGGCGCGTTGCCCTCAAGCGAGGCCAGGTAGTCTCGCCTCCAGCGCTGCCAGCGCCTCGGCGGGGTCGGCAAAGCGCAGCCAGGTCTCGTCGAATTGGTGCCGGAACCAGGTTTCCTGCCGTTTGGCATATTGGCGCGTGCGGGTGACCGACAGGTCGCGCGCTTCGCTCTGTGTCAACTCGCCCGCGCGCAGACGGGCGAGTTCCGCAACGCCGATGGCGTTGGCCGCCAGACCCGTCGCCGCGCCCGGCCGGGCGGAGAAGGCCTCGGCCTCTTCCGCCGCGCCCTCCGCCAACATGGCGTCGAAGCGCCGGGCGATGCGCTCGCGCAGGAGCGCGCGGTCCGGCGTCAGCACGAGTTTCAGCGCCTTCGCTCCCTCCACCAACCCAGCCCCCGCGCCGCGTTGCAGCTGAGCGAGCGGCGCGCCCGTCGTCTCGAACAGTTCCAGCGCGCGCAGGATGCGCTGCGGATCGCTCGGGCGAAGGCGCGCGGCGGCCTCGGGGTCGAGCCCCGTCAACACGCGGTGCAGAGCCGTTGGCCCCTCCTGCGCCATGCGCGCGCGCCAACGCTCGCGGATGGTGGAGGGAATTTCGGGTAGATCGTCGAAGCCCCCGAGCAAAGCCTTGAAATAAAGCCCCGTGCCGCCGCAGAAGACGGGAATCTGGCCGCGCAAGCGAAGCTCCGGCAGAAGCGCTTCCACCTCGCGCAGCCAGACCCCGGCCGAATAGGGCGCGTCCGGCGGCACATGGCCGTAGAGCCGGTGCTCGACGCCGCCCATCTCATCAACGGCCGGGCGCGCGCTCAGGATGCGCAAACCGTCATAGACCTGCATGGAATCGGCATTGACGACGGTGCCCCCGACGCGGCGCGCCACCGCCACCGCCAGCGCCGACTTGCCGCTCGCGGTCGGCCCCGCTATCAGGATCGCCTCCGGCTGTTCCATCGTCAGGCCCTGCTTCCCATGTATGTCGTCACCCTTCTGTCGTCGCGGCAAGACCCCCGCGTTTCGCGCACCCTCGTGAATGCCGCCGCCGACGAGATCGGCGAAGCGGAGATCACTTGGCTGGAGCCTGATATCGCCTGCGATCTCGTGACATCCGAAAAGCCCTCCGCTGCCACGATCGAGCGGCTGAAGCGGCTGGCGCTGGACGAGGCTGTGGACTGCGTGGTGCAGGAGGTCGCCGGGCGGCGCAAGCGGATTCTCCTGGCCGACATGGACTCCACCATGATCCAGCAGGAATGCATCGACGAACTCGCCGCCGCCATCGGTATCAAGGATCAGGTCGCCGCCATCACCGCGCGCGCCATGAACGGCGAGATCGCCTTCGAGCCGGCGCTGCGCGAGCGCGTCGGCCTCCTGCGCGACCTGCCGGTTTCCACAATCGGCGAGGTCATCGAGAGCCATATCACGCTGGCCCCTGGCGGGCGCGAACTCGTCGGCACGATGAACGCTCACGGCGCGCATACCGCGCTGGTCTCGGGCGGTTTCACCGCCTTCACGTCCGTCATCGCCGGCCGGTTGGGCTTTGCGGAGAACCGCGCCAATATCCTGAACATTGCGGATGATCGGCTGGACGGCACGGTGGCCGAGCCGATCCTCGGCGCCGAAGCCAAGGTCGAGGCCCTGCGCGCAATTTCCGCCGGGCTCGGCCTCACCCCGGCCGATGCGATCGCGGTCGGCGACGGGGCCAATGATCTGCCGATGATCCTGGCGGCCGGCACGGGCGTCGCCATCCACGCCAAGCCGAGCGTTGCGGCGCAAGCCCCCTTCCGCATCGACCATGGCGATCTCACCGCGCTTCTTTTCATCCAGGGCTACCGCGCGAGCGAATTCCGCGCCTGATGGACGGGCTGCGCACGGAGCGCCTGGTTCTTCGGCGTTGGATCGAAAGCGATCGGCCGGTCTTCCATCGCCTGAACAATGACCCCGCCGTCATGCGCTTCTTTCCGATGCGCATGACCGAGGCGGAGGCGGACGCGACCATGGACCGCTGGAATGCCGATCTGGAAGCGGACGGTATGGGTTTTCTGGCGGCGGTACGCCTGACGGATCGGCGCGTCGTCGGGGTGATCGGCCTGTCGCCCGTCACCGAACCCGTGTTCGATTTCGCGCCGAGCGTTCAGATCGGCTGGCGCCTTCTGCCGGAGGCGCAGGGTCAAGGCCTCGCTTCGGAAGGGGCGCGTGCCTGTCTCGCGTTCGGCTTCGATACGCTGGCGCTGCCGGAGATCGTGTCGCAATGCGTGGTGGAGAACCGCGCGTCCGAAGCGGTGATGCAGCGGATCGGCATGAGCTTCCGCCGCAGTTTCGACCATCCGCGCGTGCCGCGCAGCCACCCGCATCTCGTCCGCCACAGCCTCTACGGGCTGCGGCGAAGCGAGTGGCATATGATGACGAGCCGCTGATCAGTCGATCGGCACCACGACGAGGCGCAGATCGCCCGCCTTGTCGGCGACGAGCAGCAACGCGTTCTTGCGCCCGTCCGCCTTGGCCTTGGCGAGCTTTTCGCGCGCCTCCTCGCCATTGGCGACCTTCTCCTGGCCGATCTCGCGCACGGTCATGCCCGATTCCAGCCCCTTGTCAGCCGAGGCCGAGTTGGGCTCGACGGCCGAGATCACCGCGCCTTGCGCCTCGGCCGGCAGGTCGAACTGCTTGCGCGACTCGTCGCTGAGATCGGTGAAGGAGAGGCCCAGCAGTGGGCCTTCGGTCACGACGTCCTCATCGGGCGCGTCCTCGCCCTGATCGGTCTGGTTGTCGGCCGCCTCGCCGTCCTCAAGCCGGCCGAGCGTCACCTCGACCTCGACCGGCACGGCCGGCGCGTCGAGGCTTTGCTTGCGCAGGATTTCCAGCTTTACGACCTTGCCGACCGGTGATTCGGCCACCATTCGCGGCAGATCGCGCGAGGTCGCGACGGGCTTGCCGTCGAACTTGCGGATCACATCGCCGATCTCGATCTTGCCGGTGTCGGACGGCCCCTGTGGCACGACGCCCATCACCAGCGCACCCGCCGCGCTCGGCAGGCCGAGGCTTTCGGCGATCTCCTCGCTCACCTCCTGCAGGCGCAGGCCCAGCCAGCCTCGGCGCGTTTCGCCGAAATCGCGCAGCTGCGCCACGACATTCTGCGCCAGGACGGCGGGAATGGCGAAGCCGATGCCAATGGAGCCGCCGGTCGGCGAGATGATCGCCGTGTTGATGCCGATCACGCGGCCATACATGTCGAAGAGCGGGCCACCCGAATTGCCGCGATTGATGGCGGCGTCCGTCTGGATGAAATTGTCATAGGGGCCGGCATTGATGTTGCGCCCGCGGGCCGAAACGATGCCGACCGTCACCGATCCGC
Source organism: Aureimonas ureilytica (assembly GCF_001475935.1). Lineage (GTDB taxonomy): Bacteria > Pseudomonadota > Alphaproteobacteria > Rhizobiales > Rhizobiaceae > Aureimonas > Aureimonas ureilytica_A. The sequence goes on from NZ_LDQA01000028.1 coordinate 40,095, forward strand.
CGAGGCCGAACGGATTGCCGATCGCCATGACCCAGTCGCCGATGCGCACCTGCTCGCTGTCGCCGAAGGGCACGGCGGCGAGCGGCGCTTCCGGCTCCACCTTCAACACGGCGATGTCGGTCTTGGTATCCACGCCGACGATCTTGGCGTCGAGCTGTTTGCCATCCGCGAAATTGACGGTGATCTCGTCCGCATCGGCGATGACGTGATTGTTGGTGACGATGATGCCCGAGGGGTCGATGACGAAGCCCGAGCCGAGCGACTGGACCTTTCGCGTCCCGTCCTTGCTGTCGCCCTGCAGAAGATCGTCGAAGAACTTCTGAAGCGGCGATCCGTCCGGCGCGTTCAGCTTCGGCACCGCAGGCGCGGCCGGCGCGTCCTCACCATTGTTGCCATCGCCATCGCCGTCTTCGTCGTCTTCGTCATCCGCCGTGCCGCGATCGACGGTCTGAGACGTCGAGATATTGACGACCGCACCCAGAAGCCGCTCGGCGAGATCGGCGACGGAGGCCGGCCCCTGCGCGCGGGGCTGGGCGGCGTTCGGCGTCGGCGGCACGCCCGCCGCATCCGGGTTCAGCGTGCCGGCGGCCGGTGGCTGGGGCGCGATGGGCTGGCCTTCGGATGGCGGCGCGATCACCCCTTGCGCGAAGGCCGGCAGCGGCGAGATCGCGACCGTCGAGAGAAGGACGGCGAATGCGCGAAGGCGCCGATACGGGCGGCGGGGATGTGTTGCGGTCATCAAGCAATCCGGTGCCGTTGCAGCCAAACGCCCTCGCCGCGCATGGGCGAGGGATCAAAGGCCAAAGCACGCGGCATACGGGATTCGGCCGGAAACGAGTCCAGCGGATAAAAGCGACCGAATCAAGAAGGGGCGCGCGCCATCCCCCGGTCTCTGCCGGGTCCGATGCCCAAAACGAAACCGCCCGCGACCTTTCGGACGCGGGCGGCAGGGGGAACAGACCGGATCAGTTGGCCGGTGCGGCCGGGGCCGGCGGCGGCGCTGCGGGCGCGGGTGCGGCCGGTGCCGGGTTGGCCGGCGCACTCGGCGGAGGCGCCGCGTTGGTCGATGCCAGCGGCCGGGGTGGGAAATTGCCCTTCACGTCGCCCGAGTTGAAGTAACGGAAGAACTCGGTGTCGGGCGAAAGCACCATGGTCGTGCCGCCCTTGGCCATGGCCTCGCGATACGCCTGGAGCGAGCGGTAGAATTCGAAGAATTCCGGGTTCGCCTGATAGGCATTGGCCGAGATGGTGTTGCGCTCGGCCTCGCCCTCACCCTGAAGGATGGTGGCATCGCGCCGCGCGCCGGCCACCAGTTCCGTGACCTCACGATCGACGCCGGCGCGGATCTCCCGTGCCGAAACGCGGCCACGGGCGCGCACGCGCTCGGCCTCGGCCAGACGCTCGGCCCGCATACGGGCATAGGTCTGTTGCGAGACTTCCTGCGTCAGGTCGGTGCGGCGGATGCGCACATCCACCAGATCGAGGCCCAGCGAAGCCGCGTCGGGGCGAATCTGGTCGCGAACCTCGACCATCATCTGCAGACGCTCTTCCGACAGCGCGGACTGGAAGTCCCGCAAGCCGTAGACCCGACGGATGGCCGCGTCGAAGCGCGTGCTCAGCCGCTGCTCGGCCTGGGCGATCGAGCCCGACAGGGTGCGGCGGAACACGGCCGCATCCGAGATGCGGTACACGAGGAACGCATCCACCTGATAGAAGGCGCCGCCCGCGACCTGAACGCGCTTGTCGTTGAGGTCCAGCCGCAGAAGGCGGTTGGGCAGCATCTGGATCGTATCCGCCCCGGCGAAGCTGAACGGCATCTTGAAGTTCAGGCCGGGCTGCGTGACGACGCGCTGGATTTCACCGAAGCGCGTCACCACGGCCTGCTCGCCCTCGCGAACGATGAAGACCGAATTCCAGAGAACGAAGAGAACAAGGGCGATCGCAATGAGAACGCCGTAGAAACGGTTGCTCATCGGCTATTCCCCTGCGCAGGCGTGGACGCGGCGGTACCCGTCAATTGCGAACGGGTAACGTTGGACGCGGCGGGCGCGGCCGATGTCGGCTGCGGCGCGGCGCTAGGAGCGGGTCGCTGCTGCAACTCGCCGAGCGGCAGGTAGGGCACGACGCCCTGCCCGCCTGCGGTCTGACCATCCATGATCACCTTGTTGGAATTGGCCAGAACCGATTCCATCGTTTCCAGATACAGGCGCTCGCGGATGATTTCCGGCGCGCGCTCGTAGGCGGTCAGAATGGAGGTGAAGCGTTGCGCCTCGCCCTGCGCTTCCTGCACGACGCGGTTCTTGTAGGCGGCGGCGTCCTCGCGGATCTGCACGGCTTCGCCCTGGGCGCGGCCGAGCTGCTCGTTGCGATACAGGCGCGCTTCTTCGATGAACTGCGACTCGTTCTGCTCGGCGCGCTGCACTTCCTCGAACGCATCGGCGACTTCCGGCGGCGGCGCGGCTTCTTCGATGGAGATCGCGTTGACTGTCAGACCCGCATTGTAGCTATTGAGCGTCGCCTGCGTGATCTGGCGAACCTGCTCGGCAATGCCGGCGCGGTCGTTGCGGAACACGTCCTCGACCGGGCGACGGCCGACGACTTCGCGCATGGCGCTTTCGGCGACCTGCCGCAGAACGCCCTGCGGGTCCTGCACGTTGAACAGATAAGCGACAGGGTTCTCGACGGAATAGAGAACGGCGAACTGGACATCCACGATGTTCTGGTCGCCCGACAGCATGAGGCCGGAGGAATCGCCGCCCCGCTGGCCGCTGCCGATGGTGATCTGGTTTTCCACGATCGGAACGGTTTCGACCGTCTCGAAAGGCCACATCATCACATGCAGGCCGGGCTCGGAGAGTTCGGCGCGCGGCTTGCCGAACAGAAGCTCGACGCCGACCTCGTCCGGCTGCACGGTATAGACCGCGTTCAGAAGCCAGACCACGGCAAGGCCCGCGACCGCGAGGCCGCCCAGGGCCAGGCCACCGCCCGAACCACCGGACCCAGCCCCGCCGCCGGGCATCGCTCGGCGCAATCGGTCCTGCCCACGGCGCAGAATATCCTCGAGATCAGGCGAGTTGTTGCCGCCGGGCCGCGGTCCTTGCGGCCCCTGGCCCCACGGGCCACCGCCACCGCCACCGCCCCCTTTCCCCGTCTGATTGCTCCAGGGCATGTAGATCCTTCCACTCAGGTCCGGTCGCGGGCGATACGTCGCCGCGACGCGAGAAACTCGTCGAAATGCTTATAGGAACTCGAAAAACCGCTTTCAACGCGCGGGCCGCCGTTTCGGCCCGGCGAAGGCGCGCATGGTTAGCGCGCGGCAACGAGCCTTGCGGGCGCTTCGACGCGCCGTGGCGTCACCTCGGTGGCGCGCCCGTGCGCTCCCAGGTCTCGAAGCGCATGGGCGCGCTATCCCTCGGATTTTGCGGCGGAGTCCGCTCACTGCGCCGCTCGAACCCCTCGTTCTCGAAATCGGGAAAGAACGTGTCGCCCGCCGGGTCGGCCTCGACGCGCGTCAGCTCGATCCGGTCGATCTGCCCGAGAAAGTGATGATAGATCTCGCCTCCCCCCGCAATCACGATTTCGTTCGATCCGCGCGAGGCCGCCATCATGCGCGCCGCCTTCAAAGCCGTTTCGGCATCTGCCACCGTCAGGACATCGGCCCGCTCGATCTCAGGGCGACGCGACAGGACGATCGTGTCGCGCCCGTCCAGCGCCTTGCCGATCGCCTCGAAGGTCTTGCGACCCATGATCATCGGCCGGCCGAGCGTCAGTTCGCGAAAATGCCGGAGATCGCTCGGCAGCGTCCAGGGCATCGCCCCCCGCGCCCCGATCACACGGTTGCGCGCCATGGCGACGACGGCGACAAGGCGGGGCGGACGATCGGTTTCGGACATGGGTGATAAATGACTCGCTTCCAGAGCGCTCTCAGATAGAGAGAGCCCCCTGATAAGGAAGCGCAGGTCGACGAGTCGCTTCCTCATCGCGAGACGCTCGTAAGGCCACCTTAACCACGGCCACGAGATAAGACAGGGCTGGAGGCGCTGCGCAGGCAGGCGGCCGAATGGGGCTGATGCCAAGCCAGCCACCGCAACAGGAGACCGATCCCTTGAGCCAGTTCACCAGCGAGCAGATCGCGGAGATCGAGCTCCTGCGCTCGACGCGCTCCAGCACCATCCGCCCCGTGTCCGAGGGGCTCGAAGAGGTTCTCTATCAACCCATCCCGGTGCTCGACCACGGCTTCGTGCGCGTCATCGACTATATGGGCAATGACGATGCCGTGGTGCAGGCGGCCCGCGTGTCCTATGGGCGCGGCACCAAGCGCGTGTCGGAAGATCGCGGCCTGATCAACTATCTCCTGCGCCATTGGCACACGACGCCTTTCGAGATGGCCGAGATCAAGCTGCATGTGAAACTGCCGATCTTCGTCGCGCGCCAGTGGATTCGCCATCGCATGGCCAGCGTCAACGAATATTCGGCGCGCTATTCCGTGCTCGACCGCGAATTCTATATTCCCGCGCCCGAGCATCTGGCCGCACAATCGGCCTCCAACCGTCAGGGACGCGGCGAGGTTCTGGAGGGCGACGAAGCAGCAGCCGTTCTCGACATGCTGCGTCAGGACGCCGGCCGCGCCTATGACGATTACGCCTTCATGCTGAACGAAGGCGGCGAGGATGAAAGCCGCAAGGGTCTGGCGCGCGAGTTGGCCCGCATGAACCTTTCGCTCAACTTCTATACCCAGTGGTACTGGAAGGCGGACCTCCACAATTTCATGAGCTTCCTGCGCCTTCGAGCCGACCCGCACGCGCAATATGAAATCCGCGCCTATGCCGATGTGATGATCGACCTCCTGAAGCGTTGGGTGCCGATCACGCACGAAGCCTTCATGGAGCATCGCTTCGGCGCGGCGCAACTGTCCGCGACCGCAATCCAGGCCGTGCGCCGCATGATTGCGGGCGAGACGCTGGATCAGGTGTCGAGCGGGCTGACCAAGCGCGAATGGGGCGAGCTTTGCGCGGTGCTCGGCCTACCCGAGACCGCCACGAAGTAAGACGCATTGGAAAGGAGCCGAAGACCCTCGGCTCCTTTTCTGTTTGGGTCGGATCACTTCGCCGGCCAGGGCCGCCTCTTCGATTACCTTCGTGACGGCTGCGGCCCTGACCGATTCGCGAGGTCGGTTCCTCAATCGAGATGGACGGCCTCTTTCCCGATCTGGCGGAGCGGGTTCACGCGCTGCTTCGCGCGATGGGACGCGGATGAGCCCAGCCGGCCTCAGCGAAACGGCGCAATCTTACGCAGAGATTGCATGTTACGATTTCGGGCCTTTTCACCAATGCCGCGAGTGCCTATATTCGCGGAGCCGGACTTGATCCGGCTATGGCAATAAACGGCCGATGTAATAAACCTTTCGGACCCGGGGGCGGTACCCGGCGCCTCCACCTGAGCCCACCCCGGCGATCGTCGCGCCGTGGGTTGAGGCGGGGGCGAAATAGGATCGACGAGGGCGTAAAAATCGGACTTTTGCTCGGCATGGTACCACCGTCATCGGGCTGTAAAAGTAGTTGCCAACGACAACTATGCGGAAGTCCGTCTCGCCGCGTAATGCGGTGCGATAACTTCGAATCAAGCCCTAGTGGTTCGCACTTCTAGGCGGGGCTCGGAGGCGCCTGGCAACAGAAGCCTCCACCTTTTTATACGGCGCCAGCCCGGCTGCCATGTCTGCGAGTTCAGGACGACCGAATGGGTCAGGATCTTATCCGTTACGATGTTCTGGCGCAGGACGCTCTGCGCGGCGTCATCCGCAAGGTATTGGGCGAGGTCGTCAAGACCGGTCTGCCCGGCGATCATCATTTCTTCATCACCTTCCTCACCTCCGCTCCGGGTGTTCGCATCTCGTCCCGGCTGCGCGAGAAGTACCCCGAGCTGATAACCATCGTCATCCAGCATCAGTATTGGGACCTGTCGGTGACAGACACCTCCTTCGAGGTCGGCCTGTCCTTCTCCGATATCCCCGAGCGTCTGCTGATTCCCTTCAGCGCGATTCGCGGCTTCTACGACCCGGCTGTGAACTTCGAACTCGAATTCGACGTCCGCGATATGGACGCGGCCAACTCCCAGACCGAAGACAGCCCGGCTCCGACCGCGCTCGCCCCTGTCGCGACTTCCCCTGCCCCTGTGGCGGTTGCCGCTCCCGCTAAGCCCGCTGCGGCCGCGCGCAAGGAGACGGCGGCCAAGAGCGCCAGCGAGCCGAGCAAGGACGCCGAGAAGGCCGAGGACAAGCCGGCCGAGAAGAGCGCCGAGGTCGTGTCTCTGGACGCATTCCGCAAGAAGCCCTGAGCGCGATGGGCGAGGTCGTCAATCTTCGGATGGCCCGCAAACGGTCCGAGCGGGCGGCGGCAGAGTCCAAGGCCGCCGAGAACCGCACTCGCCACGGCCGCAGCAAGGCCGAGCGGGAACGCGAGGCGATCGAAAAAGAGCGCACAGAGCGTCAGCTTGACGGGGCGCTTCGCGATCCACCGGCCCCATGATCGAGAAGCATTCGCTTTCAATTCGAGGCCATCGCACATCGATCAGCGTCGAGGCCCCCTTTTGGGCCGAGTTGAACCGCCTTGCGAACATGGCGGGATGCGCCGTCGCCGAGCTTGTTGCGCGTATCGACAGCGAGCGCCTGCCCGAGACCAATCTCTCCTCCGCCATCCGCCTGCATGTTCTCCAGGAGTCGTTGCGAAAAGCGCAGACGCCCGCAGAGCGTGGCGACACATCCCATGTGATCCTGTCGCATGTCTATCTCGGCACGGATGATTTCGAACGCTCGCTTCGCTTCTGGGCCGCGATCGCGCGCGAGATGGGCCTGCGCTTCCGCTTCGAAGATGGCGAGCGCGGCTGGGCGGGATGGCAGCCGGCCGACGCCGATCGCCCGCTTTTCCTGATCGGCCGGCCGGAGAATGGCGCTCCCGCCTCCATTGGCAACGGAACGATGATCGCCTTCAACCTGGGCAGCCATGCTCTTGTGGACCGCGTTCACGCGCTGGCGTTGGCGCTTGGCGGCCGCGACGAAGGCGCGCCGGGCCTGCGGCCGCATTATCACCCGAACTATTACGGCGCGTATTTCCGCGACCGCGACGGCCACAAGATCGGCCTTGCCTGCCATCGGCCAGATGGTGGCTCGTCTCCGTAACGGGAGCGGCCTGCCGCTTTCGCGGGGGCTCTGCGGCGCTCACAGCGCCCGCGAGAACCATCCCTCACACGGCCGAAGCGGCTCCCAAGTTTTTGGTGCAAGCTCGTCCGACCATCCATGCGCGCCTTCAGAACCGCTGAAGCGGCCCGACGCCCGGCAGATCGCGGAAGCCTTCATTCGGCTGCGGCGGCGGCACGGCAACGGGCGGGGCTTCGAGTTCGAGCGCGGCCGGCGCGGGGACTGAGCGCTGCGGCGCAGGTTGAGGACGCGCGGCCGCCTCCTCGGCGCGCCGCCGTTCCGCCTCCGCCGCCTCGCGTTCGCGCTGTTCGACCTCGGCTCGGCGCGCGTCTTCTTCGGCTTTGATGCGCGCGTCGCGAAGGGTCTGACGGGTCTTTTCGCGCGCCTCGTAGAAACGTGTTTCCCGGCGCAGACGAACCGTTTCGCGCAGCGCCTCCTCCAAGGTCCGTACGCGTGCCTGCTCCAGCTGATAGGCGCGCGAGGCGAGATAGCTGGTCAGCGGCTCGACACCCATCGCCCGGCGCGGCGTGGCGAGCGTTCCCGACAGGTCGTAGATCAGGGCGGGATCGGGCGCGTCCACCACGTCCGCCTCCTCGGGCTTGGGCAGCGCCAGTTCGAATCGACCGGACAGAGCGCGATCGGCGAGGCCGATGCGGGCCTCCCCGGACAAGACCTCTCTGGCTGCGTCCAGACGGATCGGCCCGATCTGCAAGGCGCCATTGGCAAGGCGCAGCGGAGCCGTGATGGAACTCGCAGTCAGGCTCTGGCCGCGCTGAGCGGCGTCGACGAGACGCGCCACGGCGTCCGATGTCGCCGAGAAGCCCGGCTTGCCGGCTTCCTCCAGCACCGAACCCATGAGGCTCGGAGCAACCGCGGAAATCTCCGCATCCGTCAGAGTCGCCTCGCCGGTTCCGTCCACCGAGAGCCTCAGCGCATCGAAACTCTGGCCGCCCGCCTTGAAACTCAACCGACCGCCGAGAACACCTGAGAGGATGGCATTCTCGCCCTCCCCGAGCCGGACCGGACGGCCTTCGATATCGAGCGTCCACTCCGTACCGACCAGACCGCCGACATTGCTGAATCGGCCGCGCCCTTCCAGTCGCCCCTCGCCGATCTTGGCAGCGAAGGTCGGCACGGACAGCTCGGTCGCGGAACCGTTCAACTGCGCGCTGATATTGGTCATCTCAATCGGCGCCCCATCCAGCGCGCCGGCTTCCAGAGACAGGCGGAGGGGCCGCTGCGGCAGAAGCGGCGCGGCGAAGGCACGCGTCCCCACGCCCTCCCCCTCGGGAACGATGCCGGTGAGGATGGTCTGCAGCCAGTCCAGCGAGAGATGGTCGAGCTTCAGACGGCCGATCATGTCGCTGCCGCCGGCAGCGGACAATTGCCCCTCGACAGGCTGTCCGTTCACATGCCCTCGAACATCGCTCACCACCCAGTCACCGCCGAACCAGCGAAGCTGCGCTCCGCCTTCCACCGGCAGCGCCTCGAGCCCCTGGCCGGCTGCGATGCCGAGCGTCGTCAGCCAAAGCGCTGCGTCGTCGCTGCTGAGGGTCAGGCGTCCGTCGAGCGAGCGAAGCCCGGCCGGCGACAGCACCGCCATCCCCTCCAACGCCACGCGGCTGCCGGGCGCTTCGCCGCTCAGCGACACCGCCGCGCCCTCGCCAGGATTGCCGGAACTGGTGAGGCGCACCGACAAGGGACCGGGCGCACCGAGGTCGAGTGTGGAGAGACCGAGCTGGCCGAGAAGCTCCACCGGCTTCTCGTTGCGCAGCCCCATCTCCAATCCGAAGCGGCCGTCCTTCCAGGCGGCGGCGAGACCGTTTTCGAGCGCCAGCCGCACGGTGAGTTCGGTTCCAGCGGCCGTACCCGCAAGCTCGGCCACAAGATCGGTGCGGCCCGCGATTGCGGTGGGCGAGACCGTTCCGCTCAGAGCCAGAGGCCCGAGCGAAGCCGCTCGCGCATCGGCCACTTGCAGAAGCGGGCTGTCCGGCAGACGCGAGCGCAGGAAGGCGAGGAAGCGGGCCGGCTCATCGGCCGAAACATCGAGGCTGAGATCGGGCGCCGGCGCGCTGGAAAGGTTCGCGACTGTGCCTTCCACATGAAGATCGGCCCCGGCCAACCCGTCCGCGTCGAAGGAGCCGATATCGAGAGCGTCACCCGACAGCGCCATATCCGCCTCGACATGATCAGCCACCACGCCAGCATAGCGCAGCGGGCCGGCAGCCCATTGCAGCTCGATACGCTCGGGAACACCGCCCGCCGGCTGCGGGCGAAGCCGGGCCAGCGCCAGCAGCGGTTCGAGATCCACCGCACCGCCGCGCAGCTCCACATCGGTCGTGATGCCTTCCGGGCGCACCGCGCGGTCGATCTCGCCGCGCAGCGTCTGGCCGCCGAGATTGAGTTCCAAATCGTCGAGGCTCTGATCGCTCGCGCTGAGATTCACCTTGGCCTGTAGGCCGGCTTGATCGAGCTGCGCCAGCGCGGGGATGCCGCCCAGCCCGGCCCAGCCGAAGAAGCTCGCCGGCTGGCGCGCCGCCACCAGAAGCGAGCCGCGAAAGCCCGGCTTGGCGCTGAGATCGGCGAGGCCGGATGCTTCCACCAGGGTGCGGCCGGGAAACTCGCCGCTCAGCTTGTCGATCGACCAGCCCTCCTGCGAGGGCGAGCCGGCAAAGCTGACTTGGCGGATCGACGTGTCGCCGATCGTCACGATCGGCAGCGACAGGCGCAGCCGGCCGGGCAAGGGGCTGGCGGGAAGGCGCGACAGCGCTTCGCGAATGCCGGCGATCCGCTCCGGCAGGCTCGGGGCCGTGCCGCTCGTGCTCTCGGCAGGCGCGAGCCGGTCGAGATCGACTTCCTGCCCGGACAGGTCGACGTCGAAATGAGGAATGGGCCCGAAATTCAGGCTCGCCGCGCCGGTGACGAGATAGGGCGCTTCCGCAGCCCCGACCGAGGCGCGCAGATCGGACAGAGCGACGAGTTGCGGCGAGAGTGTGAAACCCGCCTGCATCTGGATCGGCGGCGTGGGCGCGTTCCCGGTCTCGCGCTGCCCGGCTGCCTGAGCCTTCTGCACGGCAAAAGGCGTGCGGAACGTCACCGTCCCGTCCAGCATCGGCTTGCCCGGCACGCGCGATGCCGTCCCCGACAGGCTGACCGAGAGGCTCGGCACGTCGGACTCGGCCGTGACGCGCAGAGGCAGCGTCCCGTCGCCGGGCGCAACCCCGGTGGAGAGGCTGACGCGCAGGAGCCGGCCGTCGAGACGCAGCGTGCCCGCGCCCGTGATCGGGCCGAGCAGCGAGCGGGCCGAGAGATCGGCGTCGATGTCGCTCAGTTGAATCCGTCGATCCACCCGTTGATCGGTCAGAGCAACGGAGCCGCCGGCGATCCGCACTTTTTCGAAGACCACCGGCAGATTGGCGGGAAGCTGCGAGGCGGCGACGGGCCAGCGAACCTGTCCGGCCTTGTCGATATCAAGCGACAAATTGGGCTGGTCCATCTCCGTGTTGAAGATGCGGACCTCGCCCGACAAGAAGGGCGCCAACTCGGCGTCCATTCGAAACGCACTCAGCGTCAGGATCGGATCGCCGGCATCCCCCACCACCACGTCGTTGAAGGCAATGGAGGGGAAGGGCAAAAGCCGCGCCGACACCGCGCCGCGCACCTCGACCGGCTGGCCGAGCAGGCGCGAGGTTTCCGTCTCGAAGGCCGAGCGATAGGTCGTCCAGTCCACGAAGCGCGGGCCGACCCAGAGCGCCAGAAGACATGCGATCAAGACGCCGCCAAGGATGATGAACAGCCGCAAGCCCGCAGGTCCCTTTACGTCGAATCATTCGGGCCGCTGGCCCTAGCTTTCAGAAATCCTAACAGTTTTGCCGCTCGCCGGTCATGCGGCTTGGCGCGCGGCGGTTAAGATCGCGCTTTAGAAGCCCCTCTCTCTCCACAAGGGCGGGGCGATGTGCCACCCGCTCCTCCCCTCTTTGCCGCAAGGCCGCCGACATGTTCCCCTAGTGTTCCCTGCAGAATCCATTAAGTAGTCGGCATGACCGAACTCTCCGATCCGTCCGCCCCCGGCCCGAAGAAGCCCTCCGGCATCGCCGCCCGAGCCCTTGCGGCGCGCGGCGGGCCCGTGGCTGCGCCCGCGCCCGACTATCTCGCAGGTCTCAATCCCGAGCAGCGCGCGGCCGTCGAGACGACGGAAGGCCCGGTTCTGGTGCTGGCCGGCGCGGGCACCGGCAAGACGCGGGTTCTGACGACGCGCATCGCCCATATTCTCAAGCTGCGCCTCGCCTATCCCTCGCAGATTCTGGCCGTGACCTTCACCAACAAGGCCGCGCGCGAGATGAAGCAGCGCATCGGCCTTCTGGTCGGCGGCGAGGTCGAGGGAATGCCCTGGCTCGGCACGTTCCACTCGATCGGCGTCAAGATCCTGCGCCGCCATGCCGAACTGGTGGGGCTGAAATCGAACTTCACGATCCTCGATACGGACGATCAGATCCGCCTGATCAAGCAGCTGCTCCAAGCCGAGAATCTGGACGACAAGCGCTGGCCGGCGCGCACCTTCGCCAATCTTCTGGATGGCTGGAAGAACAAGGGGCTGACGCCAGATACGATTCCGGAAGGCGATGCGCGCTCCTTCGGCAACGGCAAAGGGCGCGAACTCTACCGCGCCTATCAGGCTCGCCTCTCCACGCTGAACGCGACGGATTTCGGCGATCTCCTGCTCCATCCCATCGCGATCTTCCGCGACCACCCGGACATTCTAGCCGACTATCACAAGCGCTTTCGCTACATTCTGGTAGACGAGTATCAGGACACCAACGTCGCGCAATATCTCTGGCTGCGGCTTCTGGCTCAGATGTCGGATTCCCGCCGGGACGCCGGCCAAAGCGCCGTCAATGTCTGCTGCGTCGGCGACGACGACCAGTCCATCTATGGCTGGCGCGGCGCGGAGGTGGACAATATCCTGCGCTTCGAGAAGGATTTTCCGGGCGCGACCGTGATCCGGCTGGAGCGCAACTATCGCTCGACCGCCCATATTCTGGGCGCGGCCTCCGGCCTCATCTCCGTCAACGAAGATCGACTCGGCAAGACGCTCTTCACCGACCTGCACGATCCCGAGCACGAGAAGGTCTCGGTCAATGCGGGCTGGGACTCGGAGGAGGAAGCGCGCACGATCGGCGAGGAGATCGAGCAGCTTCAGCACAAGGGTCATAAGCTCAACGACATGGCGATCCTGGTGCGCGCCTCGTTCCAGATGCGCGAATTCGAAGATCGCTTCGTCACGCTCGGCCTGAATTACCGCGTCATCGGCGGTCCGCGCTTCTACGAGCGGCTGGAGATCCGCGATGCGCTCGCCTATTTCCGCTGCGTCTGCCAGCCGGCCGATGATCTAGCCTTCGAGCGCATCGTCAACACGCCCAAGCGTGGCCTCGGCGATGTGGCGATCAAGCTCCTGCATGAATATTCGCGCGCCAAGGGCCTGCCGCTTCTGGCCGGCGCGGCCGATCTGGTGCAGGGCGACGAGCTGAAGCCGCGCCCGCGCGCGGCGCTGGCTGAGGTCGTGCGCCATTTCGACCGCTGGTCCGGCCTTCTCTCGACCACGCGGCACACCGATCTCGCGGAAATGATTCTGGACGAATCCGGCTATACCGAGATGTGGCAGGCCGACCGCTCGGCCGAAGCGCCGGGGCGGCTCGAAAACCTGAAAGAGCTGATCCGCTCCATGGACGATTACGAGAGCCTGCCGGGCTTTCTCGAACATATCGCCCTGGTAATGGACGCCGAACAGAACGCCGAGACCGACGCCGTGTCGATCATGACGCTGCATTCGGCCAAGGGGTTGGAATTCGAGACCGTGTTCCTGCCCGGTTGGGAGGAAGGCCTGTTCCCGCATCAGCGCTCCCTCGACGAGGGCGGCCGCTCCGGCCTCGAAGAAGAGCGTCGTCTGGCCTATGTCGGCATCACGCGCGGCAAGCGTCGGGTGAAGATCACCTTCGTCTCGAACCGGCGCATTCATGGCATGTGGCAATCCACCATTCCCTCGCGCTTTCTGGACGAGCTGCCGGAGGATCATGTCGAGGTGATCGAGGCCTCCGCCTCCTATGGCGGCTACGGAGCCGGCGGCATGGGCGGCTATGGCGCGTCGCGCTGGGACGCGAACGCCTTTTCCGCCTCCTCCTATGGCACCCCCGGCTGGCGGCGCGCCCAGGCGGCGGGCGGCATGGGCGATACCTATCAGGGCGGGCGCGGGCGCAAGATCGAATATAACGAAGGCGGCGTATCGGGCTCCGGCGCACGCGCGGCCAGCACGGCCGACAAATATATTGCGCGGGATGGTGGGGCAGGCTCTCAGGGGCGCAGCGGCTTTGCAGGGCGCATGGACGACGCCTTCTCGGCGCAGCACTCGCGCGGCTCCAACCAGCCGCCGCGCAAGGGCGGCGGGCTCTACTCCTCGGCGCAAAGCGGCGGCCCGCGCGAAATCGAAGGAACGCTGGTCGCGAAATCGGTGTCCGACGAAGCCAACCCCTATGGTGTCGGCGACCGTGTGTTCCACAGCAAGTTCGGCAACGGAACGGTGTCGCTTGTGGAAGGCAACAAGCTGACCGTGGATTTCGACCGCGCTGGCCAGAAGCGCGTGCTGGACGGGTTCGTCAAGCCGGCCTGACGGCCTTCACGTCAGGCGGCCAAACGGATCTGCCGCGTCGTCCCGGGGGCGCATACAAAAAACCCGCCCTGCTCCCGAAGGCGCAGGGCGGGTTTCATCTGTTCAAAATAGCGTTGGGATCAGGACACGCCGGCCATCAGCTCATGCACGCGGCGCAGATAGGCTTCCGCCTGCCGCGCGCGGGCCTCGGCCTCTTCGGCGCGCTGCTCCGCGCGCTTGGCGCGAACGCTCGTTTCCCACTCGTTGTATTCGGAATTGCGCAAGGCAACTTCCGCACCGGCCAGCTTCTCGTCGGCCGCCTTCAAGCGCTCTTCGAGAACCTGTATCTGGGCCTGGGCGCGCTGGTGCTCCTCGGCCGCGCGATCGGCCAGGGCGCGGTTCTGCTTCTCCAATTGGGCGAAGCGCTTTTCGTAGCTGCGGATCGTGCCCGCTGCCTGCTCCACCATGGAAAGGGTCTGTGTCCAGTCCCCGCCCGGCGCATCGACCGGCATGGTTCCGGTCATGGGCTCGATCAGCTCGCTGGATGCCGCCACCGCGACCGCGCTGCCTTCATTGGCCGGCGCGGGGATTTCGCCCTCGCGCAGCGGCAGCGGCTCGGCGCCGCGGAACATGGCACTGAGCTCTTCGGCCGTGGTGTCGAACAGGGCCGAGGGCGCGTCCGGTTGGGCCACGTCGATCTCGATTTCGCCGGCCAACTCGTTGCGGATCGCGCTCATTCTTCGTCCCCTTCACGATTGCTGAGGAAAGCGGCGCGCAGATCGGCCTCGACCTGCGCATCGCTGTCCGATCCCATCACCTTGCTGAAGCTGCCGATGATGGCATCGTGCATCTTCGCCAACCAGGCTTCGGCCTCGCTGGCGCGGGCCTCGGCGCGCCGCGCGCGGGCCTCGGACTCGGCCAGCCGGACTTCGGTCTCGTCCAGCTGCTCCTGGAGCGCGCGGATTTCCTCGCTCGCACGCTCGGCGTCCAGCCGGTGCTCGATTTCCATCTCGGTCGCGCGTTCGTCGCGAATGCGAATGGCTTCGCTGGCTTCGCGCACGAGATCGAGCGCGGCCGACCAGTCGCGCTTGGGCTCCGCGCCGGCCGAAACCAGCGAGAAATTCGGCTCGCCGGTTCGCTCGTCCGCCGCGTCGGCCAGACTCTGGCGAAGGCTGAAGCCGATCTCCTCGTTCCCTCTGATGGTCATCCCTGCGTTTCCCCTCGTCCCTTACCGCATTTCGAAACGCCCGGAGGCGTTCAGTCGTTCTTGTCCAACGCCGAGAAGGGCCGCACGTTCGAACTCTTTCCTTCTCGCGGCGGCTCCGGCGGCAGTTCTCCCCCCAACTCACCATGCCGGCTTCTCGTGGCGCGCTTAAGGCTTTCGTTCTGGCGTTGCAGGGCCGAGCGGCTTTCCCGCGCGATATCGAGCGCGCCTTGAGCGAGTGTGCGTTCGGCGCGCTCGTTCTGCAACTCTTCGATCAGGCGACGGTTAGCGACCTCGAGTGCCATGCGCTCCTGCTCGAAGCGCAGCGTCAGCGTTTCCACGCGATCCGACAGGTTGGCGGCGCGCGAATTGGCGCTTTCCAAAGCCGCATCCTTGGCGGCCAGCGCCTTCACCAGCATGTCGCAGCGCGCTTCCATTTCGTTGCGGCCCTTGTCGGCCTCCTGCAGAAGCGTCGCCAGACGACCATTGTCCCCGCGCAGGCTTTCGACGCGGCGCTCCTGCGTCGTGCGTTCGGCCGAGGCTTCCTTCACGGCGCGGTCGGCCGAGCGAACCGTTTCCTCGCGTTCGCGCAACTGGTTGCGCACCTGCGCCAGGATCTGGTCGGTCGCGGCGAGACGCGCGTTCAGCGTCTCGATCTTCATGGTGGAATTGGCGCGCTCGGTCTTCAGCGCGCCGAGATCGACCTCGTGCTGCGCGACGGCCCGCTGGCGCGCGGCCTGCTCCGAAACCAGCTGGGCCTCCAGCATCGAGATCGACTGGAGGTTCTGGTCGATCTGCTGTTCCAGCTCATTGAGCCGGCCGGACAGGGACACGAGTTCGGCGGACTGCTCCTCCGCCAGATTCTGGAGACGGCGGTTCTCGCCATCCAGAATCTGCCGGCGCTCCTCCGTGTCGGAGAGCATCCGCTCGGCCTCGTTCAGAGCCTGCTCGGAAATCTGCGCTTCGGCGCGCAGCGTCTTCACTTCGAGGGACAGCGACTGGTTCTGCTCGACCTCGGCCAGAAGCTGGCGCTCCAGCGCGTTGGCATGGGAGGTGCGCTCGCGCAGCGACAGGCGCTGCTCGTCCAGCATCGTCTCGTTTTCGCGCAGCGTCGCTTCCAGGCGGCCGATCCGCGCGGTGGTGGAGGTCAGGTCCGCCATGGCCTGCGAATGGCGGCCAAGGAGATCGTCCACCTCGCGGCGCAGCGACTGGTTGGCGTCCATCTCCTGCGCCAGGAGGGCGTCGAGTTCGAGAACACGCGCCTTGGCATGCGACAATTCGCCGGCGATGGTCTCGACAGGTTCGATCAGTTCGGCGAAATCGTCGGTCAGCGTGCGCAGGTCGCCCAGGCGCTCGGCCATCTCGCCGATGCGCACACGCAGCATCTCGTTGCGCTGGCCGATTCCGTCGAGCGGCGGCATCGAAGGCTGAACGGGCATGCGCTGCTCCACAGGAGGCGCCCTCCTGGGCTGCTGCGGTTGCTGCGGCGGCTGCTGAAACGTCGGTTCCACGGCCTCGCTCTCAGGGGCACCCGGCCGCAGCGGGCCGCGCCGGAAGAGAAAGGTCAAAGGTGACGTCATGGAACGGGACCCCGAAGGCAACGGCTTCTGATCGTGTCTTGCCGCCGATGGCACGGCGGCGCAATTGGATTAGGAAACCGGTAACAACTTTTTCTTAATTTGTCGTTTTTTGATCTCACCGACGCGAGTTGACACGAGTTCAAGCGCCGGCACTCCCCCGCGTCGGCGCGGGCTAATTCACGACAATATGATCGACTGACTTCATAACCGGCGGTCGTTCAGGAACCGTTCAGGCGAAAAGCTGTTCCTTGAGCGAATTCATTGCTTTGCCGGAGTGAACCATGCGTATCGTAAGAATGCTAGGTGGCAAGGTGCTGGCTGCGGCCATCGCGCTGACCATGCTCCCTGCCGCCGTGCCGGCCCAAGTTCCTCTCGTTGGCGTTTCCACCGCCAAGGCCGATCCCTATTGGGGCGGTTATGGTCGCCATCATTACCGGGGCGGACCGGGCTACTACGGCGGCCCCCGCTATTACGGCGGGCAGGGATATTACGGCGGTCCCCGTTATTACGAGGGCGGCCCGCGCTATTATCGCCACCGTCACAACAATGGCGGCGCGGCCATCGCAGGCGCGATCCTGGGCCTCGGCGTCGGCGCAGCCATCGCGAGCGCCAACCAGCCGCGCTATGTTGCCCCACGTTATGCGGCGCCCCGCTACGCCGCGCCGGCTTATGGTCCGCGCCCGTGGAGCCGCGACTGGTATCGCTATTGCTCGTCCCGCTACCGCTCCTTCGATCCGGGCTCCGGCACGTTCCAGCCCTATAACGGGCCGCGCCAATTCTGCCGCTGACACCAGCCTGTTCAGCTCTTGCACGGCCGCATCCCGCGATGCGGCCGTTTCCGTTTGGAGCGGGAACCGGGCGGAGCCACGGCGCATTTCTCCAGCGACAGTTTGGCGCAAGTTATGCACGGAGGGCAGCGAATGTTCGGCTCGAAGGGAATGAACGCGGCGTGTCTGGCGCTTGGGCTCTGGGCCTTCGCCCCATCGGCAGCGTCCGCCGGGGAATTCGTCGGGATCGATCCCTATAATCGTCCCGTCTATGCGCGGGATGCGCAATACCCCATCGTTCCGAGCATTGTTACCGGACCCTATTATCGCAAGACGGTCGGCCAGTTCGGTGGGCCGGGCGTCGCGGGGCCGCTCTACTACGCGACCCCCGCCCCACCCGTTCCCGGCTTCTATCGCCTCGATCCGCTTGTGCAGGCGGGCGCGGTTCTCGGCTTCGACCAGAACGCCGCGCTCTACAAGGCCGAATACGGCGCGCAACCGAACGCGGCCAGCAGCCGTCCCGCGCCGTTCAGCGGCGCATGGTATCGCTATTGCGAAACGCGCTATCGCAGCTTCGACCGCGAAAGCGGCACGTTCCAGCCCAGCAACGGGCCACGTCGCTTGTGCCGATAAGGCAGTCATTCAACGCAAGGCAGCCGAAGCACTAGCGCCACGGCTGCCTTCTTGTTGGATCAGACAGGCAAGGGACGCGTCGCCAGTTCCAGCCAGCGGCGATCCTCCTCGTCGAGGCGCGGTGCGATGCGGGCCGCGACCTCGGCGTGATAGGCGTTGAGCCAATCGATTTCAGCTTCGCTCAAGAGCGAGCGAACCACGAGACGGCGATCGATCGGCGCGAAGGTCAGCGTCTCGAACCCATGCATGGGCAGATCGCCACCCTCGATCTCACTCGCCTCCAGCGTCAGGAGCAGGTTCTCGATGCGAATGCCGAAAGCGCCTTCGCGATAATAGCCCGGCTCGTTCGAGACGATCATGCCCGGCTCCAGAACCGCCGCGCCGCGCTTCGATATGGATTGCGGCCCCTCATGCACGGCCAGAAACGAGCCGATGCCGTGGCCCGTGCCATGGGCATAGTCGCAGCCCGCCTTCCACAGCGCGATGCGCGCCAGCGGATCGAGGTCCATGCCCCGCGTGCCCTTGGGAAAGCGCGCGGTGGAAATCGCGATCATGCCCTTGAGCACCAGCGTGAACTTCTGGCGCGCCTCGTCCGGCACCACGCCGATGGCGACCGTGCGCGTGATGTCGGTCGTGCCATCCTGATATTGCGCGCCGGAATCAATCAGAAAAATCTCGCCGTCGCCTAAGGTGCGGTTCGAGTCCCGATTGACGCGGTAATGCGGCAGGGCGGCGTTCGGGCCGGAGGCCGAGATCGTGTCGAAGGAGAGATCGCGCAGCGGCATTCCATCGGCCTCGCCGAAGCGCGTGCGGATCGCCTCCAGCTTCTGCGCGGCGTCGATCTCGGTGATCGAGCCGGCCGGCTGGCGATCGAGCCAGGACAGGAAGGAGGCGATAGCCGCCCCGTCGCGCAGATGGGCACGGCGCGAGCCCTCGATCTCGACCGCGTTCTTGCGCGCGCGCGGCAGGCGCGCCGGGTCTTCCTTCTCGATGACACGGCCGCCGGCCTTGGTGACGATGCGCGACAGACGATCGGCGGCAAGGGCCGGATCGAGCATCACGGCCTTCTCGTCCGCAAAACGGGCGAGTGCGCCTTCGAGCTGGTCGGGCGCTTCGAGATCGGCGAGGCCGGAGAGATAGGCGCTCGCCTCCCCGTCCAGCTTATCCGCGTCGATAAAGAGGGTCGGCCGCCCGTCCGCCGGGATCAGGGCGAAGGAAAGCGGCAAGGGTGTGTGCGAAACGTCACCGCCGCGAATGTTGAACACCCAGGCGACCGAGGAGGGATCGGTCAGCACCGTGGCATCGGCCCCGGCCTTGCGCAGCCCTTCGCGGATCGTCTCCAGCTTTTCGGCGCTCTCCAGGCCGGAATAGGCGACCGGCTGCAGCGTGACGCGCCCCTTGGGCGGCAACGGACGATCCTGCCAGATGCGATCGACCGGATTGTGCGGCAGAAGAACCAGAGCGCCGCCGGCCTCCTCCATCGCCTTTTCCAGCGACTTCACGTCGGCCAATGTATGCAGCCAAGGGTCGATACCGATGCGCAGCCCCTTGGCCTTGTCCTTCAGATAGGCCGCGAGCGGCGTCTCCACGGAGCTTTCGGGCGCAAAGACGGAAGCGTCGATCTGCGCGCGCACCTGCACGGTGTAGCGTCCGTCCACGAAGACGGCCGCGCTCGCAGGCAGAACCAGCGCGACGCCGGCCGAGCCGGTGAAGCCCGTGATCCAGCGCAACCGGTCGGAGGATGGCGGAATATATTCGCCCTGATGCTCGTCGGCTCGCGGGATGACGAACCCATCGACGCCCGCCTCGCGGAGCGCCGCGCGCAGGCGCTCGACCCGCGAAGCCGTTTGCGAGGCGTCGGACCTGTCGTCGAAATCCTGGAACATGGGCGTTTGTCCTCGAACGGGCGGGCTTCCTGTCGGCGTGGGTGCCCCACGCCCTGTCGCCCCGTGTGTTCCAAATCCGCAGGCTCCGCTCAAGCGAAAAGAACGCAGATGGAGGTGCGAGGGAGGCGCTTGTTCAAAGCGGAGCGCTTGCGTGAGCGAGGTGCTTGTCGGGGCAAGACGCTTGCGCGCTCACGCCAAGCTGGCTATGTTCAGACTTACGTTTACGCAAACGTCAAATATCGCCATATCCGGGGAGGAGAATTGCGATGCCGGTCTATCACGCGCCCGTGGCCGATACGCTGTTCGTCATGAACGATGTCTTGGGGTTGGAGCGCTACAACAATCTGCCGGCCTTCGCGGAGGTCTCCCCCGATGTGCTGGAGGCGGTGCTGGGCGAGGCCGGGCGCTTTGCCGAGGACGTGTTCTTTCCCTTGAACCAGTCGGGCGACCGCGAGGGCTGCCACCGCGCGGAGGACGGCTCCGTCACCACGCCGAAGGGCTACCGCGAGGCCTATGCGCGCTTTCGCGAAGCGGGCTGGGGCGGGCTTTCGGCGGAAGCGGCCTATGGCGGACAGGGCCTGCCGCATACGCTGGCGGCCGCCGTCAACGAGTTCCTGTCTTCGGCCAACATGGCCTTCGCCATGTATCCCGGCCTGACGCGTGGCGCCATCGCCGCGCTCCAGCTGCATGGCACGGACGAACAGAAGCAGCTCTACCTGCCCAAGATGGTGGACGGCATCTGGACCGGCACGATGAACCTGACGGAGCCCCATTGCGGCACCGATCTGGGGCTTCTGCGCACCAAGGCCGTGCCGGAGGGTGACGGATCCTATCGCATCACCGGGCAGAAGATCTTCATCTCGGCCGGCGAGCATGATCTCTCCGACAATATCATCCATCTCGTGCTCGCCCGCATCGAGGGCTCGCCCGAAGGCGTGAAGGGCATTTCGCTGTTCGTCGTGCCGAAGTTCCTGCCGGATGCTTCGGGCGAGGCCGGCGCGCGCAACTCTCTCTCCTGCGGCTCGATCGAGGAGAAGATGGGCATTCACGCCAATGCCACCTGCGTCATGAACTATGACGGGGCGACGGGCTGGCTCGTCGGGGAGGCCGACAAGGGCCTGCGCGCCATGTTCACGATGATGAACGAGGCGCGGCTCGGCGTCGGCGTGCAGGGTCTCGCCATCTCGGAAATCGCCTATCAGAACGCGGTCGCCTATGCCCGCGAGCGCATCCAGGGCCGCTCGCTGTCCGGCACCAAGGCGCCCGACAAAAAAGCCGATCCGATCATCGTGCATCCCGATGTCAGGCGGATGCTCATGACCATCCGCGCGATCAACGAGGCCGGCCGCGCGCTGATCCTCTGGACCGCCCTGAAAGGCGATCTGTTCCACCTCTCGGACGACGCCAAGGAGCGCGAGGCGGCCGACGACTGGATGGGCCTGATGACGCCTGTCATCAAGGGCGTCCTCACCGACAAGGGCTTCGACAACACGGTGATGGCGCAGCAGGTCTTCGGCGGCCATGGCTATATCGCCGAATGGGGCATGGAGCAGTATGTGCGCGACGCGCGCATCGCCCAGATCTACGAGGGCGCCAACGGCATCCAGGCGCTCGACCTCGTCGGCCGCAAGCTGGCTTTGAACAATGGCCGCGCCATCCAGGCTTTCTTCGCCGAGGTCGGGGCCTTCTGCGAGGCGCACCGCGCCGACGAGCGCATGGCGCCTTTCACCAAGGGCCTCAAGAAAGGGCTGAACGATCTGCAGGCGGCGACGCTCTGGCTCATGGGCAATGCCATGACCAAGCCCGACAATGCGGGCGCAGCCTCGACCGACTATATGCATCTCTTCGGGCTCGTGGCCCTCGGCTACATGTGGGGCCAGATGGCCAAGGCCGCGAACGACAAGCTCGCCGGCGGAGAGACGAGCGACACGGCTTTTCTCGAAGCCAAGCTTGCGACGGGCCGCTTCTTCATGGACCGTATCATGCCGGAATCGTCCGCCCATCTTGCCCGCATCTCTTCGGGCTCGACCTCGACCATGGCGCTCGACGCCGCCAGCTTCTGAACCTTCTGCCGCGATCGGAAAGAGCCCGACATGTCTGAAGCCTATATCTACGATCATGTTCGCACGCCGCGCGGCCGGGGCAAGAAGGACGGCTCGCTGCACGAGGTGCCGGCCGTGCGTCTCGCGGCCCGCGTTCTGGAATCGCTGCGCGATCGCAACGGGCTCGACACCGCCGAAGTGGACGACATCATCTTCGGCTGCGTCGATCCGGTGGGCGAAGCCGGCTCGGTGATCCCCAAGGCTGCCGCCTTCGAGGCGGGCTATGATTTCGCCGCGCCCGGCATGCAGATTTCGCGCTTCTGCGCCTCGGGTCTCGACGCGGTCAATCTCGGCGCGTCCAAGATCGCCTTCGGCTCGGACGACATCGTGATCGCGGGCGGCGTCGAGTCCATGTCGCGCGTCGGCATGGGCATGTCGGGTGGTGCCTGGATCATGGACCCGTCGGTCGGCATCCCCGCCTATTTCATGCCGCAGGGCATCTCGGCCGATCTGATCGCCACCAAATACGGCTTCACGCGAGACGACGTGGATGCCTATGCCGTGGAATCGCAGCGCCGCGCGGCGCAAGCCTGGGCTGATGGGCGCTTCGCCAAGTCCGTCATCCCCGTGCGCGATCAGAACGGACTCGTGATCCTCGATCGCGACGAGCATATGCGCCCGTCCACCGACATGCAGTCGCTGGGCAGCCTCAACGCCTCCTTCGCCGCGCATGGCGAAATGGGCGGGTATGACGCGGTCGCCATTCAGGCCCATCCCGAACTCGAAAGCGTCGATCATGTCCACCATGCCGGCAATTCGTCGGGCATCGTGGACGGCGCGGGCGCGGTGCTTCTCGGCTCCAAACGCGCGGGCGAAACGCTTGGGCTGAAGCCCCGTGCGCGCATCCGCACCTTCGCCAATATCGGCTCCGACCCCGCCTTGATGCTGACCGGGCCGGTGGACGTGACGAAGAAGCTCCTAGAGCGCTCCGGCATGGCGCTCTCCGACATCGACCTGTTCGAGTTGAACGAGGCCTTCGCGGCGGTCGTCCTGCGCTATTGCCAGGCCTTCGACATCGATCCGGCGATCATGAACGTGAATGGCGGAGCCATCGCCATGGGTCATCCGCTCGGTGCGACGGGCGCGATGATTCTGGGCACGGTGCTGGACGAGTTGGAGCGACAGGACAAGCAGACTGCGCTCGTCACGCTCTGCATCGGCGCGGGCATGGGCACGGCCACCGTCATCGAGCGCGTGTGAGGCAAGGAGGCCATGGACTCCCCTCGCCTTCCACTGACAGGCAAGTTCTCAGCAGACCTGCACGCCGAGTTGTGCGGCCATGTCATGGGCGCTGCGCAGGTTGAGCTGGGGCAGCGCTTCGAAAGCGGGGCGGGCGAAGTAATAGCCCTGGAAGAGATGGATGCCGGCCGTCTGGAGAATGGTGAACTCGGCCTCCGTCTCCACGCCCTCGGCCAGAACCTCGATGTTCAGGGCGCGGGCGGCAGCGGCGATGGTGGCCACGACCACCTGCCGGGGGTAGCTCGTATCGATGCCGCGCAGAAGCTTCATGTCGAGCTTGATCAGGTCCGGCTGGAAATCGACCAAAAGGCCGAGCCCTGCATAGCCGGCGCCGAAATCGTCCAGCGCGGTCACGAAGCCCTGCCGGCGATATTCGGCGAGGATGCGCTGGAGATGGCCGGTATCGACGATCTCCTCGCTCTCGGTGAACTCGAACATCAGCGCGTTCAGCGGGAAAGCGTGCCGACGGGCGGCCAGAAGCGTGGCGCGCAGGCAGGCGGCGGGCTCGTAGACGGCATTGGGCAGGAAGTTGATCGACAGGCGAAGGTTCTCGCCGTGAGGAAACAAGCGGGCCGCCAGTTCGATCGCCTTGGTACGGCAGAGTTGGTCGAAGCGGTATTTCTGCGTGTCGTTGACCTTGGACAGGATGCTGTAGGCCCCCTCGCCCGCGAGGCCTCGGATCAGCGCCTCATAGCCCCAGACGCGCGACTCGCGCACGTCGAAGATCGGCTGAAAAGCCATCGAGAAGTCGAAGTCCAGCGCTTCGCCCGAACGGCATCCCTCGCATCCGCCGCTCATTCGACGTCCCTTTACTGCTCGCTTCACGGCGACAACTTAACTGTCGCTCTCTTAGCAAAGTCTGAAGTTGTGCCGGTTTGCCCTTAGCCGGCCCCCAAAATTGAACCACGGTTTGTCTTGAATCATCCTTTTCGGGAAGCTGGTATGACCTACAAGAACTTCTCCCTCGGCCCGAACGAAGACGGTCTCGTCACCGTCATCTGGGACATGCCGGATCGCTCGATGAACGTCTTCACCGAAGAGGTGTTGGGCGAGATCGAGGCCATGGTGGATGCCTTCGCCACTGATGCAAGCGTGAAGGGCGTCGTCCTCACCTCCGGCAAGGCGGGCTCGTTCACCGGCGGCGCCGATCTCAAGATGCTGCGCGGCATGTTCGATACGTTCGAGGCCAAGCGCGGCGAGAACAGGGACGCGGCGGTCGCGGAACTGTTCGAGCGCTGCGGCGAGATGGGGCGCATCTGGCGCAAGCTGGAAACCTCCGGCAAGCCCTATGTCGCGGCGATCAACGGCACCTGCATGGGCGGCGGCTTCGAGCTGGCGCTCGCCTGCCATGGCCGCGTCGCCGCCGACAGCGCCAAGATGGGCTTGCCGGAGGTCAAGGTCGGCATCTTCCCCGGCGCGGGCGGCACGCAGCGCGTGCCTCGCCTCACCGACACGCAGTCCGCCCTCCAGATGCTCCTGAAAGGCGAGACCCTATCGGCCGCCAAGGCCAAGTCGATGAAGCTGATCGACGAGGTGGTGCCGGCAGACCAACTGGTCGAAAAGGCCAAGGACATGCTGCGCGCCGGGCTGAAGCCGGTGAAAGCCTGGGACGAAAAGGGCTTCAAGCTGCCCTCCGGCCCCGTCTACTCTCCAGCGGGCGCGCAGGTCTGGCCGGCGGTCGCCTCGCTTTATCGCAAGGAAACCGCCGACAATTACCCCGGCGCGCGCGCCATCGTGAAATGCGTCTATGAGGGCCTGCTCCTGCCCATCGACCAGGCGCTCAAGGTCGAGCAGCGCTATTTCGCGGAAGTGCTCCAGACCACCGAAGCGGCGATGATGATCCGCTCGCTCTTCGTTTCCATGCAGGCGCTGAACAAGGGCGCGCGCCGCCCGGCCGGCGTGCCGGATCGCACGCCCCGGCGCGTCGGCATTCTGGGCGCCGGCTTCATGGGCGCGGGCATTGCCTATGTCGCGGCGAAAGCCGGGCTCGATGTGGTGCTGATCGATCGGGATCAGGCCGCCGCCGACAAGGGCAAGGCCCATTCCGCCTCGCTGATGGACGGCCTCGTCAAGAAGGGCCGCGCCAAGCCGGCCGAGGCCGAAGCGGTTCTCTCGCGCATCAACGCAACGCCCGACTATGCGGCGCTGGCGGACGCCGATCTCGTGATCGAAGCGGTGTTCGAGGATCGCGCGGTCAAGGGCGAGGTGACGCGCAAGGCCGCCGAGGCCATGAAACCCGACGCGATCTTCGCCTCCAACACCTCCACCCTGCCCATCACCAGCCTTGCCGACGCCTTCCCCGAGGCGACACGTTTCATCGGCATCCATTTCTTCTCGCCCGTCGACAAGATGATGCTGACCGAGATCATTCTCGGCAAGGAAACGGGCGACGAGGCCCTGGCGACGGCGCTCGATTTCGTGCGCGCCATCAAGAAGACGCCCATCGTCGTCAACGACACGCGCGGCTTCTTCGCCAATCGCTGCGTCCTGCGCTACATGACGGAAGCCTACGACATGCTGGTGGAAGGCGTGCCGCCGGCCATGATCGAGAATGCCGCGAAATTCGCCGGGATGCCGGTCGGCCCGCTGGCGCTGAACGACGAAACCGCCGTCGATCTCAGCCATCGCATCATGAAGGCGACCATGCGCGACGAGGGCGAAGATGCCATCGACCCGCGCCATTTCCAGTTGATCGACGCGATGGTGACCGAAGACGGCCGCCTCGGCCGCAAGGCGGGCAAGGGCTTCTACGACTACCCCGAAAAGCCCGCCAAGAAGCATCTCTGGGCCGGACTGAAAGAGAAGTTCCCGCAGCAGGCCCCGGATGCGGTGGACTTCGCCGAGCTGAAGCAGCGCTTCCTCGTGACCATGGCGCTGGAAGCGGCCCGCACCATGGAAGAAGGCGTCGTGACCGACCCGCGCGAAGCCGATGTCGGCTCGATTCTGGGCTTCGGCTACGCGCCTTACACGGGCGGCACCATCTCCTATATCGACGGGATGGGCGTGAAGGCCTTCGTGGCGCTGTGCGAGAAGCTCGAAGCCAAGCATGGCGAGCGCTTCCGCCCGACGCCGCTTCTGCGGGAGATGGCCGAGCGAGGCGAGAGTTTCTATTCGCGCTTCGGCGGCGAGGCTCTGGCCGCCTGATCCATCAGAAAAGGGCGGCTCGCATCGGGCCGCCCCATTCCTTATCGAAACAGGCTGGAAATCATCCCGCGCGCTTTTCGCGCGCGAGGCTGCGGCCGATCGTATCGGCCACCCGCGCACCGCGCGCGCCGAGCGGCTTTTCGGGTTCGTCCGTCGTGTCGATCGCGGTTTGATGTTCCATCTCGGCATTGATCTCCGCGCCGATGATGAAGATGGTCGAAGAGAGCCAGACCCACATCATGAAACCGACCACCGCGCCGAGCGAACCATAGGTCGCGCCGTAATTGGCGAAGTTCTGGAGATACCAGGAGAAGCCCATGGAGGCGGCCAGCCAGATGGCGGCGGTGAGCGTCGCGCCGAAGAAGACCCATTTCCAGCGCGCCCGCGCCCGGCTCGGCCCATAGCGATAGACCATGCTGATGCCGCCGACCGCGAGGGCGAAGACGATTGGCCAGCGCGCGGCGGCCACGAGTTCGTCGGTCAGGCTTTCCGCGCCGATCAGGTTCATGATGATCGGCACCACGCCGACCGAGACGAACATGACGATGCCGATGAAGACCGCGCCCATGGTGAACAGAAAGGCGACCGCATTGAGCTTCAGGAAGGAGCGCATTTCCTGCTCGCCATAGGCGACGTTCATCGCCTCGAACAGAGTCTTCACGCCATTATTGGCGCTCCACAGCGAGAACAGAAGGCCCGAAACGAAGCCGATCGAGAGCGAGGCGGGATCGCGCGTCACGAGATATTCGAGCTGGGAGGTGAGGATTTCGGTGCCCGCGCGCGGCAGGAACTGGCCGATATAAGCGATATGATCGGCAATCGTCTTGGGGTCCGCCACGATGCCGTAGAAGGACACGAAGACAGCCAGCGCGGGAAACAGCGCGAGCAGGAGATAGAAGGTCGCGCCCGCGGCGATCAGCATCACCCGGTCCTCGAAGAACGAGTACCAGAGCCGCCAGGAAATGTCCTTCCAGCCCTTCCAGGGAATGCCGAGCGGCCCGCTCGCGTCACGCCCGCGCCCGGGCTCGCTGGCGCGGCGGCGTGTTTCCTCGCTCGTGTTGGGTGCAAAGCGCAAACCCGGCGCAGGCATTGTCGTCTCCCCGAAGCGCGGGCCTGACTTGCACCCGCCAACTCCCTAAAATGCCACATTTCGCCGGGCGGTTCCCGACAAGCCTGTGGGAAACTCGTGTCCGATGGATTGCGACGATCCGCGCGCAAAGCGCGTGGAAAAGCCCGCATACCATCACTTCTGGGTCTCGACACGCTCCACGGCGCCCCGTAAAGAAGGGAAATCTCAAGGATAATATTCCTCGCTTCTTTTCTCCAGCCGCACCGACCTTCGGGACGATCCGCATGTTTTCCCACGAGCGCATCTGGACGGCGATCGACCTTCTGGCCGCCAAGTACAAGCTGACCGCCTCGGGCCTCGCCCGCAAGGCCGGGCTCGACCCCACGACCTTCAACCGCTCCAAGCGCTTTGCCAGCGACGGACGGCCGCGCTGGCCCTCGACGGAATCGATCTCGAAGATCATCGAGGCGACGGGTGTGTCCTTTTCCGAGTTTTCGGCCTTTCTCGGCAGTGGCCTGTCGCCTGCGAGCGTGCCGGTGCGCGCGCCGCTGTCGGTTCCGCTGCTCGGCTTTGCGGAAGCGGGCGTCGGCGGCTTCTTCGACGATGCGGGCTTTCCGGTCGGTCAGGGCTGGGACGAGATCGAACTGCCGGGCCAGGACGGAACGCTCTACGCCTTGGAAGTGTCGGGCCAGTCGATGATGCCGCTTTACCGGGAGGGCGATGTGGTGATCGTCTCGCCCACCGCCTCGGTGCGCCGGGGCGACCGCGTCGTCGCCAAGACGCGCGATGGCGAAGTCATGGTCAAGATCCTGCAAAGGCGCACCGCCAAGACGGTGGAACTCGCCTCCGTGAACCCAGACTTCCCCGACCGCCAGTTCGCCGCCGCCGACATCGAATGGATCGCGCGTATTCTCTGGGCCAGCCAGTAAGCGGGACCTTGCTTATTCCAAAAGGGTGAAGGCACGCTAATTGAGGTCGTCGGCAAACCGGGGAATGGCCATGCAATCCTTTCGAATCGCGCTGGGGCTTTGCGCGCTTCTTCTGGCTTGGGTGCTGCTTCTGCCCAACCATGCGCTGGGTCCGGTGGAACGGCGGGAGGCCATCGCGGACATTCGGCCCGTCGCGCCCGTAACGAAGATCAGCGAGACGACGTCAGCCCACGAAGGCACGCCCGAAAGCATAGTCGGCCCCGTCCGAACGATCGGCCCCGTCGCGGTCGAACTGTCCGGCCCGCTCCAGCGCCTGCCAGCGGTCACATCCGGCGCGGCCGAGCCCGTGGTTGCCGAGGTGCCGGCAGCGGCTCCCGCGCCCAATGCGGTGGCGGAGGGAGAAACCGCAGCCGCCGAAGCCAGCGCTACGCCGGTTGCCGAGCAGAAAGCCGAAGCCGACACGGAGGGGACGCGTCACTACCCCTTCCCCATCGCGATCGACAGCGGCACGATCCGCTCCGGCGAAAACACGATCCATATTGCCGGGGTCGAGCCCATCGCGCCGGACGCGCGCTGCGCCGACGGACCGCGATCCTGGCCCTGCGGCGTTCGAGCCCGCACGGAGTTCCGTGCTTGGCTGCGGGGGCGCACACTCTCCTGCGACCCCGCCGAGGCCTCGTCTCCCGAGGGTCCGACCGCCTGCCGGCTAGGAGAAGAGGATGTGGGCGAGTGGCTGGTGCGCAATGGCTGGGCGAATGCCGAGCCCGGCAGCCGCTATGCGACCAGCGCCGATCAGGCGCGCAAGGCGGGGCGTGGCATCTGGCAGTTCGAGATCACCCAGCAGGGCGCGTTGCAATAACCGGCGTGAGCCGAAGCGCCCACGCCGATCAGCCCATTCAGGCGAGCGGCTGAAGCCGGCCTTCCAGCGCATCGCGGATCAGCTTGCGCGTTTCTTCGATGCCATAGAGCGCGACGAAGGAGCCGAAGCGCGGCCCGCGCTCCTGCCCGATCAGGATTTGGTAAAGCGCCGAGAACCATTCGAGCGAGACGCCGGGGCCGCCATCCGGGCCCTTCTTCTTGGCGTCCTGATAGCGCTCGATCGGGCGGGCGACGTCGAGCACCGCGTCCTGGATCGCGCCCGCATCGGCGTCGGGCGCCAGCGCCGCCAGCTTCTGCTCCAGCGTTTCGAGCGCGGCGCGCTCCACCTCGTCCGGTGCGCGGAAACGCTTGGTCGGCCGCACGAAGTCCTCGAAATATCGCAGCGCATAGGTCACGAGCCGGTCGAGCTCGGGATCGGTCTCGGCGGTGACGCCCGGCGCATAGCGCGAGATGAAGCCCCAAAGGGTCTTCGCGTCCGATGCGTTGGAAGCCGAGACGAGGTTCAGAAGCAGCGCGAAGGGCACCGCGATCCCCTTCACCGGAGGCTCGCCCGCGTGAATATGGAAGACCGGGTTCTGAAGGCGGGACTTCGCGTCCTGCCGATCGAAGGCGCTGGCGAAGGCGTAGTAATCCTCCACCGCCTTCGGGATCACGTCGAAATGCAGGCGCTTGGCCGCGCGCGGCTTGTTGAACATGTAGAGCCCAAGGCTCTCAGGCGAGGCATAGGTCAGCCATTCCTCGATCGACAGGCCATTGCCCTTGGACTTGGAAATCTTGGCGCCTTCGGCGTCGAGGAAGAGTTCGTAGACGAAATGCTCCGGCGCTTCGCCGCCGAGGATTTCGCAGATCTTGTCATAGACGCCGGCATTGGTCTGATGATCCTTGCCGAACATCTCGAAATCGACGCCGAGCGCGGCCCAGCGCATCCCGAAATCCGGCTTCCACTGAAGCTTCACCGCGCCGCCGGTCACCGGCAGGGTCGTCTCGCTGCCATCCTCGTCGAGGAAGGTGACAGTGCCCGCCTTGGCATCGACATGCTTCATCGGCACATAGAGCACCCGGCCGGTCTTGGGCGAGATCGGCAGGAACGGGCTGTAGGTCGCCTGACGCTCAGTCCCGAGCGTCGGCAGCATCACGCCCATAATGTCCTCGTAGCGCTCGGCCGCGCGCAAAAGAACCTCGTCGAAACGGCCCGAGCGATAGTAATCCGTCGCGCTGGCGAACTCGTATTCGAAGCCGAACGTATCGAGAAAGCGGCGGAGCATGGCATTGTTGTGCTCGGCAAAGCTTTCGCCCTCGCCCCCGAACGGATTCGGCACGTCGGTCAGCGGCCTCTGGAGATAGGGCTCCAAAGCGGCGCGGTCGGGCACGTTTTCCGGGATTTTGCGCATCCCGTCCATGTCGTCGGAAAAGCAGATGAGGCGCGTCGGCACCGCATCGTCGGTCAGAACACGGAAGGCGTTGCGCACCATGGTCGTGCGCGCCACTTCGCCGAACGTGCCGATATGGGGCAGGCCGGACGGGCCGTAGCCCGTTTCGAACAAGGCCTCGGACTTGCCCGTGCGCTCCAGGCGCTTCACGATCTTGCGCGCTTCCTCGAAGGGCCAGGCATTGGAGGTCAGGCCTTCCGTACGGATCGTGGCGTCGTGGAAGACGGAAGGCCGCGCGGCGTCGGACATTCGCTCAAGTTCCTTGGGGCTGGTGGGCGGCGCGTCCCGCGCGCCCGGCGTCTCGTAAGGTTCGGTCTATGGGGTGGCCGGGCGCTTCGTCAACAAAGAGGCATCAGAAGGCGCTGATCGGGAAGTAGCGCAGCAGGAGTTCGGACAGGCCGCCCTCCCTCACGATGCGCCCGATGGCGTAATCGAAGGCCGCGGCCAGTTGAGGGTCGTCGGCGCGCACGGCGATCGCCAGACCTTCGCCCAGAAACCGATCGGACAGATAGGGGCCACCCAGAAATTCGCAGCACCCCGCCGCGGCTTCGCTGCCGAGCCAGAAGGACAAAGCGACCCCATCCCCGAACAGCGCCTTCACGCGGCCCGCGCGCAAGGCCTCCTGCGCCTTCTCCGCCGATTCGAACGGGACGGCGCGGGCCTTCGGGAAAAAGGACTGCAGCATCGCCGCATGAGCGCCGTTCGCCACGACGCCGACCTCCACATCCGGCAATCCGAGAGCCAGGGGGCCGCCGAGGTCCGAGCCCTTCGGAACCGCAAGCCGCGCAGGGTAGCGGAAGAAGGGCTGGGTGAAGGCGAAGCGCGCGCGATTGTCGGCCGTGATGGCAAGGCCGGCGATCACCGCGTCTCCCTCCCCCGATTCCAGCGCGCCGGCCAGATCGGCAAAGGGACGCGCCTCGATCTGGCAGATCGCGGTGACGTTCAGTTCCTCGCAGATGGCGCGCGCCAGATCGACATGGAAGCCGGCGAGTTGCCCCCGGCCATCCAGGAAGTTGAACGGGGGATAGTCGACCGAGGTAAGGAATCGGATGCGCGTGCGGGCGGAGAGATCGGGCTCAGGCGCGCGCTGTGCCTGGTCGTGGAAGTTCGGCGTCTGCACGACTTGCGCCCATACCGGCGTCGAAGCGCCAAGCGATGCAACCAGAAGAAAGCATAGCCGACGCAGAAAAGCGGGCACTCTCCCGCAGGTTGGTTTCCTCGCGCGCATCATTGCGAAACCATGGGATGGTGTCCTTGTGGGGTTGGCGCGTGTCGGTTGTAGGGTCCGTGGATCGGGATCGTATCGAGTTCCAGATGCGCCGCCCCTTCTTCTATGGCGCATCCGGGGGCCTCGGCAAGCCGCGTGGTGTGATCCTCGACGAGGCGGGAGAGGAGGCCTCGCAGGAGGATCTCCAGAGGCAGCTGCTCGCCGCATTCCTCGCTCACGCCGGCATCGACGCCCCGACCTTCGAGGCTGCCGCCCTCGCCGCGCGCCGGATCGGATCGAGCATCGAGGAAGAGCTCGTCGCGCGCCGCACTCTGACGGAGGCGCAACTCGCCGAAGCGCTGTCGCGCACACTCGGCATTCCGATGGAGCCGATCGAGCCCGGCGTTACCGTGCTACGCGACGCGCATGGCGCATGGCTCAGCGGACCACGCCATCTCAAAGGTTGTGGCTCGGGCTTCGAAGCGCGCTTCCATATCTGCCCAGCTTTGGACGGACTCGGCTCCCTGGCCCGCAGCATCGCTGGGCTGGGGGCCGACCGCGCGCGGCTGCGCATCACGACGCGCAGCGACATGGCGCGAGCGCGGGCCGAGTTCACGCAGAAGGAGCGATCCGACCGCGCTCGTCTCAGCCTCTCGGCAGACCAGCGCCGCCTGTCCGCGCGCGAGGTGATGACAGGGGCGCAGGCGGCTGTCATGACGCTTCTCCTCATAGGCTTTGGTCTCGCCTGGGCCACCCTGCCTTGGTTCTGGTTCGGCACGCATCTTCTGTGCAGCCTCTGCGCGCTGGTGCTGACGACCTTCCGCATCGCCGTTCTGTCCGAGACGCTGCCGCTGGACATGCGAAGCGATGAGTGTGCCGCGCCGGTGGCTCCGCGCCCGTCGCAGGACAAGACCCTGCCGCTCTATTCGGTGCTGGTCGCGCTGCATCGGGAGGCCGCCATGGCACCGTCCGTCGTGCGCGCCATGGCCGCCCTCGACTGGCCGCGCTCACGTCTGGAAGTGTTCTTCGTCTGCGAGGCGTCGGACCCCGAGACGGTTCACGCCGTCGAGCGCGCCATCGAGAACGAGCCCAATTTCTTCGTGATCGCGACGCCGCGCAGCGATCCCCTGACCAAACCCAAGGCGCTGAACTTCACCCTCCCCCTCGCGCAGGGAGAATTTCTTGTGCTTTACGATGCCGAGGATCGCCCCGCGCCCCAGCAGCTGCGCGCTGCCTTCGAGAGCTTTCGCCGAAGCTCCGATGATCTCGCCTGTCTCCAGGCGCCGCTTTCGATCCGCAATGCGGGAGAAGGCTGGTTCGAGACCTTGTTTGCCATGGAATACGACGTCCTGTTCAAGGCGACGCTGCCTTGGCTGGCCGCCCACGATCTGCCGCTGCCTCTGGGTGGCACGTCCAACCATTTTCGGCGCGAGGTTCTTCTGGAACTCGGCGGTTGGGACAGTCACAATGTCGCGGAAGACGCCGATCTCGGCATCAGGCTCGCCCGCGCGGGCTATCGCACCGGCATCATCCATGCGCCGACTTCGGAGTCCGCGACCTCCTGCTGGCGCGACTGGCGCAACCAGCGCACCCGCTGGATCAAGGGCTGGATCCAGACGTGGCTGGTCCATATGCGCGAGCCACGCCGTCTGCTGCGCGAGATCGGCTGGCGCAATCTCCTGGCGTTCCAGCTCGTGTTCGGCGGCATGATCGCCTCGAGCCTTCTGCATCTCGTCTTCGGGCTGCACCTGACGAGCGCGGTCGTCACCGTCGCCATGGGCGGGGATTTCCCGCTCAGCTTCGGCACGCTGGTGTTTCTGGACGTCAGCAACCTGCTTCTGGCCTATGCCGCCTTCGGTGCCCTCGCCCATCGCGTCACGCCGCGCGGGCAGCGCCATCATCTCTCGCAGCTCTGGTCGCTCTGGTTCTACTGGGCGATGGTGAGCTTTGCCGGGATGCGGGCCATCGTGCAGCTCGTGCGAGCGCCCCATCGCTGGGAGAAGACGCCGCATCAGCCTTTTTCGATGCAGGGTAAGACCGAACCGGGTCCGGTCATACCGCATGTCCTCGACAACCCGTCTCAGTCGGCGTCGACCACTTCGGCGTGAGGCCGATCGTCACCGCGCGCGACCTCCTCGTGCCAAGCGCCTTCGCGGTCCTGATAGACGATGCCTTCCGTTTCGCCCGCCAGTTCCTGACGCGCAGAAGCGTCGCGCGCGGCGGCGAGCGCAGCGTCATGCGAGCGGAACGTTTCCGAGAATACATCGCCCACCTTGTAGGCCCAGCCGCCATCGTGCTCGACCACTTCATAGCGAATGTTTGACATCAGGCCTTCTCCTTCCATCGTCGAGCCAGCGAGCGGTGGATGCGTCCACGCGGCAAAGGGCCCATCACCTGTTGGAAGGAAAGTTGGGACAGCCCGTCGAGAAAGCCAGCCTGCCGGCATTGAATGGGCGTTCAACAGATGGCCAGCGAATGGGTCCAAAGGCCATAGATCGGCACTCGGCGTGAAGCTCGCTGATCCATGCGAATGTTGATTCACGCGCGATCGTTTGCAAAACGGCAGAACCTATCCTTATATAAGAGACCTCAAGCGCATCTCGATGCGCCGAGTCTTTTTCACAAAGACGGCAACGCCTTAGATGGGCGCCTTTGGCGTCATCCGTCGCGCTTCCCATTTTGGAGCACGACCCGGCAGCCTGTTTCATGTCACCCCGATTGGAGCGCGGCCAACATTATAATGGTCCGCCTTCCAGCTTCGGACAGTTAGAATATGCGTTCATTGAGCGTTAGAAGATCAGGACTGCCACATATGAAAGACCGCAAGCAGATCGGCGCCCTCGCCTATTCGAACGATGCTGAATCCGGCCTGCGCGTTCTTCTGGTCACCTCGCGCGAGACCGGCCGCTGGGTCATTCCCAAGGGCTGGCCGATGAAGTCGAAGCTGCCCCATCAGGCCGCCGCGCAGGAGGCTTTCGAAGAAGCCGGCGTGGAAGGGCATATCGCCAAAAAGGCAGCTGGCACCTATCGCTACCCCAAGACCCTGCGCAATGGCGACGTCGTGTCCTGCCGCGTGAAGGTCTATCCCATGGAGGTGAGCAAGCTCGCCTCGCGCTGGCCCGAGGCGCAAGAGCGTCGGCGGCAATGGTTCAGCACGGAAGACGCGGCCGCCGCCGTGGTGGAGCCCGAACTGGCTCGGCTTCTGCGCTCCATGACGGACCTGATCCGCCCCGCCCAACCCGGCGCACTGGCTGCCAAGGCGTCATAAAGACGGCGCCCCGGCGATCCGCTCCGGGCGGGTCGCGATTTCGAACGTTTCGCCCCGCACCACCACCACGAGCGTCAGCCCGGCCTCCGTCGCGCTTTGCAGGGCCAGCTCAGTCGGCGCCGAAACGGCGGCCAGAAGCTCGCATCGCATCGCGACGGCCTTCTGAATCAGCTCGACCGAGACGCGGCTGGTCATGACGAGAAAGCCGTCATCGGCGCGCCGCCCTTCGAGGGCAAGCCAACCGGCCACCTTGTCCAAGGCGTTGTGACGCCCGACATCCTCGCGCACCACCTGAACCTCGCCCTCCGCATTGGCGAAGGCCGCCGCGTGAACAGCACGGGTGCGCGCGCCCAGC
Organism: Aureimonas ureilytica; assembly: GCF_001475935.1. Classification (GTDB taxonomy): domain Bacteria; phylum Pseudomonadota; class Alphaproteobacteria; order Rhizobiales; family Rhizobiaceae; genus Aureimonas; species Aureimonas ureilytica_A. Next base: position 75,622 of record NZ_LDQA01000028.1, read on the forward strand.
ACCTGCCCCGCGCTCATCTGCGCCATGGCGCGCACGATCGCGGCAGGCTCGATCCGCAATCGGTCGGCCAAGGGGACAAGCTCGGGTCGGGCCTGCTCCAGACTTTCCGCACCGCACAGGCCGCAGCCGACCGGCCCCGTCATCAGGCGGCGGCGCGCGACATAGCGGGCCGCAAGCGCTGGCGCCAGCCAGAGCCGGCAATCGTAGCCGCCCTCGACAGGTTCGATGTCGAGGCTTTCGACATCTTCTATGCGGGAGATGATCCGCTCGTTCAGCGCCAGTCCGAACGCGAACTCGCGAAGATCGGCCGGCGTCGCCATCATCACCGCATGGGTCGAGCCATTCACCGAGATCGCCACCGCGCTCTCGGCGGGGACCGCACGCTCCATGGGCACGAAGCCCCCATCCCGCCACGCCAGCAGGGAAATGGTTCGGAAACTTTCGGCCAAGATCAAACCTCCAGCGACAAGAGACAATGCAGGAGAACAAGCTCGTCTTCACGAGTTCGTTATCATGACAGGGGCTCGCCTTTGCGTGAGCGAAGTTATGCCCGTGCCCGTCCCGTCAGATCAACGTCATAACAGCTTGGTGGCAAAGCCGACGTCACGCGGGGCTGGCAAATTTGTCATCGACTTTCACGCAGAACTGAACGAAGACCCATGTAGATTCTTCCCAAACCATAAGCAGGTCTCGTGAGCGACTTTCTCTCCGCCGAACTGGCAGCACTTCTTCAGGTGCTCTTCATCGACATCGTGCTGGCGGGCGACAATGCCGTCGTGGTTGGCCTTGCGGCAGCGGGCGTCGATCCCGCCATCCGCAGGAAGGTGATCTTCCTCGGCATCGCCGGCGCGGTGGTTCTGCGCATTCTTTTCGCGCTGGTCGCCGTGCAGCTTCTGGCGATCATCGGCCTGACGCTCGCCGGCGGTATCCTGCTGCTGTGGGTCTGCTGGAAGATGTTCCGCGAAATTCGCGAGAGCGGGAGTGCGGAAGACGAGGCCAACGCCATCGCGGAAGCCGGCAAGACGCACAAGACCTTCGGTCAGGCCCTGTTCCAGATCATCATCGCCGACGTGTCCATGTCGCTCGACAATGTTCTGGCGGTCGCCGGCGCGGCGCGCGACCATCTGACCGTTCTGGTGATCGGCCTTCTGATTTCTGTCGTGCTCATGGGCGCGGCCGCCACATTGATCGCCAATCTTCTCCATAAGTACCGCTGGATCGCCTGGATCGGCTTGGCGGTCATCTTCTTCGTGGCGCTCCGCATGATCTACCACGGCTGGGAAGACGTCGCCTGCCATGTCCAATCGCTGTCGAGCTTCTGCTCCCATCTTCCTGTTGAAGGAACCACACCTTGACCACAGAGCTGACCCAGCTCGGCCGAGACACGCGCCCCGCCGCCAGCCCCGAAGAGGCCGTTCTCGAAACGGTGCCCTTCGCGAGGCGGACCGACCCGGCCGCCGTCGTGCGTTTCACCTGCCCTGAATTTACCTCGCTGTGCCCGGTCACGGGCCAGCCGGATTTCGCGCATATCGTGATCGACTATGTTCCCGATGCCCGACTGGTGGAATCCAAGTCGCTGAAGCTGTTTCTCACCAGCTTCCGCAACCATGGCGCCTTCCACGAGGACTGCACGGTCATGATCGGGCAGCGCATCGTGGAAGCGACCCAGCCGCTCTGGCTTCGAATCGGCGGCTATTGGTATCCGCGCGGCGGCATTCCGATCGACGTGTTCTGGCAGACGGGCGCTCCGCCCGCTGGCATATTCCTGCCCGACCAGGGCGCGCCAAGCTATCGGGGTCGCGGATAGCGGCCCTGTCGCTGTCACGGAGTATCGAACACACCGTTCCGGTTGATCGCGCCTCCGCCTCGGCTTAATGCCGAGGCAACAGGAGGATGTCGCCATGCAGCTGGATCGAATCGAAGACGCCATCAAGGCCATCGCGGCGGGCGAACTCGTCGTGGTGGTCGATGACACGGATCGCGAGAACGAAGGCGATTTGATCATGGCGGCCGCCAAGGCGACGCCCGAGAAGATGGCCTTCATGATCCGCCACACGAGCGGCATTCTCTGCGTTCCCATGACCGGCGAGCGCGCGGCCCAGCTCAACCTTCCGCCGATGGTCGCCAACAATCTCGATCCGATGCGCACGGCCTTCACCGTGTCGGTGGACTACAAGGTCGGCATGACGACGGGCATCTCGGGCGAGGAGCGCGCCAACACGGCCCGCGCCCTCGTCAATGACAACGCCGTCGGCGGCGACTTCATCCGCCCCGGCCACATGTTCCCGCTGATCGCGCGCGAAGGCGGTGTTCTCACGCGCTCGGGCCATACGGAAGCCGGCGTCGATCTCGCCAAGCTGGCCGGCCTTGCCCCGGCCGGCATTCTGGCCGAGGTCGTGAACGACGACGGCACGGTCAAGCGCCTGCCCGAGCTGCTGGTCTTCGCCAAGGAGCACAATCTTCGCATCGTCTCGATCGAGGATCTCATTTCCTACCGCATCCGGCGCGAAAGCTTCGTGACCAGCGTGCGTGAGGAGGACATGACGATCGGCGGGCTCAAGGGCCGCGTGAAGATCTATCAGACGCCGTTCGACACGATTCAACATGTCGTGGTGGTGTTCGGCGACGTGCGGGGTGAGCGGAACGTTCCGACCCGCATTCACCGCGAACAGCCCGTGGTCGATCTCTTTTCGCGTGGCACGGGTCGCAAATCCTGGGTCGACGCGGCGCTGGAGCCCATCCGCAGAGAAGGCCACGGCATTCTGATGCTCCTGCGCACCGCCAATGTGGACGAGTTCGAGACGGAATCGGACGCGCGGATCGAACCCAACGCGGCGGGCGTTGCCGACGGCGAGAAACATGCGAGCGCACGGGCCCGCACCCAGCGCTGGCGCGAAGTCGGCGTCGGCGCGCAGATCCTGCGCGATCTCGGCGTCCTCTCCATCGGCGTCATGTCGTCCAAGGAGCGAGACTATGTCGGCCTCACCGGCTTCGGCATCGAAGTCGGCGACACGATCCTGTTGGAAGACTAACTCTCCTCAAAAAGGCCGCTTCTCTTCGGCCGGGACGGGCGAAAGCTCGGACCCGGCTTTTTTGTGCCACGTCTGACGATCCAACGGTACGAGACCGTCCCTCGACCCGCAACGATCCTCTTCCGGCAAAGACCGAAGGGGCGGCGCGCTATCGCGACACCAGACGCATGGCTGCTCGGGTGCCCTCCCCCGCTTGGAACACGAGGCGGGCGCTCGTGTCGCAGGTCCGGCGGGCGCTGCCCATCTGCTGAAGAAGCCGATGGCGTGTCGCGCGCGAAGCAGACCGTATGGTTGGCTCTTAAAGGGGGACACCGCGGAGGCCTGCCGTTTCGCCCGATCCGTGATGGCTATGTCAGAACGCCAAAAGGCCCGGCTTTCGCCGGGCCTTTCGCCATCCCATCTTTCGATCGGATTAGAAGTCGCGCTGCAGGCGGATGAAGCCCGAGACCTGGTCGAGGTCGCCGACCGGACCGCCGAAATCGACGTTCTTGTAGGAGACTTCGCCGAGCGTCGCGAAGTTGTTGGTGATCTGGTAGCCGACGTTGGCCACAGCCGCCCAGTACTCGCCGTCACGAACCGTGGTCAGACCCGTGCGGGTGTTGAACAGCGTCGCGTCGAAGGTCTTGCCGTACTGGCCGGAGACCGCGATGCCGAGCTTGCCGAACGCCTGAGCGTAACCGGCGCCAGCGGCCCACTCGAGGATGAGCGGAATGCCAGCGTTGGTGAACTGCGAGTTCGACAGGGTGCTGACCGTGTCGATGCCCGTCAGCGCCGCGTAGATCGTGGGATCGAAGGCGTAGTGACCCTCGATCTTCAGCTGCGACTCGGGAGCGATCAGGTTCTTCAGGAGCACGCCGCCCTTCAGAGCGAAGGCGTCGTTGTTGCCGTCCTGCAGCAGCGTCGGGTAGACGCCGGCCAGCGTGACGTTCACGCCGTTGATCTGGACCGTGCCCGGAACGTCGTTGATGTTGAAGGTCTCGTCATAGACGGCCGAGAGGTAAGCACCGCCCCAGGCGCCCGAGTAGACCAGCTTGGCATGGACATCGGGAACGATGTCGCCGGTGCGGTCGTCTTCGAGGCCGAGCGAAGCCGAGAAGCCGTTCGCCGCGAAGGTGTACGAGATCTGGTTGGTGTTGATGTCACCGACGACGAGGTCGGTGTCGGTCAGCAGGCCGTCTTCCAGACCGCCGACGCCCGAGGTCCAGAGCGAGTCGCGGTAACCGACGAGCAGGCCGCCGAGCTGGATGTAGGCCTGGTCCATCACGTAGCTCGCGCCGAGCGCGGAGTCGGGCTGCGAAACGGTGTTGTTCTGGGCCTGGACGCGAGCGAAGGCGCGCAGCGTGCCGAGTTCGGTCTCTTCGCGAGCGTCGAAGTTCAGACGGGCGCGAACCGAGCTGCCGGCCTGGTAGTCGTCGCCTTCCAGGTTACGAGCCGGATCGCCCGCAACATTGTACTGAAAGCGGACGTAGCCGCCGACGCTGAGGCAGGTCTCGGTGCCGGGGATGTAGTAGAAGCCCTTGCCGTAGACGTCGCAAACGCGGACGTAATCGACCGGCTCAGGCTCAGCGACGACGACAGCGTCAGCCGCGCGAGCACCGGTAATGGCCACGAAGGCCGCTGCGGAGCCGAGAAGAAGGCTCTTGATGTTCATGTCCTGACCTCCAGTCAAGTTATGAGATAGGGTTGGGCTTGTGCTTCGAAGGACAGCCTTCCCTGCCCCATACCCTTCAGAAAACTCGGGTCGTCCCCCGCTCTTTCTGTCCCTAAGATGTTTCACGAGGCTGCGATGCGCAATTGCAGAAAGGACACAGTGAGGCTTGGGTGACACGTCCTCGTCATGCTTGTGGCGGGCGAGCAACGGTTTTGTGACGAGCCGCCTTCTTGCTCGCGTCCTTTTCGACACATAAAAACCAAGACCAACCTCATCGCCAACCCCCTATATTTATTGGATTTTTCGCCTTTCGATGCATCAAGGCAGCCAAAGCGGTTGACGCTCAAAAGGCTCCCTGGCGATGCCAGTACCATCTCGTGCTCAACTCGAAGTCCGACCGCAAAGAGGGGAGCCCTGCGAAAGGTTCATCCCCATTCGAGGATCGAGAGGACCCTGAGTCCCCCCGAATCGCAGTCGAGACACGCCGGCGCGCCTCGAAACGCCGTCCGAATCCTCTGCTTCCCATTCACCGAGTCTGGCCTTTAAGAAGGAGTCTCACCGCCTCCCCGAGGACGCCTCCCGCCCCCGTTGTGTCGTCGCCTATAAATAAGGACTCTCCTCTATGCCGTTCACACCGCGCACACAGGCCCTTCCCGCGACGGTTCCCTTTGTCGGCCCGGAAGCGCTCGAGCGCCGGCTCGGTGTGCGCTTTGCGGCGCGCCTTGGCGCCAATGAAAGTGTGTTCGGCCCTTCGCCTCGCGTCCTCGACGCCATCGGCGAGGCGGCACGGGAAAGCTGGGCCTATGGCGACCCCGAGCATTTCGAACTGAAAGCCGCGCTGGCGGCGCATCATGGGCTGGAAAGCGCTTGCTTCGTCGCGGGCGAAGGCATCGACGGGTTGTTCGGCCTTCTCGCCCAACTGACCCTCGACCCCGGCGATCAGGTCGTCACGTCGCTGGGCGCCTATCCGACCTTCAATTATCATGTGACGGGACATGGCGGGCATCTCGATTTCGTGCCCTATCGCGAAGACCGGGAAGACATCGACGCCTTGATCGAGCGGATGCGGCTGACGGTGCCCAAGCTCGTTTATTTCGCCAACCCGGACAATCCGACCGGGAGCTGGCACGATTCCGCCTCGGTCGAGCGCTTGATGGACGCGGTGCCGCACGGAACGCTTCTGGTTCTCGACGAAGCCTATAGTGATCTGGCCCCCGCCTCCGCGCTGCCCCCGCTCATGCCGCTGCGGCCGAACGTGTTGCGCTTTCGGACCTTTTCCAAGGCCTATGGCATGGCGGGCGTGCGCGTCGCCTATGCGATCGGCGCGCCGGATGTCGTCAAGCAGTTCGACAAGGTGCGCAATCATTTCGGCCTGTCGCGCATTGCGCAGGCCGGCGCGGTGGCGGCCTTGGCGGACCAAGCCTATCTTCGGCAAACCATTGCGCGCATCGAGGCGGCGCGTGAGCGGCTGGCCGCGATCGCGCGGGATGCGGGCCTTCGCCCCTTACCCTCGGCAACGAATTTCGTCGCGATCGATTGCGGGCGCGATGGCGCCTATGCACGGCGCATTCTGGAACTCGTGCTGGCGCAGAATGTCTTCATCCGCATGCCCGGCGTCGCTCCGCTGGATCGCATGATCCGCGTGACAGTCGGACGAGACGAAGACCTCGATTTGTTTGGCACGGCCCTCAGGCACGCGATCGCCCAAGCGGGTTGATCAAAGGCAACTCATGCGAGGGCCGTGCTCAACGCTTTCCAAGCTGGCCTCAATTGCGGGCCAGCCATTCGCGGGCGGCGCGTTGGGCACGCGAGACCTGCGCCTTGGTCATCTGGGCGGTCATATCCTGGCGGTGAAAGGCCGCGCCTTCGACGCCCATGCGGTCGGCCAGATTGAAGTACATATGCGCGGACACGACTTGCGCGGCATCGCCGGCCAGACGCAGGCCCATGGCAAACAACGTGTCACCCAAGGACAGGCTTTCGCCCATCGCCGTACCGAAATTCGCGTCGTGAAGTTCAAAGCGTGCCATCGATCTCTTCCTATGTTGATCGCCCGACCTCGTGGGTTCGTAGGGGAAGGATGGCAGCGGCGATTGAATGAGCCTCTAAAATACTTGGATAATTCGAATTAAGTTGCTTGGAAGAATCTGAAAACCCTAACGGGTTGCTAGGCGTCCGCTCACTGCGGCCTGCCGATGAAGCCACAGCGGCAGTTCGAGATCCGCGACTTCACCCCCTTTCAGCTGCAACTTCCCGGTCAGGGACGGGACATCTCCGACGGTCGATCCGGCATGCCGATATTGGCAATCGCAGCCCGGGCGAGATGTGCGACGCGATCGACGCGCTTACCCCCCTTTTCCTGATCGCAACAGCGTTCGGCATGGCTCGAAGAGCGCATCGTCGCTGACGTCTTGCGACATGGCCTCGAGGCAAGCGGAACCGCACCGAACGCGCTTCCCCGGCAACAGATTTTGTCAGTCAGTATTATAATATAGAATTACGATGCCGCATCGCCAGAACAAAGCTGATAAAGCCGACCCTTTTGCGCTTGCGACAGATGTATGACAAGCACCGACGATTTTTGACAATAGAACCATTGTCATTCAGCCTTATGTTGTGATGCAAAGCTACAACTCGTCTCTTCGGCTAGCTGTTTTTTGGCTGGATTGCGGTGAAATGAGTCTTCTCCGTAGAAACGTTCATGTTAAACGAATTCGCGAGGGCCTCGTCGCTGCCGCAGGCTTTCGCCAACGAACCGAACGAGCTCGCTAGAAGCTCGATCCGAATGTTGACTGGAGAAAAGAACATGAACATCAAGAGCCTTCTTCTTGGCTCCGCTGCGGCCTTCGTAGCTATCACTGGCGCTCGTGCTGCTGACGCTGTCGTCGTCGCCGAGCCTGAGCCGGTCGATTACGTCCGCGTTTGCGACGTCTACGGCAAGGGCTTCTACTACATCCCGGGCACCGAGACCTGCCTCAGCGTCGGCGGTTACGTCCGTTTCCAGTATAACGTTGCCGGCTCCCCCGCCCGCAACCTGGAAGGCGACAAGTACCAGGCCGGCAGCGCGGTTCGCGCCCGTCTGAACTTCGACGCTCGCGAAGAGACCGAACTCGGCACCCTGCGCGCCTTCGCTCGCGTCCAGGCCACCAACAACACGATCGCTCAGCCCGACTCCTCGCTCGGCGCCAGCTACGTGATGGACCAGGCCTACATCCAGCTCGGCGGCCTGCTCGTCGGTTACCGCGACTCGCTCTGGACCTCGGGCGTCGGCGGTCTGGAAGACGGCCTGCTGACCGACACCGATCTCGTCGTCGGCGATTTCGGCACCAACCAGATCTCGTACACCTTCGCGGCGAACGGCTTCTCGGCCACGCTCGGCCTCGAAGACGACCGCACCGGCGACATCGTTCCCGATGTCCATGCCAAGCTGGTCTACTCGGGCGCCTGGGGCGGTGCTTACCTCTCGGCCGTCTATGACGAGACCTTCAACGCGAACAACGTGAGCGGCATCACGAATACCGTCACGATCAACGGCGTTCCGATCGCTTTGGTCGGCAACTTCCCGACGCTGCTGCGCGACGGCAACAACGACGCCTTCGCTCTGAAGGGCGGCGTCCTCCTCAAGAACCTGATCGCAGCCGACTCGCAGCTGAAGATCGAGGGTCACTACGCCTTCGATCCCACGATCTACGCCGGCATCACCACGGTCAACACGGTCAGCACGCTGTCCAGCAACCAGCTGACCAACGCTGGCACGCCGATCATCCTTGAATGGGCTGCTGGTGCAGGCTACGCGCAGAAGTTCGGCAAGGTCGGCCTCGCGGTCTCCGGCCAGTACGGCAAGACCTTCGACATGCGCCTCGTGTCCCCGGTCAACGGCCGCACGTTTATCGGCGACGGCGAGTACTGGGCGGCGGTCGGCAACGTCGGCTACGCGATCACCAACAACTTCGCGGCTCTGGCCGAAGTCTCGTACAAGAACGTCGACTTCGCCGCTCCGGTCGGCGACGTCCACCAGACGTCGGGCTTCCTGCGCCTGCAGCGCAACTTCTAATCCGACCAAGTTCCTGCGGGCTCCGGCCCGCAGGTTTCGCCGGCCCGCCGGCACCTACATGACCTGCCCTCCAGCAAGTCGCATCAGGGCCGTTGGAGTTTCGTCCACCCATCGGCCAAGCATGGAGCCGTTCCGCGCGAGTGGAACGGCTTTCGTCGTTGGGATGCGCTTTGCACCGGCTGCGCCTCGCGATGCACCGATTCCCGTTATCGTTTCCTGCGAACGCGCTCCGTTCCCCTTGAAGCCTCACCACTCTGGCTCATCTGGACTCACTGCGTCCTGCAGGATTTTCGATGCCCAAGCTATTCTTCCTCGCCTGTCTCGCCTCGCCCTTCATGCCGCTTCCAGCCATGGCCGAGCCGATTCTCGGCACGTGGCGCCTATCGAATGGGGAAACGGTCACCTATTCACGATGCGGGGCAAGTTTCTGCTCGCGTGTCGAAACCGGACGCTATCAGGGCCGATCCGTGGGACGGATGGATGGCGGAGCACCGACCTATACCGGCACGGTAATCGACCCGCGCGACGGCAAGAGCTACGATGGCCGCGCCGAGGTGAAAGGCGACAAGCTGGTGCTCACGGGCTGCGTTGCTCGCATCTTTTGCCGATCCCAGACCTGGAGCCGCCATCGCGGGGGCTGATAGGCCCCTTTCTTTGGGATGGGGGGTGGGGGAGCTAGGCCCCATTTCCTTCGTCGCGCGATCAAGCCGTCGAAGGGAAAGCCAGATGGTCGTCCCTCTTCTTCCCATCTCGCGGAAGTCGAAAAGCAGGTGGGTCGCGGGGTGGAACCGGAGTTCGGAACGCCGGCTCGTCGATCAGCCAGCCACTCGAACTCATGCCGTTCCAACACGACCCTACTTCAACACGACCCTACGCGGTCGAGCGAAACAGGGACGGCGGCTCGCTCGCCTCGTCCATCGAAGCTATCACCGCGAATAGGTGTCGACTGGCCGTCATGCCGATTGGAAAAGCGAGGCAGGTTCGACACCTGCCTCGCGAGCGACGCGCCTATCGCGCCTTCTGACCGAACAGAACGCCTTGCGCTGCCTTGTCCTGCGCCAGGTTGAGCTTTTCGCGCTCCTCCTTACCGACCGCCAAGCCCCGCTCCACCGCAGGCCGCGCCTTCATCCGCTCGAACCACGCCTTCAGATGCGGGAAGTCGTCGAGCGATTGGCCCTGATTGGCATGGGGAACGATCCAGCCGATGCAGGCCATGTCCGCAATGGAATAGTCACCGGCCAGAAAGTCCCGCCCGGCGAGGCGCTTGTTCATGACGCCGTACAGGCGGTTGACCTCGTTCGTGTAGCGATCGATCCCATAGGCGATCTTTTCGGGCGCATATTGCCGGAAGTGATGGGCTTGTCCGGCCATGGGTCCGAGGCCGCCGACCTGCCAGAACAGCCATTCCTCCACCGCGACACGAGCGCGCTCGTCGCCCGGATAGAAGCGGCCGAACTTTCGACCGAGATATTGCAGGATCGCGCCCGACTCGAAAACCGAGATCGGCTCCCCGCCTGGCCCCTCGGGATCGACAATGGCCGGCATCCGATTGTTGGGCGAGATGGCGAGGAACTCGGGCTTGAACTGATCGCCCGCGCCGATGTTGACGAGCTTCAGCTCGTAGGGGACGCCCAGTTCCTCCAGCATGATGGAGATTTTCCAGCCATTGGGGGTCGGCCAGTAATGGAGTTCGATCGGCTTGGTCTGCTGCGTCATAGCGCTGGGGCTCCAACCATGTCTGAGGCCCTGATGTAAGAAGCTCAGGGCGTGGCCGACAAGACCTCTCCGTTTCGCGCCCTCGCCCCTACCGGAGGCCGAGTGTGAACGAAGTCTGAACTCCGCCGCCAGTTCGGGTTCAGCTTCGTCAGGCAGAATCGGCGTCTGATCCTGGGGAGACCACCATGCCCGTTCGTCTTGCCGTGCTATGCAGCCTTCTGGCGCTCTTTGCCTTCGGCTTTTCGGAGCTGGTGGAGTCCAAGCAGCACATTCCCGGCATTGGCGTGGCCAGCGCGGGCTGCCTCGACCGCGGCATGGTCTGCGGTAAACATACGGCCGATTGATCTCCCTCCCTGGCGGACGCCGATTTTCGGTGAGCGGGCTCATTCCCGTGCCTCGTCCGCTCGGCTATGAGAAGCCATGACCGAGCCACTCACGAGTTCGCCCATGTCGTCCTTCATCATGCCCCCTCGTGACGAGGCGCGCCCCTTTCTGGATGCCGAACAGGCGGTCGCCGAACTGACGCGCCTTTACCGCCTGTCGGTCGAGTTTCTGTGCGATCGGTTCGACGAGGTGCTTCAAACCGGCGACACCTCGCGCCGCTTCCGCGCCTTCTATCCCGAAGTCTCCCTGCAGACGGTCGGCCATGCCAGAATCGACTCGCGCATGTCCTTCGGCTTCGTGCCGGGACCCGGCACCTACGCCACGACCGTGACCCGGCCCGACCTGTTCGACCATTATCTGATCGAGCAGCTGGAACAGCTTCTGAAGAATCACGGCCAGCCGATCCTGGTCGGACCGTCGCAGACGCCCATTCCGATCCATTTCGCCCTGCCAGAAGGCACCTATGTCGACGGCGTTCTGGCGGAAAAACTCGACAAGCCGCTGCGCGATATTTTCGACGTGCCCGATCTTGCCGCGACCGACGACCGGATCGTCAACGGCAATTTCGAGCCGCAGCCGGGCGAGCCCCTCCCGCTCGCGCCTTTCACGGCGCAGCGCGTCGATTACTCGCTGATGCGTCTGGCGCACTATACCGCCACCAGTCCGCGACACTTCCAGAACTTCGTCCTGTTCACGAACTACCAGTTCTATGTGGACGAGTTCTGCATCATGGCGCGCCGGCTGATGGACGCGGGCGGGCGCGGCTATGACAGTTTCGTCGAACCGGGCAATATCGTGACCCGCTCGGGCACTGCGGAGCCCGAAAGCGGCGTCGCGCCGGTGCGGATGCCGCAGATGCCGGCCTACCACCTGACGCGGCCGGACGGCAGCGGCATCACCATGGTCAATATCGGCGTCGGCCCGAGCAACGCCAAGACGATCACCGACCACGTGGCCGTGTTGCGGCCCCATGCCTGGCTGATGCTCGGCCATTGCGCCGGCCTTCGCAACACGCAAGCGCTCGGCGACTATGTGCTCGCCCACGCCTATGTGCGCGAAGACCATGTGCTCGACGCGGATCTGCCGGTCTGGGTGCCGATCCCGCCGCTGGCGGAAGTGCAGGTGGCGCTCGAAAAGGCGGTGGCCGATGTCACGGGCCTCGAAGGCTACGATCTGAAGCGCATCATGCGCACGGGAACGGTCGCCACGATCGACAATCGCAACTGGGAGCTTCGCGACCAGACGGGGCCGGTGCAGCGCCTGTCGCAGTCTCGCGCCATCGCCCTCGACATGGAATCGGCCACGATCGCGGCCAACGGATACCGCTTCCGCGTGCCCTACGGCACGCTTCTCTGCGTCTCGGACAAGCCGTTGCATGGCGAATTGAAGCTGCCGGGCATGGCGACCGAGTTCTATAAGCGGCAGGTCTCGCAGCATCTGGAGATCGGCATCCGCACCATGCAGAGCCTCGCCGACATGCCGCACGAGGCGCTGCATTCGCGCAAGCTGCGCTCCTTCTTCGAGACGGCCTTCCAGTAAGATCATGGGGCTTCGACTCTGGGGCCGCAGGGCCCTCACCTTCGCGGCGCTCGCCGGCGGCGCCTGCATCGCTGCGGGCTTCTTCGGCGCGGCCTTTCATCCCTTCGACAGCGTCAGCCATTTCCGGCTGACGCTCGCGCTGGCGCTCGTCCTCGTGGCGCTTGTCGCCATTCCGGCGCGCGCGCATCTGGCCGGCGCCCTCGCGTTCGGCTTCGCCCTCCTGGGGCTGGCGACCACATTGCCCATGCTTCTGCCGCAGGATGAGGCGACGGCGCCGACGGGGCAGCCGAGCTACACGCTGCTTCAGATGAACCTTCTTTATGATGCTGGCGACAAGGCCGAGGCGATCCGGCGCATTGCCGAAACGCGGCCCGACGTCGTGACACTCGAAGAGGTGACGGACGAGTGGCGCGCGCTGTTCGAGGTGATTTCCGAGCGCTATCCATTCCAGACCTATTGCGGCCTCGAAAACGATCGCGACGGAGTGGCCATCCTGTCGCGCCGACCCTTTCTGGGTGAAGCTCTGTGCCAGCCCCGCCATGGGCGCGTGACGCAAGGCGTGGACCTCAACGGCCGGAACGTCGCCGTCACGGCGCTGCATCTCGATTGGCCTTGGCCGAAACACCATTGGACGCAGATCGCCGAGATGAGTCCCAGCCTGCCGGCGGGCGATCGTCCGGCGCTTCTGGGTGGCGATTTCAACGCCGCGCCCTGGAGCGCGGCGGTGCGCGCGGTGGCGAATGCCGCCGGACTTCGCATCGTGGACGGGATCGGGCCGACCTGGCTGACCATCCAGTTCCGCGCCTTCTGGCCGCGCTGGCTTGGCCTGCCGATCGACCAACTCATGGTTTCGCCCGATATCATGGTGGAAGCGGTCGAGACTCTGGCGCGCACGAGTTCGGACCATCTCCCGGTTCTCCTGCGCTTTTCCGTGCGCCCCAGCGAGCCGCCTCCCCCGCGGAGCGCCGCCGAGCCGACCACGGCCGCGCTCCGCCCCCCATCGCCGCGCGGCGGGGCCTGACTGGGCTCGCGCAAGCCAACATGAATTTCCTGTCATGACAGAAGCTTAACGAGCTCTCGAGCGCGTGATCTGCGAACAATCGGCGCGCCATGGGAGCTTCGCGTCGATGTTCGTATCCTTCTTTCCCCGCCCCCGCCTGTTCTTCGGCTCGGCCCTTCTTTGGACGCTGGCCTGCGCCGCCTTCTGGTATGCGGCCGCGCGCCCGTTCGGGCATCATCTGGGCTTTGGCGAAGGCGGGGAAACCGTCGGCATCTCGGCCTTCTGGTCACCCCTCTTTTTGTGGTTCTACCTTTATTTTGCGGCCTGCGTGTCGCTGTTCGCCAGCGTCTGGCAGCGCATCGCGCCGCATCCCTGGGCGCGCTGGTCGATTCTCGGCTCGGCGCTCATCCTCTTCCTAACCTACTTCCAGGTGCAGATCTCGGTCGCCGTCAACACGTGGTACGGGCCATTTTACGACCTCATTCAGGCCGCGCTCTCGCATGAGCATCCGGTCACGACGGGCGACATCTATCGTAGCTTCCTGACCTTCGGTGGGCTGGCGCTCGTCGCCGTCTCGGTCGGCGTTCTCACGAGCTTCTTCGTCAGCCATTACGTGTTCCGCTGGCGGCAGGCGATGAACGAATTCTATATGGCGCACTGGTCGGCGCTGCGCGGTGTGGAAGGCGCTTCGCAGCGCATCCAGGAAGACACGATGCGCTTTGCCACGACCGTGGAAGGGCTCGGCGTCAGCCTGATCCAGGCCGTGCTGACGCTGGTCGCGTTCCTGCCGATCCTGCTCGGTCTGTCCTCGGCGATCCGCTCCTTGCCTCTCGTCGGCGAAGTGCCTCACGCGCTCGTCATCGCGGCGCTGCTCTGGTCCGTGTTCGGGACGGGTTTCCTGGCGCTGGTCGGCATCAAGCTACCGGGTCTCGAATTCAGCAATCAGAAGGTCGAGGCCGCCTATCGCAAGGAACTGGTGATCGGCGAGGATCGCGCCGACCGCGCTCAGCCGCCGACGGTGCGGGCGCTGTTCGCCGATGTCCGGCAGAACTATTTCCGCCTCTACTTCCACTACATGTATTTCAACGTCGCTCGCATCTTCTACCTGCAGGCGGACGTGATCTTCCCCTATCTCGTTCTAGCCCCCACGATCGCGGCCGGGGCGATCACGCTCGGCGTCATGAATCAGATCCTCAACGCGTTCGAACAGGTGCGCAGCTCGTTCCAATATCTGGTGACGAGCTGGACCACGATCGTGGAGCTTCTCTCGATCTTCAAGCGTCTGCGCGCCTTCGAGGGCATGATCGGGACGGACACGCCCGTCCCGGCCTATGGCGAGGCCCTTCCCGCCGCCGAGTGAGGACGGCAGGCCGGCCGGTCACATCGTCCCGTAGACCGGCCCCTCGCCGCCTTGCGGCGGCACCCAGGTGATGTTGCCGTTCGGGTCCTTGATGTCGCAGGTCTTGCAGTGGACGCAGTTCTGCGCGTTGATGACGTAGCGCGGATCGGCCGGGTTGGTCTCGTCCCACTCATAGACCGCCGCCGGGCAGTAGCGCTGGCTGAGCCCGGCATAGCGATCGTGCTCCGAACTCTTCTGCAGGCCCATATCCTTCACCCGAAGATGGACCGGCTGGTCTTCCTCGTGATTGGTGTTGGACAGGAAGACCGAGGACGTTCGGTCGAACGTCAGAACGCCATCGGGCTTGGGGTAGACGAGCGGCTTGTGCTGATCCGCCGGCTCGGTGGACTCGGCGTCCGTCTTGCCATGCGGCATCGTGCCGAAGAAGGACAGGCCGAGAAGCTGGTTGGTCCACATGTCGAGCGCGCCGAGCGCCACACCCAGCCCCGTGCCGAAGCGGGACCAGAGCGGCTTGACGTTGCGCACGCGATAGAGGTCCTGCCCGATGGGCGAGGCGCGCCAGCCGTTCTCGTAGTCCTTGAGAAGATCGGCCGAGCGCCCTTCCGCGATCGCCTTGGCCGCAGCCTCGGCGGCCTGCATGCCCGAGGAGATGGCGTTGTGAACACCCTTGATGCGCGGGACGTTGACGAGGCCGGCAGAACAGCCGATCAGTGCGCCGCCGGGGAAGACCAGGTTCGGCACCGACTGATAGCCCCCTTCCGTGATCGCGCGCGCGCCATAGGCGAGGCGCTTGCCGCCCTGCAGCAGCTCGGCGATATCGGGGTGCGTCTTGAAGCGCTGGAATTCCTCGAACGGGCTAAGATAGGGGTTTTTGTAGTTTAGGTGCGTGACGAAGCCGACATAGACCTGATTGTTTTCGAGGTGATACAGGAACGAGCCGCCGCCCGTGGCCATATCCAGCGGCCAGCCGAAGGAATGCTGGATGAGGCCGGGCTTGGCCTTGGCCGGGTCGATCTGCCAGAGCTCCTTGATGCCGAGGCCGAATTTCTGCGGCTCGCGGTTCACGTCCAGCCCATGATGGCGGATCAGCTGCTTGGCGAGCGAGCCGCGCACGCCCTCGCCGATCAGCACATATTTGCCCATCAGGGCCATGCCGCGCTGGAAATTCGGCCCCGGCTCGCCCGAGCGCTCGATGCCCATGTCGCCGGTGGCGACGCCGATGACACGGTCCTGATCGTCGGTCAGGAGTTCGCCGGCCGCAAAGCCCGGATAGATTTCGACGCCGAGCCCTTCGGCCTTCTCGGCCAGCCATTTGCAGACGAGGCCGAGCGAGACGACGTAATTGCCGTGATTGCTCATGAGCTTGGGCATCAGGGCATTGGGCAGGCGCACCGCGCCGTGCGAGCCGTAGAGATAGAACCGATCCTCGGTGACGGGCTGGCGAATCGGCGTGTCTTCCTGCCGCCATTCGGGCAGGAGCTTGTCGAGCGAGGAGGGATCGAGCACGCAGCCGGACAGGATATGCGCGCCGACCTCGGAGCCCTTTTCGAGCACGACGACGGAGAGGTCGGGATTGACCTGCTTCAGCCGGATCGCCGCCGACAAACCGGCCGGACCCGCGCCCACGATCACGACGTCGAACTCCATCGATTCCCGCTCGGGCAGGGTTTCGCTCTCCGTCATCAGGACCTCCGCAGCATTTTCGACGTTTTCTGAAATGCTTCTAACGGAATGTTCATGGGTATGTCTTCCCGATGTAGCAAGACACACGGGTTTATGACGCAAGGCACGCCGGGGTCATCCAACGGTTTGCGGGTCGGGCCCGATCCGGTAAGACGAGGCACATGACGAGGGCTCAGCCAGACGCAGGTGAACGGATGGGAGAGGCGCTGAGCGCCCTTCTCGACTGGTACGCGCGCGCCGGCATTCAGAGTTTTGTGGGCGAAGCGCCGCGCGATCGGTTTGCGGAAACCGAAGCCGAGACCGAGCGGCGCAAAGGAAGCCGCCCGGCCTCCGGCCCTGCCGCCGCACAGACAGCCGCCTCGCCCGGCACCTTCCCCGAGCGACGCAGCACGGTTCTCGCGCCTCCTCCCCGCCCCGCGCCTGCCATCGCGCTGCGCTCCGACGAGGCGCTGGCGACCGAAGCGCGGGAGCAAGCGGCGCGCGCGGGCTCGCTCGCGGAGCTTCAAGTGCTTCTCGCCGATTTCACAGGCTGCGGCCTCAAGGCGACGGCCAAGAATCTCGTGTTTGGCAACGGCTCGGAAACGGCCGATCTGATGTTCGTGGGCGAAGCGCCGGGGCGCGACGAGGATCTGGCGGGCGAGCCCTTCGTGGGGCGCTCGGGCCAGTTGCTCGACCGGATGCTCGGCTCGATCGGGCTGAAGCGCGAGGACGTGCGCGTCACCAACACCGTGCCCTGGCGCCCGCCCGGCAACCGCACACCGACCCCGGCCGAGACCGAGACCTGCCTGCCCTTCACGCTGCGCCATATCGAGCTGGTGAATCCGCGCGTGCTCGTCTGTCTCGGCTCGCCCTCGGCCAAGGCGCTGCTGCGCACCGACGAAGGCATCATGCGGCTTCGCGGGCGCTGGTCCAGCGTGACGCTGCCGAACGGCGCGGCGCTGCCGACCATGGCCATGCTGCACCCCGCCTATCTCCTGCGCCAGCCCAGCCAGAAGCGTCTGGCCTGGCGCGATCTGCTGACGCTGAAACAGGCGCTCGACGCCAAGGGCTGAGGTCTCTATCGACCAGCCGACACGATCCGTCGTCAATTTGGGTGCGCCGCAGCGCGGACTGCGCTACTTCCAGAAAGCCCTACGCTTCAGCCCGGAATTGCCCCATGCGCGCCGACATCCTGCCGATCGTCTCGCTGCTTCTCTCCACCTTCTTCCTGATGGCGGGCGCGGGGCTTCAAGGCATCCTCCTGCCCGTGCGCGCGGCGATCGAAGGCTGGAGCCCTTATGAGATCGGCTTGATGGGGACGGGTTATGCCGTGCTCTTCACGATCGGCTGCGTCGTCATGCCGGCCATCGTGCGCTCGGCGGGGCATGTGCGCACCTTCTCCTCGCTCGCCGCGCTGCTGGCAATCTCGGTTTTGCTGAACGGGCTGATCGTGCATCCCGTCGCCTGGATTCTGGCGCGGGGTCTGGCCGGCTTCGCGCTGGCGGGCGCCTACATGGTCATCGAAAGCTGGCTGAACGAGCGTGTGACCAACGAAACGCGCGGGCGCATCTTCTCGCTCTACATGGTCATCTCCATGGCGGCGATGATCGGTGGGCAATTCGCCATGCCGATCGCCCGGCCAGAACTCGCGGCCGGCTTTATGATCTGCGCCATTCTCTATGCGCTGGCCGTGATCCCGACGGCGCTGTCGCGCGCCGAAAGCCCCAAGCCGCTGACGCAGGTGCGGCTTGATCTCGCCGCGATCTATCGCAACTCGCCGGCCGCCGTGATGGGCGTCTTCGCCTCTGGCATCCTGTCGGGTGCCTGGACCAACATGGCCCCCGTGTTCGGCCAGAAGATCGGCCTGTCCACCGCCGAAATCTCGACGCTTCTGGTTTCCACCATGGCCGGCGGGGCGGTTCTGCAGGTGCCGCTCGGCCGCCTGTCGGACCGGATCGACCGGCGCGCCGTGATGGTGTTGGCCGGGATGATCGGCATGGGCGCGGCCGCCTTCGCGCTTATCGGCTGGTCCGGCAACACGCTCGGCCTCTTCGCCATCGCCTTCGTGATCGGCGGCGTCATCTATCCCGCCTATTCGCTGGCGGTCGCTCATGCCAATGACTTCGCCGAGCCGGCCGATTTCGTGAAGATTTCGGGCGGGCTGCTCATTCTCTACGGGTTCGGCACGATGGGCGGGCCGATGCTGGCGGCCTGGCTGATGGAGCGCGGCGGCCCGACCGGCATCTTCGTGGCGACCGGTGGGGCGCATCTGGCGCTCGCCGCCTATGCGGCCTACCGCATGGCGCGCCGTCAGGCGGTGCCGGCCGAGGATCGCGACGACTTCCAGTCCGTCCCCTTCGCCCGCACGCAGACGCCGGCGTCCTTCGAACTCGACCCGCGCGCGGAAGCGAACGCAGCGGGAGAGTAAGAGGCGGTCCGGAAAGCGCCGCCGAGCTGACACGGTGGACTTTTCGGACGGGCTCTAAGATTCAACCCTGCGGCGAGGACACGCGGCGCGCCTTGCGCCGTTCGATCCCGAGCCGATGCTCGCGATAGATGATGAAGACGCCCGAGCCGATCACGATGGCCGCGCCGATGAGCGTCGTCGCCTGGATGGTCTCGCCGAAGAACTGGACGCCGATCGCGATAGCCAGAAGCATGGACGTGTATTCGAAGGGCGCGATGGTGGACGTGTCCGCATAGCGATAGCAGGCCGTCAGCAGAAGCTGCGCGACGCCGCCGCACAGGCCGGAAATCACCAGCGCGGCGAGCTGCGCCGGGTTCGGCCAGACCCAGCCGAAAACGATGGTCGACAGGGCGACGAGGCTGGATGTCAGCGAGAAATAGACGACGATGGTGGGCGTGCGCTCCTTTCGCACGAGACGGCGCACTTGGATCATCGCGATGGCCGCAAAAGCGGCGCCGCCGATCGAGGCCAGAATGCCATAGGCGCGATCGGGGTCGGCGTGCTCGGCCGTGAGCGTGAAATTGGGCGCGGCGACGACCAGAATGCCAAACAGCCCGACCAGCACCGCCGCCCAGCGATAGGCGCGCACGGTTTCCTTCAGGAACAGTGCCGCGAAGATCACCGTCAGCAAGGGCGAGGCATAGGAGATGGCGATCCATTCGGGATAGGGCAGCCGCGACAGGGCGAAGAAGCCGAGCCCCATGGACGTAACGCCGATGATGCCGCGCAGGAAATGGCCCCCGATATCGTCCGTGCGCAAAGCCGTTCGGAATTCGCCGAGATAGGCGAGATAGATCACGACTGGCACCAGCGCGAAGAACGAGCGGAAGAACACGAGCTGGCCCGCCGGAATGGTCTCGCCCAGCGTCTTCAGCGCGGTCTGCATCCCCACGAAGATGATGACGGACAGAACCTTCAGCCCAATGCCGATCATGGGCTGGTGGACGGGCGCGGCGGGGGGAGAACTCATCGGATCATGCTTCGGCTTGTCGCCCGCGAGCCTCAAGGCTCATCAGGCGGAGCGGCCGGCCGCCCGCGACGCAAACTGGGCGACGGCCCGGATAAAGGGGGTGATAGGCAAGTCGCCCCGGCGCGTCGAGGCGGGAACGTCATATCGCGAGGCAACTTGCGTTCGCCTTCGACATAGTGCGTGAACGCGCAAGCGCGATGCTGCCCAAGCGCGATGCTGCTCAAACGCGATGTCGGCCAAGCGCCAGGTTGGCAAAAAGGCCGATAGAGCGCTATCCCAGCGGGAACGACTCTTCCGAAAGGCGAGACCTCCCATGCTGCGGACCGACGACGGACATATCATTCGCCTCGAAGACTATCGGCCGACCGATTTCGCGATCCATCATGTCGAGATGCTGGTGCGGCTCATGGAAGGCGCGGCGGAGGTCGTCACCGACATCACGTTGGAACGCCGGCCCGAGACCTCCGAGACGGCGCCGCTTGTGCTGGATGGCGACGAGCTGGTGCTGACCGGCCTCCATCTGAACGGCGAGCCGGTCACGGCCGAGCAGTTCGACGCGAGCCCCGATCAGCTCACGGTGCGCGGCCTGCCGGCTCGCGGACGCTTCGTGCTGCGGGTCGAGACCCGGCTTTCGCCTGAAACCAACACGCAGCTGATGGGCCTCTACCGCTCCAACGGCGTCTGGTGCACGCAATGCGAGGCGGAGGGCTTTCGCCGCATCACCTATTTCTTGGACCGGCCGGACGTGCTCGCGACCTATCGCGTGCGGCTCGAGGCCGATCGCGCGAGCGCGCCGGTGCTCCTGGCCAATGGCAATCCGATGGAGTCGGGCGAACTGGACGGTAGCCGGCATTTCGCCGTCTGGGACGACCCGCATCCCAAGCCCTCCTATCTCTTCGCGCTGGTTGCGGGCGATCTTGACCCGCTGGAGGACCGCTTCACCACTGCGAGCGGCCGGAACGTCAAGCTCGTCATCTTCACAGAGAAGGGTCTGAGCCACCGGGCGACCTACGCGATGGACGCGCTGAAGCGCTCCATGGTCTGGGACGAGCGGCGCTTCGGGCGCGAATACGATCTCGACGTGTTCAACATCGTCGCCATTTCCGACTTCAACATGGGGGCGATGGAGAACAAGGGTCTTAACGTCTTCAACCATAAATACGTGCTGCTCGACCCAGACACCGCGACCGATAGCGACTATGCCGGTGTCGAAACGGTGATCGCGCACGAATATTTCCACAACTGGACGGGCAATCGCATCACCTGCCGCGACTGGTTCCAGCTCTGCCTGAAAGAGGGCCTGACCGTCTATCGCGACCAGGAATTCTCGGCCGACGAGCGCTCGCGCCCGGTCAAGCGCATCAGTTCCGTCCACGGCTTGAAAGCGCAGCAATTCCCCGAGGATCAGGGGCCGCTTCAGCATCCCGTGCGCCCGACGCGCTACCGTGAGATCAACAATTTCTACACGGCGACCGTCTACGAGAAGGGCGCAGAGTTGGTGCGCATGATCGAAACGATCCTCGGCGCCGAGAATTTCCGCTCCGGCATGGATCTCTATTTCGAGCGCCATGACGGCGAAGCGGCGACGATCGAGGATTTCCTGCGCTGCTTCGAGGAAGCCGGCGATACGGACCTCTCGCAATTCGCCCTTTGGTATCATCAGGCCGGCACGCCGACGCTGACGATCACCGAGCAATATGACGGCGGCCAACTGACGCTGATCTTGGAGCAGGACCTCGCCAAGGGCGCGGCGGGCACCGGCACGCACCCGTTCCATATGCCGATCCGCTTTGGACTGGTGAGCCGAGCGGGCGAGGATTTGGCGATCGAGCCGGTGGCCGGCGAAGCCGAGATCGAGGGCGACGTCATTCACCTGACGACGAGCCGGGCGGAACTCGTGTTCGAGGTCGGTGGCGAGCGCCCGCTGGTTTCGATCCTGCGTGACTTCTCGGCTCCCGTGACCCTGCGCCACGACCAGCCGCGCGAGGCCCGGTTGGCACTGGCCGCGCTCGACCCCAATCCGTTTGGTCGCTGGCGGGCGTTGACCGATCTCACGGGCGACATGCTGCGCAGCGCGTCGCTGAGCGAGACCGAAGGGCGCGGGGCCACTTATGATCCGGCGGTGATCGAGGCTCTGTGCCGCTCGGCGTCCGACGAAGCGCTGGAGCCCGCCTTGCGGGCGCTGATGGTGACCCTGCCGGGCGAGCCTGAAATCGCGCGCCTGATCGGCAGCGAGATCGACCCCGAAGCCATCCACCGCGCCCGGCGCGGGGCGCTGCGGGCTTTGGCGGAGGCCGGTGGGCCTGAGTTCGAGCGGTTGCGCGCGTCGCTATCGGATGGCTCCGCGCCCTTCAGCGCGGATGCGGCCAGCGCAGGCCGGCGCGCCCTTCGCGCCGCGCTCCTGCCGGCTGTCGCCATCGCGCAGACATCGGCTGCGCCTCTCTTTGCGGAGTTTGAACAGGCGAGCAACATGACCGACCGGCTGTCGGCCATCAGTGCGCTGGTGCAGCTATTCCCCGGCAGCGACGAGACGCGGTCCGCCCTCGACGCCTTTTATCGGCGCTTCGAGAGTGATGCGCTGGTGCTCGACAAGTGGTTCACCCTGCAGGCGACCGCACCGAGCGACGGCAGCGTCGAAGCGATGGAACGGCTGCGCCAGCATCCCAAGTTCACGCTCGGCAACCCGAACCGCGCGCGCGCTCTGATCGGGGGCTTTGCGAGCGGCAACCAGCGCGGGTTCAATCGCGCCGATGGCGCGGGCTATCGCTGGGTGGCCGAGCAACTGGGCGAGCTGGATCGGCTCAACCCACAGACGGCGGCCCGTCTTGCCACGGCCTTCCGCTCCTGGCGCTCCTTCGACGCGCCCCGCCGCGCGGCGGCCGAGGCCGCCTTGCGCGACCTCGCCAGCCGGAACGACCTGTCGCGCGACCTGTCGGACATTCTGACACGCACGCTCGGCTGATCACCGCAGCACTTTTTCAGAACGCCGCGCCGCCATTGTGCCGTGCGGCGTTTTGCCGTTTTCGTGAACAAAATCAGCGTTCCGGGCCTTGCCGTTTCGATGTTCACGATTTGTTAACTGCGTTTGAAGGAAATCTTGTGAAAACCCTGTGTGCGGGCCGCAACAGCAAGATTTGAGGCTTGCTTCGGCCTCTCTGTTTGAGCTCGCCGACGCTGGACAAGCGAGTCGCGCTCTGTTTGATTGACCCGTGAGTCGGGCTGGCGGAGCCCGGATTCAAGGTCGACGGACGAGGGGTCGTTGAATGATGTCGGACGCTTCCAGCGTACCGGCAGGAGCCGATTCGTCCCGAATTTCGGGGTGGATTCGGATCTTGTCGTTAAAGGTTGCAACCCCTTCTCTTCAGACCCTGCGCGAGCGGCTCGGCGAGTACGAGCCCGTCATGCGCACTCTCATTCCCTATTGCGTGGTCGCGTTTCTGGTCGCCGTCGCACTGGCGAGCATCCTGTCGCTGGTCGAGGCGCGGGATGCCATTCAAGCGCGCGCGGCCAACGAGCTGCGCGTCGTGGCCAGCCTGATGCGCGCCGAAGATGCCGGGCTGGAGTCGGAGACGACGGAACCGCGCCAGCGGGCGGTTCAGCTTCTGTCGGCCGCCTTGCCCCTGTTCCTCAAGGATGACGGGCTCGTCGCCCTGATCACCGACCGGCAGGGTCGCATCCTTGCGGCCACCTTCGGCCAAGAGGAGATGATCGGGCAGAGCCTCGACACCGTCCTGGACGGCAGTCAGCCGCTCAGCGTCTTTGGAGAGCGCGCGGGCGTGATGCCGGTGACGCTCGCGGGCACCAAGGGGCGTGCCACGGCGGCGCATCTGACGGACCAGCTCGGCAGCGCCGTGTTCATTCGCCTCGACAGCCAGCTCTACTCCGAATGGCGCCGCTCCGCTTCGCTGTCGGTCACGCTGTTCTGCCTGACCTGTCTCGTCTTCCTCGCCATCCTGCTCGCCTATTACCGCCAGGCCATGCGCGCGGGCGTGGCGGACCGTATGTTGTTCGACCAGCATCGGCGCGTGGAGACCGCCCTGTCGCGCGGCCGATGCGGCCTGTGGGACTGGGATCTGGCGCGTGGGCGCATGTATTGGTCCCGCTCCATGTATGAAATCCTCGGCATGACGCCGCGCGAGGACGTGCTGGCCTTTTCCGAGGTCGCCGAGCTCCTCCACCCCGAGGATGGCTCCTTTTTCGAATTCGCCCGGCAGATCGCGTCGGGCTCGGTCGGCCATTTCGAACGCTCGTTCCGAATGCGCCGCGCCGACGGGCAATTCCTCTGGCTGCGCGCGCGCGCCGAGGTGGTCCGCACGCCGGACAACGAGATTCATCTGATCGGCGTCGCGGTCGATGTCAGCGAGAATCAGCTGCTCGCGCGCATGACCGACGAGGCCAATACGCGCCTCCAGAACGCCATCGAGAATATTTCTGAGACCTTCGTTCTCTGGGATGCGGACGACCGTCTCGTCCTGTGCAACTCGAAATATCAGGAAGTCTTCGGCCTGACCGACGCCGACGTTCAGATCGGCGCGTCCTTCGAGGCGGTTCGCGCCAAGGGGCGCAAGCCGATCGCCGAGCGCAAGCTGACGAGTTCGACCTTCGTGCAGGGCGAGCGGGCCTCGGAAACGCTTCTGGCCGATGGGCGCTGGCTCCAGGTTTCGGAACGCACGATGCCCGACGGCAGCCATGTCGCCATCGGCACGGATGTGACGCAGCTCAAGGTTCATCAGGAGCGCCTCAGTGATTCCGAGCGCCGTCTCATGGCGACGATCAACGACCTCTCCGCTTCACGGCGCGACGCCGAGGCCAAGGCGCGCGAGCTGGCCGAGCTGAACCACAAATACATGATCGAGAAGGATCGCGCCGAAAGCGCCAACCAGGCGAAGACGACCTTCCTCGCCAATATGAGCCACGAGCTGCGCACGCCGCTCAACGCCATCATCGGCTTTTCCGAGATCATGCACGAGGAAAGCTTCGGGCCGATCGGCAACGCCAAATACACCGAATATGCGGCCGACATTCACCAGAGCGGTCATTACCTCCTGAAGCTGATCAACGACATTCTGGACATGTCGAAGATCGAAGCCGGGCGCATGGTCCTTTTGAAGGAGCAGGTGGACTTCCCCGCCATTCTCGCGGAAGCCACCAAGATCGTGGAAGTTCAGGCCGGCTCCAAGAATCTCAATCTCAAGGTGGAAAGCCCGGAGCATCTCGTTCTCACCGGGGACCGGCGCGCCACCAAGCAGATCCTTCTCAACCTGATCGCCAATGCCGTGAAGTTCACGGGCGCGGGCGGCGAGGTGCGGGTTCGCGCCAGGATGTACCGGGGCCACGTCACGGTGACGATCGCCGACAATGGCATTGGCATTCCCCGCGCGGCACTGCGCAGCCTGGGCCGACCGTTCGAGCAGGTGGAAAACGAGCTGACGCGCACCCACAAGGGCACCGGTCTCGGCCTTGCGATCGCGCGCTCGCTGGTCGAGATGCAGGGCGGCTCCATGCGCATCGTCTCGTCCGTCGGCGAGGGAACGGCCGTTTCGATCCGCCTTCCCTGCGATGACGGAAGCCTGGATCACAACTCGCACTCGGTTTCCGTCGCAGCCTGACGCGCACGCGCTCTTCACGAGGGCTTGGAGTCTTCTGCGTCCTATGGTGGCGTGCGTCCGCGTCGGAGCCTGCTGGAAAGCTCCAGCGCCTTGCTTCTGATCATTCGACCGAAGCGAAGGCGCGCTCGGTTGCAACCCGAGCGGATCCTCCGGCGAATTTGCGAGCCCGGCGCGCTCCGTTTCAGCTGCGTGGCAGCTTGTCGTCCCCCACCCCTTCGAAGGGGATCAACGCAGAGAACGCGGCTCGTACCCGCTCCGCCAGATCGGCGATATGGGGCTCGATCCCGCTTTGGTCGGCCAAATCGAGCGAGCGCGCCAGCCGGTCGGCCAGGCCAGCCGGCAGATCGGACACGTTGAAGGCCGTGCCGGGGCCAAGCCGGACCAATTGCACGATGCGCGTAAAATCCGCCATCGCGGCCGGCAAACCATCGGCATCCGCATGATCGGGAAGACGCCGGGCCAGTTCACGCAGAACTTGTTCCGTCGGCTGGCCGATCAGGTCGAGCGGCACGGTGCCGGTGAGGATCGCCCATTGGGCAATGAATTCGAGGTCGGTCAGACCGCCAGCCAGCCGCTTGAGATCGAGCGTGCCGCGGGGTGGCTTCTGCATATCCAGCCGCGCGCGCATATCGGCCACGTCGTAGCGTAGAAGCGGATCCTGGGCGTGGCTCTCGATCGCCTCGCGGATGGCTTGGCGGATTTCACCCGCGAAATCGGTCTCACCGGACAGAACGCGCGAGCGCGTCAGCGCCATGCGCTCCCAAGTCCAGGCTTCGCGCTGATACTTGCGGAAGGCGTCGATGTGGGTTGCGAGCGGGCCCTTGTTGCCGGAAGGGCGCAGACGGAAATCGACTTCGTAGAGCACGCCATCGGCCATGGGCGAGGTCAGCGCCGCGATGAGACGCTGCGTGAGGCGCGTATAATAGGTCGAGACCGGCAGAGGCCTGTCGCCGTCCGAGGTCTCGGCCGCTGGATCATGGTCATACAGCAGCATGAGATCGACATCGGAACTCGCGGTCAGCTCGCCGCTGCCGAGCCGGCCGAGTCCCAGCACCACGAGACGCCCGCCCGGCACGCGTCCATGGGCGCGGCGGAACTCCGCCTCCACCGCCTCCACCAAGACTTCGAGAACGACATCGGCCAAAGCCGTGAAGGCGGCCCCCGCCGCCTCGCCTTCGATCGCGCCGGCCAACAGGCGAATGCCGACGAGAAAGCGCTGTTCGGAGGCAAAGATGCGCAGCCGCGCCAAACGCTCTTCCAGGAACTGGGCATCGCGCAGAAAGGCCGACAGCCGCTGGCGCAGGAGTTCGCGCGTCGGGATCTCCCGGTAGAAGGCCGGATCCAGCAAGGCGTCGAAAACATGCGGGCGCAGCGAGATCGTATCGGCCAGACGCGGCGCGGCGGTGATCGCCAGTGCCAGAAGCTCCAGAAGGCGGGGATTGGACGCGATCAGCGAGAAGAACTGAAGGCCGGACGGCAGGCCTTGCAGGAACCGATCGAACCCGGCCAGCGCGTTATCGGGGTCCTGCCCCTTGCCGAAGGCTTCGAGCAGCGAGGGCAGAACACGCACCAACTGTTCGCGCGCCGCTTCCGAGCGCGTCGCGCGGTAGCGCCCGGCGCCCCAGCCCTGCACGATGCGCCCGACATCGGCCGGTCGGCGATAGCCGAGCTGGCTGAGCCAGTGGAGTGCCGCTTCGTCTTCGGCATCGCTGAGGAGCGCCGTCGCCCCTTCCTGCGAGCGAGCGGGCGCATGATCGGCGAAGAGCGACGAGAACCGCGCCTCGACGGTTTCAAGGCGGCGGGTCAGCGCCTGCGAGAAAGCCTCCAGCGTTTCGAAATTACAGAGCTTGGCGATGCGCGTGAGCTCTTCAGTCGTTTCGGGCAGCGTGTGGCTCTGCTCGTCCGCCACCATCTGGATCGCGTGTTCGACGCGGCGCAGGAACCAGTAGGCTTCCGTCAGCTCTTCGGCGGTCGTGCCTTCGATCCAGCCCTCCTGCCCCAGACGGGCCAAGGCTTCGTCGGTGCGGCGCAAGCGCAGGGCCGGGTTGCGCCCGCCCGCGATCAATTGCTGGGCCTGTGCGAAGAATTCGATCTCGCGGATGCCGCCGCGCCCGAGCTTCACGTTCTGCCCGGCAACCAGAATGCTTTCGAAGCCGCGATGGCGGTCGATCCGCATCTTCATGGCGTGGATGTCGCCGATGGCGACGAAATCGAGATAGCGCCGCCAGACGAAGGGCGCAATATCCCGCATGAAGGCGCTGGCCGCCGCCGCGTCGCCCGCGATGGGCCGCGCCTTGATCATGGCCGCGCGCTCCCAATCGCGACCCGAGCCTTCATAGTAAACCAGAGCGGTCGGCACGGGCACGGCCAGCGGCATGGCGGACGGGTCGGGGCGAAGGCGAAGATCGGTGCGGAAGACGTAGCCGTCCCTGGTACGCTCGCCGATCATCTTCACGAGGCGGCGCGCGAGGCGCGAGAACAGCTCGACGCTTTCGGGCGGATCGAGCACGGCTTCGGCTTCCGGCTCGAACAAGACGATCAGGTCGATGTCGCTGGAATAGTTCAGCTCTTCGCCGCCGAGCTTGCCCATGCCGAGCACGAAAAGCCCCGAGCCCTCTTCTGGCCGGGCCGGGTTCGGCAGGCGAAGACTGCCGCGACGATGGAGATCGGAAAGGCAAAAGCGCAAGGCGCGCGCGACGGCCGCTTCGGCCAGTTGCGACAGGTGGCGCGTCGTCTCCAGCGGCGTCGCCGCGCCGAAGAGATCGTCCAGCGCGATCAGGAACGAGGCTTCGTTACGCACCTGACGCAGCTCCGCCATCAGGCCGGCTTCGGTCGCGTCATCCGGGAGTGGGGCTTGCAGCGAGGCGATCAACGCCGCGATTCGAGCCTTCGGCTCCTCGTCGAACAGTTGCTCCAGCCAGCGCGGAGATCGCAGAGCCAGCCCTTCCAGATGCGGCGACAGGGACAGCGCCGCGCCCAGACGCTGGCGGTTTTTGTCCGGCGCAGCGGCCGATAGCCATGCCGACAAGCGCTCCAGCCCCTCGGCATCAGCTGCCGCCTTGAGATCGCCGAGGCAGGAGTGCGCCTTGTCCACGGACAAAGGCACCAGGGAAAGCGCGCCTTGGAAGCGCGGCGCGAGCTTTCCGTCATCCCTCGTCGGCAATCTGTCCTCCCTCAATCGGTATGTGCAGCCGAACGATAAGCCCTGGCGCGGCATCGTCCAACATCATCGTTCCGCCATGAATGCCGGCGATGGCCTGGACCAGCGAGAGACCGAGACCCGATCCGGGCTTGGTGCGGCTTTCATCCAGCCGATAGAATCGCTCCAGCACACGGGCCCGTTTGTCCGCCGGAATGCCCGCGCCATTGTCGGCCACCGATAAGGAGAAGCTTCGGTCCTCGGTCGTCAGCTCCACCCGGATGCGCAGGACCCCTTCAGCCGGCAGACCGTATTTCAAGGCATTGTCGATGAGATTGGACAGGGCTTGGGCAATCAGCTCGCGGCTGACCTCGGCCATGAGGCTGTCCGGCGCTTCGACCTCCAGCGCCCCGCCCTCGTCCTCTGCCGAAGGCTCGTAGAGTTCCGTCACGTCGCGCACGATGGCGGCAATGTCGACCTGCGTTTTCAAGGCCGGATGCGAACCCGCCTCGACGCGGCTGATCATCAACAGCGCGTCAAATGTGCGGATCATGCCGTCCGCCTCCGCCATCACGCCCTCCAACGCACCGCGCAGTTCGGGTTCGGACGCGGTGTGCGCCCCGCCAAGAGCCGATTCCACGCGGTTGCGAAGACGCGTCAGCGGCGTCTTCAGATCATGGGCAATATTGTCGGAGACCTGCCGCAGCCCTTCCTGCAGATGGGAGATGCGGGCCAGAAGCACGTTGAGGTTTTCTGAGAGGCGGTCGAACTCGTCGCCCGTTCCGGCCACCGGCAGACGCTCGTTCAGATCGCCCGCCATGATGCGGGCGGTAGAGACTGACATATTGTCGAGCCGGTGCAGCGCCGAGCGCCCTACGAGGAACCAGGCGATCAGCGCGCCGACACTCATCAGCCCGAGCGCCAGGATCAGGGCGTTGCGCACCACGAGGCGAATGCGGTCGAGTTCGGTCTGGTCGCGGCCGACCAGAACCCGAAGCCCGTTGGGCAGTTGGATGACCTGCGCGATGGCGGAATGGTAGCGATCATCCGGGTCTTCGGTGAAGCGCGCATAGCGAAAGGCATGGCCGACGAAGCCGGGATCGTCCAGCACGCCCGCTTCCAGGCTTTCGACGTTGCCGGCCAGGATGCGGCCCGTGGCATCCGTCATCAGATAGAGCGACGCGCCGGGCTGGCGCGACCGCCGATCGAT
Source organism: Aureimonas ureilytica (assembly GCF_001475935.1). Lineage (GTDB taxonomy): Bacteria > Pseudomonadota > Alphaproteobacteria > Rhizobiales > Rhizobiaceae > Aureimonas > Aureimonas ureilytica_A. The sequence continues at coordinate 105,415 of NZ_LDQA01000028.1, forward strand.
GCTGCGCACCAGACCGACCAAACCGGAATTCTGATAGATCCGCCCGAGTTCGTCGATCTCTTCGTTGATCGTGTCGCGGTTCTGCGTCTGAAGGATCGAAGCCGCCGAACCCGTGACGTAAAAAAGCAGAATGGCGGCAAAAACCGCGAAGAGGCAGAGGTAGATCGCCGAAAGGCGGAAGGCCGTGACCCGCCAGAGGTCACGGATGCGGGTCATGGTTCGCATGGGCTGGCCGATACGTGGCTGGGCTGCGCTCACCCCTGCCCCGGCCGCAGGATATAGCCGGAGCCGCGCACCGTATGCAGCAAAGGCTCTCCGACGTCGCGCTCGATCTTGGAGCGAAGGCGCGAAATATGAACGTCGATCACGTTGGTCTGCGGGTCGAAATGGTAGTCCCAAACATTCTCCAGGAGCATGGTGCGCGTCACCACCTGCCCCGCATGTTTCATGAGATATTCGAGCAGACGAAACTCGCGCGGCTGGAGGATGATCGTCTTGCCGCCGCGCTTCACCTCATGGGACAGCCGGTCGAGTTCGAGGTCGCCGACCTTGTAGGCCGTTTCCACATCCTTGGTCGCCCGGCGACGACCCAGCACCTCGACCCGCGCCAAAAGCTCGGAAAAGGCATAGGGTTTGGAAAGATAATCGTCGCCGCCCGCGCGCAGGCCCGTGACGCGATCGTCCACCTGGCCCAACGCCGAGAGGATCAGCGCCGGCGTCATGTTGCCCTTGTCGCGCAGGGCCGAGATCACCGAAAGCCCGTCCCGCTGCGGCAGCATCCGATCCACGACCAGAACGTCGTAGGCCTGGGTCTCGGCCATATGCAGGCCCGTTTCCCCATCGGCCGCGTGATCGGGCACATGGCCCGATTCCCGGAAAGCCTTCTGAAGATAGGAGGCGGCTTCGTTGTCGTCTTCGATCAAGAGGATGCGCATGGCATCGGATGTAGGCGAAAGCGCCGGCAGCGTCATCTGTCCCCTCCGTCAGGATCGTGCGATTCAACAAAAAAGGGCGGCGCCTCGTTCGAAAGCGCCGCCCCGACAGCATGGGAGGGGAGGTCAGCGCCTCCCCTCACCGGCTCAGCTGCCGGAGATCGGCAGGGCGACGAAGCGGTTCTGGTCGCCATTGCGCAGCTGGAAGAGAGCCGCCTTGCGGCCGCTGGTCGAGGCGCTCTTGATCGCGGTTTCGACGTCGCGCTGCGACTTCACCTGCGTTCCGTTCACGGCGACGATCGTGTCGCCGGCCGATACACCGCGCGAGGCCGCCTCGGAGTCGGGATCGACTTCGGTGACCACCACGCCCTGCCCGTCGTCGGACGGGGTCAGCGTCAGGCCATAGCCGCGCAGCGAGGACGGGTTCACCGGCACACCGCTCGAGCCCGACGTGTTGGAGGCTTCATCCAACGAGGCGAGATTGCCGAGCTGAACCTTGATCTGCTTGGCGGCATTGTCGCGCCAGACGGTCACGTCGATCGATGCGCCCGGCTTGAACTCGGCCACGCGGCGGGCCAGTTCGCGGGGGCTAGCGACCGTCTCGCCGTTGACGGCGGTGATCACGTCGCCGGTGCGGATGCCGGCCTTGGTGGCGGGCGTCTCGTTATCCGGCAGGGTGACGATGGCGCCATGCGTGTTGGCAAGTCCCAGCGCCTCGGCGATATCCTTCGTCACCGGCGCGATCTGCACGCCGAGCCAGCCGCGCTGCACGTTGCCGTTTTCACGCAGCGACTGGATCACCGACTGCGCCGTGGAGGCGGGAATGGCGAAGCCAATGCCGACCGAACCGCCCGAGGGCGAGAAGATGGCCGTGTTGATGCCGATCACCTGCCCCTGAAGGTTGAAGGCCGGGCCGCCCGAATTGCCCCGATTCACCGGCGCGTCGATCTGGAGGAAGTCGTCGTAAGGGCCTGCGCCGATGTCGCGGCCACGGGCCGAGACGATGCCCGAGGTGACCGAACCGCCGAGGCCGAACGGGTTGCCAACGGCCACGACCCAGTCACCGACGCGGACCTTGGAATCATCGGCCCAGCCGACATAGGTGAACTTGGTGTTGGGGGCATCGACCTTCAGCAGCGCCAGATCGGTGCGCTTGTCCGCGCCGACGAGCTTGGCCTGATATTCCGTGCCGTCGTTCAGGACGATCGTGTAGTTCGTGCCACCTTCCACGACGTGGTTGTTGGTGACGATATAGCCGTCATCCGAGATGAAGAAGCCGGACCCTTGTGCCATGCCTTCGCGCGGCGCGCGGCGCGGCGCACGCTGGCCGGGTGCGCCCGGGCCGCCGTTCGGATTGCCGAATTCGAAGAAGCGGCGCAGCGGATGGCCTTCGGGCAGGTTCTCGAAAGGCGAGCCCTGCTGTGCGTCACCGCGATCGGCCGCGTCCTCAATCTTTTCCTTCACTCGAACCGAGACGACGGCCGGCGAGACCTTCTCGACCACATCGGCGAAACCCGCGCTCTGGCCCGCCGGATTCACCTGCACGGCCTGCGCATAGGACGGCGTGGTGTTGGCGATGACGCCGCCCGAGAAGGCGAGGCCGGCGACACCGGCAGCCAGCACGGCGGCGGACAGGCGGCGCTTCGTCTTGGTCGTGATCGTATGGGTCATGAACACTCTCGCTGGTTCCGATCTCGGCGGCAGCGGCCATTGCTCGCTGCTTCTATGTCCCGGAAGCTAGTGGATCGAAGATTACGGCAAGTTTTCGAAGGCATGAAAGCTTGTTAACCTCGGAGACTCACTGAGCTTTCGTTTTCGCGCGGCGGCTCGCGGGTGTCCATCCGGTCCAACGCCTCAGCCACCGCGCGCTCCTCCGCCGCACTGAGCGGCGCAGGCCCGGATGTTTCACGTCGGCGAGAGAAAACTAGAAAGGTGCCGCCGGCCAGCAAGAGCAGGACCGGCGTTCCCCAGAGGATCAGCGTTTGCGGCTCGAAACGCGGGCGCAGAAGCACGAACTGGCCGTAGCGCGCCACGAGATAATCCAGCACCTTCTCGTCGCTGTCACCCGCCAGAAGGCGCTGGCGCACGAGAACCCGCAGGTCCTTGGCGAGCGGCGCATCGGAATCGTCGATGGACTGGTTCTGGCAGACCATGCAGCGCAGCTCGGCCGAAAGGGCGCGGGCGCGCGCCTCCATTCGAGCGTCGGGAAGAACTTCATCCGGCTGCACCGCCGGGGCCGATGTGGCAGCGAGGCAGGACAAGACCGCCGCGACCATCAACGCCTTCGAGCGCGAAACGCTCATGCTCACGCCGCCTTCGGCCGCGCTGACGATCGGCGCGCCGGCGCACCGACGCGCAGGCGGCGGTCCGCGAGGGATACGAGGCCGCCGAGCGACATGGCCACGGCACCCAGCCAGATCAGCGTGACGAAGGGCTTGTACCAGACGCGCACGACCGTCGCTCCGCCGTTGGCCGCCGCATCGCCCAGCGCGATATAGATCTGGCTGAAACCGCGCGTGTGAATGCCCGCTTCCGTCGTCGGCATCTGCCGCGCAGGATAAAGACGCTTGGAGGATTCGATCACGCTGCCGGGCACACCGTCGCGGATCAAGGTGAAGCGGCCGACCTCCTCGTGATAGTTCGGCCCTTCGCGAGGGCTCAGACCATCGAAGCGCACGATCGCCCCGCCGGCCGTCAGCGTGTCCCCCGGCGCCATGGTGGTGATCGTCTCGGTGCTGAAAGCGCTGACGGACACGACGCCGAACAGCGTCACGCCGAGCCCGAAATGGGCGATCGCCGTGCCGAAAGCCGAACGCGGCAGGCCGGCAAGGCGGCGCAGAGCGAGGCGCGGCCCGGCCTTCGGTAAGCCAGCGCGCGCGGCGAGATCGCACAGGCTGCCGACCAGCAGCCAGACAGCGAGGCCGAAGCCCAACGCCGCCAGAATACGCGTCCCCTGCGTGACGGCCAGAACGATCACCATGGCGACCAGAGCAGCGCCGATGGCGACATAGAGCCGCTGCGCAGCCGCCCAAAGGTCTCCGCGCTTCCACGCGAGCAGCGGGCCGAAGGGAACCGCAAAGAGAAGCGGCACCATGAGCGGTCCGAACGTGGCGTTGAAGAAGGGCGCGCCAACGGAAATCTTGGTGCCGGTCGTGACCTCCAGCGCCAGCGGATAGAGCGTGCCGGTCAGAACCGTCGCCGTCGCCGTCGTCAGGAAGAGGTTGTTGAAGACCAGCGCGCCTTCGCGCGAGATCGGCGCGAACAGCCCGCCGCTTTCGAGCTCGCTCGACCGCCAGGCGAAGAGCGCCAGCGAGCCGCCGATGAAGATGCAGAGGATGGCGAGGATGAAGACACCGCGCTCCGGGTCCACCGCGAAGGCGTGAACCGAGGTCAGGACGCCCGAGCGAACCAGGAACGTGCCGAGCAGCGAGAGCGAGAAGGTCAGGATCGCCAGAAGCACCGTCCAGACCTTCAGCGCCGAGCGCTTTTCCATAACCAGCGCCGAATGGAGCAGCGCCGTGCCCGAGAGCCAGGGCATGAAGGAGGCGTTCTCGACCGGGTCCCAGAACCACCAGCCGCCCCAGCCGAGTTCGTAATAGGCCCAGTAGGAGCCCATGGCGATGCCGGCCGTCAGGAAGACCCAGGCGATCAGCGTCCAGGGCCGCACCCAGCGCGCCCAAGCCGCGTCGATCCGCCCGTCGATCAAGGCGGCGACCGCGAAGGAAAAGGCGATCGAGAAGCCGACATAGCCGAGATAGAGCAGCGGCGGATGAATCGCGAGGCCGATGTCCTGGAGGATCGGGTTGAGATCCTGCCCCTCGAAGGGTGCGGGCACTGCGCGGGTGAAGGGGTTGGACGTCAGGAGAATGAACAGAAGGAAGGCCACTAGAATCCAAGCCTGAACCGACAGGACATTGGCCTTGAGGCTCGCCGGCAGGTCCGCGCCGAACGAGGCGACCAGGGCTCCGAAAAAGGCCAGGATCAGCACCCAGAGGAGCATCGACCCTTCGTGATTCCCCCAGACGCCCGACACCTTGTAGAGCATGGGCTTCAGGGAATGGCTGTTCTCGACCACGTTCAGAACCGAGAAGTCCGACGTCACATAGGCGAAGGTCAGTGCGCCGAACGCGAAAGCCAAAAGCGCGAAACAGGCGAGCGACGTGATGCCCCCCGTTTCCATCAGCCGACTATCCCCCGTTCGGCTCCCGAGAAGCGGTAGGACGGACTGCACCAGCGCCAGCCCGAGAGCCAGGACCAGCGCGAAATGGCCGAGTTCGACGATCACAGGCCCGCTCCGGTCGAGGCCGGCGCACCGGCTTTGGGAGCGGTGGGTCGCTCACTCGCAACCACGGCGCCGTCCTTCCAGAGGCCGCGCGCCTTCATGTCGTCCACGACCTCCTTGGGCATATAGGTCTCGTCATGCTTGGCCAGCACCGTGTCCGCCACGAAGACATGATCGGGGCCGATCGTGCCTTCCGCGACGACGCCCTGCCCTTCCCGGAAGAGATCGGGCAGAAGACCGGAATAGCGCACGGGCACGCTTTCAACCGTATCGGTCACGCGAAAGCGCACGGCCTGACCGGCGCCCCGCTCCACCGTTCCGCTTTCCACCAGCCCGCCCAGGCGGATGCGCTGCCCCTCGACCGGAGGGCGCGTGGCAAGATCGGTCGGAGAATTGAAGAAGGCGACGCTGTCGGACAAGGCCGTCAGCACGAGAGCCAAGGCGGCTCCGACGACGAAGAGGATGCCGAAAATCGAAGTCAGGCGCTTTTGCTTGCGGGTCATCGCGTCGTCGCATCTCCCGAGAGGTTGAGGCCGAGCGACCCGGCAAGAGCGAGAATCAACTTACCGTCTGCGGTTTCGGGAGGAAAGACGCCGAGCGCCCTGCGACCAGCCGCCTCGGCCTTCGCCTTGTCTCCGAGCACGGCATAGGAGCGGATCAACCGCGTCCAGCCGTCCGCATCTTGGGGCGCAGCATCGAGACGGCTTGCGAGTTGCGCGACCATGCCCTGGATCATGGCTTGGCGATCGGCATCGCTGAGTTGCCCCGCCGCTTCGATGGCGGCGGCATCGGGACCGGGTGGCGGATTGTCGAGCTTGGCTTGCGCGTCCCTCAATGCGCCCTGCGCCAGCGCGAGCCAGGGCGCGCCCGCCGGCGAGACATCGATCAGCGCGTTCCACGCGTCCTTGGCTTCGGCGTATCGCCCCGTCTGCGACAAACCGAGAGCGAGATAGAATCGAGCGGAGGGAAGGTTGGGATCGAGCACCAGCGCGGCATCGAAGGCTTGGCGTGCGTCCGGCGTCACCTCGCCGCCGGCCTTCTGCACCAGAGCCTCGCCCAAGCCGGCCTGCGCGGCAGCGCTCGGCGGCCCCAGCCTCAGAATATTATGATACGCCGTCGCAGCCTTGTCCGCGTCTCCGAGCCGCAGGTACACCGGCGCCGCGACATTCCAGCCCGTCAGATCGTCCGGCCGCTCGGCCAGGCGTCGCTCCACAGCGGCCATCATGGCGGAGATGTCGGACGGCTGCGCGGGAGGTGCGCGGCCGGCCAAAGGCTGGTCGCTCATATCAGGCGAGCCGGCCCGATCATAAAACAGAAAGGTGCCGACCGGCAGCAGCAGGGCCACCGCGAGCCCGGCGAGGATCGCCAGCCGCCCGTTCCGGTCTCCGCCTTCCGATGCGGCTGCCTTCACCGCCTCTTCGGACTTCAAAAGCCGGCGCGCGATCTCGGCCCGTGCTGTTGTGACCTCGTCAGCGCCGATGGCGCCGCGAGACAGGTCCGCCTCGAGTTCGGCGAGTTGCGCGCGATAGACCTCGGCGTCATGCAGCGGGCGCGGCGAAACCGCCGATCCGTGTGTGCGTAGAAGCGGGCGGATCGTCGCGGCGGTCGCGAGCAGGGTCATGATGGCGGCGACAAACCAGAACAATGGGTCTCTTCCCTCCCCGCCGATCGAAAGAACGACGGACCATGCCGCAACTCGAGCGGACATAGCTGCTCTAGCAAGGGCCGCCGCCGATGCCTATTCACATCGCGCTCAAGATCAGCCGACGGGCGTCCAGCCCTCCGCGCCGGAGCGGCAGGCCGTGCCGACCTGACGCGTCGTCGCGCTACCCTTGGTGATCACATGCGTATAACCGCGACAATCCTGCGAGCCGATCCGATAGAGCTGCGTCGGCACCACCTCGCCGCGATACCCGTCGGCCGACCAGGGCACGGCCTGCCCGACCGCCCCAAACTGCAAGGCCTGATACTGCGCCGCCAGGGCTCCCTGCTCGGCGCGACCCGACAGCGCGACATTGCCAGTCTTGGGCAGGCTGGGGCGCAGCGCCAGCGCGCCGGGCGGCAGCGGCGCTACCGGGGCGCTCGTCAACGCCGCGCCGGACGAGAGGCAACCGCCCAGAAAGAGCGACGCGAGCAGGGCTGCGGAGGTCTGAAATGCACGGCGCATGAACCAGCCTGATACCGACCGGACCAAGCCTGAACGACCCGCTCCGGAAAATCCGAACATTTCAGGAGATCGGCGCATCCCCCGAGCGAGGCAAGGTCAGGCAGGCCCGCAATCCCCCGAATTCGGATCGCTCCAGTTGAAAACCGCCGCGGTATTGCAAAACGGTCTCAGCCACGATCGACAGGCCGAGCCCGCTGCCGGGCACCGTCTCGTCGAAGCGCCGGCCCCGCTTCGTGGCCTCCACGATCTCCTCGGGCGTCAAACCCGGACCATCGTCCGATACGGTGACGGCAAAACTCGCCGCGTCCGATACCGCCAGCGTCAGTTCGATGCGGCTGCGCCCATATTTCGCGGCATTCTCCAGGAGATTGCCGAGCATCTCCTCCAGATCCTGCTGCTCGCCGGCAAACACCAGCCGCTCCGCCGCCGGATCGATACGGGCATCGATGCGAAAGCCGGGGTTGAGCTTGACCATCACGCGCAGCAGCCGATCCACGATGGGGCGAACCGGCGTGCGGGCGATCGCGCTTTCGCCACCGGCCGCAATGCGCGCGCGGTCGAGATAGTGCTGGACATGGGCCTGCATCCGCTCGCCCTGCTCGCGCAGCACCCGCCCCCGCTCGCCGCCGATGGCGCCGGCTTCGTTCAGGAGCACGGCGACCGGCGTCTTCAGCGCATGGGCGAGATTGCCGACCTGCGTTCGGGCACGCTCAATGATGCGCCGGTTGCTGTCGATCAGCGCGTTCATCTCGGCGGCCAGCGGCTGAATTTCCGTTGGGAAGCTCCCCTCCAGCCGCTCCCGCTCGCCCGCGCGCACGGATGCCAGCGAGCGCTGAACGACGGAAAGCGGGCGCAGTCCATAAAGAATGGCAAGAGCATTGATCACGGTCGAACCCAGCCCGAAAAGGCCGAGATAAAGGGTCAGCGAGCGGTTGAAGGCCGCAATGTCGGCGTCGAGCGTGCTCGCATTGCCCATCACGCGAAAGCGCGCGGCGTGGTTCTCGCCATCCAGAACCACCTCGGCCTCTTCAACATAAAGCGTCTCGCCGTCGAGCCCGGGCACGCGGTAATCGCGGCGATATTGCATGTCGAAGGGCGCAGCCGTCTCCGGCACGTCGGCGATCCGCGCCCGCCCGAGCGAGAACGATGTGAGCCGTCCCGTCGTATTGGCGCTGGCTGGCAGAACCTCCCAGTACCAGCCCGACAAGGGCTGCGAATAGGCGAGATCGCCGAGATCGGGCACGCCGCGCAGCGCGCCGTTCTCGTCCACCGTCACGGCGTTGACGAGGTTGAACAGCTGTGCTCGCACCACCGCTTCGAAGCCCGATTGGGCCGTGCGCTCGTAGAGCTGTGAAATCAGACCGCCGATGACCAGAAAGGCCGCGATGGCCCAGAGGCTCGACATGCCGACGACGCGAACGGTCAGGCTGCGGCTCCAGCCGCCCGGGCCTTTGAAGATCGGCACGGCCCCTATCCCGAGCTCCGCATCCGATAGCCGAGGCCGCGAACCGTCTCGATCAGATCGATGCCGAGCTTGCGACGCAGCCGGCCGACGAAGACTTCGATCGTGTTGGAATCGCGGTCGAAATCCTGATCATACATATGTTCCGTCAGCTCGCTGCGCGAAACGATCTCGCCCTGATGATGCATGAGATAGGCCAGAAGCCGATACTCGTGCGAGGTCAGCTTCAGGGGCGTCCCATCGATCGTGGCGCGAGAGGATTTGGTGTCGAGGCGCAGCGGCCCGCAATGAATTTCGGACGAGGCGTGGCCGGCCGCACGGCGGATCAGGGCGCGCAGCCGGGCCAGCACCTCCTCCATATGGAAAGGCTTGGCGACATAATCGTCCGCACCCGCGTCGATACCCGCCACCTTGTCGCTCCAGCGATCGCGCGCCGTCAGAAGCAGAACCGGCATGGTGCGCCCGTCGCGCCGCCAGCGTTCCAGAACGCTGATCCCGTCCATCTTCGGCAGGCCGACATCGAGGATCACGGCGTCGTAAGGCTCGGTGTCTCCGAGAAAATGTCCATCCTCGCCGTCCGAGGCGCTGTCCACGACATAGCCAGCCGCGCGCAACGCTTCGCCCAGTTGGCGGCTCAGTTGCGCGTCATCCTCAACGACCAAGATACGCATCGGCTCTCCGGTTCGGCGTTTCGATTCGTGCCGATCTATTGCGGAATCGTGATCGTCTGACGGCGGGGTCGGCTGCCATCGCGCGCCGGCACCAAGACCGTGACGACGCAGACCGTTCGCCCGCCTTGATCGGCGATCTGGACCGACAGAACCTGGCCGCCGCTCTGCGCGGCGGCTTGCGCGGCGGCAGCGGAGCAGCCGCCTTGGGCCAGAAGCTCCGGCCGCTCATAGGCGGCGGCCGGAGCATGCGTCCAGGCCGCCGCCGATCCCGACGCGGACCAGTTCGCGGAGGCAGGCGCGGCCGCCGCCCAAAGCGAAAGGCCGGCGATGAGAAGGGAGAGAGGCGTTCGACGGGTCATCGGCTTTCCCGGTTCATGTCCTCCTTCTTCTAGGCGCTGGCCGCTGAATGTCGAATGAATGTCGGAAATTCGCCTTTTTCCGTCAGCGGATTTCCGATCGCGCCTGGAAGCGCCCGAGGATTGCCACCGCCGCGCCGATCGCCGAGGCCAAAGCCGCCAGTGTGCCGGCCAGTTGGTCCTGCGAGAGCCCGTCCAGTTCGAAGCCGCGCAGCGCCGCGAGGCTCGCGCCCATCGAAACGAGCGCGCCCCAGACCGTCTTGGATTTCCACCAGTCTTTGGTGTCGTTCATATATCCTCCTGAAAGTGCTGTTTCATGCCAATGTTGCAAAAGAGATGCGCCTCGCCTCGCCAGGGCCGACACTGGCGCTGACCTGCGCCACGGCGATGTCGAGCCGTGTGCCGCCGGATGGGAGCACCGCGCGCCAGACCGAAGACTCGACCCGCAAGGCCGGCTCATCGGCGTCGAGAGCGAGGTTCGAGCCGCCTTCGGCCGACAGGGTCACGCGATAGGCCTCGCGCTCCTCGCCGAGCGGCATGTCGGCCTCGTCCCAGCCTTCGACAGCGGCTCGGCTGCGGCGCACCCAGCGCAGCGACAGCGTTCCGTCCGCGGCGATCCGCCCCGCAAGATGGCAGGGTGACAAGGGCAGAAGCGCGCGCCGGCCGAGCGCAACCGTCTGCCGGTCGGCCGCATCGTCGCCCAAGGGTCGGCCGGAGGGCGCGGCCAGCCAATGCCGCTCCATCCCGAGGCCCGAGACAGCAGCGGGAACCGGCACACAGGCCCCGTCCAGGAGAACGAAGGCCGCGCCCTTCGGATGCCCGGCCCGCATTGCCGCCTCCGTTCCGTTGAGCGCACGCAGCAGATGTTGCAGGCGGAAGCGCCCCGGCGCCACCTCTTCGGCCTCGCCGAACTGGATCACTTCCCAGGCCCCCGAGGCCGAGCGGATCGCCGCCCGGTTCGCGCCCGCCATCAGCGCCGCCTCCGGCACGGAGGACAGGGCACCGAAAGCGAGTTCCACGACAGCTGCATGGGTGCGGTCGAAGACGCCTTCGCGCCCCGCCCCGAGCGGCTGGGCCAGCGCACCGAGCGTCGCGGGCCGCCCGATGCGGGCGAAGCTTTGAAACCCCGTATCCGTCACGGAAGCGAAGAGGTCGAGCGGCACGAAGGGCCGGCTCATGGCCGCCACCGCCGCGCCGCCGACCCCCTCGATCTTGGGCAGGTCCATCCAATGCACCACGGGGCGGGACGCGAAAGCGGGCTGGACGGAAGCCGGAGCCTCCGCATTCCCCGCCTCCACCGGACGCGGAACGAGACTGCGAAGGCGGGACGCCTCGACGCGCCGCATCAGGCCATCCTCGATCCGCTCGATCCGCCAGACGCCCTCGCCACCCGGCAGACGAACATGGTCCCCCGGAGACAGGCTCAGCGCTGCGGGAGACAGCGCGAAGCTTGCAGTCTCGCGCTCGCCCGTTTCCCGGTCGAGAAGATCGGCGGCGAGCCGCCGGGCCTGCCCCTCCGAGAGAACGATCGGCAGTTCGACATGGACCTGCTTCGGTCGATCGGCATCGCCGAGTGCCGCTTCCGCCACGGCGGATTGATAGGCCCGCGCCGGGTCGCTGAAGCCGACCAGAACCTCCTCCGCCATCTCGCTCGGCTCGGCTCGGCGAACCTCCAGGGGCGGCGCATCCCCCTCGTCCGCCAGCGCCTCCAGCAAGACGTCCCGCCCCCGCCGCGCCATGGAGCGAAACCGCAGGCGACCGCCTTCCGACCGTGCTTCGACGCCCGCGAGGCGCAGCAGTTCTTCCAACTCGGCCCGCGCCGAGCCCGGCCCCGGCACGAGAAAGCCGCCGAGATCGCCATCGACCTCCGCCGTATCCCCCAACGCGAACCCGTGATCGTGCAAAAGATGATCAATAAGCCCGTCCAGCGGCGCGCGGCCGAGACGGCCGGTCAACCAATGGCCGCGCTCCCAATTGCCGCCATCGGCCCAGACATCGGCCCGGTCGGGAAAGGCGGGAGCCGGCCGCGCGTCCCAGCACCAGACATGAATGGTCTCCGGCGGCACCATGCGGCCGCCATAGATCGGCGACACCGGATTGTTAGCCGCCTCGAAGCCGGCCGCCGCCGGGTTCCAATGGCGCAGATGCGCTTCCAGAAAGCGGCGCTGCGCGAGATCGTCCCGCCCGCCGTTGGAGAAATGCGGCCAGGCGCTTTCCGCCGATTTCGGATCGTAGAAAACATTGGGCTGGTTCGCCCCTTTGTCGATCGCCGGGCAGCCGAGTTCGGTGAACCAGATCGGCTTCGACATCGGCACCCAGGCTGTCGGTTGCGCCTGCTCCACGCCGCCGCGTCGCTCCACGTGCGGGTTCGACCACCAACTTTTCAAATCCTTGGCGCGGAAGACCCAAGGCTTGCCGAGCCCGTCGCTAATCGGGCTGCGCTGCCCCGCGCGCCGCGCCGCTTCGCTCGGATAGAACCAGTCGAAATATTCGCCGCTTGCGACCCCCTGCCCCAACGTCTCCCGATCATAGGGCGACGGCATTTCTTTCGCCGCGTCGCCGTCGCGCCAGTCGGCCAGCGGCAGGTAATTGTCGATCCCAACCGCCCCGATCGCCGGGTCGCTCCAGAGCGCATCGAGCTGAAAGAACACGTCGCCGGAGCCGTCCTGCGGCTGGTAGCCGAAATATTCGCTCCAATCGGCGGCATAGGTGACGAGCGTAGTTGGCAGAAGCGCCTTCACCTCCCGGGCGAGCGTCACCAGTCCTTCCACGAAGGGAAAGCGTCCCGCCTCGTCGCGGAGAGACGTGAGCCCGCGCATTTCCGACCCGATCACGAAGGCATCGACCCCGCCCGAAACTTTGGCCAGATGCGCGGCATGAAGGATCATGCGCCGGTAGGACCATTCGGGCGCGCCGCTATAGGTCACCTCACGTCCCGCCACCGCGAAGTCGGACACCTTCGCCTGTCCCAGAAAACGCGCGATGTCACCCCGCGCCACAGCCGTCCGATCAGCCGAGCCTTTGCGACCCGGTGCCAGATCGAGCGTCATCCGGCCGCGCCAGGGATAGGGCGCCTGCTCCGCCCCACCATAGGGATCGGGCAGCCCGTTGCCATCAGGCACGTCCATCATCAGGAAGGGATAGAGCGTCACCTTCAGCCCGCGCCCGCGCAATTCGGCGATGGCCCGCAGCACGCCCGCATCCGATGGCGTGCCGCCATAGGCCGGCGCGCCCTCGATCTGGCTGACGAGACGCGCCTCGTCGCGCGTCGCGCCGCCCCCGCGCAAAGGCACCGTCTCGTCGCGTTGGCGCACCTCGACGCCCGGTCGCACGCTGGCATGGCCGACACGTAGATCGTCCGCGAACCAGCTCACTACCAGCGCAGCGCGCTCCAAGCGAGGGCAAAGCGCCGTCAACTCATCCAGCGAGGCTGTGAGATCGCTCGCGCCGTGCAGCATGTTGCGATTGATGAGCCGATCCTCGCCGGGGCCGACCCGCTCGCGCACGGGCATGGGGTCGAGCCCATGCTCCGTCGCGCCGGGAATGATCGTGATCGCCCGCAGCCCCGCTTCCAGTTCGCCGACGGGTCGGATCACCTCGCAGGACATCTGCGGAATGCGGTTGCCCCAACGCTCCAGCGGCAGGCGCTCGAACACCAGATAAGCGAGCCCGCGATAGGCCGGCGCGTTGCCTTGCCCCTGCCGGGCCTCGATCAGCGGGTCGGGTTCCTGGTCCTCCGTTCCCTTGTGCAGGCGCCACGTCACCAGCGAGAGGTCGAGTTCCTCGCCATCGGCCCAGATGCGCCTGACATGGGCAATCGGCCCTTCGCACAGGCCGATCGCGACATTGCCGAAATAGCTGTAGGTCGTCACCTCGCCGCGCCCGCGCGCGGAACCCTTGCCGCCCGTGCGCTCGGTGGTCGCCGCTTCCTCGAAGCGCGTCGTCCAGATCACCTGCCCCGCGATCCGGGCCGTGCCGTAGAGACGCGCGACGCCCGCCCCCTCGTCGGCCTCCATGATGCGGCTCGCCGTCAGGCGTGGCCCCTGCCGCTTGGTGCGCGCGCCGAACAGCGCGCCGTCGATGGCCGAGCCGCCGAGCGCTCCGATGGCCCGCCCGGCCATCGCCCCGAAGGGCCCGCCGATCAAGCCGCCCAGCGCGCCGCCCGCCGCCTGCAAGAGGATGGTCGCCATGGATCAACTCCGCTCGATGAACTGGAAAAAGCCCGCGATCCGCCCGGCCCAGCCCGGCGTCAGCGGCGAGGAGACGACCGAAGCGCCCTCATAGGCATGAATGAGCCGCAGCCCCGGCCCGGCGCTCTCGTCCAGAATGCCGCAATGCTGCGCCGGTCGGCCGGGCCGCCAACAAAACAGAACGAGATCGCCCGGCGCAGCCGACGCGCGCTCCACGGGATGGAAATAACGACGAGCCGCCTCCATCATTGGGTCGCCCGCGCCGGTCTCCGCCCAGTCGGTGCTGTAGGGGCTGGGGCGCTCCGGCTCCGCGCCATAGACCTCGCGCCAGACCCCGCGCACGAGGCCGAGGCAATCGCAGCCGACGCCCGCCCGGCTTCCCTGATGGCGATAGGGCGTGCCCAGAAAGCCGCGCGCGGCCGCCAGCACTCGCGTCCGCATCATGGCACCACCGGCGAGCCATCATGCAGCCCGTCGCTCTTGGCGATGTTCAACGCCGCGTCCGCGCCCGGCAGATGCGGAAAGCCGCGAAAATTCACGCTATTGCCGAAGCGATCCCGGCAGGTGGCAAAGGCCCGGTCGCAGCCCGCGATGAGACGCACCCGGCTGCCAGCGGCCGGGACCTGCGCGGGGGTCCGCGCGAGGAATGCCAGCAGCGTCCCCGCCTCCGCACCCTCCGTCAGCCCCCGCAGCGGCACCACTTCGCCGCTCGCCCCCAAGAGAAGCCGACCCTGCGCAAAGAGCCCCTGATCGGCCCGCGCGATCGGCTCCACCGGCCGGATCACGAGCCGTTCGGCGCTGCCCGCCACAAGATCGACAAGCCGCGTCCAGGGGCCGAGATCGACACCGCAGCGCCGGTCGCCCAGCACGGCGTCGCAGCGTCGGCGATAGGTACGGCCTCGCTGCCGGTCGAGCTGCGCCGCGAGCCCTCGCAACTCGGCGCGAAACCCAGCCGGCCCGCGCGTCACCTCACCGAGATCGGCGCTGTCCATCAGGACGTGATGGGCGGGCTCTTGCCAATCGACGCGAAACGTCTCGACACTCGCGCCGTCGAAGAGACCGCGCTCAACCTCCTCCTCGCGGATCGCCTCGTCGGCAAAGCCGCCCTCCACGGCCTCCGTTCCCGCGCCGAGCCCGCGCGCCGTCTCGCTTTCGCCCGATGTCCAGCCCGTGCGGGCGCGAAACAGCGTGCCGGCGAATTGGAGGTCTTCGTCATGGTCGGTGAAGCCGAACACGGTTCCGTCCCGCCGGGTCAGACGCCAGGCGCTCGCCAGCGTCGTCGCCGGCTCCTTCAGCCGGGCTTGAAAGGCGTCGGACAGCACTCTCACGGACGGATCTCCACAAGCGGAATGGACGGGATGTCGCCGGCTTGGAAAGCCGCGAGATTGACGGCGAGATGGTCGATGTCGAAGCGCACCGGCACGTCGAATTCGAAACCGGCCGTGATGGCGCTGCCAGCCGCCGGCGGGGCTTTCAGGGTTACGAGACCCGTCGCCGTGTCGATGTCGGCCTCGACCGGCGCGCCGTTCAATGCCAGTCGAAACGTTCCGGCGACCGGCTTTCGGATCGGCCTCGCATAGGCTCCCTCGCCTTCGCCATAGCGCTTCACGAGTTGGAAGCTTGTGGTCGAGCCGTCGCCGGTTCCGATCCGCTGATCGAACCCTGTCACCGCCTGCCCCCAGCGCGCGGACGATGCGTCGAGCGGGTCGCGAAAGCGAAAGCCCACGAGCCGCCCCCGCCGCGCCTCGAAGAATTCGAGAACGCGCATGAGATCGCCGAGGCTCTTCACGCCCGATCCCGCGTCGTAGCGCCGCCAGGAATGGCGGCCGCGCTGGTTGCGATTCTCGTAGCCGGTGGAGAGGCGCACGATGTCGGTTCGCCGTTCCGGCCCGCCCGAGGTGCCGAAGGCGACCGAAAGCGGAAAGCGCTCCTCGCTGAAAGAGGCGATCCCCATCAGAGCCCCCTCTGCCCGCGCAGCGCCGCGCGCGCCAGCATGGCCTGAAGCTGCGTTTCGGCCTTGCGGAAGCTCGCCGCGTCCGGCGTCGAAACGTTGAAGACGACAGTTGTCACGCCGCGCTGGCCGCCCTCGACGGCAACGCCGAGAGAGCCGTCCGCGCCGCGCTTCAGCGGCATGATCGCCTCCGCCCCCGCCTCGCCCATCAAACCGACCTGCCCGCCGGCCGGAAAGAAGCTCGGCGCGCGCACCACCCCGCCCTTGGCGAAGGGCACGATGCCGCCCGCCTGCCCGCCACCCGGTGCAGAACTCGCGCCGCCGGCAAGCCCGGAGAGAACCTGCCCGAACGCGTTGCCGGCCAGTTGCGTCAGCGGTTTCAAGGCCGCGTCCAGCGCGATGGCCGAGATGCGCCCGCCCAGCCCCCGCAAAACGCCGTCGAGCGAGCGCCCGCCGCCGACCGCGCCTTTCAGCGCCGTCGAGAGCGCCGCGCCGAAACGGTCGGCGCGGGCGGAGAGATCGGTCAGCGCCCGCTCGAAGCCGCTCGTGTCGGCTTCCACCGCAATGCGCATCGTATCGACGGCGTCCCCGCCGTTTCCAACACTCATGTCATCTCCAGTCGGGATAAAGGGCCAAAAGCTGGTCGAGCCGCTCGCGGCTCGGCGCGGCCGCACGGGTTCGGGAAAAGGGCGCGACGAGGGCGGCGAGTTCGCGCGGCGTCAGAGCCCAGAAATCACGCGGACTGAGGCGAAACGTGCCGAAGCAGAGCGCCATCGCCTCGTCCCAGGGAAAAGCCGCCGCGTCCGGCTGCGGCCCGGCCGGCGCGGCGGCGCTCAAGGGCGGGCGGTGGTGTCTCCCCCCAGCCCGAAGGCGGCTTCCAGAAGCGCGCTCGCTGCGCCCACCGCGCCCGCCGCGCCGCCCTCGAAGCGCATCGCACCGACCTGGGCATCGCTCACCGTCTCCCCCGCGCCGCGCAACCCCGCACCGATGATGCGCGTCAGGTCGAAGGCCGAGAGTCGCCCCGAGCCGAAGCGCGCCGCCAGCGCGGAAATGTCGTCCAGCGCGAAGGCGGCTTCAAGTTCGGCCAGCGCGCCCAGCGTCAGGCAGAGCACGCGTTCGCGCCCGTCGATGGTGGCGGCGATCTCGCCGCGCCTGCGATTGGCCGCCATCACAGCGCCTCGAAGCTGAGCGCGCCGGCCGATTCCAGCGTCAGTTCGAAGGCGATTTCGCCATTGTGCTCGCCGGAATATTCGAGCGCCGTCACCTGAAACGGCCCGCTCACTCGGCCGAAATCGGGAATGATCGCCTGAAAGGCCCCGATCCGCCCTTCAAAGAAGAGCTTGCGCACCGCCATGTCGGAGGCCGCGTCCTTGAAGATGCCCGCGCCCGACAACGCCGCGCGCTGCACGCCCGCCCCGCCCAGAAGCTCGCGCCAGCGCCCGGCGCTGTCGCTATTGGTCACGTCCACCGTTTCCGCATTGAACGAGATGCGGCGCGAGCGAAGCCCCGCCACGGTCTGAAACGTGCCGCTGCCCTCCGCGTCGAGTTTGAGAAGAAAGTCCTTGCCCCTTTGCGCGCCCATGCGAACCGTCCGAATTCGAGCAACAAAAAAGGGCGGCTCGAAAGCCGCCCTCGCGTGAGATGAAACTGAGTGGAGCGATTAGGAGGCCAGCGGCTCCGTCACCGCGCGAAAGCGCATGATGCCGTGATAGGTCGGCGAATCCGCCTCCTGCCGCGCTTCGGCGAATTGAAGCTGGAGATTGACGAGCCGGTGCGTTTCCAGCGGCAGCGTCGCGTCGTTCAGCCGTTCGGAGATCATGTTCATGATCTCGTAGGTTTCCTGTTTCGACCCGCCCTTCGCCCAAACGTGCAGAGTCAGGATGTGCTCTGCCCCATCTTCGGTGCCGGTGGACCAGTCGATGACGGCCGTGCGGCCCAGCGTCAGATAGGGAAAGCTCGCCTTTTCCGGCACGTGGTCGAACACTTTCGGCCCGCCGAGAAGTCTGGTCAGCGCCGGGTCACCCTTCAGCGCGCCCACGATGGTCGTCTGCAATTCCGCGCTGGGATGCGACATGCTCCAAAGCCCTTTCGATGCCTGCGATCACACCTGATACATTTCATAATATGACGTGACAGGGCCGCCCGCCACGTCCGATTCGTTAATTTTTCGTGAGGGTTTGGACGCCGCATCGGAGGCTGCTGCAAAAGCTGCGGCGCGGCCCGCCTCCTCGATCCGCTTCGCCAGCTTCGCGCGTAGCGCACGTGCCATCGCCCGTCGCAGCGCCCCCTTGCGCAGCGTCGCGCGCACCGCCTCGATCACGTCTTCTCCTCGCAGCGGCAGACAAGCCAACGCCTGGTCTCGTCGGGGTCGAGAAGGCTGCGGATCAGGAGCCGCCGCCCGCGCAGGCGAAAGGCCATGCCGCGCTCCAGCCCTGCCCGAAAGCGCAGCGTCACGCGGTGCGTCAGCGTGCCGACCCGCTGGCCGAAGCGCTCCTCCGCTTCGGCCTTGAGCGGCTCCACCCGCACGGAGGTCTCGGCCATCTCCACCCATCTGTCCCGCGCGCCCCCAAAACCATCCGCCACCGGCTCGTTGCGCTCGATCGCCGCGCGCTGCGTGAGAAGGCTCGGGTCGAGAAACTGCATCGCCATCTCAGAGCCTCGGCGCGCGAAAGGGTGACATCAGCGCACGCGCCAGCGGCGGCATGAAGGCCGGCTGCAAACCGGAGCCGACCGCACCACGCGTCTCGAAGCTCGCCGCCGCCAGCCTGATGATGGCGAGCTTCAAAGCGTCCGGCACCTCCGCCTTCGCCTGCCCCACGCGGATTTCGACCTCGACCCCGTTCCGCGCGCGGTGCGCGAGGCCGGGCGGCAGGATCAGCCTCGCGCCGAAGGGCATGGCCTCCAGGTGAAACGAAGCGATGTCGAGCGGAGTCGCGACGCCCCCCTCGTCGTAGCCCACCGCGCCGAGGAGCGAGCGCACCGGCCGGCGGCGGATCGCGATCTCGTCCTGCGTCGGCTCCACCTCGAAGGCGAGCCGCACGCGCCGCTCGGTCAGCACCAGCCCCGTTTCCGCCTCCACCGCCTGCCGGGCCGCGCGAAGGCAGGTGCCCGCCAGCGCGTCCTCGTCGTCGCGGTCGAGCCGCAGAAAGGTCTTCAGCTCGGCCAGCGAGACCGGCTCCGTGCTCGCGGTTTCCAGTTCGATCCAGATCATGTCGCGCCAGCCTCCTAACTCCAAAGAAAAAGGCCGGGCTTGCGGCCCGGCCTCCTGTTGTTTTGTCGCTCAGCTCAGTTGGCGGAGAAGCGCAGATATTTCGCTGCGTCGAAATCCTGAATGCCGCCGCCCACGCGCTTGGTCGTATAGAAAAGGACGTAGGGCTTGGCGGAATACGGATCGCGCAACACGCGCACGCCCTGCCGGTCCACCACGAGATAGAAGCGCGAGAAGTCGCCGAAGGCGATGGCGTTCGCCCCAGCCGTCATATCCGGCATGGCCTCGGCCTCGACCACTGCAAAGCCCATCAGGCTGGCCTTGCCGCCCACGGCGACTGGGGGCTGCCAGAGATAGTTGCCCTCCGCGTCCTTCAGCTTGCGCACGGCGCTCTGCGTGCGCCGGTTCATCACGAAGGAGGCGTTCTGCCGGTAGCCGGCCTTCAGCGCATAAACGAGGTCGATCAGCGCGTCGGAGCCGGAGGCGGCGGCGAAATTGCCGGCCGCTCCCGAGGCCACGGTGCCGACCTTACCCCAGGCCCATTGGGCTTCCGGCACCGTATCATAGGCCATGAAGCCCTTGGGCTTGGCCGCGCCGTCGCCGGTCACGAAGGCCGTGCCCTCCTGCGTGGCGAAGGCCTGCTCGACCTCCTCGCCGATCCAGGCGTCGATATCGACCGCCGTGTCGTCCAGAAGCGCGTTGGTCGCCGCCGGCATGGCGTAGAGTTCCATGGTCGGGAACACGAGTTCGCCCAGCGCCGGCTGCGCCGTCTGCGGCCGCGCATCCGCTTCGCCGACCCAGCCCGTCTGCGCGCCGGCCAGCGCGAAGGGCTTCTTCAAGACAGCCGCCGAGACGGTGCGGATGCCCGCAATGGCGCGGATCGGCGAGACATTGGCGAGGCGGCGGCCGATCTCGGCTTCCGTCTCGGGCGGCACGAGGAAGCCACCATCCGCGCCGACCAGGCCCGACATGGCCTTTTCCTCCAGCCGGCGCATCCGCCCCTCGTCGCCGGCCCGCACATAGGCCTCGAAGGCGGAGCGATGCTCGCTCGGCAGCGCCTGCCCGCCCTCGCCACCAACAGGCGGGCGCAGGTTGCGCAGCACCAGCTTTTCCATGCGCTTCTCGTGCTCGTCCATCGCCTTGGACAGGCGATCGACCTTCTCCTCCGTCAGCGGGTCGGCGCCCATGCGCCGCTCGATCTGGCCGAGGCGCTCGTCATTGGCCTCGCGAAAGGCGTCGAAGGCGCGCATGAGCTCGTCGAGCGCATCCGCGCCCTCCGCGCCCGTGCCGGCCTTGGTTTCGATCGCGCCGTTCATCATCGTCTGCATGAGGTCTCCTTGAGAGAAGCGGAAAGGGTGGCCTCCGCGATCCGCCGTGCGGCGTCCGCGAACCGGGAAAGGAGATCGCCGCGCGCTTCGCGCACCCGCGCCGCTTCCTGCATGGGGAAGGTCACGATGGAGATCTCCAGAAGGTCGATGTCGAGGAGCAGCCGCCGCGCGCCGCCGCCTCGAAGCGGCCGGCTGTGCCGGGCGCGAAATCCGATCGAAAGCCCGTCGAGCGCCTCCTGGCGCAGAAGGGCGAAGGCGTCGCGCCCCTGCGCCGTGTCGAGCGCCAGACGCCCTTCGGCATAGAGGCCGCGCGCATCCTCCACGAGCTTGGTCCAGGCACCGATGGGCTGCGCCGGGTCGTGCTGCCAAAGCATCCGGATGCCGCCCGGCCCCCGCTCCCGCAAGGCGCGGGCGAAGGCCCCTGCCCGGATGCGATCGCCCGAGAGGTCGGTCCGCTCGAAGACGCTGGCATAACCTGAAACGAAGCCGGCCGGCCGGTTGTCTCCCGGCGCACCGCGCCGGATGGTCGGCACGCTCCTCACGCGCCGCCCCCGCGCCGCCCGGCGGCGGCCATCAGGCCGTCGGCGAAGCGCTGGAGCACGCCGAGCGCCCACCAGGCGCAAAGGCTGGCGGTGGCCGAGCCGATCAGCGCCATCTCCGCCGCGCCGATGCGCTCGGTGAAGCCCAGATGATCGGACAGGGCGAGCCCCGCCGGCCCGCCGAAGACGAGGCCCGTCACCGCGCCCGCCAGAAATCGCACCGCCGCCTCGCGCCGGCCGGCCGGCAAGAGATAGGCGACGGAGATCACCGAGCCGCCCACCGCTCCGGCGAGCTTGGCGATCCAGAGCGTCAGCGGCGAAACCATCTCGCCCGTCATCGTGTCCATGGTCGATCCTTTCGGGAGGTCAGCGGCGGCGCGGCCCATAGCCGACCGCCTCGCGCTTCTCGTCGTCGTCGAGGAAGCCGGCCGCGCCGAGCCGCGCCCAGAGCGCCTCGCGCTCGGCCGAAAGCCCTTCGATCCGGTCGGCGTCGAAGCCGAGCCGCAAGCGCCGGCCGGGCTCGAACCCCGCGCACAGCCAGTCGCCCAGCGCCGCCAGAAGGCGCGCGAGAAGCGGCAGGACGGTCAGGCGAAACAGGGCGCGGTTGGCTTCCGCATAGTTCGCATAGGTCGCGTCGCCTGGGATGCCGAGCAGCATGGGCGGCACGCCAAAGGCGACGGCGATGTCGCGCGCCGCGCCGTTGCGCGCTTCGATGAAGTCCATGTCGCGTGGGCTCAGCGCCATGCTCTTCCAGTCGAGCCCGCCCTCCAGAAGCATGGGCCGCCCGGCGCGCGCCGCGCCGGCATAGCCGCTTTCCAGTTCCGTCTTCAGCCGGTCGAACTGGTCGGACGACAAGGAGCCGCCATCGCCCGGCTGATAGACCAGCGCGCCCGAGGGCCGGGCCGAATTGTCGAGAAGCGCCTTGTTCCAGCGCGTCGCGGCATTGTGCAGGTCGAGCGCCGTCTGCGCGGCCTGAAGCGGCGCGAAACCCTCGCCCTCGCCCAGCGGATGAAACAGCCGGATCGCCAGAACCGGCGCCATGCCCTCCTCGGCCTCGAGGCTCATCCGGCGCAGGCTGGTGCCGGCGCGATATTCCACCGCCTGCGGCCAGCCATCCGCCCCGCAGAGAACGCGCACCCGGTCAGGCCGCAGCGCGTGAAGCTGGCGCGGCTGCCCGTCGAGGCTCAGCGCCTCGACATGCGCGGTGCCTGAGAGAAGGAGATGCCCGCAGAGCGCTTCCAGAAACCCCGCCCCATCCTGCGCCGGGTTGGGCCGGCGCAGGAGATCGAGGATCGGATGCGTCTCCACCTCCTGCGCGCCGTCATAGAGCAGCACCGGGACGGCTGCCGCCGTCTCGGCCACGAGCCGGACGCAGCGATAGACGATCGGGTTCTGCATGAAGCCGGCGCGCGACAGGCCGGCATAGGAGCGCTCGCTCCATTGCGCGGTCTCCGCTGCCCCGCCGAAGACGAGCGAGCCGCCCGTCGATTTGCGTTCGGGCACGCGCGCGCCCTCGCCGCCGAGGCGCGTCAGCGCCCACAGCCGTGAAGAGAGTGTCATGATGTCTCCGCTGTCAAAGGATGGGGCGCGCCGTCAGGCAGCCGCCCGGCCGCTTCAAAGGCTGCGAATGCGGGGCGTCTGCGCCGGCGCGGTCAGTGCCGTCACGGCCCAGACCAGCGCGTCGAGCCGGTCCGGCGAGCGTCCGGTCGACAACCCGTCCGGCCCGAAATCGCACATCTCGTCCTCCAGCTCGGCCAGACTGCCGACATGGTGGACGCGGTTCTGCTCGTAAAGCGCGGCCACGGGCTCGGCCCGCAGCCACTTGCCGCGCATGGCCCGGACGCTCGACACCGGCACATGAGGCGCGACGGCCTGGATCACCGATGTCACCATGTCGCCGCCCTGGTTCACCTCGACCACGAGCCGGTCGGCCTCCAACTCGCCGAACAACGCGACCGCCCGCGCCGCCCATTCGGGCGGCTTCAAGCCGCGCCGGCTGCGATCGGCCAGAACATAGACCTGCCCGTCCTCTCCCAGTCCGGCCGCGACGATGCCGCAGGCGTCCGAGCGATGGGTCGCCGTCGCCGGCGGATCGACAGCCACGACCACGCGCCGCAGCGCCGGCGCGGTGCGCCGCCGGTTGCGGTCGATCGTGGCGCGGTCGAACAGCGCGTCCTCGCGCCCTTCCACCAGTTCGCCGTCGAGTTCCTGCCGCCCGAGCCGCGAGCCGCCATAGCGCGCCTGCATCGCCTCGAAGAAGCCGGGGGCGAGATGGGCGCGGTTCTCGGCCGTGCGCATATGGGTCACGCGCGTTCCCGGCTCCGCCATCAGGCGTTTGAGAAGCGGCACGGCGCGCGGCGTCGTGGTCAGCGCCATGCGCGGGCTCACGCCCAGGCGCAGGGCCAGTTGCAGATTGTCGAAACAGTCTTCCGCATGGGTCCATTTGGCGAGTTCGTCGCCCCAGGCCGCGTCGAACTGATAGCCGCGCAAAGCGTCAGGGTCTTCCGAGGAGAAAATCTGCGCCACCGCGCCATTGGCAAACACCAGCCGGCGGCGCGTCGCCTCGAACACGGGCGGCGTCTCGTAATGCAGTCCGCGCAGCCCGCTCTCGCCCTCGATCATCACCTCGCGCGCGTCGCCCAGCGTTTCGGCCAGAAGCGCGATCCGCCCGTGAACGCGGCCGGCCAGCGGGGCGAGCCCCAGCGCCAGCGCGCGCACCCATTCGGCCCCCGCCCGCGTCTTGCCCGAGCCTCGGCCGCCGATCAGCAGCCATTGTCGCCAGTCGCCGGGCGGGGGAAGCTGAGCCGGCCGGGCGAGCGCGGCCCATTCCGGCATGGCGCGCGCCAGAACGCGCCGGGGCTGGCGGCCGATCTCCGCTTCCACCGCCTGCCAGAACTCGCCTTCGCTCAAAGCTCCCAGTGCCTCTTCCCCGCTCAAGCGCCAGCACCCGAAGCACCCAGCCCGTCGAACAAGCTCGCGCCCACCGGCCGGCGCGCGTCGAGCGCGCGCAGGCGCTTCAGCATTTCTTCGCGCAACCGCTCGGTGGCGGCATCGTCGCCCTCCGCCTGCGCGGTCAGGCCCAACGTCTCGATCTGGCGCAGTTCCAGAAGCTTCTCCAGGCTGCGGGTCAGATGGCCGATTGCCTCGATTCGCGCCTTCGTGTCCGCCGGGCGCGACGCGCCGTCCGCTTCCGTCTCGCCCTCCGCGCCGCGCTTTCGCTTGGTCGGCCGCGCCGCCTCCAGCGCCGTCATTTCCTGCGTCAGGGCCCGCAGCAGCCGATCCGACAAAAGCTTGCCGGCTTTGGTTCGTCCCGCCATGCCACCCCCTTGAATGCAAAAAGCGGCCGCTCCTGCCGGAACCGCCGCTTTTGAACCCACTCTCTCGATTGTGTCTGAAGACTACCCGAGCACCGTGACGCAGTCAAGGACTATTTTCCTATTTTGGAATCGTCGCCCGATAGCGCACCGGCATAGCCATCGCCTGGGTCCTCGCCCGGCCAATCCGCCAGATGGTCCTCGTAGTCCTCGGGCTCCAACCCTTCCTCGCTGACTGTCTGGCCTTGAACCGAGACGCCCGCCAGATGCACCGTCTCCGGATCGCCCGAAATCAACGGGTGCCACCATCGCAGATCCCGCCCTTCCGCCACAAGCCGATAGCCGCAGCTCGGCGGCAGCCAGGGGATGGAGCGCACCGTCGCGGGGTCGAGCGCCACGCAGTCCGGAACGCTCTCGAAACGGTCCACATAATTGGAACAGCGGCAACTCTCGCCGTCCAAGAGCTTGCAGGCGAGATGAGTCCAGATGATCTCGCCGGTGTCCCAATCCTCCAGCTTGTTCAGGCAGCAGCGCCCGCAGCCGTCGCAGAGGGATTCCCACTCCTCCGACGTCATTTCCTCCAGCGTCTTGCGCTTCCAGAAGGGTGTGTTGCTCAAAGACCGCACCTGACGAATTGCTTCATGATTTCCGCTTTCGGCCTTGTTCCGCCACGCAATCTCCACACCTCTTCCCTCAGGAAGGATCGCTAGGACAAGGCATTCGATTGTCTCTCGAATCGCTTCCTGTAGAATGAGCCGAAGGGCCAGAGAAGCCTGCCGGAGGATGGTGTCGCCCGTGCCCAGACCAGTTCCCGCCAAGCCCGGAAAACGCAAGCTTCCCTTCGGCCTGATCGAGATCGACGCCTGGCTGGACAGCAGCTTGTGGCGGTTTTTTCATGGCATTTCCAGGTTCTGGGAATCGGTCACGATCTTTTCGCGTCGCTTTCGCGTGCGCGGGCCGAACCGGATTGCTGTCGAACTGTGCTGCGAGGCGCTGACGCTCGGCCTCGTCGGCTTCGTCCTGCTGCTGACACTCGCCCAGCCCGCCATGAAGATGACGCGGCACGGCTTGCCCCAGCAGGCGGATTTCTCCGTCCAGTTTCTGGACCGGCACGGCAACGAGATCGGCCGGCGCGGCATCCTGAAGGCCAACGCCGTTCCCATCGACGAGATGCCCGATCACTTCGTGAAGGCGGTTCTGGCGACCGAAGATCGCCGCTTCTTCGAACATTGGGGCATCGATTTTCTCGGCCTCGCCCGCGCGCTGGGTGAGAACGCGCGCGCCGGCGGCGTCGTGCAGGGCGGCTCGACGCTGACCCAGCAGCTCGCCAAGAATGTCTTCCTGTCCAACGAGCGCTCGCTGGAGCGCAAGATCAACGAGGCCTTCCTCGCGCTCTGGCTCGAAGCCAATCTGACCAAGCGCGAGATTCTCGGCATGTATCTCGACCGCGCCTATATGGGCGGCGGCACCAATGGCGCAGCGGCGGCGGCCGAGTTCTATTTCGGCAAGAACATCCGCGACGTGAACCTGTCCGAAGCGGCCATGCTGGCGGGTCTGTTCAAGGCGCCGACGCAATATGCGCCGCACAACAATCTCCCGGCCGCGCGCGCTCGCGCCAATGTCGTGCTCGGCGCCATGGTGGATGCCGGCTTCATGACCGAGGGCCAGGTCGTCGCCGCGCGGCGTCATCCCGCCACCGCCGTCGACCGGGCCTCCGCGCTCCCCGCACCCGACTATTTCCTCGACTACGCCTTCGACGAAATCCAGCGCATCGCCTCCGACTTCCCCCAGCGCACCTTCGTCGCCCGCACCACGATCGACATGGGCCTCCAGAAGCTTGCGGACGAAAGCGTCGATTTTCACCTGCGTCAGTTCGGCAAGACCTATGGCGTGGAAGAAGGCGCGATGGCCGTGCTGGACGACGAAGGCGGGCTCGTCGCGCTGGTCGGCGGGCGCGACTATGGCCTGTCGCAGTTCAACCGCGCGACGCGCGCGCTCCGCCAGCCGGGCTCGTCCTTCAAGGCCTATGTCTATGCGAGCGCCATGGAAAACGGCCACAAGCCGACCGATTTCATCGTCGATGGTCCCGTGCGGGTCGGCAATTGGATGCCGCAAAACTACGGCAATTCCTTCGCCGGCCGCATCCAAATTCAGGACGCCATGGCCCGCTCGCTGAACACGGTCGCGGTGAAGCTCAGCCAGGAAGTGGGCCCCGGCAAGGTCGCCGCGCTCGCCAAATCCTTCGGCGTCGAGACCCCGCTGCGCGGCGACAAGACGATCGCGCTCGGCACCAACGAGGTCACGGTTCTGGATCAGGCCACCGGCTATTCCGTCTTTCCGGCGGGCGGCCTGTCCTCGCAGCGCCATTCCATCGAGCAGATCTCGCTCGCCGACGGCACGATCCTGTGGGACGCCCGGCGCGATCTTCCCCCGCGCCACCGCGTCCTGTCCGAGCAAGCGACCAAGAGCATGAACGAGATGTTCGTGCGCATTCCCGAGGTCGGCACGGCCCGCCGCGCGCGCCTTTCCATGACCCGTGCCGGCGGCAAGACCGGCACGACGCAGGGCTATCGCGACGCTTGGTTCGTCGGCTTCACTGGCAATTTCACAGCCGCCGTCTGGTATGGCAACGACAGTTTCAAGCCGACCAACAAGCTGACGGGCGGCGGTCTGCCGGCCATGACGTGGCAGCGCTTCATGGAATCGGCGCATCAGGGCATCGACCTTCGCCCCATTCCCTTCATCGACAATCCCATTCCCGCGCCGGGCTCGATCGAAGTGGCCAAGACCGAGGGGGCCGGCGACATTCCGCGCATCACCCGCCCGAGCCTCGTCAACAATCAGACGCAGAAGGTGCTGGCCGATCTGGAGCGTCTGATGCAGTCGGCCACGCCCGTTCCGCCGGGCAAGCTGGCCTCGGCAGCCGCGCGGAGCACTACCCGCCCACAGCCCGCTGTCGCCAATCCGTGACGCGTGGTTCGGACAGGCCCATTGCCTTGGCTGGCACAGGCCAGGGCTCTAGCGCGCGGCACCATTCGCGGCGATAAGGTCGGACGATGCGTTTTCTGTTCTTGATCCTTATCGCTCTTGCGATCGCGCTTGGTCTCGGCTCCTACTCGGCCGCCTGGATGATCGATCATTTCGAGGGCACCGAGATCGTCGTGGTCGGCCCTTGGCACGCCGATCGAACCGCCGGCTCGCCCAATGCCGATCCTTATGCCAAGGCGCGTCAGGCGCGTTCGGGCAATCTCACGCTCGGGCTCGGCGAAGGCGTCGCCTTTCGCGCGCGGGTCGATTCCCAAAACCGGGAATTGCGCCGCGAATGCACGTACCAGCTGGAGGGCGCCTATCCCCCGGCGCGCATCGCGACCCTCGCGGCCTATGATTTCGAAGGGCGGCTGATCGAGGCCGGCAACAACCGGCCGAACCACCTCGTCTCGCTCCATTGGATGCGCAACGACCGCAACGAGGCGATCATCTCGGTCGGCCCCGTGGCCCGGCCTGGAAACTGGCTGGCCACCGTCGGAGACGGCGGCTACATCCTGGCCCTCACCTTCTACGACACGCCGGTGAGCACCGACAGCGGCGCCGCGCCGATCGCCATGCCCCATATTGTGAGAACGGACTGCCAGACGAATGGGTAAGCTGCTTCTGGCCATTCTGGTCGGCCTCGTCGGGGCCGGAATCGTCCATATCGCGATCATCTTCGCCATTCCCGGCCAAGCCGACAACGACGCCTGGAGCCGCCTGTCCCGGCTCGGCCCCTTGTTCCAGACCGTGCGGATCGGCTTCGAAGAACCCGAAAGCGATCGGCACGCGGCCTCCCCCGCCGGCTTCGTCTTCGTGGACCCCGCCTTTATCGACGTCGCCTGCCGCTTCTCCTTGAAGGACGGACCCGCGCGCCTGTTTTCGGACGAGAAGACGCGCTTCTGGACGGCGTCGATCTACGCGCATAATGGCGACAATCTTTATTCGATCAGCGAGCGCGTGGCCCTCGAAGGCCGGCTCGACCTTCTGGTCGGCACCAGCGAGCAGCTCGATCTCGCGCGCATCGAAGGCTCGTCCGGCGATATTCCGACGGTGCCTGTCGCGGTTGCGGGTCAGGACGGCTATCTCACGGTTCGCGTTCTCGTACCGTCCGAAAGCGAGCGCCCCTTCGTGGATCGTTTCGCCCGTTCGGTTACCTGCCGCCCGGCAACGCCCGAGGAAGCCGGCACCACGGAGCCCTGACGGGGCCAGCGCGTTCTGACCACCTCTTTTCAGGCGGCATGAGATATCAGACGCCTCGTCTCACCGCCGAACCAAAACCCACGGCTTCCGGAAGCACGGGCGTGAGGCAAAGCTTCAGCTCCCAGCCCCATTCCAATCCTTATCGAGCGGGACTGCCGAACGCTCAGCGCGCCCGCAGAGTTCGCTCGGCATCAGCTCCCTGAGATGAATCAAGCATCCGCTTCGTCCGCCGCCTTGAAGCTTCGGCGGGCCAGGGCGCGATCGTCGCTGCGTACGGGCACGAATTCGGCGATCCGCTCCCGCCGGATGCACGGCAGGATCACGATGTTCCCGCCTTCCGGCCCCCGCCATGGGCGGCCTGCCAGATACGGCCTCGGCGACGGAACGAGTTGATGAACCTCAGCCATGTGTTTCCTCTCCTTGATTGAGCCTGACGTCCACTCCTTCCAACGACGCCATGCCCTGAGACGGAGCCCCTGGATCGGCGGGCTCATCAGTCGAACCGCCCGTCCTTGAGACTCGATTTATGTCCCGCCGATCGGGAAGCAACCCGACGATTGGCGGGGCAAAGCGCGAGACTGACCCCAGCCTTGCAGGCCCGAAAGGTCCCCGCGTTTGCTGATGTCGATTACACGTTTGCAAGGTTAACAGGTTGCTAAGAATTTTGCTCTAATCCTGACGGTTGCATGGCAGCCACACCCTACCCCCTCGGAGCACTATGAAGGACGCAGCACCGCGTATCTTCCGATCCCTTGAACGCCAGTTCGGCCAGGGGGAATTCGACACCGTCGTGGCTGCCGCTGTGGCGACCTTCGGCTCGTTGCGAAATCCGAGCGCCGCGCAGGTGGAGGATCTCAGCCGCCTCGTGGTTCCGCTCTGGAACCGCATCCGGACCGAGACCAAGCGCAATCTGGCGGCTTCCCTGTCCCATGCCGGCCGCGTGCCGCGCTCGCTAGTGGAGCTGATGCTGGAAAGCCCGGTCGAGGTGTCGGCCCCCTTCCTCGTGTCGAGCCCTGTTCTCAGCGAAGCCGATCTGGCAACGCTGGCCGCTTCGCCCGACGAGCGCGTGGCGCGGCTGGTGCGCAACCGGGATGCGCGCGGCATCACCCCGCCGCCCGTTTCCACCAAACCGCAGGTGCAGGTCACGGCGATGCCGCCCGCCGCGCCTTCGCTATCCTCCGAGACGCCCGCGCCCATCCAGGAACCAGAGATCGAAGCGCCTTCGCTGGCGGCCGACTTCCTGTCGGAAACCCCGTTCAATGCCCGCACACCCGCTCCGGGCCGGCGAATGCCGCCCCGCAACGCGGACGAGGCCCGCGAGCTTCTGCGTCGTCTGGCGACCGCCGGGCGCGGTCCGGCCAAGCCGCAAGCGGCCCCCGATCTGACGGATCTGATGAACGCCGCCTTCTCGCGGGAAGAGGTTCTGTTCTACGAGATTCTGACCGAAATCTTCTCGCTCGAAACCTCCATGCTGGAGCGCATCGTCTCCGAGCCGACGGGTGAAACCCTGGCTGTCGCGCTGAAAGCCCTGAAGGCCAGCCCCGCCGACGCCTTGAGCATTCTCATGCTCCTGAAGCCGGCTGTCGGGCTGGATGTCGCGACTTTCGATTCCATGGCCCGCTTCTACAAGGCGCTTCCCGCCGAAGAATGCCGCAGCCTCATCGTCAGCGCGCGCCACGCCCCCCTCACCTCGCCCGAGGTCTACCGCAATGTCGACAACACGCGGCGCGATTTCGGCCGCCGCATCGCCCGCCCGTTGAACCGCGAGGCGAAGGGCTGAGCCGGATTTGAGACGGAAGGCAAAGTCCTGCTCTTTGATGATGCGCATGCGCCCCGGCATAAGATCGGAGCGTCATCCGACCCTCATGGTCCGGGCATTATAGGAGAGCGTCACGCATGGGCGGCGTTGATGAGCAGGAAAGCGCCGAGGTCTCCGGCAACTGGCCCAATATCCCCAGCGCCTTTCCGAAGGAAGCGACGGACGACGCTCTGACAAGCCGGACGGTGCGCAAATACGCATCCATCGCATCGACTGTCGTGTCCACAGGTCTTTCCGCGACCAGCAATGCCAAGCATCTGGCTCTGGTGGGCGTCGGCGGCTTGGCGATCGGCGGAACAGCCGGTGTCGGCCTTCTGGTGGCTGGCGGCGTCATGACGGCGGCAGGCATGGCCACATCGGCCGTTTCGTTCAGCAGCACGATGGATCATCTGGAAGGCCTGAGCGACATCGAGCTCACGCACAAGATCGGCCGCAAGAAGCACGCCTGCAGATGCCTCGCCCATCACGAGACGGGCGTGCAGGATCACGCCATGATTCTGAATACGGTCTTGCCCTACATCATCGCCAAGAAGAAGGTCAAAGCCGGCAAGAAGGCAGCCGGCATGGTGGGCCTGTCATTAGTGACGGCCGCTCATCGCCTCGGCAAGGCCGTGTACAAGGGCGTGAAAGGGACAAAGGGCAAGAACCGCAGCCATTACGCCAATATTCTGGCGCGCCACGTCGTGACACATGACTGCGATCTGGTTCGCAGCATCGTCACCGAATTGTTTTCAGCCGAGGACTACAAAGCGATCCGCCAGATGGGCTCGACATTGGCGGGGGAATTGATCGCAGGGAAGATGAAATCCGTCTGAGCGCGTATCCTACGCGCCGATAGGCGGCGTTTGAGGGCGGGCCTGAAGCCGCTGCCGAACGGTTGGAGGCGATGTCGCCTATAGCTCCGGGAGCATGGGAGCGGTTCCTTGAAGGTCTTCTCCCGAGACACCGTTTCCTATGTCCGTCTAGGGCTCCCCCCTACCCTTCGTCCTCAATCAACGTCAGATAAACCTCCGGCGTCTCGGTCTCGATCTCCACCACCCAGAAGTCCGGGTCGAAGCGGGCTTCGCGCTCCAGGCGTTGGCGCAACCCGTCCTCGTCGCTCGCCGCCTCGCGCAGGAAGCGTCTTTCGCCGCCTTCGCCGGCCATGGTCTGCGGCGCGGGGCCGAGGAGTTGCAGCGCGCCCGATCGCCCGCGCACCGCCACGAAGATGGCGCCCGCCGCCTCCGAGCCGCGCCGCTCGACAGCCGCGAAGCCGCCATCGGCAAAGACGCGGCGCAGGAGCGCCGCGACGAAGATTTCACTGGTGAGCCGCATGGGACAGCCGTCAGCGCGACGCCGAAGCGCCGGTCTCGTTCAGCCGATCCAGCACCTCGCGGCTCGGCTCGCCCGTCACCTCCAAGCTTTCCAGCGCCTGAAAGGTGCGGATCGCCGCGCGCGTGCGCTCGCCCATGATGCCGTCCGCCTTGAGATCGGCGACGCGCGCTTCCGCGAGCTTGGCCTGGATCTGGCGCACCAGGTCCGTGTCGGGCGCCGCCCCGATGCCGCCCGTGGCGGCCGGGTCCACCGTGCCGCCCGCGGCCAGCCGCGCGATCGGATCGTCGCTCGCGGACGGCGGATTGGCGGCCTGTCGAAGTTGGCTGAGAAGCAGCGGCGTCGCCATGCCGTCCACCTTCAGCCCGCGCGCGGACTGAAAGTCGCGGATCGCCATGTCCGTCGCCTGACCCGGCCGGCCGTCAATATCGGCCTTGTAGTAGCCTTGCTGGGACAAGAGCACCTGCGCCTCGCGCACCAGCGGAAACGGCATGATGCGCGGATCATTGGCCACGGCGTTCGAGGGCGCGGCGACGGCGGCGCGCGCGGTCGGCACAGGCGCGGCCTGCGCCGCGCCGGTCAGACGTGTTTCGGCCAGCCGCGTCGTCTGGGCTCCACGCGTGGCGAGCATGGGATGGGGGTGACGCCCTGCCTGCCGGTTCAGCGCATTGTCGGCCACGATTCCGGCCAGCGTCGAGAACAGCGCGAGGCTGGCGAACAGAACCGGCCGGGCCGCGACGATGCCGGCCCCGGTGCGAAGCACGCGGGCTCCGGCGTGGCCGGCCGCAGCGCCAAGGCCCGGGCGCTTGTCAGGCCGAGCGACGGGTCGGGAAGGCTTGCGAGGAGAGACTGGCTTTTTGACGGGCATGGGTCAGGGCAACGACATTTTCGGATGGGGTTTCACCGGCGCGCGGGCGCTCGGCACAATCGGTGGGGATGCGCACCGTAACGGTGGTGCCGCGTCCCTCCAGGCTCGAGATCTCCATGGTTCCGTGGTGAAGTTCGGCAAAGCCGCGTACGAGCGACAGGCCGAGGCCGGTTCCCTCGTATTTGCGGCTAAGCCCCTGAGAGAGTTGCACGAAGGGACGTCCCAGGCGCGCGATGTCGCAAGACGCGATGCCGATGCCCGTATCCGTCACCTGCATCACCAACTCGTCGCGCTCGACCCGGGCGCTCAGGCACACCGTGCCTTCGTCCGTGAACTTGACGGCATTGGCCAAAAGATTGACCAGAATCTGCTGGCACGCCCGGCGGTCGGCCGTGACGGTTTCCGCCTCGGGCGCGGTGCGCAGCACGAGCCGCAGTTTCTTGCGCTCGACCTCGCAGCCGACCATCTCGGCAGCCGCCGCCGCGACATCGGCGACGACGAAAGGCTCCATCGAAAGCTCGTAGCGCCCCGCCTCGATCTTCGAGACGTCGAGCAGCCCGTTGACGATTTCCAGAAGATGCTGGCCTGAGCGACGGATCAGGCCGACATAATCCTTCTGGCGCGGGTCGGGAAACGGCCCGAAGGTCTCGCCCTCGAGAAGCTCCGAGAACCCGATAATGGCGTTGAGCGGCGTGCGCAGCTCATGCGACATGGCGGCCAGAAACGCCGTTTCCATGGTCGGCGCGGCGGGCTCGGATGCTTGCGTCTCCTCCGCCTCGGCTTCCAGAACCACCAGCTCGATGCGCAAGAGATCGCCGAGCTTGCCGCGCACCGGCTCCAGCCTGATAGCGTGGCTGCGGAACGAGCCGGGTTCGGCGCCATGAAGGCGCAGGCGGAGGTTCATTGCGTCGCTGCCCTGGCGCAGGCTGTCCAGAGCCTTGAGGAACAGGACGCGATCGAGAAGGTGCAGCTGCTGGCTGAAGGCGGTCCCCGCCTGGGCTCCATCGAGCGCACGCCCCTCGCCGTCCAGCATCACGCAAGCGCGAGGGTGCACGATTTCAGCACCCGCCTTGGAGCGAAGCGCAAGACGGTGCAGGACGAAGGCGACATAGGCCGTGATGAGAGGCAGCGCGACGACCGTGCCGGCAAAGCCCTGATCCGTCGGGCCCAACCCGTGCAGGGACAGGAAGCCCACGAGACCCGCGCCCAGAAACACGGCCGGCAGCATCAGGCGAAACAGGAGACGCTGGTGCGCCAGCCGCGCCTCGACCGGGCCGACCAGCAGAAGGCAGAGCGGCCAGAAACTGTCGATCTCCACCGCGAGAAGCGAGAGCATGGCCGCAACCAGCGTGTAAAGCCCAGCGGTCGCCAGATCGGTTTCGCCCGTCGCCGCAATGGTGACGGCAGCCATCAGCGCCGCGAAGCCCAGAACGAGCGCGCAGGCGATCGGCATGATCCCGAAGCCGGCCACGCCCAGAAGCGGGGCCGCCATGGCGCAGACAAGGCCCGACATCACGAGCCCGCCACAGATCGAGGCAAGACGGCGCTTGGCGCGCATCGTCGCCGCCGGCACATCGATCATCATCTGACACCGGGAAGCCCAGGCGCTGCCCACGCGGCGAAAGGCACCCGAATGTCCTTCCGTCTGCGCGTATTCCAATGGAATCATCACCGATCCACACGTCCCGGTCGGGGCATCGGGCGTCGTCATGACACCGCCGAACCGCACTTCAACATCCGTCGATCTTGGCTCTTAACCTTTTAAGGAAGCCATAAATTGGGGGTCGGGATCGCCGTTTCGGCGCTCCAAAGCCCGATCCCCGGCGAGTTCTCGAAACATGGTTAATGGTGGATTAACAATGCTTTTCCCTGCGATTACAGCCATTTGAGAATTGCATCCCGTCGGGCTTACCAAGCCCTACCCCCAGGTTTTCCGGCAGCACCCCCTGCAATTTGAAACGGATTCGAGTCAAAAGGGAGCGACCGGATCATGTGCCGGAACAGGGTCTTACGGGTCGTCCGTCCATGCGCTTCTTGATCAAGATCGCCTTCCTGATCGGCCTGATCGCCCTGTTCCTGCCGGGGCACAGGGACAAGGATGGCGCGAGCGACCCCGGCCTTTCGCCGGTGGTTCTTCTTTATGGCGTGCAGCAGGCCTTCTCGGACCTGGGCGGCTTCTGCGACCGATCGCCGGCGGCCTGCGCCAGCGCGCGGGATGCGGCGAGCTTCGTTGTGGCTCGGGTGCAGGAAGGGGCCGTGATCGGCTATGGCCTGATCCGCGAGAAGATGACCGGCGAAAAGCCCGCGCAGCCTGCCCCGACTGACCCGCCCGCGCCGCCGCGCGCCTATACGCCGCCCGGCACCGCCCGCCCCAACGCCTCGATCACGACCGGCAGCGTCGCGCTTGGTGCGCCGGCGGCCCTGTCCTTCGCCGCGCCCGAGCGCCCCGCGCCCACGCCCATCGCGATCCGGCCCGCCCTGCAGACGCCTGCGCCCAACGCGACCGCCGCGCGGCCGCTGCCGCAGCCCTATCGCAAGCCCGTGCCGGCTGATGCCCCCGCTTCCGCCAAGGCGCCCGAATCCAAGACGCCGGCGATCTCCCAAGCGGCGAAGACGGCCGAGGTCGCGCCGCCGATAGCCGACCGTGTTCCGGGTAGCCCCAAGCCGTTTCGGATGCCGGCCATGGCGGGCGGGGCCGACGAGCCGCTCCATCCGGTGCCGCAGGCGATTCTGCCGCCCGAGCGCGCGCCGTTGCCGCGCTTTGCGCCCCGTGCCTGACAAGCCAAGCCCCTCTCCTTATATGGAGGCTTGAAGAGCGGTACGCGGCAGGGAATCGACCATATGAGAACGATCGAAGACATCCAGAGCGATTTCGAGCTTCTGGACGATTGGGAAGATCGCTATCGCTATGTGATCGAGCTGGGCCGCGAGCTGCCGCCGCTGGCGCCCGAAGACATGAACGAGGCGACCAAGGTGCCCGGCTGCGTCAGCCAGGTCTGGCTGACCAGCGCCAGCGACGGCGCGAGCCCACCGCATCTGACCTTTGCCGGCGCGTCGGACGCCCATATCGTGCGCGGTCTCGTCGCCATCGCGCTGGCGCTTTATTCCGGCCGCAGCGCGCCCGAGATTCTCTCCACCGACGCCGAAACCCTGTTCACGAGCCTCGGCCTGAAAGAACACCTCACGCCGCAGCGCTCCAATGGTTTGCGCTCCATGGTGGCCCGCATCCAGCGCGACGCCAAGCTGGCGCTGGACGCGGCGGCCTGACATTCATCAGCCGGAGCCAGCCTTCCAGCCGCGCAGCCGGCCGCTCCCCTCCCCTGCCTGATGAACGAGGCCATAGTGCCGGGCGAGCGCGCCGAGCCCGGCCTTGAGCAAGAGCTTGGCCGAGCGCACGGGCCATTGGCGCTCGCGCTCCACCTGCTCCGTGCCTTTCAGGAAGCAGCAGATATCGATCAGCACGCCCGATAGTTCCGGGCCGACGGCCTGAAGCGCGGCCTGAACCCGCCGCCGGCAATCCAGCGCCGCGTCGGACAGATCGGCCTCGCCATTCCGGCTGCCGCCGCCGGGCAGACCATCCCAGCGCTGGGTGACCGAGGGTATCATCGCGCCGCGCGTCCAGTCGCGGCGCAGGCGCTCGCCGGCCTCCGCTTCCGGTCCCGAAAGCCAGGCTTGTCCATCGGCCCCCTTGCGGGTGGCCAGCCGCGCCAAAGGCGATTCGTCGTCGATCTTGCGAGCGCCCATCAGAACCCCTCCCCATGCTCGCCCGGCAACGTCAGCTGGCGGCAGGCGCGCGACAATTGCTCCATGCGCGTCAACAGCCGATCGAAATCGGGATCGTCGCGCTCGTCCTCGATCCGCTGCAAGGCATAGGCGACGCTTGTTCGGTCCCGCCCGAACCCTTTGGCGACGAAGACCAGCGGCAGCTGAAAGGCGACATGGGCGAGGTAGATCGCCGTGTGCCGAGCATGGGCGATGTCGGCGCGCGCCCGGCGCGGAGACAGGATGTCGGGCGCGGCAATACCGAAGAAGGCCGAGACGATCTCGGCCGACACCTGGCATTGCAGCCGCTGCTGCTGGGGGGGAATGGGCAGGAAGCGAGGCAGCGGTCGCGGACCCGGATTCGGCCGATGGCTTTGGTGAGGCATGAATGTCCTCTTTGGAATCACAAGGCCGAAGGCTAAGCCATGTCCAGCGCATGTAGGATTATTTTCTTATATGTTCTCTTTTTGTTCTAGCATCAAACCCAGGTCCGCCAAGGGTTTGGGACCCGCTTTTCCACAAGCGCAGAGCGAAAAGCCGGCGAACTTATCCCCCGATCGGCCGATGGCCTCACCCTCGCAGGACATCCCGATCCCGGAGACAGTCTCATGCCGCCCAAATTCGACAGCCCTGCCATCGCGCGTTTCGAAGCCGAGCTTCGTCAGGCGGCGCGCGCCTTTGCGGCCCGCGACCTCGCCCGCCCCGAAACGGGGGAAGCGGCCGCGCTCGCCTTTGCGCGCCGCTTCGGGCTCGTGTCGCTGAAGGAAAACCATTTGAACGAGATCGGCACGGATGTGCGCGCCAAACTCGCGGCCCGTCTGGAAGAGGAAAACGCACGTCTTTTGAGGGCAGCCCGCCGCCAAGCGCCCGGCTACGATCTCAATCGCCACATGACCGTACGCCGAGCCTTGAACGCACTCGTCGCCGGCTGCGCCGCCTCCGCCTTGGCCCAGCCGACGCCCGACAAGCCGCTTTCGGGCCGTGAATTGAACAACCGTTTCCGAGCCCGCCCGAGGCGACGGTTGGCTCACCCGGGTGAGACGGCGTCCGGCGCGAGCCGCGTCAGCAGCGCTTCGAGATCGCCGGCGATGGCCCTGTCGCTGGCCGCCTGCATGGCGCGGTAGCGCCTGACGATCTCCAGCCCGAGCGCGGTCAAGGCCGCGCCGCCATGCCCTGCGCCGCCGCGATGCATCTCGACCAGCGGCGCGTCGAACGTGGTGTTCAGTTCCTCCACCAGCGTCCAGGCGCGCTTGTAGCTCATGCCCATGCGCCGCCCGGCCGCCGCGATCGAACCGGTGTCTCCGATGCCTTCGAGAAGATCGATCCGCCCCGGCCCGACGATCCGT
The DNA here is from genome assembly GCF_001475935.1 of Aureimonas ureilytica. GTDB lineage: Bacteria > Pseudomonadota > Alphaproteobacteria > Rhizobiales > Rhizobiaceae > Aureimonas > Aureimonas ureilytica_A. The sequence continues at coordinate 143,151 of NZ_LDQA01000028.1, forward strand.
TTCTCGCCGAAGACGAATCGCAGGCGCGTGACATGGGAGGCGGTGGGTTTTGGCGGCGTCTCGTCCATGCGGGGCTGCTCGCGGTGGGTCTCCGGGTCGCCAGGCTAACGAGTGTCGCCGCCCCTGCCCAGACCCGCCGCCGGGCTCAGTCGTTGTGGACCCGGTAATGCAGTTTCACGATTCCGTCCTGGCCCGCCTCGCAGGAAAGAAGCTCCAGCTTGCGCGAGCCGCGCCAGTCCGGCCTGATATCGAAGAGGCTCGGCGCGTCCGGCCGCCCGTCCGTCAGCGGCAGGACGAACTGCACGATCTCGTCCACCAGCCCAGCATTCAGCACAGATCCGTTGACCCCGCCTCCGCCTTCCAGAAGCAGGCGCTGGATGCCGAGATCGCGCGCCAGCGTGTCCATCACCTTGGCAAAGTCGATCTCGTCCTTGCCGCCGAAGATATAGGACACGCCGCGCTTGCGCAGGAAGGCGAGATAATCGTCGGACACCCCCTCCGCGAGAATCGCGACGAAATGCTCGCCGTCGATATGGTCGCGCTTCCAGTTCAGCTTGCCGGTGCGATCGACCGCGATGGCGAACTTGCCCGCCTTCGGCTGGGCGTACCAGTTCGTGCGCTCGATCGGCCCGGTGGCGAGCCCTCGCTCCCATTCGCCGCCCGCGTCGAAATCCTCTTCCATCGTCACGCGCCCGACCAGCCAGGCATCGCCCTTCAGTTCTTCATGAGCCGATTCGAAGATGTCGGACGGAGCGTCGATCGCCCAGTCCTGCGTGAGGACGCGGCCGTCGATGGAGGTCATCATGAGGCAGAGAATATGAGGCTTCACAGAGGATCGCTTTCCAGAACACAAGTGAAAACGAAAATGCCGGCCCGAAGGCCGGCGTTCCCGAACTCGAAAGGCCGACGGCCGATCAGGCCGCCTGCTTCGTCTCGGCCAGCGAGGCCATGTCGATCACGAATCGATAATGAACGTCGCCCTTCACCGTGCGGTCGAAGGCTTCGTTGATTTCGGCGATCTTGATCGTCTCGATGTCGCAGGAAATCCCATGCTCGGCACAGAAATCGAGCATTTCCTGTGTTTCGGCGATGCCGCCGATCAGCGATCCGAGCACCGTCTTGCGGCCGAAGATGAGGTTGACGCCGCTCACCGGCGGGTCGAGCGGGCCGATCACGCCGACGATGATATGGGTGCCGTCGCGCTTCAGCGTCGCGATATAAGGGTTGAGGTCGTGCGGCACGGGCACCGTGTCGAGGATGAAGTCGAACGTGCCGGCGAGCGCCTTCATCTCTTCTTCGTTGGTGGAGAGCACGACATGGGTGCAGCCGAGTTCGCGCGCTTCGGCTTCCTTGGAAGCCGAGCGGGTGAAGAGCGTCACTTCAGCGCCCATGGCGACGCCGAACTTGATCGCCATATGGCCGAGGCCGCCGAGACCCACCACGGCCAGCTTCTGGCCCTTGGCAAGGCCGACATGCTTCAGCGGCGAATAGGTCGTGATGCCGGCGCAGAGCAGCGGGGCTGCGGCGGCGAGATCGAGATTCTCGGGCATCCGCAGAACGAACTTGTCGCGGACGATGATCTGATCGCTATAGCCGCCATAGGTCGGCTGCCCGTCACGACGATCCTCGCCGGCATAGGTCGGCGTCATGCCGTTCTCGCAATATTGTTCCAGCCCCTCGGCGCAGGACGGGCATTCCTGGCAGGAATCGACCATGCAGCCGACGCCGACTTTATCGCCGACCTTGTAAGTGCTGACAGCCGATCCGACCTCGACCACGCGGCCGACGATTTCGTGGCCCGGCACCAGCGGGAAGGTCGCGACGCCCCAGTCGTTGTGGGCCTGATGGATGTCGGAATGGCAGACGCCGCAATGGGTGATCTCGATGCGGACATCATCCTCGCGCAGGTCGCGCCGCTCGAAGCTCCAAGGCTTCATCGGGGCGCCGGCTTCCGTGCAGGCAAAACCGTAGCTGGGTGTCATGGTGCAATCCCTTCTGGCGCATCGGCTGTCACAACCGGTCGCGCGCGAAATATATGCTGCGATCGCTGCGCGGCCAGTGCAAAACGAAAGCTTGGCTGACGACCCCGGCCCCGCGCGTCTGTTCTCCACGGCTATTCCTGCATTCATGCCGCTTGTGGCGTCCGCCATTGTTGTCTAGCGATCAAAAGCATCAGGCTTGGGAGGCATTCGCCTATGATCGTGGTTTTCGGCTCGTTGAACGTCGATTTGGTCTGCCGGGTCGAGGCGATTCCCAAGCCCGGCGAAACCGTGCTCGCGCCGCGCTACGAGCGGATGCCCGGCGGCAAGGGCGCCAATCAGGCGACGGCTGCCGCGCGCGCCGGTGCGCAGACGCTGTTTGCCGGCGCGGTCGGGCGCGATTCCTTCGGCGAGGAAGAGGCTGCGATCCTGGAGCGCGAAGGGATCGACGTGTCCGCGCTCGCCCGTGTCGAGGAGGCAACGGGTTGCGCCTTCATCACGGTGGCGGCCGATGGCGAGAACGCCATCACGGTGGCGAGCGGCGCCAACCGCTTGGCCGACGCGGCGAGCCTTGCCTCGGTCTGGACGAAATCCCCCTCCGCGATCGTGCTCCAGATGGAACTGCCCTTCGAGGAGACCCTGCGGGCGGCGCGCGAGGCGCGCGACCATGGCGTGCGGGTGGTTCTCAATCTCGCCCCCGTGCCGGCTGTCGATTCGGCTTCGCTGCGCGCGCTCTTCGCCGCCAGCGACATTCTGATCGTCAACGAGCATGAGCTGGCCGAATCCGCCGCGATCCTCTCCGTTTCGGGCGGCGACGCCGATGCACTCGCCAACGCTTTGGCGACCGAGGCAGGCATCACCGTTCTCGCCACGCTCGGCGGCGACGGCGCGCTGATCGCGACGGGCCAAGGCGTGAGCGAACGTTTCCGCGCGCCTCGCATCGAGCCGGTGGACACGACCGGCGCGGGCGACACGCTGTGCGGCGTTCTGGCCGCCGGTCTCGACGCCGGCCTGTCGCTTTCCGACGCCACGCAGCGCGCCGTCGCGGCCGCTTCGCTCGCCTGTCTCTCGTTCGGCGCGCGCAGCGCCATGCCGAAGGCGGAGGCGATCGACGCGTTCCTGGTTGGGGGGCAGGCCTGATGGCGGGAGCCTCCAAGCCGCGTATCGCCTTTCTCGGCGAGTGCATGGTCGAACTCTATCACCGCCCCGGCGACGAGGTCAGCGTCATGCGCCGCACGGTGGGCGGCGACACGCTGAACGCCGCCGTCTATTGCCGCCGCGCGCTCGGCGAGACCGGCGCGGCCGATGTCCATTACGTGACCCGCGTCGGCGACGACGCCTTCGGCCTCGAAATTCCTGCCTTCATCCGTGACGAAGGCGTCGAGACGGAGCATGTCGAGATCGCCAAGGGCGAGACGACCGGGCTCTACGCCATCTCGCGCGACGACAAGGGCGAGCGGTCCTTTTCCTATTGGCGCTCGGCCTCGGCCGCGCGCCGCCTTTTTGCCGAGGGCCGCGACGAGGCACTGGAAGCGGAGATCGAAGGTTTCGACGGGCTCGTCTATTCCGGCATCTCGCTCGCCATTCTCTCCCCCGAAGGGCGCGAGCGGCTTCTGACACTCGCCGGCCGCATGAAGGCAGCGGGGCGCATTGTCGCCTTCGACGGCAATTATCGCCCTCGCCTCTGGGCTTCGAGGGAGGAAGCGGCAGAGACCATCGCCCGCGCCCATGCCCATGCCAGCCTCAGCCTGCCGGGTCTCGACGACGAGCAGGTTCTCTATTGCGATCCGGATGCGACCAGCGCTGTGCGCCGCCTCCTCGCGCTCGGCGCGACCAGCGCCATCGTGAAATCGGGCGGCGAACCGGCCCTTCTGGGTGACGCCACGGGCCTGCGCGAAGTCGCGGGCGTCCAAGCGCCGCGCATCGTGGACACGACCTCGGCCGGCGACAGTTTCAACGGCGCGGCGCTCGCCGCTCTCGTCAGCGGCGCGAGCCTGGAAGAGGCCGCGCGCGCGGGCCATCGCATGGCGAGCGCCGTGATCGGCGAATATGGCGCGATCGTCCCGCGCGAGGCGACATGGTGGGCCGAGGGCCCGCGCCAAGACTAAGAGCGGCTAACAAAATCTCCGGGCGGAGGATGGTCGAAGGATTTTCGCTCATGGACGAGGAGCGAAGCGCAGTCGATGCCGGCGGCATCGGCGAGCATTCGCGACGAAGGCCCTGACGAAAAGACTCGACCAGCCGACCCCGCGAGATTTTTGTTAGGTGGTCTAAAACAAACCAAAGGCGCCGGATCGCTCCAGCGCCTTTTCTCTTTGTGCCGGGCCGATCACTCGGCCGCGATACGATGTCCGTTCGTCGGCAGGCCGGCGAGGATCTTGTCCAGCGTCATCGGATAGTCGCGCACGCGCACGCCGCAAGCGTTGTAGATCGCGTTCGTCACCGCTGCGCCGACGCCGCAGATGGCAAGTTCGCCGATGCCCTTGCCGGCCAGCGGGCTTGCCGCGTGGTCGCGCTCCGGCATTAGAACCACCTCGAGCTGCGGAACGTCCGCATTCACCGGCACATGATATTCGGCCAGATCATGGTTCACGAGAAGGCCGTTGCGCACGTCCACGACCAATTCTTCCGTCAGCGCCGTGCCGATGCCGAAAATCTGCCCGCCATAGCACTGGGACGTCGCCGTCTTCTCGTTGAGAATGCGGCCCGCCGAACCGACCGTCAGAAGCCGGCGCACACGCACCTCGCCGGTGACGGCATTGACGCCGACCTCGCAGAAATGCGCGCCATAGCTCGCCTGATGGGTGTTCTGAGACGTCTTGCCCGGCTTGAAATTGCCGGTCATCACGATCGGGCCATCGGAGAGAACCTGCGACAGCGGCGTCTGGCGATTGCCCGAGATCACCGTCCCGTCCTTCAGCGTCATGTCCTCGGCCTTGACGCCGAGCTTCTTGGCGAGCGCCTCGACGATGCCCTCGCAGGCCGTGTAGACGGCCGAGCCCGAGGAGTTCGCGCCCCAGGAGCCGCCGGAGCCCGGTGCCTGCGGCAGGCGCGAATCGCCGAGGCTTACCTCGACATTCTCATGCGGCAGACCCAGCATCTCGGCCGCGATCTGCTGCAGGATCGTGTAGGTGCCGGTGCCGATATCGGTCATATCCGTCTCGACGCTGGCATGGCCGCTGCCGAGCAGCGTGACGCGAGCGGACGCTTGCTGGAGCATGTTCTTGCGCGAGGCCGCTGCCATGCCCATGCCGATCAGCCATTCGCCCTCGCGCCGCGTGCCGGGCTTGGCCGAGCGCTTCGCCCAACCGAAGCGGCGGGCGCCCTCGTCCATGCACTCCACCAACATGCGCGAGGAGAAGGGCAGCCCGTCCTGCGGATCGACCTCCGGCTCGTTGCGCTTGCGGAACTCGATCGGGTCGAGCCCCAGCTGCTCGGCCATCTCATCCATGGCGTTTTCGAGCGCCAGCATGCCGACCGCCTCGCCCGGCGCGCGCATGGAGGAGGAAAGCAGCAGGTTGAGGTTCACCTTGCGATGCGTCACCTGCCGGTTCTCGCCGGCATAGAGAAAGACGGTCGAGATGCCCGCCGGCTCGAAGAACTCGTCGCCGCGCGAATTGCTGGTGATCGTGTCATGGGCGATCGCCTGGATGCGCCCCGCCTTGTCGGTGGCGAGCCGCACGCGCTGAATCGTGTCGGAGCGGCGCGAGGTCGCCTGATAGACCTGCTGGCGCGTCAGCATCACCTTGACCGGCCGCCCCAGCTTGCGCGACGCCATGGAGGCGAAGACGCTTTCCGGCCCGATGCCGAGCTTGCCGCCGAAACCGCCGCCGATATAGCGGTTCACCATGTGAACCTTGGACGCGGAGATACCCAGCGCCTTGGCCAGCTGGCTCACATTGGTGGATACCAGCTGATAGCAGCCATAGAGCGTCAGCTCGCCGTCCTTCCAATCCGCCACGGCGGAATGGGGCTCCATGGCCGAATGGCTCTGGCTGGGCGTCGTATAGGTGACGTCGAACTGCACCTCCGCCTCGGCGAAGGCCTTATCGAAATTCCCGCGCTTCACGGTCGAGGGCATGGCCCCGGAGCCCTTGGGCGGCTCGTAGGCGTTCTCCTTCTCGGCCTCGAGGTCGTAGACGCCCTCGACCGGCTCGAACTCGACCTCGACCAGACGGGCGGCATCACGCGCGATCTCGAAGCTCGTCGCGACGACGAGGCAGATCGGCTGGCCGTAATGGACGACCTCGCCCTTGATCGCGGCCGGCATGTTGTCGTTCGGATCGGCCGAGGCGCGGGGTCCGTCGTCCTCGTAGATCACGTCGAGCACGCCCGCCTTGGCGAGTGCGGCCATCGTGTCGACGCGCTTGATGCGCCCCGCGCCGGTCCCCGCCGTCACGACGAAACCATAGGCGACCTCAGGCCCGGTCATGTTCTCATAGGCGTAGCGCGCCCGACCCGTGACCTTCAGCGGTCCCTCGAACCGGTCGATGCCCTTGCCGATGACGTTCTGTACGCCGGCGTCGAGACGGGTCTCACCGACCGGCTCGTTCATCTTGAGATTGAACGTATCCATCAGCTCTCTCCACGCGTTGCGTCATGCAGAACGGCCGGCAGGGTGCGGCGCGTCAGCTCGATCTTGAAGTCGTTCTCGCCGAAGCCCTTGGCGTCCTTCAGGAGGATATCGGCAGCCTTGGCGAAGAGCTGATCGCTGGGCGTCTCGCCCTTCAAGGCGTCCTCCACGGCCGCGTCGCGCCAAGGCACGGTGCCGAGACCGCCGAAAGCGAGCTTCGCCTCGGCGATACGCCCGCCTTCCATCCGCACGATCGCGGCGACGGACACAAGCGCGAAGGCATAGGACGCGCGGTCGCGCACCTTGCGATAGAGATGAACGCCGTCCACGGGCTTGGGCAGGCGGACGGCGGTGATGAGTTCGCCGGGCTCCAGATTGGTCTCGATCTGCGGCGTGCCACCCGGCAGGCGATGAAGCTCGGCGATCGGAATCTCGCGCGTCGAGCCGTCGCTCTTCTGCGTTTCGATCACCGCGTCCAGCGCCCGCATGGCGACCGCCATATCGGACGGATGGGTCGCGATACAGGCCTCCGACGTGCCGAGAATGGCGAGGATGCGGTTGAAGCCTTCCCGCCCGTCGCAGCCCGAGCCCGGCTCGCGCTTGTTGCAGCGCGCCGTCGTCTCGTAGAAATAGCCGCAGCGCGTGCGCTGGAGGAGATTGCCCCCGGTGGTCGCCTTGTTGCGCAGCTGGCCCGACGCACCCGCCAGAAGGGCGCGGGACAGAACGGCATAGTCGCGCCGCACACGCTCGTCGGCCGCCAGCTCGCTGTTGCTGACGAGCGCGCCGATCCGCAGGCCCCCGTCCACCTCCTCGATCGACTTCAGCGCCAGACGGTTGATGTCGACCAGCTTGCTCGGCGTCTCGATCTGGAGCTTCATCAGGTCGAGAAGATTGGTCCCGCCCGCGATGAACCGCGCACTGGCCTCGGCGGCGATATGGGCGGCCTCGCGCGGGTCGCTCGCGCGCTGATACTCGAACTGTTTCACGCCGCGTCCCTCCCCTTGGCGGTGCGGATCGCGTCCACGATGTTGGGATAGGCCGAACAGCGGCAGATATTGCCACTCATGCGCTCGGAAATCTCGGCGTCGGTGAGATCCACCTCGCCGTCCAGCGTCTCGGTGACATGGCTCGGCCAGTTCTCCCCGGCTTCCTTCAACATGCCGACGGCCGAGACGATCTGACCCGGCGTGCAATAACCGCACTGGTAGCCGTCGTGATGCAGGAAGCTTTCCTGCATCGGGTGCAGATGGCCGGGCTCACCCAGACCTTCGATCGTCGTGATCGCGTCGCCCTCGTGCATGATGGCGAGGGTCAGGCAGGAATTGATCCGCCGGCCGTTGACGAGAATTGTGCAGGCGCCGCACTGGCCGTGGTCGCAGCCCTTCTTCGTTCCCGTCAGCGCCAGATGCTCACGCAGAGCGTCGAGCAGCGAGGTCCGGGGGTCGAGGTCCAACTCGTGGTCGGCTCCATTGACGTTCAGTCGCATGACCGATGCCGCTCCTTGTAACGTTTCCAGATTGGACAACGCAGCTAGGGCGGGTTGGGTGCATGGAAATCCGCGAGGCGGATCGTCAGGGGTGACCTTTTGTCTTCAAACGCTTAGGCACGACCGAACACAGACGCTTAGAAGCCGTCCGTCAGCTCGCTCGGGGCGGGCTGCGCGCGGCCGGGCGGCAGGGCGAGACGCCCGCCGGTCATCGGCTCGGGCGCGCCTGTCGTGGTCGGGAAGCTGATCGGCAGGCCGCGCAACGAGCGCACGGCGAGATAGGCGAAGCATTCGGCCTCCACCGTGTCGCCACGCAGGCCCAGCGCGTCGGCATTCTCGACCTCGACATGCGCGCGTTCGGCGATCTCGCGCATCAGAACCGGATTGCGCCGCCCACCACCGGCGACGACAAGCCGCGTCGGCCGATGCGGCAGAAGATCGAGCGCGCGGCCCACCATGCCGGCCGTCACGGCAGTCAGCAACGCCGCGCCATCCTCGGTGGACAGGCCCTCCGCCATGGCGGCGGAAAAGTCGTTGCGGTCGAGCGATTTCGGATAGGGCCTCACACAATAGGGGTTGGCGAGAATCGAGGCGAGTCTCGCCTCGTCCACATGGCCCTTGGCGGCCGCCACGCCGTCGCGGTCCATCTCGGCGCCCAGGCGTCGGCCCATCCAGTCGTTGAGCGGGGCGTTGGCCGGGCCGGTGTCGAAGGCCTGCATCGAACCGTCGGCCGCGACCCAGGTCACGTTGGCGACACCGCCGAGATTGAGAAAGGCCGTCTCCTCGCCCGCGCCGATCCGCCGCAAAAGCGCGCGGTGATAGAGCGGCGCGAGCGGAGCACCCTGCCCGCCGGCCGCGACATCGGCCGAGCGGAAATCATAGACCACGGGAATGCCGAGCCGATCGGCCATCAGCTGGCCGTCTCCGAGCTGGCGCGTCGCGCCCAGCCGCTCGGGCGTGCGCGCCCGGTGCAGGACGGTTTGCCCATGGAAGCCGATCACCCCGACATCCTCGGCCGAGATGCCCTCGTCCTCCATCATCGCGGCGATGGCGTCGGCCTGGGCGATCGTCAGCGCGCGCTCGGCCTCGGCGAAGATCTCCGGCTCCGGCCCTTCGAAACCCCATTCGGCGGCTTCGGCCAGGGTTTCCTTCAGAAGAGGACGGATGTCGCGGCGATAGGGGGCGAGCAGGGTCGGGCCGAATTCCTCGATCCGCTCGCCGTCCGTGCGCAGCATGGCGATGTCGACATTTCCGTCCAACACCGTTCCGGTCATCAGACCGATCGCCCAGATCGCCATGGCTGCCCTCGAATCACTCACGAAAATGCTGCATGTGATGGCAGGCAGGCTTCGCGCCAAGCTGACCTGACGCTTTTCGCGGTGAGAGCCAAGTCACGCCTAGCTAACGATCGCGCGATCCGTCACCCGCCGCCAGGACGTTCCGTCGCTGAAGGCCAGGACCGCGCCACCCGCCTCATCCGAAACATGGACGATCTGCCCAGCGCCAGCGGAGGCCGCCGGCAGGGACGCCTTGGCATAGCTGCCGACGCGCAAGGCTCCGCCGAGGTCGAGTGCGCAGACCGGCGCTTCGCTTCGCCCGATAGCGACACGGCCCGAGCCGGCCGCAACGCGCACAGCATCGCGAAAGCTTGCCCCATCGGCCGAGACGCGAATCGTCAGGTCGTCGGAGCCCGTCAGGCCGATCTCGGCACGGCCCGACCAGTTGGTCTGGAACAGGACCGAGGCCGTCCGGCCGCTCGCGGCCTTGTTGATGATCTTTCGCGCGTCGCCGCTGCCGGGCGTTCGGGCGTCATGCGTCAGAAGTTCGCTATCGGCGGCAACGGTGAGGCGGTTCGTGCCGGTCGCATCCGCGTTGATGCCCAGCCGATCCGCCTGCCGTGGGCGGAACGGGCGGTCGGTCCAGCCGGCTCCATCGAACAGAAGAAACGCACCGGTATCCCCAACATAGGCCACCTGCCCCCCGACCGGGCTCACCTCCACGAAGCCGCCATCCTCGAACAGGGCGAGCGAGCCCGCTTTCATCGCCGCCCAGCGCGCGCCCTTGGCCGAGGACGGCAGAATGTAAAGCTCGCCCTCCTTGGCGCTGGCCGGCTCCTGCGCCAGCGTCGCCGAGACGACGGCGGTCTGCACGAGCACATCGAGCCGGCGCATCGCGTCGTTCACGGTGACGTGCTTTTGCGCCTGCTGCGGCAGAACGAAGGGAAGGTCGAGGCGGGGCGAGGCAGACATGGCGGCGCGTCCTTGGCACGGGTTTCATCGCGCCGAGCTTAGGTTCGCGCCGTCAGGGCGGGGATAGATGGGGGATAGTTCGCGGAGAGTTTCGCCTCAGTGCGGCGTCGCCTCGTCCACGATCTGCACCGCATCCGGCGCACCGGACACCGCAGCGGCCCCCGAAGCCGTGGTCGAGACGGCCAATTTCTGCTCGCGCAGGAAAATGAACACGCCCGACGCCGTGATGATCGCCGCGCCGAGAAGCAGGCTGACCCTCGGCGTTTCCCCAAACAACACCACGCCGAACAGAATCGCCCAGACGATCAGCGTGTACTGATAGGGCACGACGACGGAGGCCGGCGCGATCAGGAGCGAGCGGTTGACGCAGACATGCGCCACCATGGACACGATGCCGAGCAGGCAGAGAAAGCCGAGGTCGAAGGTGCTCGGATGCACCCAGCCGATCGGCGCCAGCACCATGCCGGCGATCAGCGCGGCACTTGTCTGCCAGGCGATCAGCGTCACCTCCCCGCTCTTGGCGAGAATGCGCGTCGAGATCATCAAAAGCGCGTAGCAGAAGCTCCCGCCGACCGCGATCAGCGCGGGCCAGCCGGCATTCACGAGGTCCGGCCCGAGCGCGACGAGCACGCCCACGAAACCGCAAAGCACCGCGCTCCAGCGCACCCAGCCGACGCGCTCCTTCAGAATCAGGGCCGACAGCGCCGTCACATAGATCGGCCCGGCCAGATAGAAGGTCATGACATTGGCGAGCGGAAGATAGCTCAGCGCCCAGTAGAAGAAGCCGACCTCCAGCGTCGAGCCCAGAGCGCGCGCGATCTGGAGCCTCGGTCGGGTCGGCCGGATCACGCGGCCCCAGCCCTCGCGCTGGACGAAGGGAGCGACCACGATCAGCGCCGCGATGCTGCGCAGGAGCAGAACCTGGCCGACCGTATAGGTGCTGACCAGCCATTTACCCATCGCGTCGTTCACCGCGAACAAGAACACGCCCAAGAGCATGAAACCGACGCCCAGAAGCGCGTTGGACGAGGCGGGAGAGGAAGCGGGCTGCGAACTCATGACGGACGGACATCCAGGCGGGCACGCGCTTCGGGCATGAAGCGCAGGTTGCGCCTATACCCTCGGCGGCATGGTTCCAAGCGGAATCGCGACCTCGATCGGCGGCTGCTTCGTTAGCTGTGTTCGGGCCGCTCGGCGCGGGCCTCGCGGAAGGCGCGGCTGAGATAGGGCGAGCCGGCCAGCCCGAATCGCCAGGGCTGTTCCACGCCCTTGGTGATGCCGATTCGCGGCCCCGTCACCAGCCGGTGCGGGCCGACCGGCGCCGTCAGGCGAAAGGGTGGTATGGACAAATCGAGGCCGTCCTGACCCCGATCGATCCCGAGCGCCTGGGTCAACCGCCCTGGCCCCGAGCACAGGAGCTTTGGCGCGTGCGTCCCCCTCCGCTCGGCCATCACCTCCAGTCCCGCCAAAGGCTCCAGCGCCCGAATCAGAACGGCGCTGCCGCGTGTCCCGGCATCGCAGACGATATTGAGGCACCAATGAATGCCATAGGAACGGTAGACATAGGCGCGCCCGACCGGGCCGAACATGGCGCGGTTGCGCTCGGTCTCGCCGCGAAAACTGTGCGAGGCCGGATCGTCCGCCCGGTAAGCCTCCGTTTCCACGATGCGCCCGCCGACGCCCCGCCAGAACAGCCCCGCTCCGATCAGCCGCGCGGCCAGCGTCACCGCATCGAGGGCCAGCCATTCGGCCGGGAAAAGAGGAGCATCAGCGGCGTCGGACATGCGGGCTCGGATCGTTCGATGGGCATTGCCTGCAAGTCAGCCTCCCTTGCAGGGCTTTCAACCCGATTTTCTCCGGTCGAGAAGCAAAGGAAGCGTCTTGACAGGAAGCGCCATCGATCCGTATATGCCGCCCATGCTCGAACGGCCCAACGGCCACGGGCGCTTGCGGCGATACGCCGCTTGTTTTGAAGTGGCAGTGTAGCTCAGCTGGTTAGAGCGTCGGATTCATAACCCGAAGGTCGGTGGTTCAAGTCCACCCACCGCCACCATTCAAACCTCAGTAAAAGCAATGAGTTAGCTGCTTATTGGCGTTAAAGCCGTATCGGTGGCATGTCGCATCTTGTTACGCTCCAATTCCCTTGAATTACCGGGGTTTCCCGGCAGCCTCGGCTAATCCGTGCAACATGGAACGCGACATGTCGCATGGTCTCCTACCACGTCAGCGGGATATCGACGCGACAGATGAGATGCGAGAGCCGTTGCGAGATCGGTTAAGCCGTGCTCATGAGGACGAACAAGCGACGAGGTCGGTGGCATACGTTCTCATGCTGCGAAGAGAAGCGGCTAGGGGCAACCTTGTTATTAAGCGAACCATCGGCAGGGATTTCCTCACTCCAGCAGCGATCGAAGCAATGAGAGAGCGGTGCCGGGTCTCATCTGTTGATTGTAGGGGTCCGTCGAAGTCCGCAGCCTAGACTTCAATGTACGATTATGCTCGTTTCAACCGTATGGACGAACGATCAATCGCAGCAGTTGAAGATATGGATGAAACTGGGCACCTGCCGCAGGCTGTCGAGCCGCTGCAGGAGGCGGGGGTCGACACATCCAATGAAGGCGAGCATCATTCTAGGCTTGTGTTCCTCAACCATATGATAAGCTCGAGCCGTAGCCGTGCCGCCCAAGAGCACAAGCCTCCGCTTCACAGTGCGGACGAATTGCTACGATTCCTCGAACGTCGAGTGCAACAAGGTTTCGCAATCGAGTTCTTCGACGCGGAGCGCAACGACTCAAACGACGATGCTGAACGCGTAAAGGATGGCGTCGGAAGCGATTTCATTCGGCTTAAGAAGATCACCTTCACAGAAGTTAACAGTCGTCGTTATGCCACTCTCCTCTTCGACGCAGTGGATCAAGCGATCCGTTCTATGCCGGTCCTTCATGTTGTAAGCATGAAAGGCCGGGATATCGCTGGCGACGAGCACGAGCGGGGCTCTTTCTCTGCCCACGTCGTCGTGCGCTTGCCGAGTGGAGACGACCGCGACGATGGCACGTATCGCTGCGTGGTGGAGTCGGTTGCGGGTATCAGCCGCCGGACAATTGGAACATTCTTTCGACGACAGTTGCGACGAGTAGCAAAGCTAAATGGCTTCGAATTCCCTATTCCTAGGGAAGGAAAACGAGGTCCAAAGAAACCTGGCAGCGCTAAATACCATCCTGATCTCACTTTGGTGGCTGACGTAAGTCGGGCGATGGCAGGGATCGACCGGGAGGTATCCCAAATGGTTTTCACCAAGCGTTCGGAGCGGCAAACGATTGCCGACCAAACCGAGGTAATTCAGGACGAAGTCGTTGCAGACGTTGAATTGCGCATATCTGCGAAGCAAGGGCCCTCCGACCCTAACGAACGGAAAGGTTGGCTGCTGACCTTGCGTCGAATCTACGAGGAACGCGGCTTCAAGACACGCCTGTTTTTCAAACATCGTAGCGGTAAATCTACCAGCGGTTCCCTACATGATGGAATGGACGCCGCCACCGATATGCTCTTGTGTCCAAAGGAAGAGATTGTCACTGAAGGCGCACCGCGGAAGTGGGTCGACGAAATTCAGACCGATGTTCGTGACGCAATGATAGCTCTGCTTGATCGGGACGAACTATGGAATCGCAACGCCGCGTAGGTCTTCCCGATATCCACCATGGACGCGCACGACGTCGATCGCCGCTGCTCGCCCCTCTACGCTACCTTTGGATTGAGGCAGCCACCAAGACGCGTTACGATTTCATTCTGCCAACGATCGTTGGGCTTTGTCTTTGGGGCTCTTACAACCTTGCTGGTTCACGCATTACCGTATTTGGGGCCGACGGGTTTCTTATTGATTTGCAGGGGCTGCTCCAAATGGCAGTGCCATTCTTGATCGGAGCGCTGGCAACAGTTGCGATGGCGTCGCCAGGGGAGGCAATCGATCGACGGCTTACAGGGGCACCTGTGACGTTGGACGGCGCAATGCTGACAACAAGGCAGTTCGTTTGCTACCTTCTCGGTTATCTCTCTTTCCTGGGTTTTTCTCTCCTCATATTCATAATAACCATAAAAGCTTTTCGTGAACCAGTTAGTTGGATCGTTCTTGGAACCCGATGGGCTGAGATCGCGGTGCAACAGTTAACAGCGGGCGTATTTTCGTTGCTACTCGCCTCATTTTGCTTGACAACGTTTTGGGCGCTGTTTTTTCTTACGGACGTTGTCAATCGACGTATTTAATTTTACTTGGCAAAATTGCGCACTGGACGATAGCTAAAGCGTTTCGAGGGATGCCAAAGGCCAGCGTGACCAGTGAATGGCCGGCTGGCTGATCGGCTTTGCGCATGAAAACGGCCGGAAGGCCAACGCGCCCTCCGCGCAGCGCTCCTGCCGCCTCTCTCCTCAGACCAACGACACCCGCGTCATCGTGTGCTGGGCGTCCCGCATGGTGGAGAGCATGTGGCAGGAGGGCGGCGTCTACACGAAATGCGGCGGAATGCTGGAAGACCTATGCGACGCGGGCCGGGAGCAGGCGGACCTCTTCGTCGCAACTGACAGCCGAGGCGCAGACCTGATGTCGGTCATGGACGCGATGAACTCCCGCTATGGACACGAGACGCTGGCGCTCGGGACGGTGGGGATCGGCGCGCAATCATTCGACACAAAGCGGGCGATGAAAAGCCCTGCGTAGACCACCAGGCTGACAGAGCTGCCGATCGCACGGTAGCTTTTCTACAGCAGGGTGGAACGCTGTGCGGTTGCCGCAGTTACGCCATTGACAATATGCCAAAAATGGCATAGCGATAAAAATGCTAAGGGGAGGTCACACCATGCCGAGAAGCAAAGACACCAAACGATACAGAGACGGGGTGAGCCGTCCTGGGAGGGTAAAGCATGCCGAAAGAAGTCTTCTGGATGGGGAACAGTCGCGCATCAATCCGTGCATTCCCGCGTGAGGTAAAGCAGGAAGTCGGCTTTGCTTTGGATCTCGCCCAGAAAGGTGAGAGAGCAATCAATTCTATCCCACTGTCGCATTTCGGCAGCGGAGGAGTTATCGAAGTTGTTTCTGACTTCGATACAGATACATACCGGGCAGTGTACACGGTATGTTTAGAAAATGCCGTGTACGTACTTCATGCGTTCCAGAAGAAGTCTACGTCTGGCAGAAAAACACCAAAGCGTGAGATGGACCTTGTTAGAGCTCGCTTAAAGGCGGCGAAGGCAGATCATGCTGCGCGGCTAGTAGACAGAAATAAGGAGAAAGCTAATGCCAGAAGTGAGAGATGACACGGTCATCATCGAGCGAGGCTCTGGCAATGTTTTCGATGACCTTGGGATCGAAAGAGACCCTGTAGATGAATTAAAGGCAGCTATAGCCTTTCACATCACCCGGACAATCAAGGATCGAAAACTAACGCAGGTTCAGGTTGCTGCAATTCTAGACACCGATCAAGCGAAGGTCTCGAAAATCACCCGTGGGCGCTTGGACACGTTCACGGTTGATCGGCTGTTCAACTATCTATTCGCTCTCGGTTTCGATGTTGACATGAACCTGCGTAAGAGCCCGAACGCAGTTGGCCGATTTCGTGTGAATTCGGAACCTGTGAAAGTCGCGATCTGAAATAGCAGAGACTTTGGTGAGCCGGAGGAGGTCGCCTCTCCCGGCTCTCGATAACAAGAATGGATATGGCAACCACGTTGTTCGGCTTGGCCACGAATGCGTAGCATCACGGCCCCGGCACAATGCTCGCACGACGTCCGGTCGGGGTCTGCATCTCAAGGCGCTGCGTCAGGACCGCGATCTTCGTATCTACCGATCCGAGCAGCTGGTTCATTTCGGCAATGCGCTGGCTGAGCGTCTGGAGGCTGGCATCAAGACGGGCGTTGGTCTGCTTCAGCGCCTCTTCCTGGGCGGTGATGCGATAGGCGAGGTTCGGGATCGCCTCAACCGTCCGCGTGATAGCCGCAAACTTCTCGTTCGAGAGCATTTCGACGCGGGACTGGTTGCGATCGACATTCTCGACACGGTTTTCGAGTTTGCCATACCCGTAGATCCCAGCGCACAACATGGTGATCAAGGTGATGACGTTGCCGAGCGTCAGGTTGTTCGAAAACCAGCTTGGCTTCTGCATGTTGCCGCCCTCGCCTGTCGTGCTCATTCTCTCAACGTCCTGCAATCGCGATTGTTCGCCTCGCTGACGGCATGAAAAACGCCGCTAGAATATCGTCACGAGGTCTTGGAGGGGCCGCGACGTGTCGAAGGGAGACGGCGCGTCGATCGAGGTATGGCGATAGTCCTCCTGCCCGCGCCAATAGGCCGTGACGAACCTGGGCGCGACGGACGCGATATCTTCGACGCGGGTCTCGCCCGACAGGACGGACAGGACGATTTCCGACACCACGTCGTCGCGCACGTGCGGCGGGTAGGAGCGGCTGACGGCGCGATCGGCAGCTGCGAACAGGTCGCTCTGGCGAGCCGCTTGGACATTCACTGGCACCGCCTCGGAGCGAGGCGCGGCGGGCTTCGCGCGGGATCGGCGGATTTCGTCCTGCACCTCCTGGATGGCCGTGTCGAAGGCGGGATCGTCGCGGCGCCATTCGTAGAGCCTGCGCGTCGCCGGCACGTCGTCGCCCAGGCGATCGAGATAGCGGCGCTCCCGCAACCTCTTCAGGACAAGAGCCTTCAGGGCGTCGGTGCGCGGGAATGGTCGGCGCTCGTTGCGCTGGCCGGCCAAGATCGAGCGGCAGGCCGCGTCAAAGCCAGGATCGGCAAGCCGCCATTGGTAGACGACATGGCGCGAAGGCATCCCGTCGCCCAGAGCATAGGGCTTGACCCCTGCCCTCATGGCCGACAGGATCGCGTCTCGCAGGTCGGGGGTTCGCTCGTATCGCATCAGGCCTCGATCGTCGCCAGAGCTTCCACATCCCTCTGTTTACCGGCATAGCGCCCGCGCTGGTAGATGATCCAGCCGCCGAGCGCGCCGGCCACCAGCACGATCGGCAGCGCCACCTTCCAGTCGAAGGCCGCAAAGCTGGTCATGCCGCCGAGCGCCGTCTGTGCGACCGAGCTCCATGCGATCGAGGACTTAGCGAGCGGCTTGTCGAGCCCCGGCACGGTGGCCGCGATAATCTCGGGGATGAACTGCGTCACGACGCCGGGCGCTTCTGGAGGCTGCGCGGCCATGCGTTGCGCTTCCTCTTCGACACGCTTCACCCGCGCCATCCAGCCACGGCCGAAGGTGGTAAAGTTGGGCTGGCGGCGCATGAACTGGAGCCGCGCGGTGTTGAGCGCCGTGATGACGCCCTTCGGCTCCATGGCGTTCACGGCGGCGAGCGTCGCCGGCCCCATGACGCCATCCTGCTTCGCGCCGACAACGGCCTGAAGATAGCGGATCGAGCGCGCCGGCCCCGAGTTCACGGCGAAGTCGAAGGCGGCATAGTCCACGCCTGCCGGCAGGTCCGAGCCCATGACCTTGGCCCAATACTGGCGCTTGTAGATGACGGCCACCTGATCGTCGCTGATGCGCTTCAAATCCTCGGCCGTGGCGTCGGGCTTCACATAGCGCCGGAACGTGTCGAGCGTGACGCCCTTCATCGTCGGGCCGCCCTTGTCGTCGGGGTGGTTCGAATAGCCGCCCTCATCCTTCAGGACGAGCGCGATCGAGGGGCGGAAGTTCTTTTCCATGATTGCCTCCAGCGGGCATGAAAAAGCCCGGCGCTATGGCCGGGCTGGTTTGGGTCAGGCAGCGGCTTCGTAGGCTGCCGCAAGAGACGCGATGGACGGCTTCGCCGCCGTCACCTGAGCGGCCATCAGAGCTTGCGCCATCTGGTTGGGGTGGATGCCGTCGTTCGTGAGCGACAGCTTGACCGTGGCACCGGCAGCGTGGCCGAATTGAAGCTGATAGGTCGGACCACCGGATTTCGTGAAGTCGGCGAAGCTGGGGCTTCGGGAGGCAGGCCGCAGCGTGGTGTCGAAGCCTCCGTTGGCGTTGGCCGCCGTCGTCAGCACGTTGTAGCTCCGCTGAAAATCGAGCCCTGAAGAGCCGGTGTTGGCCGTGCCCGGCTCGAAGACCAGCGTGGCCCCAACGGGGGCCTGCGCGGAGAGCCTGACGGTTGCCGTGCGCAGGTCGAGGCTCTGAGCCGCCGCATCCATGAACGTTGCCGAGAACGCCTGCTCCTTCCACTTCGTGCCGTTGCGGATCGGCGCTGCACTGTCGATCGGCACGTTGATGAGGCCATCGCCGCCCGCCAGCACCCAGGCTGTCCAGTCGGCCCAAGAACCAGTCGTGCCGTTGTTGGCGTCGGCTGTCTGGTCGGCCTCTGTCGTCCAAGCGGTGTTGTTCGACGGGGCTCCGCCGAAGTTGGTCGAGGGCGGGGTCGTCGTCTGGGCGATCGGGATGCCCGGCCATGCCTGCCGGATAGCGTTGTACATGGCAGTCGCCACGATCTTCATCGCCGCGAAGCCACGATTAACGTCGTTCCGCCCATGCTCGCTGACGACGACGTTGAAGGGCGGCTTGCTCTGGCCGAGCGCGCCGAAGATCGCCTTCAGGTGCGTCACCAGGGAACGTGTCGGCCCGTTCACGCCCGCCTGCCCGTCGCCAAGATTGTCCTGGTAGACGGTGGACATGTTGGTCGAGAAGCGCGCGGCCGAGAAGACATCGATCCGTGCGCCCTGCGAGTTGGCGTTCAGACCCTTCTGGATGAAGCCGGACACGCCGCGATCGTTGATGAAGGGCACACCATCGGTCGTGTAGTCCGCGATGGACGTTCCGATGAGAAGGGCGACCGCGCGCCCGGCTGGACATCCCTTGGCGATGAAGCAGCTCGGCCCGAACATACCGCCGATCGGCGTGAAAACCTGCGTCTTGTTGGGCGTGGTCAGCGAGAGATCGCTGTTGCCGGTGGTCGAGCACTCGCCTGCGAGATAGCGCGTGAGCATGACCGGGAAGGCGGACCCATCGGGCGAGTTGTCGTAGAGGTCCAGCCAATAGTCGGTATCGGGCTGGAGCGTGCCTACAAGCGGATCGTGCCAAATGAAGTCGTAAATCAGCGGCTGAAGAGTGTAGCTCGCCGCACCCTTGAATTTGCAGACCTCCACGAGGTTATCCGACATGTCCCGGTATTCGGCACGCTGAATGGTGATCGCGAATTTGCTCGGGCGAACGCCATAGATCGACATCGCGCTGTTATCGAAAAGGTGCATTGCCTCCGTGAGGGGAACGCCCCAGGCAGACGTGCGAACCTTGACGCGTCGATAATGGTACTTGGAACTGACCGTGGCGGTGCCGCCGTCCCATTTGGCAACGTCGTTGTTTGTCGTGAAGGCGGCACTACCCGTACCCCAATCACCGGCCATGACGTGGCGGCTGGACGCGATCATGTAGCGGTTCGGCTTATCCGCGCTGAGCCCGCGATAAATCGCGCGTAGATCAGTCGCAGCGGCCACATGGGCGGCCGTGGCCGCGTGCGTTCCGTCCGTGCCGATCGATGCTTTTACAGCCGATCCTGAGAGGTGCGCCTTTCCAGGCGTGCCAAGCGCACCGTCAGCCGTGTTATTCCAAGGGTTGGAAGTGCTCGGGACGAACGACACTGTGAATGGAGATGCGGCCCCGGAGACAGACGCCACGCGCGGCCCGCCCTGCCCGCCAATATCGACGTTCGAAGCGTTCCCCGGCTCGAACACGAGATTGTCCAGAGGGTCGGGCGCCGCGCTGGTTTGAATGTTGGTCGCGCCAGCCACGACATCGGCCGTCAGGGTGGCGTTGAAGGCCGGGACACGCCACAGGCTCGGGTTCGACGCGTCCGCGCAGTAGCTGGAGAACGGGAAGATGACATCGGGGCCGCCATTCACGCCGCGTTCGGCGGCCAGGGCGGCGTTGAACTGGTCGCGGCGACCGCCCGCTTCGAACCCGGCGACCGGCGATTGGTTGGCGAGGTCGGTGCACTTATAGGTGTTGTCCGTCACGCGCGGCTGGATATTGCTCTGCGTGATCGTTCGAATGCCGCCCCTGCGCGCAGAAGCCCAGAGCGCGCGATTGTCCGACATGATCAGCGACAGATCGCGCGAACCGGCGAGTTCATTCGTCCCGAGCCCCATGTGCAAATCAGTGAAGCGCCCAGCTTCCAATAGCGACAGGAGTTTCGGGGAATTCGCGGTCTGTTCGGCGGTTCTGCCGCCGACCGCCGCCGTCATGAATGGGATCCCCTCGGCATAGGCGGCTCGCTTCATGTAGCCGCCACCTGCGCGGCCGAGACCGCCCGTATCGTTCTGCTGACGGCCGATACTGTCGAAGAGGAAAACGAGCGAGGCGAAGCTGCCGATAAGCGGGCCGAGCATCATCGAGGGGAAGAAGATATTGAGCGCGTCGAGCGAGCCAGAAGCGGCCATCGGCCCGGTGCTGTCGATGTCGTCCGGCAAGTCGCCGGGCGCCGCCCGCCAAGACTGGTTGAAGTCGGTCGAGTAATCGCAGTAGGGCGCGCTCTGACCGGTCACCAAGTCGAACATGTGACGATATTCGAGGAAGGTCCGGCCAAGGAACTGCGACGCGCCGAAGTTCGAAGGGAAAACCGGATCGCACCGGAATTCGGCCACGCCCGCCGGGATCGTGAAAGTGCGTGCGCCATTGTAGGTCACAGGCACAGGCCGGCCGTTATAGACGAGTGCTGCCTTCGTGATGGTGATGTCCTGCGCAGCGGCCACCTCGCGCTGCCCGAACGTGCCGCCAGTCCAGAACGGACAGAAGGTCGGCTGGACGAACGCAGGCGGGAAGACCCCGAACGGATAGGCGCGACGGCCCTTAAAGCGGGTCTTGCTGCCAGAGGTTGGCAGGACGTTGTTGCAGATCAGGCCGCCCATCACCGTGTTGACGAGCGCACCCGAGATGACGGGCGTCGATTTGCTGAAGCCAGGCGCCAGCGGCCAGCCGTTGAGAAGCGCGCGGGAAACCATCAGAGCCCCGCTAGATTCGAGTAGAAGCCAGCCGGCGAGCCCGCCGTCACTGACACGCGAAGGCTAGACCCCTGCCCGATGCCCAGACCGACCTGCCCGTTGGCCGAGAGCGTCACATCGGCCGAGTTGGCGGCGTTGCGCAAATTGCGCCATGTCACGCCGTCCTGCCCGAGCACTTGGAGCGTGGCCGTCGCGCCGTTCCACGCCGTCGCCTCCGCCGCCCAAAGGTAGTCGCCGCCCCGGATGCTCGATGCGTTGGTGAGGGTGCCGTTCACCGCGAGCGCGTAGACTTGCGGCGTGACGGCGGCAATTTCGCCGTTCCCGTCCACGGCAATGGTCGCTGTCGCGGTGACGGCGGTCTGCGGCGTCAAGCCGACGCCGGGTCGCTGGAACGGCATGGATGCCCCTCATGAAAAAAGCCGCGCTCGGCGGCCATGCTTTCGGTCTGAGGGGGTGAGGGTCAGGCGCTCGGCCACATCCCGTCGATCTGCTCGCCCGTCAGGCCCAGCTTGGACGACAGGAGACCGAGCAGCGGGTGGTTTCGTTCGAACGAGGCGCGGTAGCGCATTTCGATCCGCGCCTTCTCGGCTTCGTCGCCGGGCAGCTTGTCGATCTCGGCCGACACCTTGTCCTCGGTGATGCCGAGCTTCAGCGCAGCCAGCCAGAAGTCCGCTTTCTGCATCGGCGGGAATTTGCGCTGCTGAGGACCGAATGCGCCGTCCACGAACGATGAGCCGATGGCGACTGTCGCGTCCGTCTCGACCACTTCCATTCCGCCACTCGGCACGAGCATTGTCGGATCGGCCGCGCCGAGGACAACGGCGCCCTCGTGGATGATGTAGAAGTTCGTGCCGGGCAACTCCAACGGCGCGCCCCGCTCATCGAAGCGGCAACGCGAGTTGGCATAATTGGCCCAATCGGTGCCGCCCTCGTTGACGAACCGGCCTGTCTCAGTCTGGGAGAACTTCCCGTGCGACGTGATCATACGTGCCCCCATCAAGCGAAGTTAACGTTCTGCCAACCGGCACCGTTTGTGTAGCGTTGGAGCGTCCGAGCAAAGGCGGTGCCGCTAGAACCGACGCCAGTCAGAACTCTGTTTAGGTTTTCGCCAGTTCCGACCGTTACGACGCTGACGAGACGTAGATCGCGGACGCAGTTTGCGGAAGCATCGTTCGACACGTCGCGCAATGATGTGATGTTCGTGCCGGCTTGGGGGAAGTTCACGTTCCCGTCCAGCTGGAACACGACCATCTGGCGACCGCCGCTGCTGTCGATGAAATCGACATCGCCGCTCGACAGGCCTCGCCATGCCCAAATCCGAACCCCTGGCGTATGAAGCTGAAACTGCGGATCGGCTTTCTGAATTTGCAGATTGCCGGTCAGGGTGTCGCCGGTGCGCAGGACGCGCGCGCCGATGTAGGTTGCCAAGTCGCCCAGCTGCTTGGTCGAAAGGCTACCATCGGCGCCAACCGAAAGCTTGTCCTCACCCGTGCCAGCGTCTCGCAGATGCCAGCGCGAATCCGAAGTTACGAGCATCCCGTAACGGATGATGCCGGGGTAATGGAGGATGCTTTCCGGGTTGGTCTTCTGAATTTCGATGTTCGCGAGGCTGTTGCGCCCTTCCCGCTGCAACTCCTGCCCGTTGTAGGTGATGCCGGTCCCGGTCATATCAAGGGAGCCCTGAACAGTCGTTCCATCCAAGGTAAAGCGTTGTAAATGCAGGGAATTGTCGCTCAACTGGCTGAACAGAAGGCCGGCCGACACGCCGTCGCCCTTCTGGAATAGCACGTGCCGGTTCGCCTCCGCGCCCTGCGGATCGGTGCCGCGAACGTTGAGATAATGGCGGACGCCAAGTGCGCCGGTGAGCGTCCCGCCGGTCAGGTCGAGCTTCTTGGCAAGCTCGTCGGTGACGCCGAGATTGGCACGCGCACCTGCCGCGTCCTGTGCGCCCGTGCCGCCTGCCGTGATGGGCCGCGCTTCATTTTGGAGGGCGGCCAGATCATCGATGACGGTGTTGTATTTGGCGCTCTGGATCGTGCCCCCAGGCGCGCCGTAGACGTTTGGCGGAAGCTGATAAATGCCGTTGACGCGGGGCATGGCGAATCCATGAAAAAGGCGGCCGGTTCGCCGCCTGATGGCTGTCTATCTGTCAGGCCCCGAAGAGCTTCATCAGCCGAGCCGACAGTCCGCCGCCCGGCGCCATACCGCCCGTCTCGCGCATCCCTGCCCACGGGTCGGCTGGCGTCTTGTTCGCATCCATCGCGCGATAGGCCAGCGCCTGCGCGACTGCCGACATGCCTTGACCGACATTCTGCGCCGGCTGGGCCGCACCTGCCGCAAGTGCATCCATGCCGCGCTTCTGGCGCGCCGCGCGCTGCTCGGGCGTCTCGTTGCCGTCGAAGATGAAAGACATGTTGGCTCGTTGCTCGCTCTCAGATTGTGCGCCATATTCTCGCCGCAGTTTGTGGGGGATCGCATGAAAAGACGCGCAATCGCTGGCATGGCCGCACTATTGATGAGTTATGCCCCTGCGGCTGCGGGATCTGGTTATATCTGCGTCATCGAGAAAACTGTTGGCTTCAAGCTGAAGGGGAAAACCTGGGAGGAAGCGTTTCTAAAAGGCCCTCCCGAAATATACATCGTCCAGCGTCTCCCGAATGGCGCCATAACAGCGAAGCAAACTGGGTTTGAACTGGAAGGCCAATGCGTTGAGCGGCTTTTTGCGAATGGAACCGCGACAGGAAGCCTTGATTGCCAAGTCATGTTGACGGACCTGACGATCAACACGAAGTCTATGCGGTTTCAAACCGTCTATCCGATCGGGTATCTCGACGGCAAAGATACCGACAGCGACACGCCAAGCCTAGCGATAGGCAAGTGCACCACCCTTTGATACAAACTGGATATGCCGCCAGTCATCGAACACGATCCGAACGAACCACCGCCCGATCGGTCCAAGTCTCCTTGGCTGCTGGGGTTCGGGCTGCTTGCGTTCGCTTGGATCGGATATTTCACCCTTTGGTCTCCAGACTGGACGGGCATCGCCTTGGGCGCTGCGTCTGGGATGGGCCTCGCCGGCTGGGCGATCGAAATGACCGGAAACCGCGTCCCGGCCTCATGGCGCGGCAAGCCGCCCCGCTCCTGATCCGCTCAGAGCATTCATGATCGCAAGGGCGCGGCCTCGAACCGCATCGTTCGTCGTCCCCTTCGCCTGCGCGGCCTCGAGCACGGCGCGCGCTGCGCGTGGGTCGGTCTCCATTAGGGCTTGAGCAACACGGTTCAGAACCGGCGGCGGCAGGCCCTTTCCCTCGTTCAACGCCTGGGCGACGAGGGACATGGCAGCAGCGACCGGCCGACCTTGCAGCAGAGCGCTAAAGGCGCCGGGATCGAAGCGCGCCATGTCCGCCTGATCGGCCAGATTGTCAGCCGTCTTGGAGTTGCCCAACGCGGCGTGGTTCGTCTCGAACATGGTCTGTTCGCGTCCGAGGCGACGCATGAGCAGATCGCCCTCGCCAGGCGCTGCGAACGCCGGAAGCTCGCGGCGTGCACTTTCCGAGATGTAGGGCCGGACTGCGTTCGCCCCGGTGCCGGCCTTCCCTTCCGCTGCACGGATCTTTGGATCGAAGAAGCCGACACGCGCAGCGGCGCGGGCCTCGTCGTCAGGCAGCTGCTCGAACGCTACGAGGTTGTCGTCGACCCGAGTTCGCCCAGCGTCCATTTTACGGCCCAGGCCAACTGCATCGACTCGCGCTGACGACGTTTTGTACGCGTCTCGGGCAGCAGCATAGGTCGGCGACGTGCGCGCCAAGGCATCATCCAGAGCCTGCTGAACGGGCAGAAGCGCTTCGACTTCGCCGCCTCGATTGTTGTCCGCCGCGTCTCGGATCATTCGGTCGAGGTTTGTCTTCGCGCGGAAGGCCTGACCAACATTCGATGCAGTCAGGTTCTCTCCTGCGAGATAGGACCGAGCCGTCTTGAGGGCTTCGCGGATCGGATCGCGCAATTGCGCCTCGCCGGCCTCGATCGAGGAACGGACAGAAAGGTCGGTCGGCACCGCGCCTTGCGAGCGCGCGAACTGGTCAGCAAGAGGACTGATGCGGCTGTTCGCCTGCGCCACCGCGCCGTTCACGTCGATGGGCGCGGTCTCACTCATGACAGGGCCATAATTGATGCCAGCCTCAGTCGATCGAAGGTTCTCAAGGGCCGTCTTGTATTCGTCAGCTGTCATCGGCGAGCCTGACGCGTCGGAGAATGCGCCGGCCACCCGTCGCCCCTGCTCCATCTGGCGGGCCTCCAGCGCTTCGACGACACCCTGTCGGGCATCATTCGGCGTCCGCGTCACGGTGGACAGCATCCGCCGCCCAGAATGCCCGATCGCGTCGGCCACGTTGAACGCCATCTGGCCGTCCGACGACGCGTCCTCCAGTCGCTGCACCACGTCGTCGGCAGACACGCCGCCGCGCCGCATGGCATCGGATAGGGCGTTGTTGGCGAAGCCCTGCGGCCGAACGCGTGACATGAGCGGCGCGATAAGGGGTTTCGCTGCAGCAGTTGCGCCGGCCACCGCATAGGGGGCGGCAGACCCAAGGGCGAAACCGCCACCAATGCCTGTGACCGCGCCCCCAAGGCGTCCTTCAAAATCCTCGCCAGCGCCCACTCCCTGAACCCCGCCCATCAGCGCGCCGTCGATACCTGACGTGAACGCAGTCCGAGCAAGACCGGCCCCGCTGCGCGCAGCATTTGCAGCCATGGACAGACCCGCGCCCGCCAGCCCGACCCCTTGCGCCACGCCGCCCGCGATCTGGCCGCCGAGATAGGCGGTCGGATATTCCTTCTGCGCCCCGGCGAACTCGTCTCGGTTGGTCTTCAGCAGCTCGTCATAGGATCGACCCCGCCGGCCCGGCAGCTTGTCCAGTGCCCAATCAATGCCGGACGCGGCTTCATCAAGAAACGGGATGCTGTCGAGCGCGCCCAGGATCGCCGCGTCCGCGCCGGACTGAACGCGCGGATTCGAGGGCTTCTGAGGTTCGGGTTTGGGTGCGCCGTAGTGCGAGCGCATCGCGGTCTCGATCACATCGCCGGGCGTTCCTTCGGGGAACGAGAACGACGAGCCATCCGGCCCCTGAATGCGGATTTCCGCCATCACATCGGCTCCATCTTACCGGTCGCAGGGTTCCAGCGGTAGTTGCCCGCCGCCGGGGCGGTTGCGGCGGGAGCCGAGGCCTGCGCGGGAGCGGCACCCTGCGCGCCCTGACCGGCCATCATCTCGACCTTGGCGACGCCTGAGCGAACTGCATCGCGGAACTCGGCAAGCGCCGCCCGGAACTGCTGCTCGCTCTGGGCGGTGGACAGCTGCGCCATGGCGGCTTCGGCACGCTGGCTTTCGAAGTCGGTGATGGAGCCCTGCCCGCGCAGGAACTCGCGCGCCTGAAGGAAGGTCTGCCCTTGAAGGCGCTCGAGCTTCTTGTCGAAGTCCACCGCCCCTTGTCGGAAGCTTGGAAGGCGCCCCTGGAAGGATCCGACCGAGCTATCAAGGTTCGGGTCGTCGAGCACACTCTGAATCTGCGCGTCGATCTGCGATGCGACCTGCCGGACGGTGCCAAGGCTGGCGACAGCATCACCCTTGCTCTTGCCCTCAGCCTTGCCCAACTCGGTGTCGGCCGCCGCGCCCCGATTGTCCTTCGGAACCTGCCCCACAGGCTGGCGGGTGATCGGATCGTAGAGGACATAGTGCGTCCCGGCATCGATCTTGATGGGCTCTTTCGACAGCGTGACGCCCTCGGGCATTGCAGTTCGATAAGCCTTGCCGTCCTTCCCCAACTGGATCAGGACCGGGTTGCCTTTCTCGTCGATGCCGTATTGCGGATTCAGGCCGAGGTCGCTCGGGGCAGCGCCAGGGGCGACCGGGATCTGATGCGTTTCGCCGGTCATGGGGTTGAAGAGCGTGTCGTCGTCGAGGCGCTGCCACTGCTTCAGGGCGGCGTCTTGGCGCGCATAGCCTTCCTGACGGACGCGATCCTGGTAGGCGCGCTGATCCAGCGTGTCGGCGCGATCGTAGGCGCGAGCCTGCGACAGCTGCGACTGCCGCTGCGTCTGCTGGAGCATCATGGTCGCCAGCTGGCGCTGCTCGTCTGACGCCCACGGGTTGGAGATGATCGACATGAGCAGGCGCGGATCAGCACCGCCGGCTTGCGCCATCTGCACCGGGGCCGGCGCGGGCGGTTCGGTCGCGAGCGGCGGGGCCTGCCCGCCAACATCACGCAGCCCGGCCCAATTGTCCTGCGGCGGCACCGGGTTCGCGCCGACCTCGCGCGGTGCGGGGAGCGGCTGAAGGCTGGGGTTCAGCGCGGCAGCGACGGGCGACAGGCCGGCGGTCTTCGTAGGTGCGCGACCGGAATTGAGCGCCGAGGCGACCGGTGACATGCCGGCAGCAGCCATTCCCTGCCCGACAGCCAGATTTCGCGGGTCGATCGCCTCGGCCATGCCGGCGGATGGATCAAGGCTCGCTACCTGCACCGGGCCGCGCTGGGGGGCTGGCGCGGGCGCAGCGTCCTGCTGCTGGCCGAAACCCATGCCGGCAAGGCGCTGGGCGTGGCCGAAACGATTGTCCCATCCGTGGCCGCCGGTCGGGTTCGCCGCGCTCCAGCCGGCGGGGCGCTCATAGGAGATGCCCGCCGCAGCCGCCGACTGGATGTCCCGCGCGTTCTTCAGCTGCTCGCCGGCTCGCGCTTCGGAGCCCCAGCCCGGAAGGCTGCGCCATTCGGGATCGCCAAGACCCATTTCGTGCAGCGTGAAGTCCAGCTGGGCGTTGATGTCGCCAACGTCTCGGCCGGTGCCTTTGGCGAACGCCATCAGGTTCCGCGCGCGGTCGCCGTTGGCCTGCATGATACCGATGCTGTCAGAGCCGTCCTGCCCGTCGCCGGCATTGCGCGCGCCCGTGTTGAGCGAGCTTTCCTGAATGAGGTTGCCCGTGAAGCCTGCCGCCTGATGAGGGGCCAAGCCTTTCCCCAGGTAGTAGTTCATCACGTAGTCTTCGCGCTCGGCGGGCTTGAGGTTCGCCATCGCCTGACCGCTCGGGGTCGGGCTCGCGTCCGCAATCGCGCCGGTCGCACCGCCATAGCCGGCTCCTGCGCCGAAGGACGAGCCAGCGCCGGCAGACAGCTGGCCCCAGATATCCTTCTGCTTCTCGGCCTGAAGCGCCTCGCCCTCCGCGACCTTGTTCTGTGCCAGCCGGTACTGAAGCGCCTTCGCGACCGCGCCTAGCCCCTCGCCGACATTCCGGGGCGTGGACGAGCGCGCCGCGCCCGCCAAGATCGCTTCAGCGACTGCCCGGTTTCGGCGAAGGCTCTCGGGCGTCTGGCCGGTGTCGCCGCCGAAAATGAACGAGTTGAGCGACATTATGCGGCCTCCTGCATCACGCGGGCATAGTCCACAGCCTTGAAGCCGTCCGGACGATCGATGACCGCCTCGGGCACGACAGAAGCTACCTCGTCGGCCATGAAGCCCAGCTGGACCGCCCCCTTCCCGCCGTAGCGATAGGTGTAGACGCCGAGACCGCGCGGGCCGGTGCCGACGCGGCGAATGTCGGACTTCAGGCGACGGTCGGACGCCATGATTGCCGCCGAACCGAGGCTGAACAGGCCGCCCAGCGTGCTCTGCTTCTGTGCCTGTTGCTGCTGCCAAGCCGCCATGCGGGACTGATAGTTCTGCTGGACGAGGCCGGCATAATCGACGGTCGGGATAGAAGCGGACTGCGGGTTGACGAAGTTGGGCGTCGAGACCTGGGAGCCGGACGTGAGTGCGGAAATCTCGTTCAGGGGCTGGTTCCGAAGAGCGAACATCTCGTTCAGCGCGTTCTGGCGCTGCGTGTTCGCCGCGTTGAAGCGGTTCGTCTGCGAGGCCTGCCGGCGGTCTTCCAGATTGTTGTTCGCGTCCGTCGTCGTCTGATCGTTGGCGAACATCTGTTGGAGCGCGGAGTTCGAGAAGCTGGCGCGCTGTGCTTCCAGCCCGGCAAGGCGCGACTGTTCCTGCCCCGCGCCGAGAATGATCGACGTGCGCTGATCGCTCACGCCCCGGTTATAGTCGTCCATCGCAGACTTGTAGGCCTCGGAGCCCACGCGAATGCCCTGGTTCGCGAGCGAGGTTTCGAGCGCGCTGCGGTCGCGGGTCAGCTGCGTGTTGGCGCGGGTGAACATGGCATCCTCGACCCGCTGCCGATCGGCCGAGAAGTCGGTGCCATAGGTCGTCGCCAGCTGCGGACCGCTGCCATACTGCTTGTAGTTCGCCGCCTGGATCGTAGACGCATCGCCGCCGGCCGGGAGCCCATCCGCATTCACGGGCCGCGCCAGATACCCGCCCAGAAAGCCGGACTGCTGGTTGGCGATCTGTGCGAGGTTCAGGGACGAGGCGTCGTTCTGGTCCTTGATCGCCTGCTGCGCGCCTGAAAGCGTCTGCGTCGCGGTGTAGCGCGGGATGTTGTAGGTCCGGCCGGTCGTGGGATCGGTGAACGCGGAGGTGCCGGTCTGGCTGAACGACAGGGTGCCGTCCGGCGTGACCTGATTGTAGTTCTGGAGCGCGTTGTTCGCGATGGCCGTTGCGACGTTCGTTCCGGTCTGCGCCGCCGCCGTCTGTGCCGGATCAGGCGCCTGCGGAGCGCTCCCGCCCTTCTTGCCCATGCGTGGCCCCCTTCTGAAAGCGGCCCGAGCGCCAAGCGTCGTCCGTCAGCGTGAAAATGATCTCTCCCTCGTCGCGACCGCGCAGGCGAGGAATGAAAAACTCCGCAAACCCGAAAGCGCGAAGGATACGATGAAGGTGCGTGTTGCGCTCGGAGACGCGCAGGGCGACCAATTGGCAGCCGATGCCCTCGAACGGGTAGCGGAAGATGGCGTCGAGCACCGGACGCGTCAGCCAGCGGCGCGACAGGCTGGCCGAACTCATCTCGATCACGCCGGCCTCGGGCTCCCATCCATGGTAGAGAACCCCGGCGACGAGCCGCCCGTCGTCGTCGAGGACCCCGATCCCACGCGCGTTGGCGAAGGCGGTTCGGTCGTTCGGCAGCATCATCGACACGAACTCGATCACGGCTCGGTCGTCTCCGTAGAGAAGCCGCATCAGACGATCACCCCGCCCGGCTCGTAGCTGACATCGATGCTCAGAAGCTCGGTGTCGGGAATGGCCGTCAGCGCGCCGGTGATCTGGACCTGATACTGCATCACCGTGCCGCTCAGGCCGATCGAGACCCATGCCTGCATGATCGAGGCGGGCGGCTCGGGCGCATCCCATTTCGCCTCATCCCATTTGCCGGCGTCCCATTCATTCGCGGTGACATTGGTTGCGGTCGGCGGCGGCGCGGGTAGCGCGGTCTGATAGTCCATCGAGGCCGACACTCGGTCGATGAAGGGCGTGGACGAGCGATAGGTGGCGCGCGCCTGCCGAACCGACTTCAGCACGCCGCGCGAGCCGAGGTGATCCGGGTTGCCGATCAGCGTGTAATAGATCGCCGCGCCATCGTCGTTGCCGCCGATCTCGGCTTCCTTGATCCGCCCGTCGCCGGTCCCAAAATAGAGCCGGCCAGCGTGCAGCAGCAGGCAGCGCACATCCCAATTCGTGTAGCGGCACCACGCGCCGGTCACGGTGTTGACGACGAACGCGGACGGCTCCTGCCCAGGCGCGGCAATCGGCGTCGAGACGATCGCATAGCCCTTCTCGGGCCACTTCACGACCTCCCAAGGGAGCGTTCGCCGATCGCGCGCCGCATCCTGCCAGTCGCGGAAGATCGGCTTGGAGATGGCTGCGAAGTTCAGGACGCTCGGGTCTTTGTTCACCGCCTCGCTCAGCGGGATCATGCCGTCTTCGGTCGCAATCACCAGATCGCCGCCGGCATACATGATCCCGCGCGGCCCAAGCGGGCGGGTGACCTCGTAGCGTCCCTGGAGAGACCATGACGACGCAGAGCTCGGGTCCGCGCCCGTGTAAACGGCGACCTCACCCTCTGTCGTGACGAACACGCATTTGTCGTCGAGCCCGTCGCCCGTGTCCACCGACCATGTTGCGCCGAACAGGAGCGCCCCGCCGCGCTGGAACACGCCGTTCATGTCGATCAGCTTGGCCTCGCCCGCGATCGAGTTGACCGGCAGATACCAAGCCCGCAGCGAATCTGCCTGGATGAAGAATTCCCGGTTCCGGTACACCCAGACATGCGACAGGAGGGAGGTCGAGACGCCCGTGATGGCCGGCGTCGATGTGCCGGTGATCTTCTTCCAGCCCTGCGACGGCTCGAACAGCAGGAGGGGGTCCGCGCCGTTGACGGCGGTCAGGAACGCGCCGCCCGAGGTCGTGAAGTTCTGGAAGGCGTAGTAGCCCTTGGTCTGCCCCGAGACCGCAGCGGCGGGCGGGACGACAGGATCGGCGGGCGTCGAGACATCGAAGATTGCGGTCTTGGACGCGGCGAACAGACGGCGCGCCGTCGATCCGTTGTAGGACATCAGGCTTGTGACGGGATCGCCGGCAAGCGAGATGGTCGCCCGTGTGATCGACCCGCCGCGCAGCGTGGCGCCGGTCTGCGTCGGCCGCCAATTGTCCATGACCAGAGCCGTGCCGGGCGATGCCATGGTCAGGTTCTCGGACGTGTTCCAGCCGCCGATAGGTGCCGGCAGGGTCGCAACGCGCGCACCACCGCCCCGCTTGCGGCTGGCGTTCATGGCGAGGCGGCGGCTCTTCATGGCGCGTCCGAGACTTTGCCGGGCCAGGTGTTGCCCCGCGCGCGGCACGTGTTGCCACTGACGATCGAGAGCGAGCCGCGATCCCGGCGCATCAGCTGCGCAAGCAGGATCTCATAATCGGAAAGCTCGGCCGTGAAGTCCTGCTGCTTGGCCTGCTTCCAGAGATAGATGGTGCAGAGCTTCAACAGGCGCTCGTCGAGGACGAACGTGTCGGTGTCATCGGTGAAGGCCGTCTTGTTGCCCGAGACGATCGTGTTCTTCACGTAGAAGAAGCGCGCAGTCTCGCTCGACGACATCACCGGGCGGATGTGCAGCTGGTCGCCGAAGAGGCACCAGACGCCGTTGTGAGGGACGACAGGCCGGGTGTCGAGCGCCAGCCAATCGTCCGCGTCCGCCAGATGGATGATGTTGTCCCGCACGCGGCTCGACCAAAGCGCGCCATCCATCTTCATGCGTCGGAAGTCGGACGGTAGGTCAAAGGCGTCCGCCGTCCCGTTGCCGGTGATCGTGTGGGTGCGCAGAAGCCGCTGCCAGTCGAAGGCGTCGGCGATGGTGGCCGCCGCCTCGTTGACGACGGCCTGCATCTCCGTCCACTGCCGGTCTGTGCTGGCGAAGACGGTGCTGGGGCTGGTGAGACCGAGCACCATGCTCGCCGCCTGGACGACGGACAGGACGGTCATCAGGCGGCCTCAGCCGTCAGCAGGGCGCGCAGCTTCGGCAGACCCCATTCCGGCTTGAACGAGACGCCCCGCTTCTCCAGTTCGGCGCGGATCGTGTCGGCGTCGGCGGTGTTCACGTCGAAATCGTCGCTTGCTGCAGCCTTGGGCGCGCCGAGCAGGCCCTTCAATTCTGCCAGCTGATCGCGCAAGCTTTCGAGTTCGAGGTCGCGCGCCGCCTCGCGCGCCGCCGCATCTGCCGCGCCGACGTTTTCGAGGAACAGCTTCGCCTGGGTGCGCAGATCGCGCATGTTCGGCAGGCGGACGCGATCGATTTGGGATTCGGAGAGGTCGCGGACCTCTTCCACGCTACGAATGCCGACCTGACGGAAGACTTCGACCTGATCGGCATTGATGCCGGGCCACGCGGCGAGCGGCGTGCCGCTGGAGGGAAGCTCTTGGCCCTTCATCCACGCCTCATAGGCGGGCTCGATCTGCGACCAGCGCGCCGTCATGAAGGCGAGCTTTGCGCCTTCCTCGTCGTTGCCCATGCGCTCAGGGTCGGGCCGCAGATGGCGAATGCGCTCGATGTTCTTCGTGTTCAGCGGCGAGTGCGCGGGCGCGTAGATCGCCCAATCCTCCCGCTGCATCTCCATGACGCGCCGGCCCTTCTCGTCGACCAGGAAGCCCTTGTCGTCCACCGTGTCGTTCAGCGGGTCGGTGCCGTGCTTCGGCAGCTTCTCGTAGGTCGTCTTGAAGCCCAGAACCCGGATCACGGGCTTTTCGTCGTTCGCCATCGGGCGCTCCTGTCTCGGAAATGAAAAAGGGCGGACCCGGAGGCCCGCCCTGCGTTCCATCTGTCGTGTGCGACCCCGATCAGTACGGGAAGGAGCACATCACCTGCTTGCCCGCCGCGTTCACGGCATAGGCCACCACCGAGTCCGTCACGGCGGCTGCGACCTTCAGCGTTCCGTCCGTGGTCGTGGACAGGACGAGCGACTGGCCGCTGGCACCGGAGACGAGCGCCGGGGTCAGCGTGGCGAGACCGCCAATCTGAATCCAGCAGTATTCGCCCGAGGCCACGTCGGACATCAGGATGCCCGCGCCGAGACCGGCCGTTTCCGACACGTCGGAGGTGACGACGTTCGTCAGGCCGGTAGAGACGCCGCCGGGGGCGTAGAAGCCCGCGACGTTGCCCTTCACGCCCGGCACGTTCACGCCGGCATTGTACTGAACGAACCGATAGCGGCGGTTGTCGTGGCTGACGTAGATGTCGCCGATGCCCGGAACGGAGCCGCTTTCGGCCCCGGTCAGCTGCGCCTGCGTCCACTTCTCGCCCAGCTGGGCGCCAACAAAAGCGGTCATGTCGGCCTCCTTATGCCGCGTCGAGCAGGACGCCCTGCAGCGAACGGTTCGAACAGGCCATGTTGCCCATCCAGTAGTAGGGGATCACGATGGCGTCCTGATTGATCGGGCGCTTCTCGTCGTCCTGCGTCCACTGCGCATCCTTGTGCTGGAAGATGTACAGGTAGTCGGTGTTCAGGAAGTAGGCCTTCTCCGCGTTGGTCGCGAAGTTCGCGTTGTCGTCGAAGATCACGTCGGCCGTCTTGTACTTCAACCCCGTGAAGCCGGCCTGGGCCTGATCGGCGTCGGTATAGCGCTGCAGCTGCTGCTGCGAGGCTTCGAAGACGCTGTAGAAGTCGTGGGACATGACGATCACGTCCGGCTTGTCCGCGCCACGATTGAGCGGAAGCCAGAGGCGGTTCATCTCGCCGACGATCGTGTCCTTCGTGTAGGCGTCGGTTCCGGGGATCTCGCGGAACTTGTTGCGCCAGAACGCCCACGTCGCCGCATCCAGACCGCCGACCGTGCCCTGCCCGTTCGACTGAACGATGTTTGCGAGGCCGTTGGTCTGGTAGGCCATCGAAGCGTCGGAATAGATGTCCACGGCGAAGTTGTTGGCGGCGGTCTTGAGCGCGTTCGCCTTCTTGGACTTCACCAGATTGACCATCGCGGACTTGCCGCTGTTCTGGCGAAGCTCGCGGCCGGACGACACGACATGCAGAGCGATCTGCGCCCAATCGAACTTCGCCGACGTGATGATGTCAGAGGCGTTCGTGTTCAGGGTGTCGTAGCCGCCATACCGCTGATAGGTCTGGTTCTCGGCATATTCGAGCGGCACCTGAATTTCCGTGCCACCATCCAGCGTGCGGATGTTGCCCTTCTTCTTCAGGCGGTTGAGCAGAGCATTGTGCTTGCTCACGTTGTCGGCAACGTCGGTTGCCGAATTGCGCATGGTCGTCGAGACCATCTGCGTGAAAACTGCGGATGGGGTCGCCATCGTTTATCGGTCCTTCTGAGCGTCGTCGAACGCCTGGGCGAGAAGCTCGTCCTCGGTCAGGTTTCGCGACTTGCCGGTGGATGTTGAGGTGACGTTGACGCTGGCGGCGCGCCGAGCGTCGGCCGTCCGCCTCGGGTCCGGCGCGGCAGCGGCCGGTTTCGCGGCGGCTGCGGCTTTCGCCCTCAGGTCGGGATCGGCGTTTACGGCCATGTCATAGGCCCGGTTGAACACGGCTTCGTTCGAAGCGGCGTCACCGAGCTTGGACCGCGCCATTCTGATGAAGTGAACCATGTCCGCTTCGGCGATTGAAGCGTAGAGCGGCTTGTCCTTCGACAAGCGGCTGATTTCCTCTTCCGCCGCGCGGGCCGTCTGGTCCGCGTCCAAGGTCTCCCGCACCATCGCCTGAACATCGGCGGGCTTCACGCCGGCCGAGGCCTGGGGCTGCGGTACGGGAGGAAGTCGGGCTTGGCCGGTCAGGACGGCAACGAGCATGTCGCGCGCCTCGTACCGGTCAGCAATCTGGATCAGGGTTCCGATGGGGTCCGCGTCCAGCTGGCGCTGCACTCCCATCAGGAAGTCCACGGCGAAGGTCGGCGTCACCGCGCGCCCGTCCGCCATCTGGCGACCCTCGAACAGGTCGCGGTTCTTCTCGATCACGTCCACGAACGGCTTGAACGCGCCGATCTGACGACCCTGCTCGGACATGCGGGCGTGAAGCTCGGTGTCGCGGGCGGCGATCTTCGCCTGAACATCGGCCGGGATTTTCTTCCAGTCCTCGTCCATGCCGTTCCAGTTGGGCGGCAGAGCAACGGCAGGCGTCTGGGTCTCGGTCGCGGTCTGGTCGTCACCACCCTCTTCGCCTTCTACGGCAGCAGGTTGAGCGTCATCGCCGGCCGGTTCGTCACCACCCTCGCCGGACGTGAACTTGCCGTCGTCGCCGCGCGCCGCGCCGTTGTCGCGCTCCAGCTGGTCCCAGACCGCACCGAGCGCGTCGTCATCGTTCAGCGCGGAGAAGTCGGGCGCCGCCTCGGTCTGGATGGCCTGAACGTCGCTCATTGGATTGTCGCCCCTTCTTCAGCGGTACCGCCCATTTCGTCGTAGATGCGGTTGAGGTCGACTTCTTCCTGGCGAGCGCGGGCTATCCGGCGGGCCATATCGACGCGCATGTTCGCTTCCGCACGCGCCTGCTCGGCAGCCGTCCAGTCCTGCACCTCGGCCTCAGTCGGCCGAACATTCGCACGGCAAGCGGCCTCGATTTCCCGCCGAGTGCGCTCCCGCGCCTCGTAATTGGCTGCCGCCTGAGCAGCTGCGACCATATCGGCGCGAACGATCTCCTCGACGAAAGCCGTCGCCACGCCGAAGATGAGCGCTACGTCCGCCGAGGAAAACTCGGAGTCCCGAGCCGTCTCGATGATGAGTTTTCGGCGAGCCCATGTCAGATGCGTGGGAAGCTCGCTCATCGGACGCCACCCCGAGCCAATCCGGCGCTCTGCTCAAAAATCGTGCCCAACCCTGCTTGGGCCTGCGGATTCGGCACAAACTGAGAGGCGAGCGCGTGGCGCTGCAGTTCATGGTTTTGCGCGAGATCAGTCCGACGCTGAATGTTGGCGAAATGGTCCTTCGCCAAGAACTCCACCGCCTCGATCAACTCTTCGCGGCTCAGTTCGGTGAGCGGCTTGGCCTTCCAGCAGATCACTCGGGAAATGCTCATCGAAACTCCTCGCTGACCTGCAACCCGCGCTTGGCGGCAAAGGCCTTGTTCCTGATCTTGCCGCCGGTCGGGCTCTTGAAGTCGCCCGCTTCGACGCAGTTGTTCCGCTTCAGATCCTCGCGGCGCTCATGCCGCGTGGTGATCGTCCGCCCGTCGATCGGGCTCGTGTATTCGGGCATGACCGGCGTCATCTGAGGGATCGCCAGCGGGCCGTCCGGCACCGTCATCGGCTCGCCGGTCGCCCGGTCTCGAAAGCACCCATCCCGCCAGACATACCGATCGGCCATCGCACCACCCGAAATGAAAAACGCGCCGATCAAGCCGGCGCCGGTCCACCGAATGAGGGAGGCGCGGGCGGCGTCATCAGCTGGCGCTGCTTCAGGCCGAGTTCGGCGCGCTTGATCTCCAGGTCGAGGCCCTTCAGCTGGAGGTCCATGCGCTTGATGTCCTGATCAAGCTGCTTGCCGGCGATGTCGGCCTGACCGGTCGCCTGCTTGATCTGGCCGTCGATCGCCCTGTTCTGGAGGTCGGCGTACAGCAGCTTCGCCTTGCCCTCCTGCTCGGCCTTCGCGGCCTCGGCAGCGGGATCGGTCTTCGGTTGTCCGGCAGCTTCCTTCGCCTGCGCCACCATCTCGTCCAGCGCGTCTTCGACCGATTTGCCCAAGTTGAACATGCGGGAGAAGGACGAGAAGATTTCGACGGCGACGTTCATGGGCAGCGCGCCCTGCTGCACCAGCGGGCCGACAGCGGCGAAATAGCCCGACGCGGCAGTCATGAACTCGGTCGCCTCCTGCTTCTGGCGCGTCAGGTCGGCCTTGATCGTCGAGTCCGTCTCCACGTCGATGCGATAGTAGGTCGCCACGCGCTGGCGCATGAGGGCTTGCAGCTGCATGAGGTGCTGGAGCTTGGCCTGTCGCGCCTGCTGGAACACCTGCATCGCTTGCGGGTCGGGCTGGCCGGTCTGCGGGGTCGGCTGAGGCGGCATCGGCGCGGGCGCCTGCTGCATCTCTTCAGGCGTCGGCTCGATCTGGATTTCGGTCATGGCGGTGAGCGTGGCCGGCGAGAACTTCGTCGGGATGATCTCGGCCATCATCAGGAACAGGTCGCGGGCGGCCCGCTCCATCATGCGCTGCATCTTCTGGATTCGCAGCGAACCCCATTGTGCCTTGATCTGCTGCGCGCCCAGCGTCTCGGCCGCCTTGGACGCGCCGCGCACGATGTCCGAAATGCCGGTGATCTCGTAGATGGCCTGCTTCGTCAGGTCACGGTTCTTGTAGAGCTCGGCCAGGACGACGACGAGCTTTTCGACAGGCCAGAACGCGATGGCGCCAGCGATCCCGCCGTTCTGCGCCCACTGTTCGAAATCCTTGATCGGCACGAACTCGTTGTCGTCAGCGTCGAGAAGCGACTGAAGCTCGGTCTGGTCGCCCCCATACCAGCCTTTGACGCGCAGTTGCTTCGTCACCATGCGAATGCGCTGCGTGGTGATGTCTAGTTCGTCGGCCAGCTTACGGTAGATCGAGAACGGGTTCACCGGCATGAGCCGGCCCGTGACCTCGATGGGCTGAACCGGCGTCGCGATCGGGAAGAAATTCGAGAGCCCGAGCGGGTCGTCTACCATCTTCAGAATGGTGCCCTGCCCGGCCGAGATAAACAGGACGCGCTTCGTCCGCTTGTCCCAGACCTCCCAGACGATGCGGTCGGCGTCGTCGTCCTCTTCGACCTCGCCCGGCTCGGCCTGGGAAGACACGAGGCCGGCGTCGGCAAACCCGGAGATGTCCTCCTTCTGCATCGCATGGCGGAAGGCCCACCAAGGCACATCGCTCCAGCGCCGGGCCGGGCCATGCCTCGCGTCCCGCCAGCTGACCGCCTCGAACGAGATGCGCTCGTTGGACTGCTGCGCGGCTTCAGTCGGCTCTACCGGGGCTGGCGCGTCCGATGCCGCCTCGTCGCGCTCTTCCATCTCCGCGCGGCCGGTGTCGGCATCCACGAAATCGCTGTGAAAGCGCAGACGGATCAAGCCGCGCCCGGCCAGGAAGCCATCCTGTGCCATGCCTTCCATCTCGACTTGCAGCTTGCCGTCATCGACCTGAACGCGGATCGCGCGCTCCAGCATCTCGGCGAAGTCCTTGGCGACAGGATCGTCCGAGCCATAGCGGCGGCGCACATCCGGGGCCGGGGCCGAGTTGATGACGGCCGGAACGATCGTCTCCACGTTCGCGAAGAGGATGTTGAAATCGTAGTTCGTGGAGCCGGGCGCTTCTGTGTTCTCGGCCGTGGACCGCTCACCCGTATAGGCCGCCGTCGCCTTCGCCGCGTCTTCCAGCCAGTTCTTCTCGCGCTTCCCGGCGTCTTCGATCCGGCCGAGCCATTTGCGCGCCTCGTCTCGCAGTGCGCGGCCCTGATCGGTCTGGCTATCGGCGGTCTTGGACATGCGGCCCCTCAAAGAAAAGCCCTGTCCGGCGCCAGTGCCGGGCGGGGCATGTCATCGCTCGATCAGTTCTTGCGGCCGGACTTGCCGGTCTTCACCGCGCCGTCATCCACCCCGGCCGCTTCCGGGTTCAGCTTGTCCTCGGGCTCGCCGCCGACATGCTCATCGATCGCGGCCTGCTCGTCCTTCGCCTGATCGTCGCTGACGTTCGAGGCGTTGTTGCCCTGGTCCACCGTGCCAGCGTCTTCGGCCAGCGGGTTTCCGCCGTTGTCCTCGGCCGGGGGCGTGATCCCATCGTTCGACAGGTAGCGGCCGATCTCGGGAAGCTCTTCGGTGAAGCGGTCGAGAAGCTTCGTGTTGGGCTTCTTGCCGCTGTAGATCAGCAGGGAGGCGCGGCGGCCCGCCAAGGCGCGCTCACCGCCACGGAACTGCTTCAAGACGCTCTGGAACGCCTGTTCGTCGATGTCGGCCATGTGATCCTCACGAATGAAAAAGCCCGCAGAGCGCGGGCCGGTTGGTCTTCATGGGTCTGGGCTGCAATAGCTGGCAGCAGGGTGCAAGCATCGCCGCAAGTCGTTGACTTGCTTTTCCAAAGCGCTGATCCTGTCCTCAGCAGTCGGCGCCGTCAGCGCAGTTGAGGCGAGATCGATCATCGCGCAGGCGCTTAGCGTCGCGATAAATATGTAGGCCACATTCTTCAGCATGATCGGCTTCCTTCATCTGCGCCTTTTGCGCCGGCGCACCATGGCGTCCACCGCCTCCCTCACCGACAGATTGCCCTGGATCACGCCGTCATCGCCGGCCACGTAGCCCAAATCCTTCGGCTTGGTCGGCGGCTGGTAGGCGGGAGCGGCGTCCTTCCACGACAGGCCGAGATAGCGGAAGCTGGAGCCGATATGCTCGGCCCAATCCTTCACCGGGTTGTCGCGGAACGTCTTTCGCTCGTCGTCCCACTCCCGGCGATAGCTCTTCAGGCCTTCCAGCCCGTCGCCGCATCGGCCCTCGTCGAAATAGGCCACCTTGATCGTCTCGCGCCCGGCATGGATGCCCTCGGC
Organism: Aureimonas ureilytica; assembly: GCF_001475935.1. Taxonomy (GTDB): domain Bacteria; phylum Pseudomonadota; class Alphaproteobacteria; order Rhizobiales; family Rhizobiaceae; genus Aureimonas; species Aureimonas ureilytica_A. Next base: position 183,325 of record NZ_LDQA01000028.1, read on the forward strand.
CACGCTCACCATCGGCACGACCTTGGGGTTCCGCTTCATCGACTTCAGCAGGTCGAAGCGAGTGCGGTTCACGCCCCATCCGGCCGGCGCCATGATGTCGTGGGGCACATAGTCGGTGCCGTGATAACCGCGCTCGTCGAGCCAGGCGCACCACTGAGCAAGGTCGTCGCTGTCCGGCCGGTAGAAGTCCACGACATGCGGTCGGCCGTCGTAGACCTGGAAGCACCAGATCGGATTGTTGACCGCCTTGCCCAAGTCCCATGCCGTGTGAACGGGATGGTGCGGGTTGATCGGCACAAGGCCGATGCGCCCTTCCCGCTCGGCCCGGTTCATCTCCGAGCCCCAATACGCGCCGACCATCGCGCCAGAGAACGAACACTCGTATTCTTGTTCGAAGATGGCGAGGCCTAAGTCCTCACCGTGCAGCGTCTGATATTCCTCCAGCGCCTCTCCCAGATCAGCTTCCGTCAACGCGCGGGTGTCGCGGATACTGAGCACTTCGGAGAACCACAATGGGTTGCTCGTAGCCTTATCCAGCATCGCCTTAGCGTGATTGTTGCCACGCGGCGTGGTGATGAAGGCGGCGAAACCTTTCGTCTCGCGGATCATGGGCGAGTGATAGGCCCAGGCGGAAGGGTTGGAGAGCGCCCATTCGGAATAGGCGATGCCCTTGGGACCGGCACCTACCGTTGCGTCGTATCGATCAGAACCGATCAGCTGAAACGTCGCCCCGTTCGTCAGTTCGATGAACATGTCATCGTCCTGCATCCGCTTGATGATCTCAGGCGGGAAGGCTTCGAAGATGCGGCGCTTTCCCGTGTGGCCATTCACGCCGTTCCAGATCGCCTTGCGGGCCTGCTTGTACTCGGGGAAGCAATGCCAATAGGTGCCGGGGTCTTTCCACGCGATTTCCCGCATGGCGTTCAGAACGATTTCGTCTTTGCCCGCCCGGCGATGCCAGATCGCCATAAGGCGGTCGTGGGTGCGGTTCACCAGCGCCTCGTGGAAGCGGCGCTGATACCAGCGAACCCGGAACTCGTGCATCACTTCTTCGGCTCGGCCTCGTAGACGGTCTGGAACACGACACCCACCGGGCCGCCATCCTTGCCAATCAGCTCCATCTGGCTTCGATCGCCATATTTCTTCGGCTGGAGCTTGCCAGCCATCCATTTGCGAGCATCAACCCGCAGGACAGATCGTTTCAGCACCTCGCCATTCTCGCGCCAGCCCTGTTGCGCGCCATCGGCGTCGAACTTTTCCATGAGGTCGTTTCGGCCGTCATCGGCGATGTCGAGGATCTCGTCGAACAGGGCGTCGGCCTGGGCCTCGCGCGCGCGGGCGTATTGCTCCGCAAAGGCCGCGTTGGAAGCCAACCATTTGAACACCGTCGATTGCGCGGGCGTGTCAGGGTCACGGCAGATAGCCCGCAAGCTCTCCCCGTTCGCGATCCGCTCGCAGATCATGTCTCCCGTCTCTTCGGTGAACTCGCTGACCCGTGTCATGCCCTAGCTTGCCTGCAATGCGATGATGGAGAAGCGGACACCGGCCGCTGGTTCGGTCGGCACATAGCCGGAGAGCTTCAGCAGATCCGTGAGGACGGCCGAGACACCGGGGAGCGCCCTAGTCCGCGTCCCGTAGATGATCGCGCCTCCATAGAGCTTGCCCGCCACCCAAGGCTGCTGCTGGTCATCGAGAAACTGCATCACCTTGAAGTCGGGCGGGCTCTTCGTGTTGTTCTCCACGGCGAGGATCGACACGGCGGGCTCGGCGGTGAATGTCCGGGTGAACATCATTGTGGCCATGCCGGCATTATCCAGCGCTCCGGTCTGGGCTGACGTGATGCGCGGGTGCTGGTGATCGGCGCGAGGGACCAGTGTCATGTTGCCGGGCTTGGCCGTTCCTGTCTCGGGAAGCGGAGCCACGTCGGCAAGCTGGATGCCCTGCTGCTGGTCGTAGGTGATCGCGGGCATGTCGCGCTCCCTAAAACGCAAAAAGGCCCGCCGAAGCGAGCCCTTCTCATAGTTCCTGACACTATCAATACTTGTAGGGGCTTATGTGAAAAGGGTCAAGCGTATCAATTTTGGATTTCTGCAAATCCGTCCTCCGTCAATTCAACGGCGCCATTCGCCTTATCTTTTGTCCATCCCCGTGTAGCGCAAGCATCCAGCGCTGGGCCTATATCCTCATGGCTCAAACCAACCTCTGCAGCACGCGAGGAGAATACGTTTGTTGGCAGGGCTTCCCCTGGCTTGATGTTATAGAAGCTGAATATTTTCAGAATCTTCTGCGTATTCATATCGGCTGATGGGATAAAAGCCATTATGCGTTCCTGTCCGATGCCTTGAAGCCTACCGGCGGCTTATCAACTTCCACTTACTGCACAACCCGCACGAGTTCCAGCAAGTCGCAGTCGAGGATATTCGCCATCGCGTTCGGCGTGATGACATCGCCGTAAGTCCTGGCTATTTCCTTCGGCGTCAGACCCTCCACACAATAGGCGACGAGCCTGCGCGTGATCGGGCCGCCGAGCGCCTTTGTCGTCGTGAGAACGCGATCGAGGGCCATCACGCGCTCATCGGGCAATCCCTTCCATCCACCACCCCCGCCGATCGAAGCACCGCCCATGAGGGCAGACGGCAGCGTGATGCCGGAGCGCTCCCAATCCCGCGCGAAGGCACTCCCGGCGTGATACTGCGGGCTTCCCTGCCGTGCGTACCGCCATTCGAACGAGCCGGTGCGGCAACGAACGACCGTTTGGTTCGAACCATAGCCCGCGCCACCACCGACGCGAATCTGAACACCTGCCTCGCTCATAACTGCGTCTCCAAATGTAGAGGTGCCCTGTCGGTCTTACGATCCCTGTATTCTCAGCCCGATTTAGAATGCGACACTCATACCATCAAGTTGAATATAAATCTTTTTATATTTACGTTTTTTACTTGGCAATTTAGATGGTTTCCACGACGCTGGGACAATTTAGGATGCACCCCTGACCTCACTGACCAAAAACCTCTTACCCTGACCATTAATATCATTATATATCAATGACTTAATAAGAATGGTCAGGGAGGTCAGAGTGGTCAGGGTACATTCTCCGTATGCGCAATGGGATAGAAAAAGTCACAACGGACGATCAGAAAAATTCGTTATCCATTGCGTGTATACGAATTTCCAAAACCAACTTGACCACCCTGACCACTATGAAAATCTCTGATTCCATTAAGAAAATTTGGTCAAGGCGCGAAGCGCGGTCAGCGCTGGAACCTTGACTGCGCTTCAGATCGAGCTATTGCGTCCATTTGGGCAATGTATGACACTCAGAAAGTAACGCGTTTGAGATATCCCATGTAATCAACAATGGGTTGAATTATGTCGAACGGAACACCGAACAACGATTGGGCGAGCAAGGTAACGTTCATACGACTGCGCGACATTATCGAAATAGTACCGATAAGCCGCGCAACCGTGTACCGCCTCGCTAAAAATGGGCAATTTCCAAAACCGATCAGGTTGGGTTCGTCTTCGCTTTGGGTCGAGGCCGAGGTGCAAGCGTGGCTGTCGGAAAGAATGGCGAACCGCTAATCTGAAGCGAGCCTAAACCACCACATCAACGCCGGCTGCCAACAAACCGGTGCGTGGCACTGGATCGAAGAGTAGTTGCTAAATCGTGCGAGGGTGCTCGCGTTTACTCGCGGCGCTTTTTAACGGCCGACTGCTCTGAGTCTGAGCCAAGCAGATCTTCAAACATCGTATCCATGCGCGATTTCATATTCGTCTCGACACTATCAAGAATCTTCTGAATCAGGGCCTCATAGGGGCTAGCGAGTTCTTGCGGCGCTTCGAAGCTTGCCTCCAGGCGAGCTATGATTTCGGCAGTCATAGATCTTCGGTTTTCAAGAGAAGCCTTCTCAACTTGCTCTTTCAAAGACTCCGGTATTCGCAGCCGGAAATGCAAATCTTCTCGCGCCATGCCCCACCAATGCCACTAATTGCTCTTGACCGCCATGCCCCACCCATGACACACAGTCAATGACACACCGTGTGTTATCTTCAAGTAGGGTTACATTGATGGCCAAGGAAGCACATCAAAGCATAGATCTCGTTTGGGGAATCAGTGGGATCGCTAAGGTCATCGGTCGAACTGACCGGCAGACCTATTCGATGCTCACAGCAGGGCAGCTGCCCGCTCGGCAGGTCGGTGAGCGGTGGGTCGCTTCCCGTGAGAAGCTCGTCGCCTTCTTCGACGAGCCAACAAGCACGGCAAACTAACGTACGATACCGAGCAACCGACCACGTCGGATTCCTATCCCAATCCCTAGAATTCGGAGTCCCTAAAATGATTGACCTATCGAACACAGTCTCTCCGCAGCTCGAACTTCCCCCCGCATCGGATGACTGGTCCGCTGACAACAGGGCGGGACATTGCTACGCCGATCGCATCGTTGGCGCGATGAGGGAGAAGGAAGCTCCGATCTATCTGGCGCAGGTCGTCGAGAACCTGATTGCGGCATCCCGGTATGACGGCGTGACCGTTGGCTTTTTTCACCGCATAGCTGAGTACGCAATCGGCGCACACAGGGTTTGAACGCATCTTGGCGGTTACTCCTTCGTGAGCCCCCGCCCGCCAAGGGGTAACCTAGTCAGCAGGTCGTGATGCTCAAAGACATTGGACACCTGGTCAGCGCCGGGTTCGCCATTCATCGCCTACATCCGAAATCCAAGAGGCCCATCGGGGACGATTGGAGCACCAAGCCTGTTTTGACACTTGATAAGCTCAAAGCGTCATATCGGGCCGGTGAGAACGTCGGCTTGCGGCTCGGCCAATGGTCCCGTGTCGGCGGCGGCTATCTGCATGTCCTCGACTTGGACATCCGCGACCCCAAGCGCGTCGAGGAGGCTCGTGCGCGCCTCAGTTCCATGTTCCCCGAGTGGAAGAACCTGCCGACCGTCATCTCGGGCTCGGGCGGCGCCAGCCGACACTTCTATCTGATCACCGATAAGCCGTTCCCCTCGAAGAAGCTCGCGCACAGCGCCGACAAGATCAACGGTGCAGACGGCAAGGCGCATTGGGCTTGGGAGATCGAGCTATTCGGGACCGGCAAACAGGTTGCCATCCCCCCTTCCATTCATCCCGACACCGGCAAGCCCTATCGTTGGGAGAGCCCGTTCGATTTCTCGATGCTGGACCTCGGCATCGGACCCTTCATCGCCGCACCGCGCATCGAAAAGCTCATTGGCGAGGACGACCGGCCGGCCGATGCCGGTGATGAGCGCAGCGCGCCGCTCGGTTTGTCGGAAAACGAGATCAGGGCCACGCTCGCGGGCATCCCAGCCGCCACCTATTGCGATGATCGCGACGGCTGGCTCACGGTCGGCATGGCGCTTCACCACGAGTTCGGCGGATCGGACAAAGGCTTTGAGCTCTGGTGCGAGTTCTCGAAGCGCTCAGACAAGTTTGACAAGCGCGACCAGAAGCGCGTCTGGCGCTCATTCAAGGGCAAGAACAAGCCTGTGCGGATGGCGACTCTCGTCACCGCAGCTCGCGAAGCCCGGCTTGAGGCAGAATTCGAGAACCTGGACGACAACGAGTTCGATGATCTCGGTGAGGAAGAGTCGGACCAGCCTTCGGGTATGTTCGATGAACTCCTGGGCGGTGAACCCGAGAAGCGCAAAATCTCGAAGCGCGAGCAGAAGCTCAACAAGGCCAACGTGGAGCACGCGCTCGGCCATGTGCCGCCAAAGGTCGCCCGCATCAACCGCAAACACGCTGTCGCCTTCATTAACGGCAAGACGGTGATCATCACGGAGAACCGGGACAGCACCGTTTCCTACGGCACGGTCGGAGATCTCCACAATTTCTATGAGAACGATCGCGTCAACACCGAGAAGGCAACCGAGCCGGTCACAAAGGCATGGCTGCGCCATAAGGCGCGCCGCGAATATCCGAATGGCGTGGTCTTTTCGCCGGGTGAGGACGTCGAGGGCGCGTATAACCACTGGCGCGGGTTCGCCGTCGAGCCTGATGAAAGCGGGTCGTGCGAACTGATCCTCGCCCATATCCGAACGGTGCTCTGCAATGGTAACGAGGAATCGTACAGTTATTTCATCGGCTGGCTCGCGCACATGATCCAACGGCCGGCCGATAAGCCAGGCGTGGCAGTTGTGCTGCGAGGTTTGAAGGGAACGGGTAAGGACACATTAGGCGACTATATCGGCAGTCTGTTTCCGAACCACCACGTTAAAATCGCTAACCAAGATCAGCTTGTCGGTCGATTCAATCAGCATCAGGAAAAAGCACTCTTGCTGCATGTCGAAGAAGGCTTCTGGGCCGGCAACAAGCAGGCTGAAGGCACCCTCAAACACCTCATCACCTCTGAAAAGGTTTTCATCGAGCCCAAGGGCTTAAACGGTTTCCACGTTCGAAGCGTTTTACGGCTCTTCATTTCCTCAAATGAAAAATGGGTTGTCCCTGCCACCGAGGATGAGCGGCGGTATTTCGTTTCAGATGCCAGTGATAAATATAGCGTTAGAAAAGCCACGCCTCAGCAGCGCAAGAGATACTTTGACGCAATTCGAGATGAGATGAACGGCACAGGACGGGCAGCACTACTGCATTTCCTGATGAACTACGATCTTTCGAAGTTTGACATCCGCGACGTACCGAACACTAGCGCTCTGGCAGTCCAGAAGACGGAAGGACTGAAGAACGTTAAGCTCTGGTGGTTCAACATACTCCAGTCGGGCGAACCGGATTTCGAGGTTTTGGATGGTGATCGGGGCTGGTTTCATGAACCGATCGCCGTCACCAAAAGCGAACTGCGGGATGCTTACGGTAGATGGATGAGAACTCGCCGCTACGAGGGCAACGAAGTCTCCGCCGAAGCTCTTGGAAAGGAGTTGGTCGAACTTTGCCCGACGCTCCTCATGCCGCGCCCTCGGATCGCGGGCAGACGGGTGACAACTTACCGGTTTCCCACCCTTCCGGACTGCCGATCGCAGTTCGAAGGCTGGATCGGATCAACACTAGAATGGGAGGACATCGCCGATGATAGTATGGAAGAAACCACGAACTACGACGACCTCGCAGACCAATTAAACTAACTAAAAGGGAGATAAAATGCATTTCTTAGAATTTTCCGACGATAACGGCACCGTCCATATCGCAGAAAATCAAATTAGATCAGTCTTCACGCCAAACGACACACACAAGCCGGCGGTCGTAACAACACTGGATGACGCCAGATACCGTATCCGTCGCAACGACGCGGCTCGGATCAAGGGGGGAAGACCGAAACTGATACCTGCCACGCAAGGCGAAATAACCCTAGTGCCCAACTTCCCGTTCAACCACGGAGCGGACGTAAACGAGTTTTTCACCAGTTATCCGATCGTAGCATGGTCAATCGACCAACATGGTATCGCATCACCCATTCCGTTCGTCGGTATCGGCGGCTGCTTGGAAGAGACGGAGTACGGGGTCCTGTTCGCATCTGGAATCGTTGTTTCACACGACGGCCGGCCGTTCACATCCGCCTTGGATTATAAGATTCACCTGGTCGACACATCAGGCCCAAGTTCTTAGGCGAACCGGCGAAAACCCATTCTACAGCGGGTTCGCGGGTTTTCGTCGGTTCGCTAGGATATTGCATCGATGCTCTGACAGTCTCTCTCCCAGATATCTTAGATACGCAGCATGGACATTCGCCCTATGCGCACGGACGAGGATACCCCTCCCTGACCGAGATCGGGCGCCTATGGAATGCCGATGTCAGAACGCCCGAGGGCGAACGTCTGGATGTTTTCGCGACACGGATTGGGGCCAGCGCTCCAACTCGCAGGCCCCGATTGAGGCTCCCGATCCGGTCGCGTGTGTCGGAGGTGGTCGGCCGCCGGCGCGCCTTACGATCAACACGGTCCACAAGATTTCCACGCAACGCCGTGATGCGGCAAGCCAACAGCCCATACCTTTTTAATGGATGTTCCATGAGCGTTCGCAAACGAGAATGGACGACGCCGGCCGGCGAAACGAAAACCGCGTGGGTCGTCGACTATATGGACGGCACCGGCAAACGCCGCCTCAAAACCTTTCGGCTCAAGAAACAGGCCGACGCCTTCGCTGCTACGGCCACGGTCGAGGTTCGACAGGGCGTCCATGTAGCCGATAGCGCGAGCACGACTATAGCGGCGGCCGGGAACCTCTGGCTGGCGAGCGTCGATGCAGCGGGGCTGGAGCGCACCACATACGCCAGCTACGAGGGCCATCTTCGGCTTCACATCAGGCCTTTCATCGGCGCATCCAAGATTTCCACCCTTACAATACCAGCCGTTCGGGCATTCGAGGATCAGCTTCGCGCGGCCGGGCGCTCGCCGGCGATGATCAAGAAAGTTCTGGTGTCTCTTGGAACGCTCCTAGCGGACGCCCAGGAGCGGGGCCTGACGAACCGCAATGTGATTCGCGACGTGCGCGGCCGACGCGGCGGGAGCGAGCGCCGGCAGGAGAGACGGCAAAAGGGCAAGCTCAAGATCGGCGTGGACATTCCGACCCGCGACGAGATCAGGGCGCTCGTCGGCGCGCTGGAAGGCCGCTGGCGTCCTGTGCTTCTTACGGCAATCTTCACCGGCCTGCGCGCATCCGAGCTGCGCGGCCTGCGTTGGGAAGACGTGGACCTGGACCGCCGCGAAATCCGCGTCCATCAGCGGGCCGACCGCTTCAACGAGATCGGCGCTCCCAAATCCTCTTCAGGCGAGCGCACCGTCCCTGCCCCGCCGATCGTCATCAACACGCTTCGGGAATGGAAGCTCAAATGCCCGCGCCGCGCCACGGGCAAGCGCAACGCAGACGGCGAACCGATCTTTGTCTTGGACCTCGTGTTCCCAAATGGGTCGGGCAAGGTCGAACAATTGAACAACATCGTCCGACGCGGCCTCCAGCCGGCTTGGATCGCAGCCGGCGTGACGGTGGAGACCGACGAACTGGACGAGGACGGCCTCCCGGTGCTGGCCGCGAAATACACAGGGATGCACGCCCTGCGGCATTGGTTCGCATCGTGGTGCATCAACAGGCGCGAAGACGGCGGCCTCGCGCTGCCACCGAAGACGGTGCAGGATCGCATGGGCCATTCCACGATCGCATTGACCATGGACCGCTATTCGCACCTGTTCCCGAAGGCCGACGACGCCGATGAAATGGCGGCGGCCGAGGCCAGCCTACTCGGCTAGGCAAAAGTCAGGCTACAGCCTTCGCCACCATGTCCGGCTGCGCGCCGATCACCCGCATGTAGGCTATCGCGAAGTCCGGGGCCGTCGCTCGCGCCTGTTCCCAATCCCGCAAGGTGCCGACTGGAACGCGAAAGCGGCTGGCGAACTCAGCTTGCGAAAGGCCGAGCCCTGTGCGGATTTTGCGAATCAGGCGCGCCCGCTGCCCCCGGTCCAGGGCCGCCGACGTTGCGTCGAAATCCTGATCATCGGCCGGATCAGCCGGCAGAACGGTATGCTCGCTCTTCACCTGTGTTGCTCCTTCTCACCGATATGAAGCGGGGCAGTTCACCCCGCCAGACGAAGACGGCTGTGAACAGTTTCTCGTCCACGATCCCGACCACCTTGAACCGCTCTTCGCCGTCAATCTCGCGGATTGAGGGAATTACGAGATGGTCGGCATCTTCGAAGATGCGATCACCGAAGGCCAATGGCAGGCCGTGTTTCTGCCGATTGGTGATATCCTTGGCCGGATCGAACCTGTCTTCCATAGCCCACCTATACGGGATTTCCGTATAGTTGAAAAGAGCTTCGCTATGGGTCTGGAAGGCGCGAGGGGAGCCGTTCGGCGAAATCGATGCAACATGCTTGCAACATGAGGGTTCAAAACCCTTACTTTCGGCCTTCCTGATCGTCTTCATAACCCGAAGGTCGGTGGTTCAAGTCCACCCACCGCCACCATTCAAACTTCCACCCCCTGCTTATCCATGACAAGATGATGCGAGTTCATGCCGATCGCATGTGCTGAATCATCTGGCATTTCCTCACCTGCACGGCCAATAGAGACTCATGCGATGCCGCGCGAAGGCGCGGGGTCGGTGCAGATGCAGCGCATGAGGACATCCATCATGACCATTCGGATCGCCGTGATCGGCTGCGGCCAGTGGGGGCAGAACCATGTTCGCACCCTCAAGGAGATCGGCGCCCTCGCCGCCCTGTCGGACGGCAATCCCGAGCGGGCCGCCGCCCTATCCGAGCGATTCGACGTTCCGGCGCGCTCTACCGACGACATTCTGGCCGACGAGACGATCCAGGGTCTCGTCCTCGCCCTGCCCCCGCGCCTGCATGGGCCGACGGCGCGGCGCGCCTTTCAGGCGGGCAAGGATGTGCTGATCGAAAAGCCGATCGGGCTCGACCTGTCGGATGCCGAGGAGACCGCGCGGGTCGCCAAGGTCGAGGGCCGGCTTCTCATGGTCGGCCATGTCCTGCGCTTTCATCCCGTGTTCGAGGCACTGGACACGCTGGTGCGCGGGGGGGCGATCGGCGAGCTGCGCCATATCCTCTCGACCCGCCTCGGGCTCGGCCGGTTCCTCGGCATGGATGCCGTCTGGGATCTCGCGCCGCACGATCTGTCTCTGGTTCTGCATATGGCGGGCGGCGCGCCGGAGTGTGTCGAGACGCTGCGCCGCACCGTGCTCAGCGACGAGACGGACGCCGCCGACATCGCGCTTCGGTTCGCGAACGGCCTGACCGGCGAGATCCATGTCTCGCGCGTCTCGCCCTATCGCGACCGGCGCTTCTCAGTGATCGGAACGGAGGGGATGCTGACCTTCGACGATCTGGCACCGGAAGGGCAGAAGCTCGCGCTCTACCGACACAAGGTCTGGCGGGACGGCGCGCATTTCGCCTTCCAGGGCGCGGACGCTGATTACCAGCAGACCGAGCCCGGCCTGCCGCTCGACCGGGAACTGCGTCATTTCATCGACTGCATCGCGACGCGCGCCGAGCCGCGCACGGGCGCGGCGGAAGCGGTCGAGACGGTGCGTATCCTCAACCTCGCCTCGCCCCGCGCGCCGGCGGCCTGACGCGCCCTCAGGCCGCGCGCGACGCCGCCGATACGGGCTCGGTGCGCGCGATGACGCCGCCGCCCAGAACCTCAACGCCGGCCCCTTCGCCGTCGTAGAAGACGCAGGCCTGCCCCGGCGAGACGCCCTCTTCGCCAGCGGCGAGTTCCACGAAGACCTCACCGCCACCCAGCCCGAGGCGGGCCGGCGCCGGTGGGCGGGTGGAGCGAATCTTGACGAAGAGCGACCGCTCGCGCGCGGCCGCCTCGTGCAAGGGCTCGCCGCCCAGCCAGTTGACGTCGCGCAGCGCCAGACGGCGCGTGGCCAGCGCCTCGCGCGGGCCGACGGTGACGGTGCGCGTCCGGGCGTTGATCGCCACGACGTAGAGCGGCTCGCCGGAGGCAAGACCCAGGCCCCGCCGCTGGCCGATCGTGAAGTTCACGATGCCCGCATGTTCGCCGAGATGACGCCCGTCCACATGCACGAGATCGCCCGGCGCGCCCGCATCGGGCTTCAGCTTGGCGATCACATCGCTATAGCGCCCCTTGGCGACGAAGCAGATATCCTGGCTGTCGGGCTTGGATGCGACACCCAGATCGAAGCGGGCCGCGATCTCGCGCGTTTCCGGCTTGGTGAGACGGCCGAGCGGAAAGCGCAGAAAATCGATCTGCTCCTGCGTCGTCGCATAGAGAAAATAGCTCTGATCGCGGTCGAGGTCGGCGGGGCGATACAGGCTGCGGTGCGCCCCGTTCAGCCGCGACTCGATATAATGCCCGGTCGCCAGAGCGTCGGCCCCCAGATCCCGCGCCGTCGCGAGAAGATCGCGGAACTTCACGGTCTGATTGCAGGCCACGCAGGGGATGGGCGTTTCGCCGGCCAGATAGCTTTCCGCAAACGGATTGATCACCGACTGACGAAACTTGTCCTCGTAATCGAGGACATAGTGCGGAATTCCCAGAATCTCGGCCGTGCGCCTTGCATCGGCGATATCCTGTCCCGCGCAGCAGGCGCCGGCGCGCTTGGGCGTCGCGCCGCCATCATAGAGCTGCAAGGTGATTCCAACGACGTCGTATCCCTCCGCCTTGAGAAGGGCGGCGGTGACGGACGAATCGACGCCGCCCGACATGGCGACGACAATTCGTGTCTCGGCGGGCGCCTTCGGAAGATCGAGGCTGTTCAGCATGGCGAAGACTCTCGCGAAGTTCCGCGCGTGGCGGCCAGTCAAAGCCCGTATGTAAAGGCTGCGACCGCCCCTGCCAACCGCCTGATCGGGAATGGCTTTTCACCCATTCCGAGAGACCGCCCAGGCAGGCCATCCTTGCGCCGGACTTGAGACAACCTCTTATCAAAGTGTTTCAAGGGGCTTAGCGGATTTTTTAGATGCTCAGGGCTAACTTACGACAGCGATTAGGTCTTTGCGTGAGTGTAGAGAGTTCAATGACCGATCAGGTTAGACCAAGAGTGAAATACGTCATCGGGCCCGACGGCAGCCCCCTGACGATCGCCGATCTGCCGCCATCCAACACTAGACGTTGGGTGATCCGTCGCAAGGCCGAAGTCGTGGCAGCGGTTCGTGGTGGGCTTCTCAGCCTCGACGAAGCCTGCTCGCGTTATACGCTGACCGTGGAAGAGTTCCTGTCCTGGCAGGTGTCGATCGACAGTCACGGCCTGGCCGGGCTGCGCACGACGCAGATTCAGGAGTACCGCAAGAAGGCCGATCTCCACTAGGGAGACGAGCCCCTTCCCTCATGATGAGGCAGGACGACGGGACTGGCGAAAGCCGGTCCTTTTCGTTTTTGCCCTCGAGGGTTTTCGCATGTGACGCGCGACGAAGTCCTCGGACGGCGGTTTTGCACGGCCTTCGTCTCGCTGGTGTTTAGAGTCGCAAGCTTGCTTCAGGCTTGAACACGAAAAAAGGCCCGCGCCGGAGCGCTAGGCCTTTGTAACGCGATCGAAGGCTCGCCTTGAATGTCAGGCGACGGCGGAGCGCCGATCATCGGTCGATTCGCGCTGTTCGAGTTTTTCGGCATTGGCGTATTCCGCCTCCGCCTCTTCCAGCGAGATTCGGGCGGCGTTCATCTGAATGCGCAGGTCGCCTACGGAATTCATCAGATTGTCGCGGCGGGTCCGGGCGGCCTTGGCGAAGGTCGGATAGGCGAAATGGGCCATATCCGTGATGCCGGACTTCTTTTCTTCGTTGCTGATCTGAGCGTCCAGTTCGGCCGCCATGCGCTCGAATTCATTGAGCATCAGTTGGAGCTGCTCCACCTGCCGCCGCTTCTCCGTCACCTTGAAGCGGCTCAGGCGCATGATATTCTCACGTTTCGGCATCACGCTTCACTCTCCTCTTCCATAGGGCCTCTCACATGTGGCCCCGTGACGCGTCGCGAGGTGAGGTTTCGGGCAAGCCTCGAAAGCTAGCTTTAACCACCTGTTTACGCGCACCGTTAATCATATGGGGCGAGGATTTAAGGCCCAGTAAATCGAACGGTTCAAACACACGTCTTCTTTGTTTCTCAGCTCGCAGTTTGTGGCTTCAAGGTAACACCGGCGATCTTAAGCAAAAGCTGCCACAACAATTCGACAGGAAGCCAGAAATTGAAGCGATTGTTAACCATTCGATGCGAAGCTCGATCCAGCAGAACACGAACTCCAACCTCGTCGGTTTCAAGGCGATCGACTGGGCTGACGCAGAGGAATAGATGATGCGCGTTCTTTTGATCGAGGATGACAGCGCGGTCGCGCAAAGCATCGAACTCATGCTGAAGTCCGAGAGCTTCAACGTGTATACGACCGACCTGGGCGAGGAAGGCGTAGATCTCGGCAAACTGTATGATTACGACATCATCCTGCTGGATCTGAACCTCCCCGACATGTCCGGCTATGAAGTTCTTCGGACGCTTCGTCTGGCCAAGGTCAAGACGCCGATTCTCATCCTGTCCGGCATGGCGGGAATCGAGGACAAGGTTCGCGGCCTCGGGTTCGGCGCGGACGACTATATGACCAAGCCCTTCCATAAGGACGAGCTGGTTGCCCGCATTCATGCGATCGTGCGCCGCTCCAAGGGCCACGCTCAGTCGGTGATCGTGACCGGCGATCTGACGGTGAATCTCGATGCCAAGACCGTCGAGGTCAACGGCCAGCGCGTCCACCTGACGGGCAAGGAATATGCAATGCTGGAGCTGCTTTCGCTCCGCAAGGGCACGACGCTCACCAAGGAAATGTTCCTGAACCATCTCTATGGCGGCATGGACGAGCCGGAACTGAAGATCATCGACGTCTTCATCTGCAAGCTGCGCAAGAAGCTGGCGACCGCGACCGACGGCAAGAACTATATCGAGACAGTCTGGGGTCGCGGCTATGTGCTGCGCGAGCCGGACGCAGATACCCGCGCAGCCTGATTTCTCCAGGCCTGCCGCCGACAACAAAGCCCGTGAGCCCATGAGGGGCCGCGGGCTTTTTGCTGTGCCCGCTCATGGGTCGATCAGCTTCGGAAGGATCGCGTGCGACGGCCTTTGCGCCCTGCTTCGAGCGCACGCGTGCTGGCAGCCGGCGCGGAAGGCGAGACGACTTCGAACGCCATCGACGCCCCGTTCCAAGCCTCGCACCCGAATCACGCCGTCCGTTTGTCAGGACAGGCCTTCATCGCTTGGGAGCTGCCGGAGCCTCAAGCGGCCACGGGGAGATAGGGCTGGACCCAGGCCGTCAGCGTCGCGCGATCGAAGGGACGAAACAGGAAACCGCTGGCGCCCGCGCGCTTGCTGCGGGTCATCAATCCGAGATTCGATTCCACCAGCGAAACGAGAATCGGTGCTCTCGGCACCGCGCCGGCGCGCAAGGTTCGCAGCGCCACATCGACCGGCATATCGGGCATGGTGGCCGACAGGAGAACCAGATCGAACCCATTGCTTCTCTGAGCGAGAGCCGCCAGCGCCTCGTTCATGTTGAGGGCGCCCACCGTCTCCGCACCCAGGCCGGAAAGAACGCGGCTGGCGACCTTCAGGACGATGTTGTTCTCGTCGATCACAAGACAGGAGGGCATGGCGCGGGACTCTCGGCACGGGGGCAATACCCCACCCTAGAGCCTCGCGCTTTTCCGTTCGGTTCCCAAACGCGGCGAAGGAAGCGTAAAGGAAACCGGAAAAATGAGGGCGATCAGTCGCGCTCGACGCTGAACACCGCCGTTTCGCCTTCCTGCGCCAGGGTGATCGTCGCCCCGCACTCGCGAGCCAGAAGCAGCGTGTAATATTGCTGGACGCCATGGGCGTCGATCGGCTCGGCCATGGTCTCGCCGCCGAGCAGCGCGCGGAAGGTCGCCGGCACGCGCAAGGGCTTGCCACTGGCCGTCAGATTGATGCGAAGGCGCGGCTCCAGTTCCTCGACGCGCACCGTGACGGTGCGGCCGCGCGGCACGGAAGCGTTGGCGATCACGATCAGATTGAGAACCAGCTTGGCGACGTTTTTCGGAACATAGGCGCGCTGGCCTTCCCAATGGAGTTCCGCCTTTTCGAAGGACATGAAGCCTTCGGCCACCGTCTTGGCGTCGCCCATATCGATCTGGGCGACGGTGGAGCCCGACGAGCCGTAGGCGATCCGCGCGAACTGGAGCTTGGCGACGGCGCTCTGCGTCGAACGCCGCACCAAGGCCATGGCCTCGGGATCGTTCGGCATCTCGTCCAGAAGTTCCAGACCGGCCTGCACCGCACCGACGGGAGAGATGATGTCGTGGCACAGACGGCTGGCGAGAAGAGCGGCCAGATCCGCAGCGGACAAGTCGGGCAGGTGCGTCATCTCGGCTCCGTGCGTCCTGATGGTTAAAATTGTCTGATACGCCGCCTAACATGTGGCGGGCCGCCACACGAGGGCGGATCGCGGCTTCCTCCCATTTCCGCCGCTCGCGTGCGGTAACGGCAACAGGCTAGCCCGCCGCGCGGATGCCGCTCTTCGTCGTTCGGGCACTCAGCACACGGCTTTTGCGCTTTTGTTCCGCCATCTTAGGATTTCGGAAACCATGTCAAATCTAGGCTGTGCCGAACATGCGCAGCCGCACGCGCCCGCTCGTTCCGAGGGATACGATCCATGCAGCGCCTCCTCCGGCCACTCCGCCTTCTGTCTCTCGCCGCTCTGACGATGGGAGCCACTCTGTCGCCCCCGCTTCTCGCGCCGGCCTCGGCTCAGCAGAAATCGGGCGGTGGCTATACGATGCAGGAGATCGTCACCGAAGGGCACCGCTTCTTCGGCGCGACCGCAGGGGGCCTTGCCACCGTCATCGAGCGAGCCTTCCAGGAGCGCGGCCTGCCGAACGGCTATATTCTCGGCGAGGAAGGCTCGGGCGCCTTCATCGGCGGCCTGCGCTACGGCGAGGGCACGCTCTTCACCAAGAACGCGGGCGAGCATCACGTCTATTGGCAAGGTCCGTCGATCGGCTTCGATGCCGGGGGCGACGGGGCGCGCACCATGATGCTGGTCTATGATCTGCCCTCGGTGAACAGCCTCTACGGGCGCTATGCCGGTGTGTCGGGCAATGCCTATCTCGTGGGGGGCGTCGGCATGACCTTGCTCCAGCGCGATTCCATCACGCTCGTTCCGATCCGCACGGGGCTCGGCGCGCGTCTGGGCGTCAATATCGGCTATCTCAAACTGACGCCGGCGCCCACCTGGAACCCGTTCTAAACCGCTACCCGAAGCCAATCCGGCTGCCATATAACGACGTCTAGTCAATGCGGCGGGGCTCGGCGTAGAAGGCCTCGGCCGGCTGCGTCGCGGCCTGCGCCAAGCCCATTCGTTCCCTTTCCGAGGGACAAGGCCTGCGCGCCGGGGAGCGCTGGGATAGTGATGATCGCGACAGCCCTTATCTTTCTGCTCGGCGCGCTGACGGCGACCTTGATCCTCCTCCTGCTGATCCCGCTCGTCTGGCGGCGGGCACAGCGGCTGGCCCGACGCGAATTCAATGCCACGATCCCCACCAGCGTAAACGAAATCCGCGCCGAGATGGATCTGGTGCGCGCCACCTCCGCCTTCGACATCCGGCGCGAGGAGCGCCGCGCGCAGGAGTTGATGGAGCAGGCCGTGCGCGAGCGCGGCGAAGCCGGGCGGGTGATCGTCGAGAACGGCCACCTCGTCACGCGCGGTCGGGAGCTGGAAGGCCATCTTGCCGAGCGCGACAGGACGATCGCCAAACTCGAAGAGCGTCTGCACACCGTGATCGTCGAGCGGGACGAGCTGGTGCAGCATCGCCACGACCTGCGCGCCAAGCTTCAGGCGCGGGCCGAGGAGATGGAAGCGCTGGCTTTGCGCCATCAGGCTCTCAAGGAACGCTCCGACGAACAGCGCCGGCATATCGCCGCGGCCGATGCGCGCGTGGTGGACCTGTCGGAGGCGCTGCGCGTCGCGCGCGAACGCGTGCCTGCACGCGCCTCGCAGCCCGAAGGCGCAGTCCCTCCAGTCCCCGCTCCGATCGCCGCCGTCGAGCCCGACGCGGCGCTCGCAGCCATGGCGACGTCAAACGCCCGCCCCAGCGGCAGCGCCCGTCTTCGAGCCGTGTTGCAGAGCAATCAGGCGACCACCGACATCAAGTCTGGCCCGGAGCGCGGCGATGGGAGTGAGAACGCCGAGATTCGCGAGCGGATCAGCGACATCGCGGCGCGCGTCATCCAGAAAGAAATCGAGGCCGAAGGGCCGAACTCGCGCTTGCGCGAGATGATCGAGCGGCCCGAGCCTCCGCGCGAAGGTGGCGTGCCCAGCCTGGCAGCCCGCGTCCGCTCGCTTCTCTCCGACACGCCCGCAATCTCGCCGACGCCCGTTGCGAACGCGCCTGCCATGGCGGCGACATCGCCTGCAGAACCCGACCCCGCTCCGGCGGTCAGCTCGGCTCGAACCGCCGGGAAAAGAAATGGTGGAGCGCGATCGCGGCCGAAGTCGCGACGTTGAGACTGTCGAGACCGGGCGCCATGGCGATGCGCAGCGAGCGCACGTCGCTGAGAAAGGCCGGGTCGAGCCCCTCGCCTTCCGTGCCCAGGAACAGAGCCCGCGCCCGGTGGGTGCCCAGTTCATGCAGGGCGATGTCGCCGGCCGGCGACAGGCACAGGCATTCGAAGCCCAGGCCCGCCAGCCAGGCGTGAATGGCCCGCACCCCCTCCATCCGCCGAAACGGGATGGTGAGGACCGAGCCGACGGAAACGCGGATGGATTTGCGATACAGCGGGTCGCAGGCCATCTGGTCGAGGATCACGGCGCCCACACCGAACGCATCGCCATTGCGAAACAGCGCTCCCATATTGTCGTGGTTCGACAGGCCGCAGGCGACGACGACAAAGCCCCTATCGCGCTGGATCGCGGATAGACGAGCATTCCAGTCCGCGTCGGTTTCTAGCTCGGCCGCGACACCATAGGCCAGAACGCCGCGATGAACCGGAAAGCCGGCGATCGCGTCGAAGACTTCCGAATCGGCCACATAAATGGGCACGTCCGGCCCGAAGCTCGCCAAGCGTGGCTCCAATCCCGCCAGGCGATTGCGCAGGATGAGAAGCGCGCCCGCCCGAAAGCGCTCCGAGCGCGCGAGCTGATCCAGCACCACGCTGCCTTCCGCCATGAACCCGTCCCGCCCACGCAGGTCGCGGTCACGCACATCGCGAAAGGGCTCGATCCGTGGATCGGTGGGGTCGAAGATCTCGATGATGGGGGGCATGGCTGTGCCGTCTTCCCTTGTGCTGCGACAGGGCGACGCGCCTTGGCCGGAGCCGAAAGGCGGGTGCCACGGCAAGGCTTGTCCTGTATGCGGGGGCGCATGTCCACTGCGCCTGCCGCCATCGGCGAAACCGCCCTGTATCTGCCGGTCAAACGCTTTCTCGAAACGCTGGGCTTCAGCGTGAAGGGCGAGATTGGTTCCTGTGATCTTCTGGCGTTGAAGGACGGCGAGCCGCCCATTGTCGTGGTCTGCGAGTTGAAGCTTCAGTTCAATCTCGAACTCGTGCTGCAGGGCGTCGACCGCGCGCCCATGGCCGACGAAATCTGGCTGGCCGGCCCGTTGTCGGCACGCGGCAAGGGGCGCGAGGGCGATCGGCGTTTTCGCGATCTGTGCCGGCGGCTTGGCTTCGGCGTGCTGGCGGTGGATGGCAACGGCGGCGTCCATGTTCTCCTGTCGCCCGAATCGCCCGCCCCCCGCCGCAATGCCAAGCGCCGCTCGCGCCTCGTCGCCGAGCATCGACGCCGGCGCGGCGATCCGGCGACCGGCGGTGCCACCCGCCAACCGATCATGACGGCGTACCGGCAGGAGGCGCTGCGCTGTGCGCTGGCGCTCGAAAACGGCCCGAAGCGGCCGAAGGACCTGCGCCCCGCCTGTCCCAACGCGCAAAAAATCCTGCATCGAAATGTCTACGGCTGGTTCTCCAGCCCCGCGCGCGGCACTTACGAGCTGACGCCGGCCGGCTTCGAAGCGCTGAAGCGCTGGCCGCAGGAAGGAGACGGCGCCCCGAACGAAGCGCCGGCCAGCGCGTTGCAGGAGCCATGATCTTCTTCACCGCCGACACGCATTTTTCCGATCCGCGCATTCTGCGCTTGGACAAGCGCCCCTTTCCCAACCTCGCCGCACATGACGACGCGCTGATCGAACAATGGAACGCGGCGGTCGGACCGGAGGACGAGGTCTGGCATCTCGGCGATTTCGCCAAAGGAACAGCCGACGAAAAGGCCACCCTTCTCGCTCGGCTCAACGGGCGCAAGCATCTCGTTGCGGGCAACAATGACGACGAGGCGACGCTGAGCCTCCCCGGCTGGAGCAGCGTCTCGTCCTATCGGGAACTGGTGGTGGACGGCCGAAAGCTGGTGCTCTGCCACTACGCGTTTCGAACCTGGAACGGCAGCGGCAAGGGAGCGCTCAATCTCCACGGCCATTCGCACGGCAAGCTGATGCCGATGTCCGGTCAGTATGATGTCGGGGTGGACGTGTTCCCGTTTCGGCCCGTGACGCTCGGCGACATTCTCATATCGCGACGGCGGCGAAAGCCGGAAACGACATCAGTGGGCGAGTTTTGAGGAGATGTTCCGCAGCGCCTGCACGATCGAGGCCGGCGGATAAGGCTTGGCGAAGAAGAGCCCGTTTTCCGGCAGATCTTCGTCCGTCACCTTCACATGGCCCGATGCGATAAAGATCGAGACCGGAGGCCAACGGTCGCGCACCGCTTGGGCGAGCTTCAATCCGTCCATGGAACCAGGCATATCGACATCGGTGAAAAGGACGCGGATGTCGGAATGACGCTCCAGAAGCCGGATCGCCTCGTCTGCGTTCGACGCCGCATAGGCCTTGAACCCTGCCTCCTCCAC
The DNA here is from genome assembly GCF_001475935.1 of Aureimonas ureilytica. Taxonomy (GTDB): domain Bacteria; phylum Pseudomonadota; class Alphaproteobacteria; order Rhizobiales; family Rhizobiaceae; genus Aureimonas; species Aureimonas ureilytica_A. The sequence continues at coordinate 203,685 of NZ_LDQA01000028.1, forward strand.
GAGATCGACCGCGTCCCACAGCAGAAGAGGTTCATCTTCCACGACGAGTACGGCGAAATGGTTCGGGTCGAAGGATTGGGCCATGATGAGAAAATGCTTAGAACGGAGGCTCTGGTTCAGGACGCAGTGACGGACGATAGAAGGATTTCAAACTGAGCCTTCAAAGGCGTAAACACGGTGCTGTCGCAAGTCCCGCGAGGGATCTTTCAAACAGGAATATGAGCAGCCAACCATGCGCCTCCCAGGAAGAGCGGGCCCGATCTTCCTGGGAGGCGCATGGGCATCCTCCCCTTTTCAAGCTTCTGCCTCCGTCGCTCTCACGTTTGACAACGGGCGTGATCTAATCGTGATCTTTCGCGAAGCGACCATCTGTCTTTCACTTATTCGTGAAATCCAGAGAGAAGGTGAGGATTCCAGCCCCTCGGAACAAGAGGCTGACTTGGGATCGAAGACGGGATTGCCGGGGACGAAACTTTGCCGACCATCATCACGCGGACGGCCGCGTCACGAGATAGGACGCCACGCAGACGAGAATGAGACCGATGGTCCAGAGCGCGAGAGCCGGCGCACCGCTGACGAACAAGAGCGCGTAGCTCAGCGCCATTGAGCCGACCGCAAGACATTTGGCCTTCACGGGCACGGCGCGCCGCTCGCGCCAATTGCGCAAGGTTGGCCCGAAACGCGGATCGCGCTCCACGCGCGCGGCCCATTCCGGAGAGCCACGACCGAAGGCCCAAACGGAGAGAAGGGCAAAAGGCGTGGCGGGCAGGCCCGGCAGCACCACACCCGCGATCGCCAACCCCAGGCTGACAAATCCCAATGTCCGATAGGCCATTCGCGCAGCCCGGCCGACGACATGGGTGGACGTGAGGGTCGCAGTATCTGCGCAGACCGCCTCGTCGGCCGGCATGGCGAGCGCTGGCGCGGGATTGTGATGGGGGATCATTTTCTCCGCCAGCATACGCCTTCCGTTCCTTTCCGCGCATCATTCGCCCCGCTTGGTTCTGATCCATCGAACCACGCAGAGGAACAAGCTTGGAAGACGTTTCGACCGAGGGGGGTTCCCGTTTCGTGTCGAAGCCTATGAATCCTGTTCGGATTTTGAAGACGATTTCGCGAAAAAGAAGGAGACGGGGTCGATTTCGCTCGTTAACCTCCCTTGCGTCATCTGCCCTCACCGGGCCAGCCAAGAGGATGTCAACGTGGAGTTCACGCTGCTCGCTTCCGTCGCAACCGCCTGTCTCGGCGCATCGGCGCTCGTCTGGATCGCCCGCTCCCGCATGGAGACTGCCCGCGTAGCGGTGCGAGCGCGCAAAGCCCGCCGCTGACGCGGCGAGCCACCCAGAGAGGAAAGGGCGCGGCGCGATCGGTTCGGTCGCCCGGCGTGGTAGGCATCCCATATGGGACGATGCGGACGTGCCGAAGCGGCCATCGGCTCACCGGCTATGGGCTGCATTGTGTTTCCTCGATATAGTCCGAGTGGAATGGGCTGAGCACGCAGAGCCGTCGAGACAGGCGCGACTATGCGACCGGCCTATTCTCTTGTCTCTCGTGGAAACGCGTGCGAGCCGAAACCTCAGCCGTCAAGCAAAGCGCCAGACCTGGCGCGCCGGAGCCCACCCCGTGCGTCTGACTCCGCGACATATGGCGAGCGAGACTTGATCGGCTGTCGCCCATCGCAATGATGACGGACACGAGCACACGTCAAACCGCAGACGGTTTGGCTTTCGTCGATCGCTCATTTTGAAGATATCAAACTGGTACGCCCAAGGGGAATCGAACCCCTGTTTGCGCCGTGAGAGGGCGCCGTCCTAACCGCTAGACGATGGGCGCGAACCAGTGAGGGGCTGTATAGCGGCAGCGGGCTTGGGCCGCAAGCCCTATTTCAAATGGGCTCACAAACCTGCCGCCCTACGGCAAACGGCAGGCGACATGCCCCGGCCCGATAGGCATTCTACAGCTTGCCGTCCCCCAAAAGGCATAAGAAACGAGCGAAACCGCCGCCTGTCGTCAGCAGGCAGCAACGACCACAGCCAGAAACGCGAGCGCCACAGCGTTGCGCGTCCGAACATCAAGGAAGGAGAGGATTTCTATTGGTACGCCCAAGGGGAATCGAACCCCTGTTTGCGCCGTGAGAGGGCGCCGTCCTAACCGCTAGACGATGGGCGCGAACCAATGAGAGCCGTATAGCTGCGGCGACCGGTAGCCGCAAGCCCTTTTTAGGGCGCGGAGGAATTCGTGGCGCCCAAGTCGGCGCGGATGGGATAGCGAGACACGACCTCCCCCGTCGCGCGGCTGACGAGAAGAATCTCCTGCCTTCCGCCGGCTTCGACCCGCAGGAGGATCGCGTCCGCGCCGAGGCTCGATTCGAGAATGCGAGCGTCCGCAGGCAGGTGGATCGGCGCGCCGCGCTCGGCTAGGGCCGTGACGGTCGGACCCGAGCTGCGATAGACAACGGCGCTCAGAACCGCGATAAGACCCACGAACAGCACGGCGATCGACAGCGCCAGAAGCCGCACCATCTTGCGCCGGATCTTTTCGAAGGCCGGGTCCAGGGGGGGCTGCGCACCCGTCTCGTCGTTCATGACTGTCTTGTCCGGTTTATCGTGGGAGGTTGCCATTCCGGCTGTTGGTACAAGCGGATCGGAAGCGGACGCAAGCTGCTTCCTCGTGTCGGAGGAAGATGCCGGCAAGCGTCTCGACCAGTTTCTGGCCCAAGCGCTGGATGGCGAATTGTCGCGTTCGCGCATCCAGTCGCTGATCGAGGCGGGGCAAGTCTGCATCGACGAAGCCCCCGTCCTCTCTCCCAAGCGGCGAATGCAGCCGGGCGAATCCGTGTCGCTCGAAATGCCCGAACCCGAGGCGCCCGAGCCCGAGCCCGAGAATATCCCGATCACGATCCTTTATGAGGATGCCGATCTCGTCGTGATCGACAAACCGGCCGGGCTCGTCGTGCATCCCGGCCCCGGCAACTGGACGGGAACCCTCGTCAACGCCCTCCTCTATCATTGCGGCGACACACTTTCCGGCATTGGTGGCGTGCGCCGGCCGGGCATCGTGCATCGGCTGGACAAGGACACGAGCGGCGTCATGGTGGTGGCCAAGAACGATCTGGCTCATCGTTCGCTGGCCGATCAGTTCGCGGCTCACGGCTCGGACGGGCGCATGGAGCGGGCCTATCAGGCGGTTGTCTGGGGCATTCCGCTGCGCCCGATCGGCACGGTGGACGCGCCGCTCGGCCGCTCCAACACCGACCGCACCAAGCGGACCGTGGTGAAGGAAGGCCGCGCCGACGCGCGCCATGCGGTGACGCATTTCGAGGTTCTGGAGCGCTACGGCGAGGGTGCGACCAGCGCCTCGCTCGTCGCCTGCATTCTGGAAACGGGGCGCACGCATCAGATCCGCGTCCACATGTCCCATATCGGCCATCCGCTGGTCGGCGACGAAACCTACGGCGCGCGTCTGAAGACCAAGGCCAAGAAGTTCGGCTCGGCGGCCGAGGTGATCGGCGCGTTCCCGCGTCAGGCGCTGCATGCCTTCCGTCTGGTCTTCGAACATCCGACCACGGGTGAGCCGATGGAATTCGAGACGGATCTGCCTGATGATCTAGAGGAACTTGTGGAAGCCCTCAGGCATTTCACCCCCGACGCCGCGTAAAGGATAGCGGATCGCCGGTCTCTCGAAACGACCCGCTCCGAGCGTCAATGGTGGGTGAACGATTTGTAACCTCGTTCGCCCTCATGAGGCCGTGCAATACGGCTATCGGATCACCATATCGGAGTGGAAGGGTTTGCGCCTGCGGGGCAGACCATCAGGCGACCGGCTCGGCCACGAGCGATCGCCGACAGAGAAGGAGGGTTCCCTTATGGCGAGAGCCAATCTTCCGAGCATTGCGTCGGGCGAAGGCGGTCTGGCGCGTTATCTCGATGAGATCCGCCGGTTTCCCATGTTGGAGCCGCAGGAAGAATACATGCTGGCCAAGCGCTATGCCGAGCACGACGATCGTGGCGCGGCGCATCGACTGGTGACGAGCCATCTGCGTCTCGTGGCGAAGATCGCCATGGGCTATCGCGGCTATGGCTTGCCGATCGGCGAAGTCGTGTCGGAAGGCAATGTCGGTCTGATGCAGGCGGTGAAGCGCTTCGATCCCGATCGCGGCTTCCGTCTCGCGACCTACGCGATGTGGTGGATCAAGGCTTCGATCCAGGAATATATCCTGCGGTCGTGGAGCCTTGTGAAAATGGGCACGACGGCCAATCAGAAGCGCCTATTCTTTAATCTGCGGAAGATGAAGAGCCGCATTCAAGCGCTGGACGAGGGCGACCTTCGCCCTGACCAAGTGCAGCAGATCGCGACCCAGCTCGGCGTCAGCGAGGAAGAGGTCGTCTCGATGAACCGCCGCCTGTCCGGCGACGCCTCGCTCAACGCGCCCATCCGCGCGACCGAGGGCGAAAGCGGCGAGTGGCAGGATTGGCTGGTGGATCAGTCCGAAAGCCAGGAAGACATCCTGGTCGAGCAGGACGAGCTGGATCAGCGGCGGGGCATGTTGCGCTCGGCCATGAACGTGCTCAACGACCGCGAGCGCCGCATCTTCGAGGCGCGCCGCCTCGCGGAAGACCCGATCACGCTGGAAGCTTTGTCCGGAGAGTTCGACATCAGCCGCGAGCGCGTGCGCCAGATCGAGGTGCGCGCCTTCGAGAAGGTCCAGAAGGCCGTGAAGGACACGGCCGAGGCCGCGCGTCGCCAGTTGCGGGTCGTCTCCGAAGCGACGGCCTGATCGGGCATATGACCATGAATGAACGAAGCCTCCGGTTCCGCCGGGGGCTTTTTCTTTGCCCAAATGGCCGCGCGTAAAAAGGTGAAGGAGTGCTTGCGATCAAGAGCCCGATCCACGACATTCCGGCGCGACGATGCGGAGTTTCCCATGCCAGATCCCGGACGCGCAGCCGCGCGCTCCAGCGCCACTGATGCCCTGTTCTCGGAGGCCGGCGCCTCGAACAACGACCCGACCCATATTCTGCAAACCGTGTTCGGCCATCCGGGCTTTCGCGGCCAGCAAGGCGCGGTCGTGGAACAGGTCGTCTCGGGCGGCGATGCGCTGGTTCTGTTTCCGACCGGCGCGGGCAAATCGATCTGCTATCAGGTGCCGGCCCTCTGCCGGCCCGGTGTCGCCATCGTCATCTCTCCCTTGATTGCCTTGATGCGCGATCAGGTTCAGGCGCTGCGCCAGCTCGGCATTCGCGCGGCCTCACTCAACTCCGCACAGAGCGAGGACGAGCGCAACGCCATCTGGCGCGATCTGACGAGCGGCCAGCTCGACCTTCTCTATGTCACGCCCGAGCGGATGACGGCCGAGGGCTTTCGCCGCACCTTGTCGCGCCTCGACATCTCGCTCTTCGCGATCGACGAAGCCCATTGCGTCAGCCAATGGGGCCATGATTTCCGGCCGGAATATCGCGAGTTGGCGAGTCTTGCCGACGAGTTCCCCCATGTGCCCCGTGTCGCGCTGACGGCGACCGCCGATGCCGCGACGCGGGCCGACATTGCCGAGCGGCTGCGCCTCGAACATGCACCGGTCTTCGCCACGTCCTTCGACCGGCCCAATATCCGCTATGCGATTGTCGAGCGCGACAATGCGCGCAAGCAGCTTCTCCAGTTCCTTCAGGGGCATAAGGGCAATAGCGGCATCGTCTATTGCCTGTCGCGCCGCAAGGTGGAGGAAACGGCCGAGTGGCTGAACGCGCAAGGCATCTATGCCCTGCCCTACCATGCCGGCATGGAGCCGGAGGTGAAGGCGCGCCATCAGGACGCCTTCCTGCGCGAGGAAAACCTTTGCCTCGTCGCGACCGTCGCCTTCGGCATGGGCATCGACAAGCCGGACGTGCGCTTCGTCGCCCATCTCGACCTGCCGTCCTCGGTCGAGGCCTATTATCAGGAAACGGGGCGCGCGGGCCGCGACGGCCAGCCCTCCGAAGCCTGGATGGCTTATGGCTTGCAGGATGTCGTCCAGCGGCGGCGGATGATCGACGAGAGCGGCTCGGAGGAAACGATCAAGCGGGTGGAGCGCGGCAAGCTCGACGCGCTGCTCGGCATCTGCGAGACGCCCGAATGCCGGCGCGCGGCGATCCTGCGCCATTTCGGCGAGGCGCATGACGGGCGTTGCGGCAATTGCGACACCTGCCTTTCGCCTGTCGAAACCTGGGATGGAACGGACGCAGCGGTCAAACTCATGGCCGCCGTGTATCGCACGGGCGAGCGCTTCGGCCTCGCCTATGTCATCGACGTGCTCACCGGCAAGGCGAGTGACAAGGTGCGCCAGAACGGGCACGACACGATCCCCGTCTTCGGGCAGGGGCGCGATCTCGACGCGCGCGCCTGGAATTCCGTTGCTCGGCAGCTGACGGCGGCCAGCCTGCTCTTGGTAGATCACCAATCCTATGGCGCGCTGTATCTCGGCGAAGGCGCGCGCGCGGTCTTCAAGGGCGAGCGGCGCATCGTCCTGCGGAAGGACCGCACGCGCAAGGCGACCGAGTTCCGCCGCTCCGCTCCGGTGGCGGACGGACTGAGCCAGGAAAGCGCCTTCATCTTCGAAACCTTGCGCAAGCTGCGCTCGCGCTTGTCGCGGGAACAGAGCCTGCCCGCCTATATGGTCTTTTCCGACGCGACGCTGCGCGCCATGGCGGAGCTGCGACCGGGCACGTTGCGCTTGATGGGAAAGGTTCCGGGCGTCGGCGCGGCCAAGCTGGAGCGCTATGGCGAGCTCTTTCTCCAGGCGATCCGCGACGCCGAAGAGGCCATGCCCTGACATCGGAGTCTCCCGCCCACTGAAAAAGGCCCCTCCGGAGGAAGGGCCTTTTGAGCCGACGCGTCACGGGTCAATCGACCTTGGTGGCTGGCTGGGTGTTCGTCTTGCTGGGCGTGTGTGCCTCGGCCGTCTTGGTGGTCTTGGCCTTGTAGGGCTGGCCGTAAATGTCCACGACATTGATCATGGCCTGATCGGTCGTGTCCTTCAGGACGGCGTTCGCCTCGTAATAGTGGCCCTGATCGATCAGGTCGGCGGCCTTGTTCACGTCGCTGATCGTATGATCCAGCGGCAGAACGGCGGTCGCGAACTGCACATCCACATCGGCCAGCGCGAGTTTCTCGAGTGCGCCTTGGCGATCGTCCGTCTTGAGGTGCTGGCTGGCGTTCGTCACGGCGGCGATCTTTTCAGGCGTCGCCTGGAAGGCCTCGCCCAGCGACATCTGCGAGTCGACCGGTAGCCATGCGATGACCTTGCCCGCATCCGCCGGCTTCGCATCGGCCTTCGCGTCAGTCGAAACGGGCTGCGCCTTCATCGGTGCTTCCAGTTCCGAGGCGGCCTTCATGAAGACCGAGTCGTCCTTCGCCGCTTTCTGCAATTCGTCCTTCGCCTTATGGATAAAGGTCTTGGCCTGATCCGTTTGAGCATTGAAGATCGCGAACCGCGCGGCCTGAATATCGCTCAGCGCCTGAGCGCCATCCGTGGACAGCCGCCCGACATCCTTGTCGACCGCCCGTTCCAGACGAACCTCCTGCTTGGTTTGCGTGGGCGCCGGCGCCTGGGGCACCGCGTCGGCCGCATAGGCGACACCTCCCAGAACAGTACTGGCAACCAGAAGAGCAGCAAATCCCTTGTAGACCCTCATTTTACTTCTCCATCATTCGATATTATCATCGACAAGGTTTTTTCCTTGTTGTGATGACAGTATAACGCCATCCCGGTGGGGCTGTTGCGTTACAAACTCGTCATGACGAAGGCTTAATGTTGCGGGAGGGAGCCTCCTTCCAGTGTCCCGGGGCGACTCCTGACGCTGCGGAATGCGATGCCGCGATGACCGTTCGCCGCCCCCAGACGCGCAAAAGGCCGGAGATGCGATCTCCGGCCTTTTCGGGTTGGGGTTCGATCCGTCCTGCGTGTCGGTCAGTTCTTCTTGGCGGCCCAGGCGTCCAGCGCCTGCTTGAACACCCGTGCGCCGGGTATCCCCTTCTCGATCGACATGAGCGCCCGCTGGCCGCTGTTGTAGGCCAAGGGAATGTCGATCCATTCCTCCTTGCCGAGCAAGGCCAGATTGCTGCGCACGGCTTCGGGCAGATCGTTCAGCGCGATGATGAAGAACCCGTCCGAAATCTTGCCGGAAATGCCGATCAGCGGCTCGCCGCGCGCCTGCTCGGTGGGCTTCAGCGCCAGTCGCTGGACATTTTCGATACCGCCACCCGGCGCGCCGTTTGGCGTATCGAACATGACTTCGATCACATGGCTGGCAGGCAGCGTCTGATCCGCGTTGCGGCGGATCGTCATGGTCATCTTCATGCCCGTCGAGGGAATGTCGGCGACCGCCTGGATCGCAGGCTCGGCGGGTTTGCCCTCGGCCGGCGGCTCCTGCACGAGGCTCCAAACGACGTTTCCGTCCTGCTGGGTGCCTTCGCGATTGGCCGAGCGCTCTTCATAGAACACCGCCCGCTGGCCGACGGGGATCGCCCCTTGAGCCGGAGTCTGGGTTGGTGTCGTGGGAGCGGGCTCGGCCGCTGTGGGCGGCGGCTGCGTTGCGGCCGGATTGATCTCGGCCGCCACCACGTTGGTGCCCTCCTCCAGCGGATTGACGCCGCCGACGCCGGGGCCTTCGTCCACTTCGCTGCCATCGGGCAGAAGCCGCTGCGTGAACTGGCGCGCCGTGGACGTGTTGGTCGCCGGCGAGGTGGCGGCCGGCGCGGTGTCGTTGACCGCCCCTTGCGGCGCGGCAGCCGTTGCCGGCGTCTCGTTGGCGGGAACGCTGGCCGGGGGTTCGGCGGAATCCGTCGTGTTGGACGAATTGGACGCGACCTGGCCCGAGCCGCCGCCTGTGACGAGCGAGCGGATGTCGTCGAGATAATAGGTGCCGAGCCCGCCCAGGAGAACGATCGCGCCGATCGCAACGCCGAGGCTTAGCCGCGAGCGGTCCTTGCCTTGCGCGCGGCGCGCGGGATAGCGCGGCGCGGCGAGATCGGGCTCGGGAATGCCGGCATAGGGCGGTGCTCCGCCGCCCGAGCGCTCCGCCGTCGGCAGCGGCAGCGAGGCCGGCCGCAGCTGCCGAGACGCGCGCGGATCGACCGGCGCGGGCGGGGCCGGCTCAGTGGGGCCGACTTCGCCGACGCGCGGCAGCTCGGTGTCTGCGCGCTCCAGCCCGCCGGGCAGCACCGTCCGCTCCGGGCCGGAGGACGGCGCGCGAACCGGCGGGAGCGAGCCGGGGAAGGCCGGGCGCATGGCCGGCGTCTCGCCGGGACGCGCAGAACCCACCGTCTCGTTCAGCGGTGCGCGCGGCGTGGGCGGCAGCGGAGGCGGGCGGGTCGTGGGCGTCGCGCGCGGCGTAAAGACAGGCGGCAAAGGACGCTCCGCCGCCGGCTGCGGCGGCAGATCGCGGCGCGGCTCTTCGATCCGCACGGGTGCGGACCATTCCTCGGCCGGCTCCTGCGGCTCGGGAATGATGGGTGGCGGCGACGGCTGATAGCCCGGCACAGGCGGCAGCGGGCGCGGCGCGGCAAACCCCGGCGGCGGGGCCTGCGGCAAGGCGGGCGCGGGTGGCGCCGGGACCGCCACAGGGGCCGGCTCGGCTCGCACCGGCTCGAGCGCCGGCGTCTCGGCTCTCTCCGGCGCACGGGCGTCTAGCTCGGCCGGAGGCACCTCGTCCTGAGGCGGGTTATAATGCGCCTCGGTTTCGCGGATCGCGTCTTCCAGAACGCGATAGCGCGCTTCCACGACATGATCTTCGAGCGGCGGGTTCGCCGCTTCGATCTGCCGTGTGATCGCAGCTCTCGCCTTTTCGTAAACCTTCGCGCGCAGCTGCGGCGACGCGTTGGGCAATCCGTCGATCGTCTTGCGGAGAACGGCGGTCAGGTTCGCCATGAAGGGCTGCACTCGCTAAGCTTGAAGGCCACACCATTCGAACCGTCATGGCTCATGCATCGATCCGCACCCAACCGCGGGCCTTGGATCGCGCCCGTACGCCCCGAAGCTGGCGTCCATCTGAATCCCCTCGCGGAGACATGGGATGGAACCGCCGCCGGGGCGTAGCGCCCGAAGCTTCGCCCGAAAAATCGAACGGTGCGGAGAACTTATATCAACCCTTCCTTAATCCTGAAACGGATCGCGGACAAGGATCGTATCGTCCCGTTCGGGAGAGGTGGACAGGAGGGTCACGGGCGCCCCGACCAGCTCTTCGATCTGGCGAACATATTTGACCGCCTGCGCCGGAAGATCGCCCCAGGAGCGCGCGCCCGCCGTGGTGCCCTTCCAGCCTTCGAAGCTCTCGTAGATCGGAACGACGCGGCGCTGCGAGGCCAAGCTTGCCGGGAAATAGTCGATCCGCTCGCCGTCCAATTCGTAGCCGACGCAGATTTTAATCTCGTCCATGCCGTCCAGCACGTCGAGCTTGGTGAGCGCCAGACCATGGATGCCGTTGATCGCGACGGCCTGACGCACCAGCACCGCGTCGAACCAGCCGCAGCGGCGCTTGCGGCCCGTGACGGTGCCGAACTCGTGACCCTTGGTGCCCAGGAACTCGCCCACCGCATTGTCCTGTTCGGTCGGGAACGGTCCTTCGCCGACGCGCGTCGTATAGGCCTTGGTGATCCCGAGCACGAATCCGGCCGCAGAGGGGCCAAGGCCCGAGCCCGCCGCCGCCTGCCCCGCCACGGTGTTGGATGAGGTCACATACGGATAGGTGCCGTGGTCGATGTCGAGCAGCGTGCCCTGCGCGCCTTCGAACAGGATGCGGTCGCCGGCCTTGCGGCGCTCGTCGAGCAGGCGCCACACGCGGTCGATATAGGGCGTGATCTCCGCGGCAACCGAGGTCAGCTCCTCCAGGATCGCCTCGGCCGAGATCTCCGGCTGGCCGAGGCCTCGACGCAGCGGATTGTGATGGGCGAGAAGCCGCTCGATCCGCTCGGGCAGAACGTCAAGCTCGGCCAGATCCATCACGCGCAGCGCGCGGCGGCCGACCTTGTCTTCGTAGGCGGGACCGATCCCGCGCCCGGTGGTGCCGATCTTGGTGCCGGCGGCGGCGGACTCGCGCGCCGCATCCAGCTCGCGGTGGAGCGACAGGATCAGCGTGGCATTGTCGGCGATGCGCAACGTGTCGGGGCCGATCGTCACGCCCTGTGCCTCGATGCGCTTCTTTTCGGCGACGAAGGCGTGCGGGTCGAAGACGACGCCATTGCCGATCACCGACAGCTTGCCCTGGCGCACCACACCGGAGGGCAGCAGCGAGAGCTTGTAGGACACGCCGTCCACCACCAGCGTGTGACCGGCATTGTGGCCGCCCTGGAAGCGCACGACCACGTCGGCGCGCTCCGAAAGCCAGTCCACGATCTTGCCCTTTCCTTCGTCACCCCACTGCGATCCGACGACGACGACGTTTGCCATGAATGCTCCTTGGCAGCCCGAAGGCCCGTTCCGCGCGCCATCGACCCAAGCGAGGACGCGCCAAAACGCGCGGAACCTCTCCGATTCCGACGCAAAATTCCCTCGGACTATAAAGAAGCCGCGCGCGACATGCGAGGGCGCAATCCCCGATCTTTCCCCGCTTTTCCCAGAAACATCCGCCCGGCCTCGCGCACCCGCCTACGGGGAAGTTGGTTTCCTGAAGGCTGCGAAGAGCGCTAAGGAAAGGCGAAGCCCGCATGGGCTCACTGACGATCCGCTCGCCATGGAATTCCACAGATGCTCTCCCGCCTCGGCCATCCCTACATGCTGCTCGGCCTGACCTCGCTGATCTGGGGCGCCAACGCCGTGGCGGGCAAGCTTGCCGTCGGCCACGTCTCGCCGATGATGATGACGCTTCTGCGCTGGGCACTGGCGAGCCTCGTTCTCCTGCCCTTCGCCTGGCCGCATCTCCAGCGAGACCGCGCGGCCCTTCGCGGGCAGGCGGGCTATTTCGTCCTGGCCGGGCTCCTGGGTTTCACAGGCTTCAACTCGATCTTCTATCTCGCCCTCAACTACACGACCGCGATCCATTCGATGATCGTTCAGTCCTCCATGCCGCTCGTCGTCTTCGCGGGCATGTTCCTGGTGTTCCGGGCGCGAACCTCGCGGCTCCAGCTTCTGGGCTTCGGCCTCACGCTGGTCGGCGTTCTTCTGACCGCCGCGCACGGCGATCTGACGACGCTCCTGCATCTGGAGATCAATCGCGGCGACGGGTTGATGGTTCTCGCCGTCCTCTCGTTCGGTGCCTACACGATCCTTCTGTCACGCAAGCCCAAGGTGCATTGGCTGACCTCGATCTTCCTGATCTCGCTGACGGCCACCCTCACTTCGATCCCCGTGGCACTGGCGGAATCCGCGATGGGCTACACGCAATGGCCGGACTCGCAGGGCTGGGCCGTGCTGGCCTTCTCGGTTCTCCTGCCCTCGATCGCCTCCCAGAGCCTTTATATCCGGGGCATCGAGATGATCGGCGCGAACCGGGCCAATCTCTTCGTCAATCTCGTCCCGATCTTCGGCACGCTTCTGGCCGTCCTGATTCTCGGCGAGCCGCTGTTCGCCTATCACGTCGTGGCGCTGACCCTGGTTCTCGGCGGCATTCTTCTGGCTGAAGTCGGCAAGCGGAACCAGCGGGTCGTGGGTCGCCCGAAGGCCTGACGGAGCCTACGAAAAAGGGCAGAGCGGTCGCCCGCCCTGCCCTTTCGCAATTTGAATCGTCCGATAAGATCAGACGTCGAAGGTCAGCATCTTGGCCTGACCGATGGCATTGAGGCCACGGATCTCTTCCAGGAATTCCTCGCTCAGCGGGCCATCGAGATAGATGATGGCGATGGCGCTGCCGCCCTGCTCGTCGCGGCCGAGGTGGAAGTTCGCAATGTTGATGCCCGCTTTGCCGAAGGCGGTGCCGAGCTGGCCGATGACGCCCGGAACGTCCTTGTTGGCGGTGTAGAGCATGTAGCGGCCGACATCGGCCTCCATGTTGATGCCCTTGATCTGGATGAAGCGCGGCTTGCCGTCCGAGAAGGTCGTGCCCGCCACCGAGCGCGTCTGCTTCTTGGTCTTCACCGTCACCATGACATAGCCGTCGAACACGCCCGACTTGTCGCGGCGCACTTCGGTGACGGCGATGCCGCGCTCCTTGGCCATCAAAGGCGCGGAGACCATGTTGATCGTCTGGACCTGCGCCTTCAGAAGACCGGCAATGGCGGCCGCCGACAGGGCGCGGGTGTTCATCGTGCCCGGCGCGCCATCATACAGAATCTCGATCGCGTCGATCGGCTCGTCGGTCAGCTGGCCCGCGAAGGAGCCGAGGATTTCGGCAAGCTTCACATAGGGCGTCAGGATCGGCGCTTCCTCGGCGGTGATCGAGGGCATGTTCAGGGCGTTCGACACCGCGCCATTGACGAGATAGTCGGCCATCTGCTCGGCCACCTGAAGCGCCACATTCTCCTGCGCTTCCGTGGTGGAGGCGCCCAGATGCGGCGTGCAGACGACATTCTCGAGGCCAAACAGCGGGGAGTCGGTCGCCGGCTCGACCTCGAACACGTCGATGCCCGCGCCCGCCACCTTGCCGGCCTTGATCGCGTCGGCCAGATCCTGCTCGACGATCAGCCCGCCGCGCGCGCAGTTGATGATGCGCACGCCCTTCTTCATCGTCGCAATGGCTTTCGCGTCGATGATGTTCTTGGTCTTGTCGGTCAGCGGCGTGTGCAGCGTGATGAAGTCGGCGCGCTTGAACAGGTCTTCCAGTTCGACCTTCTCGATGCCGAGTTCACGGGCGCGCTCCTCCGACAGGAACGGATCGAAGCCGATGACCTTCATGCGCAGGCCGACGCCGCGCGAGGCGACGATGGAGCCGATATTGCCGCAGCCGATGACGCCCAGCACCTTGCCGGTGATCTCGACGCCCATGAAGCGGTTCTTCTCCCACTTGCCGGCCTGGGTCGAGGCATCGGCGGCGGGCATCTGGCGGGCCACCGCGAACATCATCGCGATGGCATGCTCGGCTGTGGTGATCGAATTGCCGAAGGGCGTGTTCATCACGATGATGCCCTTCCGGCTGGCGGCCGGAATATCGACATTGTCGACGCCGATGCCGGCGCGGCCGATAACCTTCAGATTGGTGGCGGCGTCGATGATCTTCTCGGTCACCTTGGTCGCGGAACGGATCGCGAGGCCGTCATACTGGCCGATGACTTCGAGAAGCTTGTCCTTGTCCTTGCCGAGATCGGGCAGGTAATCGACCTCGACGCCGCGATCCTTGAAGATCTGGACGGCCGTGGGAGAAAGCTTGTCGGAAACGAGAACGCGGGGTGCCATGGGAATGGTCCTTTGAACGAGAGCGCCGGCCGCAGCGGGGCCGCGCGTGAAAGGGGAAATCGCGAGGCGAGGCGCGCGGCACTCAAGGGCCGGGCGCAGGACCGGCGCGCACGGAGGGCACTGCCGATCGATCGTCAGGAAGCTGTCACGCCATCAGGAGCGACAGCTCCACGCGGAGACGGACCCCCTCCCCGAACGGGAGGGGCAAGAACGCGTCAGGCCGCGTGAGCCAGCGATGCCTTCTGCGTCTCATAGGCATAGGCGAGCCAGGGCATCAGCGCTTCGAGATCAGCCGTCTCGACGGTCGCGCCAGTCCAGATGCGCAGGCCCGGAGGGGCATCGCGATAGGCTGATATATCGAGGGCGACGCCCTCCTTCTCCAGAAGCGAGGCGACGCCCTTGGCGAAGGCTTCCTGACTTTCCTTCGGCAGAGCCGTCAGCGCCGGATCGGTGAACTGAAGGCAGACCGACGTGTTGGAGCGGATGTCCGGCGTCTTGGCGAGGAAACCAATCCAGTTGTTGGCTTCCACGAAACGCTCGATCACAGCGAGGTTCGCATCGGCGCGCGCCTTCAGGCCTTCCAGTCCGCCGACCGACTTGCCCCATTGGAGCGCATCCAGATAGTCCTCGACGCAGAGCATGGAGGGCGTGTTGATCGTCTCGCCCTTGAAGATGCCCTCGATCAGCTTACCGCCCGAGGTCAGGCGGAAAATCTTCGGCAGCGGCCAGGCCGGCTTGTAGGTCGTCAGGCGCTCCACGGCGCGGGGGCTCAGGATCAACATGCCATGGGCCGCCTCGCCGCCCATGACCTTCTGCCAGGAGAAGGTGACGACATCGAGCTTGTCCCAGGGCAGGTCTTGCGCGAAGGCGGCCGAGGTCGCGTCGCAGATGGTCAGGCCCTGGCGATCGGCCGGGATCTTGTCGCCATTGGGAACGCGCACGCCCGAGGTTGTGCCGTTCCAGGTGAAGACGACGTCATGATCGAAATTCACGTCAGCGAAATCGACGATGTCGCCATAGCCCGCTTCCAGAACGCGGGCGTCGCTCAGCTTCAGCTGCTTGACGGCATCCGTCACCCAACCCGAACCAAAGCTTTCCCAGGCGACCATATCGACCGGGCGCGCGCCGAGCAGCGACCACATCGCCATCTCGACTGCGCCGGTGTCGGACGCGGGAACGATGCCGATGCGATAATCGTCGGGAACCTGAAGAATTTCGCGCGTGTCCTCGATGGCCTGGGCCAGCTTGTTCTTGCCAAGCTTGGCGCGGTGCGAGCGGCCGAGAGCGGCATCGCTCAGGGCATCCAGCGTCCAGCCGGGACGCTTGGCACAAGGACCAGAGGAAAAGCGGGGGTTTGCCGGACGCGTGGTCGGCTTGGTGGCATTGGCCATCTGAAGCTACCCTTACAGATAGAAGCACCTCGTTGGGGAGGTGTGTCCCGCTCATGGGGATAGGCGCGAGACATCGCGCAGTCAAGTGACATCGTGATGAAGCCGGTCTCGACGGCGCCTTCGCCGTGAAGAAGGTGAATGAAAAAAGGGCGACTTGCGCCGCCCTTTCGATCAACACCGCGAGATAATCTGCGCGCCTACCAAAGACTATAGCGCAGACCAGCTGAAATCGTGTGCCGCTCGAAGCCGCCGTCCGATCCTGTCATCGACCAGCCGGGGCGGCCCGACGATGCGCCGTCGAACTTGTAGACGTCCCCGCCTTCGGCGTTCAGGTAGCGATAGCCGATGTCAAGCGCCAGGTTCTTGCTGACATCATAGGCAACGCCGCCGGAAAGCGACCAGGCGAAACGCCAGCTCTCCTGCCCCGGTGCACCGCTGACAGAGCAGAGCGCCGAGTTGCAGACATTGAGCTTGGTATCGTCATATCCGACATGCACCGCGCCGAGACCGCCGCCGATGTAGGGCGTAAAGCCCGCCACGGTTCCGAGATCGACATAGGCATTCGCCATGACATCCCACATCGCCGCTTCCGTGCGCTCGCCGATGGCGCATTGGGTCGTACAGAAGATCGAACTGTTGGTGGCCGAGCCGAAATCGGCCTTCGAATAGCGCGCCGTCACATCCGCGCGCAGCATGTCGGTGAAGCGATAGCCGATACCTGCACCGCCGCCGAACGCCTCATCGAGGCTCGCCTGGTTGTAGGATTCGGCCACCGAACCGGACGGCCAGCTGACGCGGCGGTCTCCGTCGAGGTCGGAGCGAAAATCATAGGTCACGTCGCCGCGCAGATACCAGCCCGTGCCGATCTCGACCGGCACCAGTTCGGGCGCCTCGCGGTAGATCGGTCCCAGATCGGCTGCGGACGCGGCAGAAGACAAAAGCACGGCTGTGCCGAAAAGAAGAAGGGTCTTGAGTTTCATCGCGCTCGACCTTGGGAAACGGGAAGCCTTGGAAGCGGACGCTGCCCCGTCTTCCGACATTAACCATGACGCAGGATGCTTAATGTCGGGTTAACCGTGTTTCTTAACTTCTCGAGGCACGTGTTCGGCCCTGAGTGCCCGGCCCTCTCGAGCGGACGCCCCTCCCTTCATCCAAACGAAAACCGCCGACCCTTGCGGGCCGGCGGCTGGCAGTCATGACTGGGCGCGCTCGAAAGCGCGTGGCGCTCAGAAGAACGAGTAGCGCAGACCCGCACGAACCGTGTGGATATTGAAGCCGTTGTCGCGGCCCTGCACGCCCGTCGCGCCCGCGGCGCGGTCGCTGGCGTCGAAGCGGAACGCATCGCCCTCGAACACGCGGGTGTAGCGATAGCCGACATCCAGAGCCAGCGAATGGGTCAGATCCACGCTCGCACCCGCCATGAGCGAAGAGGCGAAGCGCCAGGAATCCACGCCCTCGTGGACGCCGTAATAGTTGTTCGGATCGCCGCAGGTGACCGAGCAGATCTCGTTGCGCATGTCGCCGTAGTTGACGTTGGCGACGCCGACGCCCGCGCCGAAATAAGGGGTGATCGGGCCGAAATAGGGCAGATCGACATAGGCATTGGCCATGACGGTCCACAGGCCCGCGTCGGAATGATCGTTGAAGCGGCAATCACCGCTACCGAACGAGTAGGCGCAGGCGCTCGTGCCCTTGATGTCGAAATCGTAGTAGTCGGCCGTCAGATCGGTGCGGAAATGTTCGGCCCAGCGATAGCCGACGCCGCCGCCCACAGTGTAGCCGTTCTGAAGCTCGATCGAGGAGTAGCGGAAGTCATCGCCGTAAAGGCCGGTCTGCGCGCTGAAGAAGCGGAACGAGCCGGACGTTTCCGACGAGAACATGTAGCCGGCATCGGCGCGGATATACCAGCCGCTGTAATCGGCGGGCGCTTCTTCCACGACCGGAACGGGCTCGATGATGTCGGCGGCGCGAGCCGCGACGGGGGCAAAGGACGCGCTGGCCAGCAGAACGACGACAAGCCGGTTCATATCAAAGATCTCCAGACTTCGAATTCACAGCGGCTCGGGTTCCGCGTTCGATCGAAATCTAAAGATTAATGATTAACTGGAGATTACCTCCCGCTGGGGAAGAGGGTAAACCTGTGACGATTGTGTTACAGTTGCTCAGCCAGATGACACAGTCATCCTCGAGCCACCGATCCGCGCACAGCCGCGCGGATCTTTTTCGTGAAGCGTTCAGCCCCACTATTGCCTCATGGGTGCTCAGGCCGCGCTGCGACGAAGCACATCCACGATGTCATCCACGACATCGGACACGAGCCGGGCATCGTCTCCTTCCGCCATGACGCGGATCAGCGGTTCCGTGCCCGATGGGCGAATGACAAGGCGACCCGTATCGCCCAGGCGTTCGCGACCGATATTGATGATTTCTTGAACCTTCGGAAGTTCCAGAGGTGCGCCGCCGCTATGGCGCACGTTCTTCAGGATTTGCGGCACGGGCTCGAACTTGCGGCAGACCTCCGACACGGTGCCGCCGGCTTTGCGCACCACCGCCAGTATCTGAAGCGCCGACACGAGCCCGTCGCCCGTCGTGCCGAAATCCGACAGGACGATGTGACCGCTCTGTTCGCCGCCGACATTGTAGCCGTGCTGGCGCATATGTTCCACGACATAGCGGTCGCCGACCTTGGTGCGGGCAAGCTGCAATTGCCGATCGTTGAAGAAGCGCTCCAGACCGAGGTTCGACATGATGGTGGCCACCACGCCGCCTGCGGCCAGCCGCCCATCCTCGGCCCAGGCTTCGCCGATCACGGCCATGATCTGGTCGCCATCCACGATCTCGCCGCGCTCGTCGACGATCAGCACGCGGTCGGCGTCGCCATCCAGCGCGATACCGATGTCTGCGCGCACTTCCTGCACCTTGGCCCGCAGAGCCTCAGGGCTCGTGGAGCCGCAATTCAGGTTGATATTGGTGCCGTTGGGCTCGACGCCGAGCTTGACAACCTCGGCTCCCAGTTCCCAGAGAACGTCGGGCGCCACGCGATAGGCCGCGCCATTGGCGCAATCGATGGCGACCCTCACGCCATCGAGCGACAACTCGCGGGGCAAGGTGCGCTTGGCGAATTCGACGTAGCGGTCGCGCCCACCATCGTCGTAACGCTTGGCACGTCCCAGATGCGAGCCGACCGCCAAGCGCGGTGCCAAGTCCTCGTCGATCAGACGGTTGATCTCGGCCTCCAACTCGTCCGACAGCTTGTAGCCATCCGGACCGAAGAGCTTGATGCCGTTGTCATCATAGGGATTGTGCGAGGCGGAGATCATCACGCCGATGTCCGCGCGCATGGAGCGCGTCAGCATGGCGACGGCCGGCGTCGGCATGGGGCCGAGCATCAGGACGTCCATACCAACGGCCGTGAAGCCGGCACAGAGCGCAGGTTCCAGCATATAGCCGGACAGGCGCGTGTCCTTCCCGATAACGACGCGGTGCCGATAGTTGCCGCGCTTGAAGGCAAGGCCCGCCGCCATGCCGACCTTCATCGCGATCTCGGGCGTCATCGGATGGCGGTTGGCTCGGCCTCGAATGCCGTCCGTGCCGAAATAGGATTTCGCCATAATACCCCTCGAAACTGAATGGATGGGCCGTATCAGCGTCAGCGCCGTCGAGAAAGCCCGAAACAGACGGCCAGGCGATCATCAGGCCATATGATGAACGGGCCTGCATTGCGCGGAGCCGGTTTCGGATCGAAGACGAAGCTTGCCGCGAAGCCCGCGTTATAAAAAAGGCGGGCTCGAAGCCCGCCTTCCCATCATGTCTTGGTCGTGTTTCAGGCTGTAGGCTGCGGTTCCAGCCCGCCTTCGCTGTCGTCGCGCGGTCCGCTCGGCTTGGCGGAACCGGCCTTCGGCACAGCCGAACCGCGCGAGGGCGGCGTGTCGTCGCCCATGTCGCGAGCGAGCGGCTTGCCAGCCAGAAGATCGCGGACTTCGTCACCCGACAGGGTTTCGTATTCCAGCAGACCGTTGGCCAGCGTGTGCAGATCCTCGATATGCTCGCGCAGAATGCGACGGGCCTTGTTCTCGGCGACTTCGATGATGCCGCGCACTTCGGAGTCGATCAGACGGGCCGTTTCTTCCGACATGTTCTGCTGCTGCGACACGGAATGGCCAAGGAAGATTTCCTCCTGGTTCTGCCGGTAGCGCAGGCGGCCGAGCTTGTCGCTCATGCCATATTCCATGACCATGGCGCGGGACATGTTGGTCGCCTGCTGGATGTCGTTGGACGCGCCGGTGGTCACGTTGTCGAGGCCGTAGATAATTTCTTCCGCGGCCCGGCCGCCGAAGATCATGGCCAGACGCGCTTCCATCTCGTTCTTACGCATTCCGTAGCGGTCGCGCTCCGGCAAGTTCATGGTGACGCCCAGGGCGCGGCCGCGCGGGATGATCGTGACCTTGTGCAGAGGGTCGTTGAAAGGCTCGTAGATGCCCACCAGCGCGTGGCCGGCCTCGTGGTAGGCGGTCAGCTTCTTCTCGTCCTCGGTCATGGCCATCGACCGGCGTTCGGCGCCCATCATAACCTTGTCCTTGGCGTCTTCGAATTCCAGCATGGTGACGAGGCGCTTGGAGCGGCGCGCCGCCATCAGCGCGGCCTCGTTCACGAGATTGGCGAGATCGGCGCCGGAGAAGCCCGGCGTGCCGCGCGCGATGGTCTTGAGATCCACATTCGGGGCCAGCGGCACGTTGCGCACATGGACCTTGAGGATCTTCTCGCGGCCGCCGACATCGGGGTTCGGCACCATGACCTGCCGGTCGAAGCGGCCCGGACGAAGCAGCGCGGGATCGAGAACATCGGGACGGTTGGTCGCTGCGATGAGGATGATGCCCTCATTGGCCTCGAACCCGTCCATCTCCACCAGAAGCTGGTTCAGCGTCTGCTCGCGCTCGTCATTGCCGCCCCCGAGGCCCGCGCCGCGATGGCGACCGACGGCGTCGATTTCGTCGATGAAGATGATGCAGGGCGCATTCTTCTTGGCTTGCTCGAACATGTCGCGCACGCGGCTGGCGCCGACGCCCACGAACATTTCCACGAAGTCCGAACCGGAGATCGTGAAGAAGGGCACGTTGGCTTCGCCCGCGACAGCGCGCGCCGTCAGCGTCTTACCCGTGCCCGGAGGGCCGACGAGGAGGACACCGCGCGGAATCTTGCCGCCAAGACGCTGGAACTTCTGCGGCTCGCGCAGGAATTCGACGATCTCTTCCAGGTCCTGCTTGGCTTCGTCCACACCCGCGACATCGGCGAAGGTCACGCGGCCATGGGCTTCGGTCAGAAGCTTGGCCTTGGACTTGCCGAAGCCCATGGCCTTGCCACCGGCTCCGCCCTGCATCTGGCGCATCAGGAAGATCCAGACGCCGAGGATGAGGAGAATCGGGCCGAAGGACATCAGGATCGACCAGATCGGATTGACATTGTCCGACGGCGGGCTGGCGTTGATCTGGACGTTGCGCTGCTCAAGCCGGCTGACGAGTTGCGGATCGCCGGGCGAGTAGGTCTGGAAGGGGCTTGCGCCGTCCGTATAGGAGCCCGAAATCCGCTGCCCCTGGATGGTGACGGAGCGCACGCGGCCGGCATCCACGTCGGAGAGGAACTGCGAATAGGGCACGTCGCGCGTGTTCGCATTCTGCGAGCTGTTCGAGAACAGCTGGAACAGCGCGATCAGCAGGAGCGCGATGATCGCCCAAACGGCGAAATTGCGGAAGTTCTGGTTCATTATCCGTCCTGGAAGTGCGCTCGGGCAACCATGCGTCATACAACGTCGGCGGCTTTGACTTGCCTGCGAATGTAGGTGGACGCCACCCCCTTGCCAACAGGTTCACCGCGATTTGCGGCATTTTGGAGCCCACAGGTTAATGTGAGGCCAGCAGGAAGAACCAAATCGGCCGCAAGGCGCCACGCAACCCGACACGAAAGCGAGAGCGCGGGAGGTTGAGGCGCGGTCTTGAAGCGCAAAAGCGGATGGGCGGCTAGGATCTCGCCGGACGCCCCGAGCGCTACGGGCAGCGTGCGGTGGGCGAGTGGCCCCCTCCCCCATCGCCCATAGGGAGCCAGGGTACTCCAATCGCTCGACCCCGTCTGACGGGGAACGTCGAAGCGTCCGTCGAAGCAAGCCGAAGCCTGCCTGTCGTCCCAATCGAGCGTCGGGGGACCCGCACGACCATATTCGCGCGCAAGCCGCAACAGGCCGCTTTGCCAACGCAGGAGGCAGCCGCCCAATGTCGCGGCTCCTTGCTCATTTGAATGAATCTGCTGAGCCAGAGCGTCGATGCTGAGGCGCGTGGGAGGAACCGAGGCGCCAGCCACAGCTGTTACGGCGCGGGACAGAAGAGCGGGATCGATTGCGCCATCGTCCAGAAACAACGAGATGTCGCCGGATGGCGAGACATCGAGCCGCCCTTCGGTCGCAAACTTCGCCAGAATCGAGGTGATGCGATCGTCCTCGTCCTGTCGCTGCACACGTGCGGCCTGGATGGTCTGCTCCGCCAGCGCGTCCTCGGCAGCAGTCAGCCCCTGCAGTCGCAACCGCGCGCGAGCAAAACGCGGATTGCGGTTGGATGGATCATCCGCCGCTCGCACGCCCGCCTCAGCCACGAAAGCTTCCAGCGCCCGCTTGCGCCAGCCGAGCAGTGGCCGAACGAGAACGAGACCGGGTTCCAGATCGCGCCAGACTCGCATTCCCGCGAGTGCGGCGCCGGATGCTCCGCGCTGAACGGCGAGCCGATGGGTTTCGATCTGGTCGTCATGGTGATGGGCTGTTGCGAGCAGCCCCGCACGGAGGCGGCGCGCTTCATCGGCCAGAAGGCGGTAGCGCGCCTCACGGGCGGCGCCCGAAACATTCCCCTCGATCTGCCCGGCATGGTGCCAGACGAGAATGCGATGAGGAACGCCCAGCGCGCCGCATAGACGCGCGACCTCCTGGGCCTCCGCCGCGCTGCCGCGCCTCAAAGCATGATCGACGGTCGCGACATGGAGCGGACGGGCGAGGCGCCCCGACGATCGCAACTGCGCGGCAGCCAGAAGCAGAGCCAGCGAGTCCGGCCCGCCGGAGACACCCAAGAGCAGCGCCCCCTCCCCCCGCCCGGCCGGCAGGGCCCCAAGGGTGCGCAAGATATCCTCGCGAAGAGCCGAGCCCGGATCGCCGCCACGCTCTGCATCGCCCGGCAAGGCGAGACTCAGGGATATCAGCTACAGCGCGCCGTTTTTTCCTCGGCCTGAAGCTTGCGTTTCACGTTGGCGCTCATCGTGGGATAGCGCTTGCCGATCTCGGCATAGGTGATGCAGGCCGTCTCGCGATTGTCGAGATGCACCAGCGACATGCCGAGCTTCAGCATCATCTCCGGCGCCTTGGGTGCCTGGGGATGCGCCTTCTGCGCGTTCAGGAAGACCTCCGCCGCCTCGCGATACTTCGCTTGTGCGTAGAGACTCTCGCCCAGCCAATATTGCGCATCGGCCGCGTCGCCCGAATTCGGGTAGGTCTGCGTGTATTGACGGAAGGTCTGCTCGGCGAGCGCGTAATCGCCCGACAGCATGTGATTGTATCCGAGCCCATAGAGCTCGCCCGGCCCGTTCGCCTTGATCGAGGCGGTTTTGACATTGGGCTGCGGCGCGGCAGCAGGCGCGGCAGCGGGTTTGGCGCTCTCGTTGCCGAAGCCCTCCCCGATCAACGCGCCGATCTCGTCGCCCCCTTGCGCGCTGGCCGGAGCGGCGCTGGCAGACGGCGTGGGCCGCGCGGCCCCCTCATTCATCGTGGAGGGCGTGGCCGAAGCCACGCGCGAGGACGCCTCGCTCGCCGGTGCGCCGGCTGCGGGAAGCGCGGGCTGCGCTTCGGAGCGCCGCTGCGGCGTGGTCTGCGAGGCGCCGCCGGACTTGCCGCCCTTTTCCAGATCCTGGAAGCGGAACTCGTTGTCTTCCTGCGTCTTGCGCAGCTGTTCCTGCAATTGCAGAACCAGGAAGGACAGCTCTTCCACCTTGCCGGTCAGCCGGCGCATTTCCTCTTCCATCTGGCTGATGCGCACGCTGGAATCGCCCATCTGCGCCATCAGCACGGGCGGCGCGGTCTCGCGCGGCTGGCTTTGCACTTGCCGGCCGCCGAGGCCGAACGGCAGGTCGAGCGCATGAGCCGGGCCGGCCAGAGCCCCGGCCGCAACCGTCATTGCGAGAAAGCGCGTGAGAAGCTTGCCAGCCATCCGAGAATCCCTTCCGGGCGCCGAAGGTGGGCCGCGATCCCGGCCGGATGCGTCTTCGGCGCCGTGTCGATGTCCACTTGTTTACGGGGTGTGAACGCGTCCAAAATTTGTCCGCTTCTATCATGCCGCCGGGTTCGGGAACGCAAAACGGCCCCGGAGGGCCGTTTCGACTGGAGGATTGTTGCCGAAATGCTTCAGGAGCCGCTGCCCGAGAGCACGGTGACCGCGCGGCGGTTCTGCGACCAGCAAGAGATGTCGTCGCAAACGGCGACCGGACGTTCCTTGCCGTAGGAGATCGTGCGCATCCGGTTGGACGACACGCCCTGCGAGGCCAGGAAGTCGCGCGTGGCGGCGGCGCGGCGCGCGCCGAGCGCCAGATTGTATTCGCGCGTGCCGCGCTCGTCGGCATGGCCTTCGACGACGATCTGATAGCGCGGATACTGGTTGAGCCACTGGGCCTGGCGGCTCAGCGTCTGCTGCGCGTCGGCGCGGATCGAGGTCGAGTCCGTATCGAAGAAGATGCGGTCGCCGACATTGACGGTGAAGTCCTGGCTCGTGCCGGGAGCGGCCGAGCCGCGGCCATTGGCGCCGTTCGCGCCATAGCCACCGGCTCCGCCGGCACCACCCGCGCCGCCGAGGCCGAGGCCGGCCGCGTTGTCGGGAAGGGCGTTGTTCTTCTTGGCGCAGGCCGAGAGCGCCAGCGCAGCGACCAGCGCGAGGGCGATTCGACCATGGACCCCAGTAGCGATGCGGCGCATGGCCGTCTCCTTCGGTCAGTGGATAAGGATAGGGTCATTTACCATTTTCAGGGTTAACGACCGGTCAACAGAACGTTGATTGTTAAGTCTATTCGAGCGCCGGCGACCAAGCGGGGTCGGACGCGAAATTGGGTGTCGCGACACGCTGCTCGTTGCGCCCGGTCAGGTCGATCGAGAAGAGTTGCGGACCGCCGCCCTGATCCCGGAAGAACATGATCACGCGCCCGTTCGGCGCCCAGGTCGGGCCTTCGGCATGGAAGGACGAGGTCAGAATGCGCTCGCCCGAGCCGTCCGGCTTCATGACGCCGATCTGGAACTGGCCGCCCGACTGCTTGGTGAAGGCGATGAGATCGCCGCGCGGGCTCCAGACGGGCGTGTTGTAGCTGCCCTGTCCGAAGGAAATGCGCTGCTGGCCCGAGCCGTCGGCGTTCATCGTGTAGATCTGCGGCCGGCCGCCCCGGTCCGATTCGAAGACGATCTTCGAGCTGTCCGGCGAATAGGACGGCGAGGTGTCGATCGCGTTGGTGGAGGTCAGGCGCGTGGTCGCGCGCGAGCGCAGATCCATGGCGTAGAGATTGGCGTTGCCCTCCTGCTGAAGGCTCATCACCACCTTCTGGCCATCGGGCGAGAAGCGCGGCGCGAAGGTCATGCCGGGGAAATTGCCCACGACCTCGCGCTGTCCGGTTTCCAGCTGAAGGAGATAGACGCGCGGCTCCCCCTTGCCGAAGCTCATATAGGTGATTTCCTGCCGGTTGGGCGAGAAACGTGGGGTGAGCACGAGGTCGCCGCCTTCGGTGAGATAGCGCACATTCGCGCCGTCCTGGTCCATGATGGCAAGGCGCTTGCGGCGCTTGTCCTTGGAACCGGTCTCGTCCACGAAGACGATGCGCGTGTCGAAATAGCCCTTCTCGCCCGTCAGACGCTCATAGATCGCGTCGGCGATGATATGGGCGATGCGGCGCCAATTGTCGGGGCTGGCATAGAACTGCTGCCCGTCGAGCTGCGTGCCGGCATAGGTGTCCCACAGGCGGAATTCGACGCGCAGACGCCCGTCCGCTTCCGGCGTAACGCGGCCCGAAACGAGGGCCTGCGCGTTGATCACCGTCCAGTCCTGGAAGCGGGGCGTGGCATCCGGCGACAGGTCCTTCTGGATGAAGGCGGTCGGATTGATCGGCGCAAAGAGGCCGGAGCGCTTCAGGTCGGCGGCGACGACTTCCATGAGCTTGGCGCCCAGGCCATCGCGCGACTGGAAGGCCGGCAGCGCGATCGGCAACGGCTGCACATTGCCCTGATTGACGTTGATCTCGACCTTCGCATGAGCGGGCAAGGACGCGCCAAGACAGGCTGCGGTGGCGGCGAGCGCGAGGCCGAGGGTCCGCAGGCTGCGGCGAAGGGTCGAAGAGGTCGTGCTGGGGCGAGTCATGGGATGGAACCTTCCCGTTCGGTCATCGGGCCTGTGTCGCGCTGTCAGGCGCACCCGTTGTCTCGGAAGCGATGGACGAGAGGACGGCCGAAACCGTCCCGAGGGATTGGAGGCTTAGAACATCTGGCTCGGGTCGAAATTGACGGTGACTTCGGACCAGGTCTCGTATTTGTCGGCCGGCAGGTTGTAGGGTGCGCAGCGGCGAACCGCGCGAACCGCCGCCTCGGCCGCCGCGCGCTGGGCCGGGGACGAACCGCTGCCGGATTCGATCTGCGGCATGCCCTGCACCGCGCCGGACGGATCGAGCTGCATCGAGATCTTCACCTGGAAGGACCCGGCGTCGGAATTGCCGGCGGGCGGATTCCAGCATTTGGAAATCTGCCCGCGCAGGGCGTCCATCTCGCTTTGAGACAGAGTGCCGCCCGTCTGCGTCTTGCCACCGAGCGAAGCGTGCTGGGTCGACCGCTTGGCACCGCCGCCAGTCGTTTCCTGCGTGTTCTTGAGAGCGGCCAGAACCGCGTCCTCAAGAGGATCGTTCTGCGAGTTGCTCTTGCCCGGCTTCTTCGCTTCCTTGACCTTCTCCTTGGAGGTCTCGGCGGACTTCGCCTTCTCGGTCGCCTTCGCCTTTTCCGGCGGCTTTTCCTTCACCGGCTCGGGCTTGGGCTCAGGCTTCGTCTCGGCGACCTTCACAGGCTCCGGCGGCTTGGGCTTCACCTGCGGCGCGGGCACGTTCTTAGGGGGCGCGGGCGGCTTTTCGGCCTCAGCCTTGGCGATCTCGGCGGCCAGCGGGTCGATCTCGGGCGTCGTGTCCTCCTCGGCCGAATCCTCTTCCGGCTCGGGCGGCTTGGGCTCGGGCGGCGGCGGGGTCGGCTCGGGCACGCGAGCGGGCGCGGGCTTCGGCTCGGGCTTGGGTTCCGGCTTCGGCTCAGGCTTGGGCTCGGGCGGCTGGGCGGCCGGCGGGGGCGGCGGCGCGTCGTCCACCTTGGTCTTCTGCGTTTCGCGCGGCGCGGCTTTCGGCGCAGGCGGCGTCGGGAGATCGACTTCGTTGTCGCCGACATTCTGGGCCGGCATGGGGAGCTTTTCG
The DNA here is from genome assembly GCF_001475935.1 of Aureimonas ureilytica. Classification (GTDB taxonomy): domain Bacteria; phylum Pseudomonadota; class Alphaproteobacteria; order Rhizobiales; family Rhizobiaceae; genus Aureimonas; species Aureimonas ureilytica_A. The sequence goes on from NZ_LDQA01000028.1 coordinate 230,871, forward strand.
GGCGTCTTGGTCGGCTGGGGCGCCGGCTTGTCGGTCTGCGGCGCCTTTTCGTCGCCGATCATCGACTGGCTGACCTCAGTCACCAGTTCCACGGGCACGGCTTCGCTGCCCATGTCCAGCTTTTCGGGCGCGCCCAACGACCAGAGCCCCCATGTGAGCACGAGGGCATGGACCGCAACGGAGGTGGAAAGCGACGACTTCATGATGCGTCAGCTCTTCGCCCCTGGCTTCGGCGCGCCTGCGTGAGAGGCCGCCTTTTCCTGGGATGTGACAAGTCCGATATTCTTGAAGCCGGCGGCCGAGATTCGGGCCATGACCTGCATGACCGTGCCGTAACTCGCCTCGCCATCGGCGCGCAGGAAGATGCGCTCGTCATAGCCCGCTTCCGCGATGGCCTTGAGCTGCTCCACCACCGCATCCGCCTGGACCGGGGTTTCCTGAAGATAGATTTCGCCGCCGCGCTGCACCGAGATGGTGATGGGCTGCTTGTCGGCGCTGAGCGCCTTGGCGGCCGTCTTCGGCAGTTCCAGCGGCACGCCGACGGTCATCAGCGGCGCGGCCACCATGAAGATGATGAGCAGAACCAGCATGACATCCACCATGGGCGTCATGTTGATTTCGGCCATCGGCTGCCGGCGCTTGCCGCGGCGGCGTCGTGATCCTCCGCCCGATGATGCGGCGCCCGTCGACATGCCCATAGTGTCTGATCCCCTCGTCTATTCTGGCCAAAGGCGCGGCGCGATCAGCGGCCGGCGCTCGCCTTCTCGTCGATCTGACGCGACAGGATGGAGGAAAATTCGTCCGCGAAGGCTTCGAGCCGCATGCCGAGCTTGCCCGCGTCCGCCGAAAGCTTGTTGTAGGCAATGACGGCCGGGATCGCGGCGACGAGGCCGATGGCGGTGGCGAGCAGCGCTTCGGCGATACCGGGTGCGACGACGGCCAGACTCGTCTGCTCTGAGGCGGCGATGCCCTGGAAGGCCGTCATGATGCCGACCACCGTGCCGAACAGGCCGATGAAGGGCGAGGCCGAGCCGACGGTGGCCAGGAAGCCCAGGCGCGATTCCAGCTCGTCCATCTCGCGCGCCATGGTCACGTCCATGGCCTTCTCGATGCGGGTCTGAAGGCCGATGGGCGAACGGGCGCCCTTCTCGAAGCTCTTTTTCCATTCGCGCATGGCGGCGACGAACAGCGCGCCCATGCCCGACGTCTTGCGGTCGGACAGGGTGTGATACAGCTCTTCCAGCGACTGGCCGCTCCAGAAGGTGCTTTCGAACGTGTTGAGCTGGCGGCGGAAGCGGCCGAACCGCGCCCATTTGTCGAAGATGATGGCCCAGGACCAGACCGACGCCGACAAGAGACCCAGCATCACGAACTTCACGACGAAGCCGGCCTGCCAGAAAAGTCCCATCAGAGACATGTCGCTGCCATGGGCGGCGAGCGCAGTCTGTGCGACGTCGTTCATTCCTCTGTCCCTCGAATTCGTGGGGCCGGCGATCGTCCGCGCAGCGGCGCCCTTTCGCACCCGCACGGTGCCGGCCTGACGGGCAGCGGCCCCGACGCGCCATTCCCCAAGGGCTCTTTCGCCGGGGATTCCGGTAAAAGAATGGCGCGACAAGGGTTTCGCCGCGATCCCATGAAGCACCGTTAGGGTTAACAATTCGTTTCGCAGGCGTGAGGAATAGCAGATTTCCCCTCGCGCTTCCGAATTTTCTACCGCAGTGCGGCGTGGATATCAGGCCTCGCCCGTGCTTGGCGCCGGCGTCAAGCGCTCGGCCACCGCCGGCGGCATCCGGCGCGGCTTACCGTCGGGCGAGATCACGGCGACCTTCACCCGCGCCTCGATCAGAAGCTCCTCGCCTTTCAGGATGCGCTGGTCGAGAACCACGCGAGCGCCGCCCATAAGCGCCGTGCGGGTCTCGACGGTCAACACATCGTCGATCCGCGCCGGGCGCAGGAACTCGATCTCCATGCGCCGGACGGCAAAGGCCATGGGCTCGCCGAAAGCCCCGTCCATCAGCTCGCGATGGCCGATGCCGTGCAGGCGAAGATAGTCCGTGCGCCCGCGCTCCAGAAAATGCAGGTAGCGGGCGTGGTACACGACGCCGGAAAAATCCGTGTCCTCGAAATAGACCCGCACATCGAGGCGGTGGCCGAATTCGGTGAGCCGGCCTGCAAGTTGTTCGTTCATGCCGGCCTCATAGCGATCTTGTGATCGGGATGCCAGCGCGGCGGCCATCTGTCATCGCGCCGTCATGGACATGTCACCCCGCCGTCATGCCCGGATGCTTGACCGCGCGGGACGTCAGACCATCGGAACCGGAGTGTCCCATGCCGACCCGTCTTGCCATCTCGTTGGCGCTTCTCGCCTCGACGGCGCTGCCCGCTCTCGCCGAGCCCGTCTTCAACCGCGTCGCCGCCTTTCCGGTCGCCGCCAACCTGCCGAAGGAAACGGCGGGCGAGCTCCCGACATCGGCCGAGATCGTCACCGCCTCCGAAGACGGCATGACCCTCGTCTATTCCGACAGCCCGCATGGCGGCATCGGCTTCATCGACATCACGGACGCCCATGCGCCCAAACCCGCCGGCTATCTCAAGCTCGACGGCGAGCCGACCTCGGTGGCGGTCGCGCGCGGCAACGTTCTGGTGGCGCTCAACACCTCGGAGAGCAAGGCCAATCCGAGCGGGCGTCTCGTCGCGGTCGATCTGGCCGGCCATGCGATCGGCGCGGCTTGCGATCTCGGCGGCCAGCCCGACAGCGTCGCCGTGTCGCCCGACCGCAGCTTCGCGGCCGTCGCGATCGAGAACGAGCGGGACGAGAAGCTCAATGACGGCACCCTGCCCCAGATGCCGGCCGGATACCTCGCACTCGTGCCGCTGAAGGACGGCACGCCGGACTGCGCCAACCTGCGGCGCGTCGACATGACGGGCCTGGCCGCCATCGCGCCCGAAGACCCCGAGCCCGAATTCGTCGACATCAACGACCAGAACGAAGTCGTCGTCTCGCTTCAGGAAAACAACCACATCGTCATCGTGGACGGGGCGAGCGGCAAGATCAAAGGCCATTTCCCGGCCGGCAGCGTGGCGCTGGAAGGCGTCGATGCCGAGAAGGACGGCAAGCTCGACTTCACGGGCAAGATCGAGGCGCGCCCGCGCGAGCCCGACGCCGTGAAATGGCTGAAGGACGGGCGGATTGCCGCCGCCGACGAGGGCGACTGGAAGGGCGGCACGCGCGGCTTCACCATCTTCAACCATGACGGCAGCGTGTCCTACGAGTCGGGCGCGACGCTGGAGCGCGAGGTCGCGCGCATGGGCCACTTCCCCGAAAAGCGCGCCGACAAGAAGGGCATCGAGCCCGAAGGTCTCGCCAAGGGCACGTTCGGCGGGCAGGACTATCTCTTCGTTCTGGCCGAGCGCGGTTCGGTGGTCGCCGTCTATCGCGACACCGGCGCCGCGCCGGAACTGATGCAGATCCTGCCGTCCGGCATCTCGCCCGAAGGCGCGGTGACGATCCCCTCCCGCAACCTTCTCGTCACCGCCAACGAGGCCGATCTCGGCAAGGACGGCGGCGCGCGCTCGCATGTCATGATCTACGAGCGGGCAGAAGGCGAGAAGGCCTATCCGACCATCGTCTCGATCGACGACAAGGCCGGCAACCCGATCGGCTTCGGCGCGCTTTCGGCGCTCGCCGCGATCGAGGGCAAGCCGAACCAGTTCTGGTCGGTCAGCGATAGCGTCTACGGCAAGATGCCGCGCATCTACACGATCGACGCCGCGACCAAGCCCGCGCGCATCGTCTCGGCCCTGAACGTGACGCGGGACGGCAAGCCCGCCGCCAAGCTCGACCTGGAAAGCCTGACGCCGGACGGCAAGGGCGGCTTCTGGCTCGGCAGCGAAGGCAACCCGGAAAAGGAGGTGCCGCACCTTCTTCTCCACGTGGACGGCAAGGGCGCCATCCTCGAAGAGATCGCCTTCCCGGAAAAGCTTCTGGAGTCGCAGACGCGCTTCGGCGCGGAGGGTGTGGCGCTCGCCAACGGCAAGGTCTGAGTCGCCATCCAGCGCCCCTGGAAGGACGATCCCAAGAACGAGACCAAGCTTCTTGCCTATGACCCGGCGACCAAGGAGTGGGGCGCGGTGCTCTATCCCCTCGACAAGCCGGCCGATGGCGCCTGGAACGGCCTGTCGGAGATGACCGTCCACGGCGACCATGCCTATTTCATCGAGCGCGACAACCAGATCGGCGACAAGGCCAAGCTCAAGGCCGTGACGCGCGTTCCCCTGTCGGAACTGAAGCCCGCCCCGCTCGGCGACAAGCTGCCCGTCGTGAGCAAGGAGACCGTGCGCGATCTCGTGCCCATCCTCGCCGAGGCGACCCATGGCTATGTCGTGGACAAGGTCGAGGGTCTGGCCATCGACGCCCAAGGCGAGATGACCATCGTCACCGACAATGACGGCGTGGACGAGTCCTCGGGCGAGACGCTGTTTCTCAAGATCGGCAATGTCAACGACAAGGCCGCCTCGCTCAAGAAGTGAGGTCGAGGCCCGCGAGGCAAAGGGGCCGGCAGATCACCCGCCGGCCTTTTCGTGGGGCGCTCAAACGCCGCTGAGCAAGATCACGGTCGGCGCCTTCGGCAGGGTGCGGGCGGAAAGCGTCAGCGAATCCTCGGCCCGCCGATCCACGACGAAATCCGGGATCTGCTCCAGAAAGCGCTCGATCGGCGTCCGGAAGCGGTGCATCGGCAGCACGACAGACGAATGGAGCCGCGCGGCGATCTCTCCCATGCCCTTCTGACTCATGGTCCAGGACCCGTCCACCGGCACCATCAACACGTCGAGCCGGCCGATCGCGGCATAATCGTCTTCGGTCAGCTGATGGTGGAGATGTCCGAGATGGCCGATGCACAGGCCCGCCACCTCGAAGATGAAGATGGAATTGCCGTCCGCCTCGAACGTGCCGAAGCGGTTGATGTCGGTCGGCACGTTGCGGATCAGGACATCCCCCACCGTGACATTGTGCTGGGCCGGCCCGCCGGCCGGGTTCCAGCCGCGCAGCACGGTCGCGATGCCGGGGTCGGGAAACTCGGTGTAGTGGGTCGAATGCGCCTTGTTCATCGTCACGACGTCGGGCACGCGGCCCTCGCCGGCAAAGCCGGCATAGTCGGTGGCGACGCGTATCCCCTCCCCGCTCTCGATCAGATAGGTCGCGTGGTGGACATAGGTGATGCGCACCTCGCCCCGCTCGCGCGCGGCCAGGCGATAAGGCGCGTCCAAGGAGGCGTAACGGACACCGGCGCGCTTGGCGATGGCAAGGCAGGTGCTCGGCGTCTCCTCCCGGTCTTGAGCCATCGCGCCCGAAGGCAGCCAGAGAAGGGGCAGAGCCAGAAGAAGCCGTCGCATCGCGTCACCTTTCGGACGGAGGCATTTGCTTCTGCGAGCTTATCGCTTGGGATATCCCGGCCAAGTCATATTCCCGCGAGCGGGCCTCTTGCCGAAGCTGGACGATGGCGGCTCGAAAACCTATAGAACCTTCATTCATCTGAAATCTTGACGAGACAGGTGCCCCGATGGCCGGTCATTCCCAATTCAAGAACATCATGCATCGCAAGGGCCGGCAGGACGCCGTGCGCTCCAAGATGTTCTCCAAGCTGGCGCGCGAAATCACGGTGGCGGCCAAGAGCGGCACGCCCGATCCCGACATGAACCCGCGTCTTCGCCTGGCGATCAACAACGCCAAGGCGCAGTCCATGCCCAAGGACAATATCCAGCGCGCCATCTCCAAGGGCTCGGGCGCCGACACCGAGAACTATGACGAGGTCCGCTACGAGGGCTATGGCCCGGGCGGCGTCGCCGTCATCGTCGAAGCGCTGACCGACAACCGCAACCGCACCGCCTCCAATGTGCGCTCCTACTTCACCAAGTCGGGCGGTGCGCTCGGCGAAACCAATTCGGTCTCCTTCCTGTGGGATCGCATCGGCGAGATCGTCTATCCCGCCAAGGTCGGCGATGCCGACAAGGTGATGGAAGCGGCGATCGAAGCGGGCGCGGACGATGTTCAGTCCGACGAGGACGGCCACCGCATCCTCACCGCCTTCGCCGATCTCGGCGACGTGTCGGCCGCTCTCGAAAAGACGCTGGGCGAAGCCGAGAGCGTCAAGATCATCTGGCGTCCGCAGACCGGCGTGCCGGTGGACGAGGAAAAGGCGCAGAGCGTCCTGCGCCTCATCAACAATCTCGAAGACGATGACGACGTGCAGAACGTCTACGCCAATTTCGAAGTGGACGAGGAGGTCATGGCGAAGCTCTCCGCCGCCTGACGTCTTCCGCATGCGAGTTCAAAGGCCGCGCCGGCTCCACGCCGCGCGGCCTTTTTCGTGGCTCAGCTTTTGGGCGGCGTCGGCGTGAGCCGCGCTTGTGCCGCAGGCACGATCGTCTCCGACACGAGCCGATGAAGATCGGCCACATAGCCCGAGCGCGCCGAGGGCTGGCCTTCGTCCGAGGTGATGGCGACGGTCAATTGAAGGTCGGGGATGACATAGATCATCTGCCCGCCATAGCCCCAGCCATAGAAGCCGTCATGACCGGCGAAACGGTCGATGAACCAGCCATAGCCATAGCGCCCGTCATGGAAACGCGAGGTGGTGCGCGGCGTCCAGCTCTGCTCGATCCACGCCTCCGACAGGACTCGCTCGCCGGACACGTTCACCCCGCCGCGCCGGTAGAGTTCGCCGAAGGCCAGAAGCGAGCGCGGCGTCATGGCCATCTGGTTGCCGCCGAGATAGATGCCTTGCGGATCGCGCTCCCAATCGCTCACCCGCACGCCCGCCGGCCCCAGCCAGTCGCGCGACAATTGAAGCGTCGAGCGGCCGGTGGCCTTGGTCAGGATCGCCGAGAGAAGATGGGTGGAGCCGGTGGAATAAAGCATCGGCCCGCCGGGATCGGTGACGAAGGGTCGGCGCAGCGCGTCGCGAACCCAGTTGCGCGAGGCAATCCAGGCGCCGTAATTCCCGCCCGAAGTGCGCTCCAGCCCGGCCTGCATCGACAGGAGATGGCCGACCGTGATCTGGTTCAGGCGCGGATCGGGATCGGCGGGAAAGTCGGCCCGCAGAAAATCCGCGATCGGCTGGTCCGTCCCTTTGATCGCGCCCTTGTCGATGGCGATGCCGACGAGTGCGGCGACGACGGATTTCGACGCCGATTTGATGTTGGTCGCCCGGTCGGTCCGGTTGCCACGAAAACCCTGATCGACCAGGGTCTCGCCGCCCTGCGCGATCAGCAGCGTTTCGAGCGGCTCGAGCGCCTCGGCCCGTATCCGCACCGCTTCGAAGCTCGGGGCGGACGGGTCCGGCGGCACAGCGCCTCGCGCATCGGCAGGTACGGCCGAAGGCTCGGAGCCCGGCGGCCTCTCCTGCGCAAGGGCGGGTGAGGAAAGAAGCCCGCCAGAGAGAGCGAGCGCCAAAGCGATTTTCGAGATCATGTTCGTCAGATGGAGACGGGTGGACCTGCCCAACAGGGCGCGTCACCGCAACTTGATCCCGGAGCCGTTCCGCTTCGTTTTCGATCCGTTCACTCTTTGTCTTTAAATCCAGAATCCGTTAAGCAAGGCGGAGACAGGATCATGCTGCAGGAGCGGACCATCAGGATCATCGGAATCGATCCCGGCCTTCGCCGCACCGGCTGGGGCGTGGTGGAAACGGTGGGCAACTCGCTGCGCTTCGTGGCGAGCGGCACGGTCACGTCGGACGCCAAGATGGACCTCGCTTCCCGCCTGCGGCAGCTCTACGATGGGCTCTCGGCCGTGATCCATCATCACCTGCCGGACGAGGCGGCGGTGGAGCAGACCTTCGTCAACAAGGATGCGGTCGCGACCCTGAAGCTCGGTCAGGCACGCGGCATCGCCCTGCTCGTTCCCGCGCTCGCCGGCCTGCCTGTCGCCGAATATGCGCCGAATGCCGTGAAGAAGGCCGTGATCGGCGTCGGCCATGGTGAAAAGGCGCAGATTCATATGATGGTGAAGGTGCTGATGCCTCGCGCTACGTTCGACGGCGACGACGCCGCCGACGCGCTCGCCATCGCCATCTGCCACACCCATCATCGCCAGTCGGCGCAAGCGCGCGCGGCCTTCGCGGGCCTGTGATGTTCTTGACTTGTTCACTCCGCCATTATAGGTAATACCTCAAGGTATTACTCGACGGAGAGTCGATCATGCGCGTGACGGAAAAGGGGCAAGTGACGATCCCCAAGCCGATCCGGGACAAGCTCAGCATCGGTCCTGGGAGCGAAGTCGCTTTCGTGGATCGCGGTGACTTCGTCGAGCTTGTGCGAGGTGAAGCTGTTCACGACTCGCAAGGCCGTCGGGAAGAAATCAGCAAGGCGATAGCCGCCATGCGTGGATCGCGCGATTTCGATGGGCTGACGACGGATGAGTACATGGACACAATCCGGGGACCGCGTGACGATCTCGACCCTCGTTGATTCCAACATCCTGATCGACATTCTCAATCCGCGCTCCCGGCCGGAGCATCAGGACTGGTCGGCCACGTATCTGCACGACGCGGCGCTGCGCGGCCCTCTCTACATGAGTGCCGTTGCTTGGGCGGAAATCTCGCAGCCATATCAGGACGAACAGATGCTCGTGACCATTCTGCGTCCCTTCGGCTTCGTCTATGAGCCCTTCCCGTTCGAAGCCGCCTATCCCGCAGGGCAGGCTCAAACGCTTTACCGCCGACGCGGCGGACGACGCGACCGCACCCTGCCCGACTTCCTGATCGGCGCTCATGCCCAAACCGCCGGTCATCGCCTCCTGACGCGCGATGCCAGCCGCTACCGCGCCTATTTTCCCGACCTCACCATCATCTGCCCGGAGACGCATCCTTGATCGGCAAGCTCAAAGGCACCGTGGACGAAGCGGATGAGGAAAGCGTGACGGTGGACGTGCACGGTGTCGGTTATGTGGCGTTTTGCGGCGCGCGCACGCTGGCGCAACTGCCTGGGCGCGGCGAGGCGGCCGAACTCTTCATTGAAACCTATGTGCGCGAGGACATGATCCGCCTCTATGGTTTCGCCACCAAGGCCGAACGCGAATGGTTCCGCCTGCTCCAGAGCGTGCAGGGTGTCGGCGCCAAGGTGGCGCTGGCGGTCGTCGGCACGCTGACGCCGGGCGACCTCGCCAATGCCGTCGCCTTGCAGGACCGCGCGACCGTCTCGCGCGCGCCGGGCGTCGGGCCGAAGGTCGCCGCGCGCATCGTCGCCGAACTCAAGGACAAGGTGCCGGCCTTTTCGGGCGCGGCGGGTGAGGAGTCGCTCGGCCTCAAGCGCGAGATCGGCGAGGGTGTCGCGCCCGCCCCCGTGGCGGATGCGGTGTCGGCGCTGGTCAATCTCGGCTATTCGCGCGAGCAGGCGGCGAGCGCCATCGCGACGGCCCTCAGGGAAGCCGGCGAGGGCGCAGCCTCCACCTCCCTGATCCGGCTCGGCCTGAAGGCGCTCAGCCGCTAGGGCGCCGGTTGACCGGAGCGATCCGGGGCCTTTGATTTTACCGCATGATCCGATGGCGGGGTCCTACCGCCCGCCCGGACATGCCCTCATCGCAAGCCCGCCCTACCCTTCAGGCCGAGGCGGAACGGACCCGACCCATGAGCGACAACCGCCTGATCACTCCCGAAAAGCGCGGCGAAGACGTCGATAGCACGCTGCGGCCGCAGCGGCTGGACGATTTCGTCGGGCAGGCGGCGGCGCGCGCCAACCTGAAGATCTTCATCGAAGCGGCCAAGACGCGCGGCGAGGCGCTCGATCACGTGCTCTTCGTCGGCCCGCCGGGCCTGGGCAAGACGACGCTGGCGCAGATCATGGCCAAGGAACTCGGCGTCAATTTTCGCTCAACCTCCGGCCCGGTCATCGCCAAGGCGGGCGACCTCGCCGCGCTTCTGACCAATCTCGAAGAGCGAGACGTTCTCTTCATCGACGAGATTCACCGGCTGAGTCCGGCCGTGGAAGAAATCCTTTATCCCGCCATGGAGGATTTCCAGCTCGATCTCATTATCGGTGAAGGGCCGGCGGCACGCTCGGTGAAGATCGATCTGTCGAAATTCACGCTGGTGGCGGCGACGACGCGTCTCGGCCTTCTGACCACGCCCTTACGCGATCGCTTCGGCATTCCCGTCCGCCTGAACTTCTACACGGTGGACGAGCTCGAACATATCGTGAAGCGCGGCGCGCGGCTGATGAGCCTTCCCATGAGCGAGGACGGCGCGCGGGAGATCGCGCGGCGCGCGCGCGGAACGCCCCGCATCGCCGGCCGTCTGCTGCGCCGCGTGCGCGATTTCGCAACCATGGCCGGCGCCGAGATCGTGGACCGGCGCACCGCCGACGAGGCGCTCACGCGGCTGGACGTGGATTCGCTCGGGCTCGACCAGCTCGACCGGCGCTATCTCGACCTGATCGCCCTGAATTTCGGCGGCGGCCCGGTCGGCATCGAGACCATCGCTGCTGCCCTGTCGGAACCGCGCGACGCGATCGAGGACATCGTGGAGCCCTATCTTCTTCAACAGGGCTTCATCCAGCGCACCCCGCGCGGACGCCTCCTGACCCAGCACGCTTTCCGGCATCTCGGGCTGGCGGTCCCGGCGACCTATCAGGGCGTGCAGTCGAGTCTGTTCGAAAGCGGCGACGAAGACTGAGACGGGCAAGGCGTCAACGCGGAGCCGGGTTCGCTCGACGGGACGCGGAGGCCAGTGCCCGAGAAACAGCGGCGGATTCGTACAGCCCAGCAGGGCAGTTTGAGGTCGCCTGCCCGTCACCCTTCGGTTTCGCGGGCGTTGGGATCATCGTCCCGCTCTTCGCGGTCCCGCTCGAACAAAGCCGCTCCCGGCTCGCGGTCCACATCGTCATCGAGTTGCACGACGGCGGACGGGCGGAGCTTGGCGCCGGGATGGAGATGCAGATGCAGCGCGCCGGGGGTCGAGGTCGCGAACCCGACCCCAGCCAGCAACAGACCCACGACATGATGACGACGTTTGAATGGCATAGACCCCCGGCCACAAAACGTACGGGCGCTGCCGCGCCTCTGTCCCGCATTGCACAAGACACGGCGTTCGGGGCGCCAATAGGGCGCTCCCGCCCAAGGGCTGCCGCTTGGCTACCAGAAGCTGGGGACGACCTCTTCGAGCCTCGGCCCGATCCGCACGGCCGAAACCTTTTCGGCAAGCCCCGTGCGGTCGGAAATCTCCACCGCGAGGCCGCAGATCGTCGCCGGGCCGCTCGCCGCCTCGAAGCGCCCGCGCGGAATGCGCGTCAGAAAGCGGTTCAGCGGCTCTTCCTTTTCCATGCCGAGCGACGAATCATAGTCACCGCACATGCCGGCATCCGATTGATAGGCCGTGCCGTTGACGAGGATCTGGTGATCGCCCGTCGGGACATGCGTATGCGTGCCCACCACGACCGACACGCGCCCGTCGAGATAATGGCCCATGGCGAGCTTTTCGCTCGTCGCCTCGGCGTGCATGTCGATGATGATGGCGTCGGCTTGCTCGCCGAGCGGACAGGCCGAGACGATCTCGCCCGCCGCGCGGAACGGGTCGTCCAGTTCGGGGTGCATGAAGGCGCGGCCCATGAGATTGGCGACGAGCACGCGAGCGCCGTTGCGCGCCTCATAAAAGCCCGAGCCCTTGCCGGGTGTGCCGGGCGGATAATTGGCCGGGCGCAGGAAACGGTCCTGCCGCGCGGCGAAGACCAGGGCCTCGCGCTGGTCGAAGACATGGTTGCCGGTCGTCATGACATCGGCGCCCGCGCTGATCGTGTCCTCGAAAATATCTTCCGTGACGCCGAAGCCGCCGGCTGCATTCTCGCCGTTCACGACCGTGAAATCGAGCTTCCAGTCGGCGATCAGCCCCGGAAGCTTTTCGAAAACCGCCATGCGGCCGGTGCGGCCAACCATGTCACCCAGAAACAGAAATCTCATGCGTTGGACGCCCTTTCGGCGGCAGCGAGCTTGGCATCCTGCAATCGGGCGAGAGCCGCCTTCACGGCCGGCCGCGCACCGACGCGCTCGACCCAAGCGGCGAGCGCGGGAAAGCGCGAAGCGGCGTCGAGGTCGCGCAGGCCCGAGCGGGCCCAGCTCCAGTTCATCATGTCGGCGATGGAATAGTCTCCGGCGAGATAGTCGGCCTGCGACAATCTCGCATCGAGAACACCCAGCAGCCGCTCGCTTTCGCGCTCGAAGCGGCGGATCGCGAAATCGCTGCGCTCCTCGGCATTCTTGAAATAATGGATCTGCCCGATCATCGGGCCTGTGCCGCCGGCCTGAAAGAAGGTCCAGGCGAAGGCTTCCGATCGTGCGGGGCCGGACGCGGCCAAAAATCGGCCGGTCTTTTCGGCAAGATGCACGAGGATCGCGCCGGACTCGAAGACCCGGTGCCCCTCTCCCGCCTCGCGATCCACGATGGCGGGAATGCGCCCGTTCGGATTGATCGCAAGAAAGCCGGATTCTTTTTGTTGTCCGGTCGAAATATCGACGAGGCGCAGGTCGTAGTCGAGCCCGCACTCCTCCAGCATGATCGCAGGCTTTTCGCCGTTCGGCGTGGTCCAGGTGTACAGCTCGATCATGAGCACGCTCCGATTTCCCGATACTCGATCAGCTAGCGCAGGATCGGGCAAAGGGGGAATGATTTTTGACGAAAACCATCCCGGCGGATTCATCACCGGGGCGACGCCCCTTCGGGCATGAAAGAGAATTTGCGTGACGACCCGTTTCTCCCTGCCTGTGATCGCCGTGCTCCTGAGCGGCCTCGCCCTTTCGGGCTGCGTCACCGCCAAGCCGGTGGACACCAGCCAGACGCAGCCGGCCGCCATCGGGCGCGACCAAGCGCTGGCCCTCGTCAATGATTTCCGCGCCAAGAACGGCGTGAAGCCGCTGCGCATCAACGAGAAGCTGATGCAAGCCGCCGCCTGGCAGACGGCCGCCATGGCCGAGCGCAACAAGATGGACCATCAGGTGGCCGGCGCGCTGCCGGGGCGCGTCGCGCGCTTCGGCTACCAATGGAGCACGGTGGCCGAGAATATCGGGCGCAACTATGCCGATTACGGCGCGGCCATGGTCGGCTGGATCAACTCGCCCGGCCACCGTAAGAACCTCCTCAACCCCAACGTCACCGAAATCGGCTTCGCGGGCGGACGTCTGCGCGAGGGCGGCCCGGCCTATTGGACGCAGATCTTCGGCGCGCCGAAGCCTGACGCGCCCCGGCTGGTCAGCCAGAAGCCGATGCGCTGGGGTCCAGAACTCCGCTTTCCCTGACGATCCGATCCAGGAACCGATCCCCCGCCGTCATCGGCACGGCGGGCACTTCCTGCACGTCGAAGGCGAGGCCCCAAGTCTCCACGGGGGCAAGGCGCGCGATGGCGCGGTCGTAGAAGCCCTTGCCATAGCCGATGCGCCCGCCGCGCCGGTCGAAGGCGAGCAAGGGCACGAGAAGAAGGGTGGGGTTGAGGTCCGGCGCGTCCTCGCCCGGCCCGTGCGTGCCGAAGCCCTGCGGCACGAGCGGCGCGCCGCGCACGAGTTCGCGGAACACGAGATCACCTGCCACGATACAGGGCAGCGCCAGACGCGCGCCACGATCCTGCAACCGAGCCATGAGCGGGCGGGCGTCGATCTCGGAGCCGATGGGCAGAAAGCCGCCGATGACCGTTCCCGGCTCGAAATGCAGGGCCGCATCGGCGTGATCGGCGATCGCGAGCGAGGCCTCGATGCGTGCGCTAGCGGGCATCGCATCGCGCAGCGCCATCATGCGCCGGCGCAGAAGGCGCTTGTCGATCATGCCGTCGCTCATTCCTGCCTCCCTTTTGATAGGCCAGAAGGCTTTAGCAGCCTTCCGATGAGCGGGCCAAGAGCGCGCGCGTCTCGGGCATGAGACAGAAGCGGAGGAGAAAGGGAGGAAGTGGCGAGCCGCCTCGGCCGATGAGAAAGTCGATCCCGGGAACCTACAAAGTAGGTGGGCGCCGTGTGCCGCAGTCCACGGACCGCAGCAGGGACAGCTCCCTAAGGGATGAGTAAGGCCCCGGGGAATAAGTTATCCCTGTCGAACCGCACAGCCCGCCGAGACCGAATATAGGCCGCCGCCGGCGCGAGCGCCAGAGGCGCGATCACCGATAAAGAAGCTTTTCCGGCAGACGCCGCCGGGTCTCCCAGCCCGCGCGCTGAAGCTCGGGGGTGTCGCTTTCCAGCATGGGAAATCCCAGGCAGAAATAACCGATGAAGCGCCAGGATTCCGGCACGTCCAGAACATCGCGCAGGGTCGCGGGATCGAGGATCGACACCCAGCCGAGGCCCAGTCCCTCGGCGCGCGCGGCCAGCCAGAGCGTATGGACGGCCAGCGCCGCGCTATAGGTGGCTGTCTCCGGCATACTCCGCCGGCCGAGCCCGTGGCCCTGTTCGGGATCGCCTTCGGCAAAGACGGCGAACTGCACGGGCGCCGCTTCCATGCCCTCGAGCTTCAGCCGGGCATAGAGCGCCGCGCGCTCGGCCGTTTGGGCGCAGGCGGCTTGCGTATTGCAGCGCTGGAAGTCGGCGCGGATCGCGGCGCGCCTGGTGGGATCGGCCACCACCACGAAACGCCAGGGCTCGCTGAGACCGACGGAGGGTGCGAGCGTCGCGATTTCGAGAAGGCGCTCCAGCGTGCCATCCGGCAAGGCATCGGGGCGGAAATGCCGGACATCGCGCCGCCACTGGAACAGTCGCAGAAGCTCGGCCCGGAAGCCGGCGTCGAAATTCATGGTCAGCGCCCGGTCTCCAGCCGCTCGGCGATACGCTCCACGATCTCGCTGACCCCCAGGAGATGCTCCACCAGCCGCTGGTCCCCCGTGGCGGCAGCCCGCAGGGCCGCCTGCTCTTCGGCCACATGGAGGCGCGCCACTTCGGCTTCCAGTTCGGCCACGCGCCGGCGCTGCTCGGACAGTTCGTCATTGACCATGATCGCGGCCATGACCGACAGGCGCAGCTCGCCGATCTCGCCGAACGAGCCGCGCAACTCGTTGATGCGCGCGTCGATATCGGCGGCCAGCGAGGTCAGATGCGCTTCCTCGCCCTCGGCACAGGCCATCCGGTAGGTCTTGCCATCGATGGTAACGACGATCTGGGGCATGTCTGTCCTTGGGTGGGCGCGAGGGTCGGAAGGAGACGGCGGCCGCGCTATCCCCGGCGCTGGGCCAGAACGTCGCGAATGGTCTCCATGGCGGCGACGAGACGGCGCGAGACTTCGCGATTGGCCGCATCGAGACGCGAGGCGCGCGTCAGCGCCGTGTCCAGCTCGCCGGCGAGGCGCGAGCGGTCGGCGGTCATGCGCTGCACCTCCTCCTCGGCGGAAATCACGACATGGTCGCGCGACAGACGGCGATCCACCGCGCGCTCCAAACGTTCCAGAGACGCTTGCAGGCGATTCGTGGCGTCGGTCAGCGGCCCCGCGTCCGGCATGAAAACCCCTTTTCCCGTCGTGCTTCCAACCTCTTGCACGCTCGGCTTCATTCACAGAAGCCAAGCTGCCGAACCGCTTTAACGGGAACGCAAGGGCGTGAAAAGCTTTTCCACCGCCGGAGCTTCGCGTTGCGCCAATTGACATGCGCGAAGAACCTATGATGAGTGCGCGCGAACGCGCCGTGCCGCTTCGGCAGGGCGCATCGGGAGGACGTTAAATCCATGCCTTTCGCCCAGAGGCCCGCTTCCCCCTCGCGCCCGGCCGCAAGCCGTTTGAGCGCGTTCGGCGCGCCCGGTGCGGCGGGCATCGCCTTCTCCTGACCTCGTTTTGCCCGGCGCCCGCCGGCGCCACGCCATCTCAGCCCGCCGCGCTCTCCGGAGCGCCGGCGAATTCGGACGAAGCTTCCCGCCTCGTCCTTCAGGAAAGGAAGACCATGGCAGTACGTGTCGCCATCAACGGATTCGGCCGCATCGGCCGCAACGTTCTCCGCGCCATCGTGGAGTCGGGCCGCACCGACATCGAGGTCGTCGCGATCAACGATCTCGGCCCGGTGGAAACCAACGCCCACCTCATCCGCTACGATTCGGTCCATGGCCGCTTCCCCGGCACGGTGAAGGTCGACGGCAACACGATCGACGTCGGCCGCGGCCCGATGCGTGTGACCGCCGAGCGCGATCCCAAGAATCTCCCCTGGGGCGAGATGGGCATCGACATCGCGATGGAATGCACGGGCATCTTCACCGATCCGGCGAAGGCCTCGGCCCATCTCGAAGCGGGTGCCAAGAAGGTGCTGATCTCCGGCCCGCTGACCAACGCGGCCGACGAGAAGACCGTGGTCTTCGGCGTCAACCACGACACGCTGACGGCCAACGATAAGATCGTCTCCAACGCGTCCTGCACGACCAACTGCCTCGCGCCGGTCGCCAAGGTGCTGCATGAAGCGATCGGCATCGACACCGGCTTCATGACGACGATCCATTCCTACACGGGCGACCAGCCGACGCTCGACACGATGCACAAGGATCTCTACCGCGCCCGCGCGGCGGCCCTGTCGATGATCCCGACCTCGACCGGCGCGGCCAAGGCGCTCGGTCTCGTCCTGCCCGAACTCAAGGGCAAGCTCGACGGCTCGTCCATCCGCGTGCCGACCCCGAACGTTTCGGTGGTGGACTTCAAGTTCGTCGCCAAGCGCGCCACCACGATCGAGGAAGTGCAGAACGCCATCCGCGCGGCCGCCGACGGCCCGCTGAAGGGCATTCTGGGCTACACGCTCGACCCGAACGTGTCGCACGACTTCAACCACGACCCGCATTCCTCGGTCTTCGCGATGGACCAGACCAAGGTCATGGACGGCACCTTCGTGCGCATCCTCTCCTGGTACGACAACGAGTGGGGCTTCTCCAACCGCATGTCGGACACCGCGCTCGCCATGCACAACGCGGGCTGAAACCCATGAGCTTCCAGCCCCTTCTCGCGCGCGATGTCCGCTGGGCGCCCGTGTCCGGGGCGGGGCTGGAGCATCTGCATCTGACGACGACGCCGGACGGCGTCGTCGCTCGCTCCGTCGTGATCGGTGAGCGTGGCGGCCGGCCGTACGGCGTATCGTATGAGCTTCGCCTCGATGCCGAATGGCATGTCCAGAGCTTCGATATCCGCGCCGCGCATGGCGACCGGCTGGCGCTGACGCAGAGCGCGCCGGGCTTCTGGATCGGCTCTGACGGCACCGAGCGCGCGGACCTTGCCGGCTGCATCGACATCGACCTTGCCGGCACGCCCTTCACCAACACGCTGCCGATCCGGCGCCTCGGCGAGCGCTTGACGGAGCCGACCGAGCTTCGAATGCTCTACGTGCCCTTCGACACGTTCGAGCCAGTTGTGGACGAGCAGCGCTACACCGAGATTTCCGAGCGCCTGTTCCGCTACGAGGCAGTGGATCGCAGCTTCGCGGCGGAGCTACCCGTCGATGAGGACGGGCTCGTGCTCGACTATCCGACCCTGTTCAAACGCCTCTAGAATTCACGCGTCCGACCACGCTTTTCCTTGCTTTGGAGCCATGAGATGACCCTCTTCAAGACGCTCGACACTGCCGACCTTCAGGGCAAGCGCGTTCTCGTGCGGGTGGATCTCAACGTTCCCATGAAGGACGGCAAGGTGAGCGATGCCACGCGCATCGACCGCATCCTGCCGACCATCCGCGAAATCTCCGACAAGGGCGGCCGCGTTCTGCTTCTCGCCCATTTCGGCCGGCCCAAGGGCAAGGTCGATCCCGAGCAGTCGCTCGGCCCCATCGCGCCGGTTCTGGCGGAAAAGCTCGGCCGCCCGGTGGGCTTTGCGGAAGACTGCGTCGGCCCGGTGGCGGACGGGATCGTCGCCAATATGCAGGATGGCGACGTCCTGCTTCTGGAAAACACCCGCTTCCATGCCGGCGAGGAAAAGAACGACGAGGCTTTCGTCTCGCAGCTCGCCTCGCTGGGTGATGTCTATGTGAACGACGCCTTCTCAGCTGCGCACCGCGCCCATGCTTCGACCGAAGGCCTCGCCCATCACCTGCCCTCCTATTGCGGGCGCACGATGCAGGCCGAGCTGGAAGCGCTCGAAAAGGGCCTCGGCAACCCGGAAAAGCCCGTGATCGCCATTGTCGGCGGTGCCAAGGTCTCGACCAAGATCGACCTTCTCCAGAACCTCGTCGCCAAGGTGGACTGCCTTGTGATCGGCGGCGGCATGGCCAACACGTTCCTGGCGGCCCAGGGGATCGATGTCGGCAAGTCGCTCTGCGAGCATGATCTCGCCGACACCGCCCGCCAAATCCTGGAAAAGGCCAAGGCGGCGAACTGCACAATCCTGCTGCCGACCGACGCGGTCGTGGCGCGCGAGTTCAAGGCCAATGCCGCGAACGAGACGGTGTCTGTCTCCGCCGTTCCGTCCGACGCCATGATCCTCGATGTCGGCCCCGCCAGCGTCGAGGCGATTTCGGCCTGGATTGACAAGTCGAAGACCCTCGTCTGGAACGGCCCGCTCGGCGCCTTCGAAATCGAGCCCTTCGACCGCGCCACCATGGCAGCGGCGCGCCATGCGGCCGACCGCACGGCGGCCGGTCAGCTCGTGTCGGTCGCTGGCGGCGGCGATACGGTGGCCGCGCTCAATCAGGCCGGCGTGGCCGAGCGCTTCACCTATGTATCGACGGCGGGCGGCGCCTTCCTGGAATGGATGGAGGGCAAGGCCCTGCCGGGCGTCGAAGCGCTCAAGGCCTGATTCACTCGAGAAAGGGGCGTTTTTCGTGAAGGATACGCTTCTCTCCTGGCTGCTCCTGCCGGTCTATATCTGGCAGGGCATCGGCATTCGCCGCCGCATCGAGCGAATGCCGCCGGCGGCCGGCCCCCATAGCGGGCAGGTCGGCGCGGGCGAGGACGCGCCCGCCATTCGCCTTCTCCTGATCGGCGATTCCTCGGCGGCCGGCGTCGGCGTGGACCGGATCGAGCAAAGCCTCGCGCCGCGTCTGGCCGAGCGCCTCTATGCGCTGACGGGCGCGGTGGTCGCGTGGCGTGCGGCAGGCTCGAATTCGGCGGTCTGCGCCGAAGTGCGCGATTTCGTTGTGCCCAATATCGCGCGCGAGGGTTTCACCCATATCGTCTTGTCGATCGGCACGAACGACGTGAAGAATTTCCACTCGGCGCGCCGTTTCAAGCGCAGCTTCGGCACGCTGCTTTATGCCCTGCGCGCCCGCTGGCCGGAAGCGCGCATCGTCTGGTCGCCGCCGGTGGACATGCTGCGCGTGCCCGCCCTGCCGCGCGGCCTCGCCCTGGTGCTGGAACTGCGCAGCCGCATTTTGAGGCGCGTCGGAACGCGTCTTTGCCTGGAGCGCGGGGCTATTCCCGCCACGCAGATTCCCCGCGTCGAGCCGGCCGGCTTCTCGCGCGACGGGTTCCACGCCTCGGTCGAAGGCCATGCCTATGTGGCCGGCCATCTGGCGGCCTATGTGCTGGGCGACATGACCCACGCCTGAGCGGATCAAGGGGCGTTCGAGCCCTCCGATCACGCGTCCGGGCCAAATCGAAACAAAGCATAAAAAAATTTCATCGAGCACGATGCAGTCGCGCATGATTCGCGCCGCACTCTATGTTTAAGAGCGGCGCTTAGCGCAGCCTCTCACGGTTTCAAGAGCTCAAGATGAGTTTTCGGAGCCCGGCGAAAGAAAGCCGCGCAGCCCGCTTTCAGCCTTCGCCCCGATGCGGTCGGCGCGACTTCGGATGCCTCGCCATGTCTGCCCTGTCCAAGACCCTGTCCGCCTACGCCCAAGCCCTCACCCTCCTCGCCCCAGAACGCGGCAAGGCGATCGGCATCGTCCTCGCCGGCATGGCGGTGGCCGGCATTCAGGTGGCCGAGCCCGTGCTCTTCGGCCATGCCATCAACGCGCTGCTTTCGGGCGGTAACGCGCTCTCGCTCGTCCTCGTCTGGGGCGCGGCGAGCTTCGTCTCCTTCCTGTCGGCCATGGTGATCTCGCTCCTAGCGGATCGGCTGATGCATCGCCGCCGCCTGTCGGCCATGGCAACCTTTCTGGAACATGTCCTCGCCCTGCCCGCCTCGTTTCATTCGCGCTCGCAGTCCGGCCGGCTGATGCGGGTGATGATCTCGGGCGTCGATACGCTGTTCGGCTTCTGGCTGCCGCTGTTTCGCGAGCAGATCGGCAATATGGTGGCGCTGACCATCCTGCTGCCCGTTGCCTTCTGGATGAACTGGCGCTTGGCCTCGCTGCTCGGCGTGCTGATCGTCGTCTATACGCTGGTCAATCTCGCCGTGGTGAAGCGCACCTCGGGCGGGCAGAACGAGGTGGAAGGTCACTTCACCGAGGTTTCGGGCACGGTCGGCGAACTCTTCGGCAATGTCTCGATGCTGCAAAGCTTCCTTGCCGTGCCGCGCGAGCTTCATTCCGTGCGCTCGTCGCTCGACCGTATCCTCGCCGCGCAATATCCCGTTCTCAACTGGTGGGCGGTCATGTCGGTGCTGACACGGGGCGCGTCGTCCATCTCGATCGTCTCGATCTTCGCCTATGGCGCCTTCCTCGCCTCGCGCGGTCAGGCTTCGGTGGGTGAGATCGTCTCCTTCGTGGGCTTTGCGACGCTCCTGATCGGCCGGCTCGACCAGTTCACCGGCTTTCTCATGGGCCTGTTCGGCCGCGCGCCCATGCTGGTGCAGTTCTTCGCCGTCCTGCGCGAGCGCACCGATGTCGTGGAGTTCACGGACGCCCAGCCGCTGGCCATCACGGAAGGGCGCGTGCGCTTCGAGAACGTGACCTTCCGCTACCCGGAAGGCTCGGGCGCGGTGCGCGGCATCTCCTTCGAGGCCGCGCCCGGCGAGACGGTTGCGATCGTCGGCCCGACCGGCTCGGGCAAATCCACAGCGCTCGCCCTTCTCCAGCGCGCCTACGACCCCGAACAGGGCCGCATCACCATCGACGGGCAGGACATCCGCAACGTCACGCTGACCTCGCTGCGCGGCTCCATCGGCGTCGTGTTCCAAGAGGCCGGGCTTTTCAGCCGCACGATCCAGGAGAATATCGCGATCGGCCGGCCGGAAGCCACGATGGCCGAAATCGAAGAAGCGGCAAAGCTCGCCGGCGCGCTGGACTTCATCCAGCGCAAGGACGACGGGTTCGCCTCAATGGTGGGCGAGCGGGGCGCGGGGCTTTCGGGCGGCGAGCGCCAGCGCCTCGCCATCGCCCGCGCGCTTCTGAAAGATGCGCCGATCCTGATCTTGGACGAGGCGACCTCGGCGCTCGACACGGCGACCGAGACCCGGCTTCAGGCCGCCTTGGAGCGGCTGCGCGCGGGGCGCACCACCTTCGTGATCGCCCATCGCCTCTCCACCATCCGCTCGGCGGACAAAATCATCGTGCTCGACGGCGGCCAGATCATCGAGACCGGCACGTTCGACGATCTGGTGGCGCAGGGCGGCGTCTTCGCGGGTCTGGCGCGCGATGCCGGCGTCTCCTCGCTGCGCCGGCCGCTGCCCGAAACGGCGCAGGACAACGAAGCCGAGACGACGTTCCGCGAGGCTGCGGAATAAGATTAGGATGGAGCGGGGTCGGCCCCGCTCCTTTCGGACTGGCGGCTGCGGGCGACCCGGGAGGAAACATCATGCAGCCCCTGATCTTCATCAATCTGCCCGTGCGCGATCTGGCAGCCTCCATCGCCTTCTACAAGGCGCTCGGCTACCGGCGAAATCCGCAGTTTTCTGACGAGACGGCCGCCTGCATCGTGGTGTCGGAGGTGATCCACGTCATGCTGCTGACCCATGAGAAGTTCATGCAGTTCTCGCCGCGCCCGATCTCCGATGCCCATGCAAGCGCGCAGGCGCTGTTCTGCCTGTCGGCGGAGAGCCGCGCGGCGGTGGACGAGCGCGTCGCCCGAGCGACACAGGCCGGCGGCACGGCCGATCCGACGCCGACCCAGGAGTTCGGCGTCATGTACGGTCGCTCCTACGAGGACCCGGACGGCCATATCTGGGAGGTGATGTGGATGGACCCGGCCACCATTGCAGGCGAACCGGCTTCGTCCTGACGCTCCCCTATTCCGACTCGTCCTCGTAGCCGACGAGATGCAGGGGGCGGGCGCGTACGCCGCGAAGGGAGCACCAGCGCACCAGGGCCTCCTCGCGCCCATGCGTGACCCAGACCTCCTGTGGGGCGATCTCCGCGATGGTCTCGATCAGCTCGTCCCAGTCGCAATGGTCCGACAGGATCAGCGGCAGCTCGACGCCGCGCTGGCGCGCTCGCCCGCGCACGCGCATCCAGCCCGATGCGAAACAGGCGACCGGGTCTGGAAAGCGCCGCGCCCATTTGTCGGCAAAGGCGGAAGGCGGGCCGACGACGATCGCGCCGGCGAACTCCCCCTTGGCCGCGCCCTCCTCGCTCTTGCCGCGCGCGATCGTGGCGGGGCGCAGGTCGCCGAGCGCGATGCCCTCGCTCTCGTAGAAGTCGCAGAGCTTCTTCAGCGCGCCATGGATATAGATCGGCGCGTCATAGGCTTCCTCGCGCACCATGCGGATGACGCGCTGCGCCTTGCCCAGCGCATAGGCGCCAACGAGATGCGCGCGCTCGGGAAACTGCTTGGTGGAGGCGATGAGCTTTCGCACCTCGCCGCGCGAATCCGGGTGGCGGAACACCGGCAGCGCGAAGGTCGCCTCGGTGATGAAGACATCGCAGGGCACGGGCTCGAAGGGCTCGGCCGTCGGGTCTTCGCGCCGCTTGTAGTCGCCGGACGCCACGATCCGCATTCCGCCCCATTCCACGAGGATTTGCGCCGAGCCCAGCACATGGCCGGCCGGATGGAAGGAGACCGTAACGCCGTTGACGTTGATCGCCCGCCCCCAATCGGCCACCTGCCGCGCCCCGGCAAAATCCTCGCCATAGCGCAGCGCCATGATCGAGAGCGTGCGCCGCGTCGCCAGAACATGGCTGTGGCCCGAGCGCGCATGGTCGGCATGGCCATGGGTGATCAGCGCGCGCTCCACCGGGCGCACGGGGTCGATATAGAAGCCGCCGGGCGGGCAATAGAGCCCTTCGGGCGTCGGGCGGAGCAGGTCTTCGAAACGGGCCATGGGCATGAGATAGAGGCCGGCAGCGCGAGCGGAAGCGCCTACGGGAAAGCTAGGCCCTCTCAAGCGGAAAATCCGCTTGCGCGCGGCGGAGCCCGGCCCGATAAGCGCATCGCCCCTCCCCGGAAGACAGACCCCGTGTCCCAAGACTCTCACCGTTCCGGCAACCCGCTGGCCGACCGGCGCGCCGACTATGCCGAATCCTATGCCGGCGCGCGCGACTATGTGGCGGCGGCCGATCTGATGCGGCAGGCCGTGGACCTCGCGCCCGGCTGGACGCTCGGCCGGATGCGCCTCGCCGCCTTTCTGGAGGAAACAGGCGAGCGGGACGAGGCGCTCTCGCTCTACCGCGCGGTCGTCGGACAGGACGAGGCCGACCCTTATGGCGCGGGCCTGAAGCTCGCCGCGCTGGGGGCCGCCCCCGTGCCCGGCGCGCCGCCGCCCGCCTTCGTCGCCGGCCTGTTCGATCAATATGCCGAAGGGTTCGAGACGGCGCTGGTGAAGCGGCTGGGCTACCGCGTGCCCGATCTCCTGTTCGACGCGGTGATGGCGCAGTGTCCCGAAGAGCGCTTTGCTCGCGCCATGGATCTCGGCTGCGGCACGGGGCTGATGGGCGAGCGGCTGCGCCCGGTCTGCGGCGCGTTGCATGGCATGGACCTCTCCCCCGGCATGCTGGAGCAGGCGCGGCGCAAGCGGCTCTACGATCATCTGGCGGAAGGCGACGTGGCATTGGCCGAAGCGCCCGACGGCGCGCCTTACGACCTTCTGACGGCCGCCGATGTCCTCACCTATCTCGGCGATCTCTCGCCGGTCTTCGCGCGGGCGGCCCGGCTTCTGTCCCCCGGCGGCCTGCTCGCCTTCTCGGTGGAAGCCGACGACGCGGCAGAGGGCGGCTACGCGCTTCGCCCTTCCTTACGCTACGCCCATGCGCCGGCCGCGCTCGCCGCGCAGTTGGACGCGGCGGGTTTCATTCTTCTGTCGGAGCGGCGCGAGGAATTGCGGCGCGACCGGGGCGAACCCGTGCGCGGTGCACTGATGGTCGCTCGAAGACGGTAGAACGCCCTCGGCAACGCGCCGCAGCGAGGGCCTTTGCACTGCACCATCGCGGCGTTACCCTGGACATCAGAAGAACAGCAGGCAGCGGGTTTCCCCCTTGAACGCATCGTCCAACCAGATCGCCACGCCCGAGGACGAGCAGCACGAAACCGAGATGCTGCGCCGCGCCCACCGCTTTGGCAATTGGGCGGCCACCGCCACGAAGCACAGCCCCTGGGAAGACGCGCTCGGCATCATCGCGGGCGTCACGCTGACGGCGCTCGGCATCGCCATTCTCGGTCAACTCGGCTTTCTGACCGGCGGCATGGCGGGTCTCGCCTTCGTCGTCCACTATTGGACCGGCTGGAATTTCGGCCTCGTCTTTTTCGTGCTCAACCTGCCCTTCTATGTCCTCGCCATCGGGCGCATGGGGCGTGCCTTCACGATCAAGACTGCCTTCGCCGTCGCGCTTCTCTCCGTCATGACGGCCTTCAGCGGCGACTTCATCCGCTTCGCCAGCGTCCAGCCGCTGCTCGGCGCCTGTCTCGGCGGGCTTCTGATCGGCTTCGGCCTGCTGGCGCTGTTTCGTCACCGTTCCTCGGCCGGCGGCGTCGGCATCCTCGCCGTGTATTTGCAGGACCGCTTCGGCTGGCGCGCGGGGCTGACGCAGCTCGGCGTCGATCTGCTCGTGCTGGTCACGGCCTTTCTCGCCGTCTCGCCGCTGGCAGTCTTCTATTCCGTGCTCGGCGCGCTGGTTCTGAACCTGTTTCTCGCCATCAATCACCGCGCCGATCGCTATCTCGCCCGTTGAACAATATGTCCAAATTGAAGCAAAGCCTGCAAGCTTACTGAAGTTTCATCCCGCTTCGATTGACGAATCTCTCGCCGAGGCGCCTGCCTCCTCTGACTTCCCGTTGGGGAAAGTCGAATTTCAGAGGATCGGGAAGACGATGAGATATAAGATTGCCGCTCTTTCAGCTTCACTGTTGACTTTGCCTTTGTCGGGCTGCGTGACGACCAGCGCAGACGGCGTCAAAGTCACTCAGGCGCATGTCACCGTTGCAGCGGGTGAGCGGACGCAAATTCGCAAGAATTGGTCCATCGCCAATGATTGCTCGGCCGATGGCCTCCCGAAGGTGCGCGTGACGCAGCCGCCGGCCCATGGGCAGATTTCCATCGTCAACGAGGATGTGTACCCCAACACGACCTCACGCCGGTTCGCCAAATGCCGAACGCATAAGGTCAAGGGCACTGCCACCTATTATACGCCCAACAAGGGTTATGTCGGCAACGATCAGGTTCGGCTTCGCCAATCCTATGTCGTCGATGGCGTGACCGACACGGACGTTTATATCAAGGTCGTGCGGTAGGACGCACCCTCACCCTCCCTTCTCGGACGGCGATCCCCGCTTACATAAGAGCGCGTGTCCATCGCGCTCGCTTCCCCGCCCACTCTCCTCCCTCCACGCTTTGCCGAGTGGTTCGCGGCCAAGGGCTGGAGCCCGCGCCCTCATCAGCTCGACCTTCTGGAGCGCGCAGAACTGGGCGCTTCCGTTCTTCTGATCGCGCCGACCGGGGCGGGCAAGACATTGGCGGGCTTCCTGCCCTCGCTGGTCGATCTCGCGCGCCGGCCGAAGCGGGTGCCCGGACGCAAGCCGCCCGGCGTCCACACGCTCTACATTTCGCCGCTGAAGGCGCTCGCCACCGACATCCACCGCAATCTGGAAAAGCCGGTGGAGGAGATGGGCCTCTCCATATCTATGGAAGCGCGCACCGGCGACACGTCGCAATCCAAGCGCCAGCGCCAGAAACTGAAGCCGCCCGACATTCTGCTGACCACGCCCGAACAGCTCGCCCTTCTGATCGCGAGCCCGGACGCCGACATTTTCTTCTCGGACCTCAAGACCGTGATCTTCGACGAGTTGCACTCGCTCGTCGCTTCCAAGCGCGGCCATCTTCTGGCGCTCGGCCTCGCGCGCTTGCGCAAGCTGCGGCCCGAGCTTCGCACGGTCGGTCTTTCGGCCACGGTCTCCAATCCCGACGAATTGCGCCAATGGCTGGTGGCGCAAGCGCCCGGCACCGCGCCCATGGCCGATCTCGTGACCGTGGACGGCGGCGTGAAGCCGGAGATCACGATCCTCAAATCCTCGGCCCGCGTGCCCTGGCAGGGGCACATGGCGCGCTACGCCATGCCGGAAATCTACGAGGCGATTCAGGCGCACCGCACGACGCTGCTCTTCGTCAACACGCGCTCCCAGGCCGAGCTTCTGTTTCAGGAGCTGTGGCGCATCAACGAGGACACGCTGCCCATCGCGCTCCATCACGGCTCGCTGGATGTGACGCAGCGCCGGCGCGTGGAAGCGGCGATGGCGGCCAACGAGCTGCGCGCCGTGGTCGCGACCTCGACGCTCGATCTCGGGATCGACTGGGGCGATGTCGATCTCGTGGTGCATGTCGGCGCGCCCAAAGGGGCCTCGCGCCTCGCCCAGCGCATCGGCCGCGCCAACCACCGGATGGACGAGGCCTCCAAGGCCATTCTCGTGCCGGCCAACCGGTTCGAGGTCATGGAATGTCAGGCGGCGCTCGACGCCAACTATCTCGGCGATCAGGACTCGCCGCCGATGCGCGAGGGCTGTCTCGACGTGCTCGCTCAGCATGTTTTGGGCATGGCCTGCGCCGCCCCCTTCCGCGCCGACGATCTGCATCGCGAGGTGACGGCTGCCCTGCCCTATCGCGATCTCGACCGCGAGACCTTCGACCGCGTGGTGGATTTCGTGGCGACGGGTGGTTATGCGCTGCGCGTCTACGAGCGCTATGCGAAGATTCGGCTGACCGAAGACGGGACATGGCGCGTGACGCACCCGGCCGTCGCGCAGGCCTATCGTATGAACGCGGGCACGATCATCGAGTCGGAATCGCTTCTGGTGCGCCTCATCCGCGCCAAGACCAAGTCGGGCATGGCGCGCGGCGGGCCGGTTCTCGGCAAGATCGAGGAAAACTTCCTGGAGACGCTGGCTACCGGCGACACGTTCCTGTTTTCCGGTCAGGTCCTGCGCTTCGAGGGCATCCACGAGATGGAATGTCTCGTCACCAAGACGCACGACGACGAAGCCAAGGTGCCCTATTACGGCGGGCAGAAATTCCCGCTGACGACCTTTCTGGCCGAGAAGGTCCGCGAGATGCTGGCCGACCCCAAGAAATGGGGCAGCCTGCCCTCACAGGTCGGCGAATGGCTGGCGATCCAGAAGCGCAAGAGCGCCATTCCCGGCCCGAACGATCTGCTGATCGAGACCTTTCCCAACGGCAATCGCTTTTTTCTGGTGGCCTATCCCTTCGAAGGGCGGCTGGCGCATCAGACGCTCGGCATGTTGCTCACGCGCCGGCTGGAGCGCGCCCGCGCCAAGCCGCTCGGCTTCGTCGCGACCGACTACGCGCTCTCCATCTGGGGCCGGGCCGATATGGGCGCGATGATCGGGGATGGCCGCCTGTCGCTGGACGATCTCTTCGACGAGGACATGCTGGGCGACGATCTGGAAGCCTGGATGGCGGATTCCTGGCTCCTGAAACGCACCTTCCGCCAATGCGCCATCATCAGCGGCCTCGTCATGAAGAACCAGCCGGGGCGCGAGAAGACCGGGCGGCAGATGACCGTCTCGTCCGATCTCGTCTATGACGTGCTGCGCGCGCACGAGCCGGACCATATCTTGCTGCGCGCCACCTGGGCGGATGCGGCGACCGGCCTTCTCGACGTGCGCCGCGTCTCGGACCTGCTCGGGCGCATCAAGCGCCATATCCTGCACAAGGATCTCGAGGAGATTTCCCCCCTCGCCGTGCCGATCATGCTGGAGGCGGGCCGCGAGCGCATCGAAGGCGAGGCGCGCGACGATCTGCTCGCCGAGGCCATGGAGGAGGACCTCATCATCAAGGCGCTGGGCGAGGTGAAGGACTTCCGCTCGAATTATCTGGGCTGAGCGTCCGCCGCCTCCGCCCGCCGGTCGCTTTCGGCGAGGAGCGCGACGATCAGGTCGGATTGCGAGACGATGCCGGCCAGCCGCCCGTCCGGCTCCACCACGGGCAGATGATGCAGGCCTGTCGCGGCCATGAAGCGCACGAGGTCGGCCAGCGGCGTGTCCGGCGAGACGGTGCGCACCGGGCTCGTCATGATGTCTTCGATGGAGCCATTAGGCGCGCGCATCCGGTTGAGCGTCAGTTGCAGCCGCCGGCCGACGCCGAGCCTGGGACCGCGCGGACCCCAGGTCGGCTTGTCCAGAAGATCGGTCTGGGTCACGATCCCGACCACGCGCGCGTCCTCAGTGGTGACGGGCAGAGACTTGATATGGTGCGAGCGCAGAAGCTCCAGCGCCTCTGCCATCGGCGCGTCGGGCGCGATGGCGACCACATCCCGCGACATGATCGAGGCGCAGCTCATCTGACCCGAGCGGCGGCGATAGGAGCGGATTTCGGCCTGCCGGAGGATGGTTTCGAGATCGCCGCGATCGACGTCGAGCAGCTGGTCATATTCGGCCAGAACCGCGTCGAGGTCTTCCGAGGTGAAGCCGACGCGCGCGGCGGGCGATTTGTCGGCGGTCTGTCGGCTTGGCACCGCCGCAAGCGGCCGGTGCGGATAGGTGCGCCCCGCCATGCGATTGAACACGATGGCGACGATCACCATCAGAAGCGAATTGGCCATGACGGGCCAGAGAACGAAACCATAGCCGAGTGTGTGAATGCCGGGGCCGCCGAGCACGGCCGTCAGCGCCACCGCGCCGCTCGGCGGATGGAGGCAGCGTAGGCCCATCATCAGGGCGATGGCGATACCGATGGCGAGCGCGGCCCCCACGAAGGGGTCGGGTACCAGCAGGGCCACGCTGACCCCGACCAGCGAGGACACGAGATTGCCGCCGATGATGGACCAGGGCTGGGCCAGCGGGCTGGCCGGCACGGCGAAGAGCAGCACGGCCGAAGCGCCCATCGGCGCGATCAAGACGGGCAGCGCGCTGCCGGGTCCGAGTGCGAGACGGCACACGATGCCGGTCAGTAAAATGCCGATCAGCGCGCCGAACGCGGAGCGAAGCCGCTCCTTGACGCTGACCGGCGGGGACGAGGGAAGAAAGGACGCGAAGACACTCATAGCGCCCCTTATCGACGGGACGTGAAACCGTGCCAAGAGGCCCTGAGAGAACCGGCGTCGCCCGCTGCACCGGAGAGCAGCGGGCCACGGGGATCAAGACCCTGCGGTCAGTGTCCGGCCGTCAGCTCCAAAGCGTCGGCTCGGTTCTGGATCGTCAGCTTGTCGACCATCGTGCGCGAGGCCTCGTTCAGACCGACGGTTTCCACCTCAACACCTGCCTTGCGGAAGCGCAGCACCACCTTGTCCAGCGCGCCAACGCCCGTGAGGTCCCAGATATGGGCGTGGGTCACATCGATCGCGACGCGCTCCAGCTTTTCCCTCACATCGAAGCTCTCGATGAAGCGCCCGGCCGAGGCGAAGAAGACCTGCCCCTCGACACGGTAGGTCCGCGTCCGCCCATCGGCCGAAAGCTCGGACGAGACGGCGAAGATCTGCGCGATCTTGGAGGCGAAGAAGAGGCCGGACAAAAGCACGCCCGCAAAAACGCCGAGCGCCAGATTGTGCGTCCAGACCACGATCACCACGGTCGCCACCATGACGACGGAGGAGCGGCGCGGATGGGTGACGAGGCTTTTGAGCGAGCCCCAGTCGAACGTGCCGATCGAGACCATGATCATGATCGCGACGAGCGCCGGCATGGGGATCACGGCGACCCAGTCTCCCAGCACCACGATCAGGAACAGAAGCGCGACGCCGGCAAAGAAGCAGGACAGACGCCCGCGCCCGCCCGAGCGGATATTGATGCCGCTCTGGCCGATCATGGCGCAGCCCGCCATGCCGCCGAAGAAGCCGGTGACGGAATTGGCGATGCCCTGCCCCACGCATTCGCGGTTCTTGTCCGACCCCGTGTCGGTGAGATCGTCTACGACCTGCGCGGTCATCAGCGATTCCAGAAGGCCGACCAGCGCGATGCCCACGGAATAGGGCGCGATGATGCGCAGCGTCTCGAAGGTGAAGGGCACATCCGGCAGGAGGAAGACCGGCAGGCTGGAGGGCAATTGCCCCATGTCGCCGACCGTGCGCACTTCGATGCCGAAGACGAGCGCGGCCGCCGTGATCACAACGATCGCGACGAGCGGCGACGGCACGGCCTTGGTGATCCGGGGGAAGAGATAGATGATGGCGAGCGCACCCGCGCAGAGGACATAGGTCATGGCGGGCACGCCGATCAGCTCGGGCAGCTGGGCCATGAAGATGAGGATCGCCAGCGCGTTGACGAAGCCGGTCATGACCGAGCGCGAGACGAAGCGCATGAGATCGCCGAGCCGGCAGAAGCCCGCGACGATCTGGATGAGGCCGGCGAAGATAGTCGCGGCGAAGAGATATGGGAGGCCGTGGTCGCGCACCAGCGTGACCATGAGAACGGCGGTCGCGGCGGTGGCCGCCGAGATCATGCCCGGCCGGCCGCCGAAGATGGAAATGAGAACGGCGATGGAAAAGGAGGCGTAGAGGCCGACCTTCGGATCGACGCCCGCTATGATGGAGAAGGCGATGGCCTCGGGGATCAGCGCCAGGGCCACGACCAGCCCGGACAGGAGATCGCCCCGGACATTGCCGAACCATTCGGCACGCCAATTGCGTGTTGAGAACATGGGGAAACAACGAAATCTCGACGACGTCCCACCGGCCATATCAGGCGCGCGGCGGTCGCATCACACTATCAACGTCGTCTGGATGGGCCGAGGGATAGGCGCCCGGCATAGCCACTTGGTGACCCAAGTCCTTGTGCGCGACCATGACTGCCTCATTTCGCCGGACGAATCAAGCCGAGCCCGAATGCCGCACCGCCTTGTCTTTGCCATGGATGTGGATTCACAAAGGAACAAGAGAAGAACGGGTCAGGCAGACGCGCATGAACATGATCGACCGGCGCTTCGGACAGGCGAGCGGCGAAGGCGTGGAGACCACGGTGAATGGTGGGCGCCTGGTCTGCCACCCCTGCGGCACGCTGTTTGCGCCCGAGTTCGGCCTGCTGATCGTGTCGGATCTGCATCTGGAAAAAGGCGCGGCCTTTGCCCGGCGCGGAATGATGCTGCCGCCCTACGACACGGCGGCGACGCTGGCGCTGCTTGCCGGCACGATCACGCGTCTGAACCCTCGCCATGTCGTGGCGCTGGGCGACAGTTTTCACGACCGGCACGGCGCGGCTCATATGCCCGAGCCCTTCCGCGAGCGCTTGGGCGCGCTGATGGCGGGCCGGCGCTGGACCTGGATTTCCGGCAACCACGACCCCGAGCCCCCGGCGGGTCTGAGCGGCGACACGGCCGAGACGATCGAACTCGGCCCCTGGACGCTCCGCCACGAGCCCTCGCCCCGCCCCTGCGCTGGCGAAATCGCAGGGCATCTCCACCCCGTGGCGCGGGTGTCCGGTCGGGGACGCTCGGTGCGCGGGGCGTGTTTCGCCACGGACGGCGAGCGCATGATCATGCCCTCCTTCGGCGTGACGACGGGTGGGCTGAACGTCCTCGATCGCGCCTTCAACGGACTGTTTCGGCCCGAACAGGCGAAAGCCTATGTGATCGGCACCGCGCGCATCTACCCGATCCCGTTCCGCGCGCTCTCGGCGGGCTGAGCCCTCGGCGCTTCGAGCGACAGCGACCCGCGATAATGGACGATCGGCCCGATCCAGGGCGCGCGGATATTGATGTCGAAGACGAAGCGATCGTCCCGCGCCGTCTCGATCATCTCGCCCCCCGGCAGGAGGCAGGCGGGCATAGGCAGGCCGGCGAGCGTCCAGCGCCTCGGCACCAGACGCAGCCGATCCCCTTCGCAAAGTAGCGCGACGGAAAAGCGGGCGATTCCGAATTTCTCGATCAAGAGAAACTGGTCCCGACCCGTTCCGGCCCATTGAACCGAGCGCAAGGTCTTGCCGCCGATCCGCCGCGTCCAGCGCTCGACCTCGCCATCGGGCGCGAAGGTCACGGAGGCCGGCACTGCGTCGCCCGTTCGGGGAAAGCCTGTGAGGGCGCAGATCAGCCGCGCCGCGAGCCCCTGTCCCCGTCGCACCTCGGCCGTGCCGACCCAGCGGCTCGTGGCGCGCCCGCCGTGCAGGGCGCGGATTACGGGCGGGAGCGTGTCGAAGGCCGGCCCCAGAACGCGGCGATAGATGGTGTCGCAGCTTCGCTCCTCACGAAAGCCCGTCGTGATCGCCCGGTTCTGGAACAAGGCGTCGTAATCGGCGAGGTCCAACGCATGAACGGCCGAGCGCGCGCCCGGCGCGGACCGCTCGCCCTTCAGGCGCTTGCGGATCAACGCCTCAATTGCCATGGACGGGATGAACGGGCCGTCATCGCCTTCCGCCAGAAGATGCCAGCTCTTGACGAGTTCCCGCCCCTCCCGCGTTCCCGTTACGCGCACGATCATGCCGCCGCGATGCTCGCCGAAGCGCATCCGGTTCAAGACGGCGTAGAAGAGCGGCGACAGGGGCGTCAGGGCGGGCAGACCGAAGCGCGCCCGCGCGCGGGCGAGGCCATTCAGGATCCGATGAAGCAATCCGGGGATCGGCCCCGCGCCCATCCAGATATCGGACATTCCGGGATGCTCGGGCGGAATGACCTGAAGATCGGGAACATCCACCAGTGAGAACCGGCGGCTATGGAGCGGCAGCTGGCTGGGAACGGCGATGGTAAAGCGCCGGCTTTCCGTCAGCCCCTTGGCCACGAACGGACGGCCGCCCCGGCGCAGCTTCACCGGGGCGCCGGCATAGGACACCACCGCGCGCATGACATTGAGGCCGACCCCGGCAAAGGGCGATGGCGCAATGCCGCCTTCGACGGAGCGGATCTCCATGCTCCGCCCGATTTCACGCAGGACGGCGGCGGTGAGAACGGGAAAGCTGCTGACGCCGGAGAGGATGGAAACCCCGCCCGCCTTGGCGCGCGCGTCGAAGCGCGACACGCCGAAGACGAAAGCGGCGGCATCCGCGAAATCGAGATAATCGACGCCTTCAGCCAGACAGGCTTCGATCACGGGGTAAGGGTCGTCCCCGTAATTCTGAAACGGACCGGACGCATCCAC
Organism: Aureimonas ureilytica; assembly: GCF_001475935.1. Classification (GTDB taxonomy): domain Bacteria; phylum Pseudomonadota; class Alphaproteobacteria; order Rhizobiales; family Rhizobiaceae; genus Aureimonas; species Aureimonas ureilytica_A. The sequence goes on from NZ_LDQA01000028.1 coordinate 264,102, forward strand.
CACGAGATCGGGCCGGTGCGCGGCGAGCGCGTCCGCGATTTGCGCGCGGTCGAGCGCGAGAGGCTGGACGCGGGCCGCGCCCCGATAGGCCGCGCAGAAGGCCTCGGCCCGCGCAAGGCTGCGCCCGGCAATCAAAAGGTCGAGCGCTTCGACATCGGCGAGAAGCGTCGCCAGCCGCCCACCGAAGGTGCCGTAGCCACCGAGGATCAGAACCTTCATGCGAACAGGCTTCGCAAAAGGCGAACGGGCCGCTGCCTCACAGGATGCGATCGCGCATATGGGCAGGCGCGATCCAGCAGGTGTCTCGCTTGCCGAAGATCTTGTAGCGATGGCGCGCGACGAAGCGATAAACGGGATCGCGGATCACCGACGGCACGATCCGAAAGAGCGCCGCGAGCTTCCAGGGATAGCCGAGCCGCTCATAGATGCTGAGCACGGCGTCGCTGTCCCGCCTCATGCGCTCACCCTCCACGATGATCATGCTGGAGGGATCGTTCGGATCCATGCCGTGCCGGCGATAGAGCGCCTGCCCCACCTCCCCTTGCATGGAGGCCAGGCGAAACACGGCCCGGCGATCCCGCTCCAGAACGAAGCGCGCATTGGCCGAGCAGAGAACGCATTCGGCGTCGAACAGGATGATCGGGCCGGCGCTGTCGCCGGGGGAGCGGGGCGAGGACATCATGCTGGAGTTGTAGTCCATTGCGCCGGAAAAATGGAGTCGCGCCGCTCCATTTCGCTCCGGCGGATGGCGGTTCCAGCCGCTTAGAAGGCGACGGGCTGGCTCGTGGCGAAGGCGACCGCCACCATGCAGAGCACCACGACCACGGTCAGCACCAGTCGGAGCTGCGCGTACCAGGGCGCGGCGATGCGCCCCTCGCGCGTCGCGGTATAGTCCCAGACGCCCTGCACGCAGAAGGCGACGGCGAAGCCGACGAAGTTCCACGGCTGGGGAAGCTGGATGCAGACCCAGCCTGCGAGCGCCGGCAGAACCGAGAGCGCTAGCGTCGTCGGGCTCTTGCGCGGCGTCTCGTTCAGCGCCGCGCCCCAGCGCGCGCCGCCCAGAAAGGACAGGATGACCGCCGCCCAGGCGGACACGGCCAGCCAGAGATAGGACGGGTCCGCGATCTCCGAATAGGTCGCGATCAGGAGCGATCCCACGACGAAGGGCACGAGCCCGCCGACTCCCAGAATCCAAGCGGCGCGAACGAACTGGTCGGCGCGCGAGCGAAGCGGGGCGTCGTGAGAATTGGTCTGCATGTGGTCAGTCCCGTTTGAACATGAGGCGGCCGAACCAGCCGGTGAAAACGGCGACCATCACGGCCACGAGGCCGTAGAGCGCGCCGTTGCGGGCGGCAAACACCGAAATCTGGTTTTCGATCCCGGTCTTCACGACCCAAAGATCCTCCGACCGCTCACGGACGAAAGACCCTTCCCGGAATAGAATAGCGCGCGCGACATGCCGGCCCACGGGCAGGTCGGCCGGAAGCGCCAGATTGGCGCGAAACAAGGTGGCGCTGACGAACTCGATCGCGCCTGATGTTTCGCTGTAGAGCCCACTTTCGGTCTTCAGCCGAAACAGCGCGTCGGCATATTGCTGGGTGTCGCTGCGCTGCCCCTTGGTCGGCGGGGTGCGTTCGAAGGCCTGGTTCTGCGTGCCGATGCCGAGCTGGCGCAGCGTCACAGCCGGGGCGATGTCGCGGATCGGCCGCGTGGAGGCGAGCGCATAGGAGGCGGGCACAGCCTCGAACCGCTCCGAGCCCCGGTTGATCCAGATGCCGAAGGTGCGCTTCTTCTCGCGCACCACGAGATTGCTGCGTGGCCCCTCCAGGATCACCACGATGTCGTAGCGGCCCTGACGCATGACACGCGGATCGGCATTGTCGAGCGCGCCGAAGACCACGAGCCGCTGCCCGCCGGACGAGGCGCCGACCGCAATCGTCTCCGTGGACAGCCCGATCTGGAAGCTTTCGGGCACGGGCGGCGGATCGCTGGGTGCTGGCGCGGTTTGTGCCGAGGCGCAGAGCGGCGCGCCGAGAAGCGAAAGGGCGAGGAGAAGCGCGCGCCCCTTCATCCGCTTTCTCCGCTCGGCAGGCTGATCGAGAAGATTTCTCCCGGCACCACCACGAGTTCCACGAACAGGCGCACGGCCACCGCCAGCACCAGGAGCGCCAGAAGCGCACGCAGCTGCTCCCCGCGCAGCTTGCGTCCCGCTTCCGCGCCGAACTGCGCCCCGACAACGCCGCCGATCATCAGGAGGAAAGCCAGCACCACGTCCACCGTGCCGTTGCTGGCGGATTGGAGCACGGTCGTCACCGCCGCCGTGAACATGATCTGGACGAGCGACGTGCCGATCACGACGCTGGTCGGCACGCGCAGAAGATAGATCATGGCCGGCACCATGATGAAGCCGCCGCCCACGCCCATGACCGAGCCGAGCACACCGATCGCAAAGCCGAGGCCGAGCACGGGCACGACCGAGACATAAAGCTTGGAGCGCTTGAAGCGCATCTTGAACGGCAGGCGGTGCACCCAGCTGTGCTGGCCGGTGCGCCGGATTTCGCCCGAGCCGCCGCCCTTGACCCGCCTGATCGCGCGCAGGCTCTCGGCCAGCATCAACCCGCCCACCGTACCGAGCAGGATGACGTAGAGAACCGAGACGGCGAAATCGAGCTGCCCCAGACGCCGAAGGAGCGAGTAGAGCCAGACGCCGAGGCCGGACCCGACCGCGCCGCCGAGGATCAGCATGAAGCCGAGCTTCAAATCCACCGTGCCGCGCTTGTAATGGGCGAGCGCGCCGGACACCGACGAGGCGATGACCTGATTGGCGCCGGTCGCGACCGCGACAGCGGGCGGGATGTTGTAGAAGATCAGAAGCGGCGTGATCAGGAAGCCGCCACCTACCCCGAACATGCCCGACAGGAAGCCGACGGCCGCCCCCATCCCGACGATGATGAAGATGTTGACCGAGATTTCGGCGATCGGAAGATACAGCGTCACGGAGGTCGGCTCGCCGATGTCGGTTGCGCACGGGCAAAAAGAAAGGGCAGCCCTGTCTTTGGGCCGCCCTTTCCGTCAAGTCAAATCGATTGCGCCTGGCTGTCGAGCCCTTTCGCGATCAGCTGTCCTTGCGCTCCAGAAGAGCGCGGATCAGCGGCTCGTCGATCTGCCCGGTGGTCTGAAGGCCGGTCTTCTCCTGGAACTTGCGGATGGCGGCGGTGGTCTGCTCGCCGACCACGCCGTCCGGGCGGCCCGGATTGTAACCGAGCTTCAGGAGAATGGCCTGCACGTTGCGGATCGCCTTGCTCATGTCGACCGAGGCGGTCTGGCCCGACTTCTCGTTCCAGCTCGCAGGGATATCGACCGTGTTGGCGGCGTCGATGCGCGGCTCGGGCTTCCAGGCCGCCGTTTCGGCGTCGATCTGGGCGCGGAGTTCGGGAGCGAGGCTCTTGCCGACCTCTTCCATCTTGTTCTGAGCGTCCTTGTCACCGGCCGCGCCGACGATGCGGAACCAGCGATAGGACTCGCCGAGATTGGGCTCGACGCCCACACCGCGCGCATACAGGATGCCGAGATTGTACTGGCTGTCGCGCATCCCGTGCTGGGCGGCCCGCAGGAACCATCCGGCCGCAGCCTTGGGGTCCGATGCGCCTTCGATGCCGGTGGCATAGAGAACGGCGAGATTGTGCATGGCGCGGATATTGCCCTGGTCAGCTGCGAGCCGATACCAGTCGCGCGCCGCGCCCGTGTCGCGCGCCACGCCATTGCCCTTCTCGAAGAGCGTGCCGACGCTGTACTGCGCCGGCGCATAGCCGCGCGAGGCCGCCTGACCGAACCAGGCCATGGCGGCCCTCGGGTCGGACGGGGCGGCGCGGCCTTCCATGACGCGCAGACCCACCTCGAACAGCGCCATCGGCTCGCCTTCGACCGCGGCGGTCTTCAGCGCCGCAGGGCCGATCTTCTCGGGCAATGTCGGCAGAGCGCCCTGCGCATCGGCGGGAAGCTTGGACTGAGCGGCCACGAGAAGCGGCGACGCCGAACCAGCGTTCGTCGCGTCGGCGGCGGGCGCAACGTCGGCGGCGGGCGCTGCCGGCGCGACGGACGCGGTTTCGATCGGGGACGTATCGGCTTGCGCGACCGTTACGGCTGCGTCCTCGACCTTCGCCACGGATGTGTCTTCGGCAGCGGGCATCGAGGCTTCCACGACGGGCGCGGGCGCTGTCTCGGCCGATGGCGCGCTCGTTTCCGTCGCCATCGCGGCAACCTGCGGCTCGGACACGGGCGTCACGATCTCGCCGGTGCGCTCGGGGCTGGCCTGTTCGGGCGGGGTCTCGGCGGGAGCCTCGGGCGCGGGAGCCGCCATGGTCGGAGCGGGCATGATCTCGGATGCCGAGCCGGTGGCCGGACGCTCGAGAGCGGGAGCGGACAGGGTGTTGTTCACCGCATCATTGTGCGAGGCGAGATAACGCTGGCCGAGCGGGATCGCCATCAGCGCCAGAAGAACGGCGCCGACCGCCATCAGGATCGGCTTGCGACGGCGGCTCGCGCCATCGACCTCGGGATCGGCCATCGACGCATCGGACTTCAGCGCTTCGGCTTCCGCCGCCGCCGCCATGGCGGCCTTGCGGGCCGCCGCGATGAAATCGGCTTTGGCGACCGGATCGGAGGCTTCCGCACCGGCGCGCTGCTGGGTGCGAACGCGCTCGATCAGAGCGGCGATGTCCGGCACGCCGGAGCCGGGCTCCAGCGGGCGATCGGCCTCGCGCTCGACGAAGCTGTCGGCGGCGTCCAGCGACGGGGCCTCGACCTCGAGCGAGGGCTCGGCGCGCGGGGGAACCGAAACGGCTTCGGGCTGCGGGCGAATACGGTCGGCCAGGCTCGGCTTGGCTTCTACCGGCTTCTCGGCGCGTCGCAGACGGCGAGCAAGCGCGCCGCGCAGGCCGCGCGACTCCTGCTGCTCGGTCTCGTCCTCGATCGGGTCGATCTCGGCCACCGTCTCGAACGTCGGGTCAGCGGCGACCGGCGTTTCGACGAAGGCGACAGGGCTCGGGGTCATGGCGGGCTTGGAAGCCGCCTGCCCGCGCTCCAGACGCAGGTCGCCCTCGATCGTGGTCAACCGATCGACGATCTTGACCAGCGTGGCGTGAACGGCGTCGAACACGCCGACCGCGCGCTCGTCGGAGCGGCGGCAGAGTTCTTCCAAGCGGCGCAGATCGTCGGCGAGATCGCGGACATAGGCGTTCTGGCGATCGTTCTCGCCGGCCTGCATCCGGCGCACGGCCTCTTCGGCGGCGGCGCGGGCTGCGGCCACGACGCTGTCGCGATCTTGGTCGAACTTCTGCTCCAGGGCTTCCAGACGCTGGGCGACCTCGGACGAGTCCGACTCCAAAAGCGCCGGCGCGCCCGCCAGGATTTCGGCCAGACGGCCGATCTGCATTTCGAGCGAGCGGATGACGTCGTTATCGACACCGACCGCGCTGGCCGATTGTTCGAGACGCTCGGCCAGGGCCTGAAGACGAGCCTCCAGCGCGTGAGAGGCGATCTCGCCGCCGGTGGTCTTGAACAGACGCTCGACGCGCTCCGACAGGCGGTCGATGCGCGAGCCCAGTTCGTCGGCGGCCGGGCGGGCCGAAAGCTCTTCGATCTGAGCCGACATGGCGGCGATCTGCGCTGACAGAAGCTCGGCATCGCCCGCTTCCGCGATCTGATCGACGCGGGCCGCCAGGTCCATGACACGCGCTTCGATGCGCTGAAGCGGGGCGGCCGCCATCTCGCCGGACGCCGACAGACCGCCATTGAGGATCGCGGCCGAGATTTCGTCCAGACGCTCTTCCAGAAGCGCGAAATGGCTGAGGTCGGGCTCGCGGATTTCGGCCGCCAGCGTCTCGATGCTGCTCGCCAGCGCCTGGATGCGGCCTTCCATCTGGTCGAGCTGGAGGATTTCGGGCAGGCCCACCAGCGCGCGCTCGACTTCGCCCATGCGCTCGGACAGGCGGCTGATGCCCGCTTCCAGATCGCGGATCGGCAGCTTGGCCGTCATCGCCTCGAAGCGCGCCTCGATGGCCGCTCCGCTGGCTTCGGAGGCCAGAGCGTCGAGCTTGGAGCGCAGCGTGTCCAGCTCGCCCTTGAGAATGCGCGTCAGCGTTTCTTCGGTCTGGCTGCGCACCGTATCGACATAGCGCGCCTCGAACTCTTCCCAGCGCTGCTGGACGGCGAGGATCTGCTCCTCGGTCGAAAGCGAGCGGAGCGAGCCGCGCAGGCGCTCCAGCTCGACACGCAGGTCGCGCTGGGCCTGGCTGTCGAGCTCGATCCGGGCCGCGATGCGCGCCTCGAACTCGTCCCAGCGGCGCTGCACGGCCTGAACCGATTCCTCGCGCGCCATCTGCGCCACCAGCGAGGACACGGTGTCGAGCTCGGCCCGCAGCTCCATCAGCGAGGCCTGATCGGCGTTGCTGGCGGTCAGCTCGGTGAGCTGTTCCATAATGGAGAAGATTTCGGCGCCGATCTTGTCCGCGCCCTTGGACTCGCCGACCAGACGCTTGATCTCGCCCAGCGACTTGCGCATGTCCTCGAAGCGCAGCGACAACTGGGCATCGGCCACGCTTTCGTGAATCTCGCTGCGCAGCGTGCTGAGGTCTTTCGCCAAGCTCTTGACGGCGGCGAGCGTCGCGCCTTGCGCCTGCAGCTGCTCGACTTCGCCGGCCACATGGCCAAGACGCTTCTCGACCGAAGGCGCTGGAGCGCGCGGGGCCGGCCGGGGGCGCGGCGCGGGTTGGCCGGAGGCGGGGTCGGAATCCATCTGGCGCTCCAGCGCGATGCTGGACGTGCCTGCGCCGAGCGCGGGACGCGCGGCACGGCGCTGCGCCGAAATGGCGCGCAGGCGCGCCGCGGCGTCCTGGGCCGAATGGTCCTCGATGGCCACGGCCTCCTTGGCGTCCTCGGTGGGACGCTTACCCATCGAAAGCCGCGTCAGCCGGGCTTCCAGGTCTTCCAGCGTCTTGGATAGAGACGTGAAGGACCCTTCCGCCGCGGGCGCGTCGACATCGGCCCTGGCCTTCAGCTGCGGATCGTTGCGAGACATGCCGTCTTCCCCTTCGTCCAACAAGCGAGCGGCTGACAAGGGCCTGCGATGGGCCAGAAGCGCTGCCGCTGGGTTGGCGATCCGTTAAGATCGAACCTCATCGTTAAGGGAATATAAAGACAAGCGGGATTGAAGCTGGATTTTGCTTTGAGCGTCGCCTTGTGCGACATCAGGGAATATTCGAACAATCCCGAGCGATCCTTGCGAGCGACAAGGCCATCGCAGTCACGAATCGGCAGGCACGCTTTCGGCGTGAAAGAGAATGACGAATATGAACGAGGACGGAAGCGAGCAGGAATTCCGGATCACGGCCGAGCAGCTCCTGCGACTGGACACCGAGTCCAGCGAGGAAAAGCGCGCCGAGTTTCGGATCGGCGATCTCTCGCGCGAGTTCGGCGTCACGCTGCGTACGCTACGCTTCTATGAAGACCGCGGCCTTCTTTCCCCCGAAAGGAGGGGAACGACGCGCATCTATTCGCGCCGGGATCGCATGCGGCTTCGACTGGTTTTGCTCGCAAAGATACTTGGATTTTCCCTAACGGAAGCCAAGCAGCTGATCGACGTCTACCACCAACCCGACGGCCAGCGCAAGCAGTTAAAAGTTGCATTATCTCGGTTCGAGGAGCAGCGCGAAATTCTGGAGGAGCAGCGGCGCGAGATCGAGGAATCGCTCGACGCCATGCGCCTGACGACGAATTTCGTCAGCGACTGCCTGTCCAAGCTGGGCGGCGCGGACTGATCGGGCCGCATTCGGCGGCATCGTCTCTTCATGAAGGAAGTATGAAGATTTTGCCGAAATAGCCTTGCATTATGCTCAGGCGACCTATGCAAGGCGAGGCATGGCAGTTCTTGCTGCAGTGCATCATATGGAATGTGGGAGATCGAAAAAATCCCCAGACCGTATCGAGGCTCTTATGATGACCGCCCCTACCGAACGCTTTGGAGCCATGCCGGCTCATCTCGGCTACTCCCCGCGCCGCCCTTTCGGCGCAGACCGTTCGCGTCCCTCCAACCGCTCCATCCAGAGCGGCCGAGCCGTGTTTCTCGAGGCTGACCCGTTGGCCAGCTTGTCGGGCGCTCGCGGCTCGATGTTCGAAGCCTCAGCGCCCCAGCGCTTCTGAGGCCCGCGCCCCGCGAACGGGCACCCCTTCCCTCTCCGCGAGCCCGGCCGCTTTCCGCGTCCGGGCTCGTTTCGTTTCAGCCGAGATCAGGCCAGAGGCCGGTCGTTGCGCGTGAGGTGCAGCGTCACCCATTCGTCGCGGCGCAAGGTCTTGCGGTGATACAGGCCCTGAAGGCGATAGGCCGCGAGCACGGCGTCGCGCTGTTTGGCCAGAATGCCAGAGAGAACGAGATCGCCCCCGACGGCCAATTGGCGCGCCATCTCGGGCGCGAGCTGCATCAGCGGCCGTGCGAGAATATTGGCAACGATCAGCGAGAAGGGCGCATAGGCGGCGAAGGCCGGCCCTCCGAAGCCAACAGCCGTTTCGGCCCGCACAAAGGCGTGCGCACCATTGGCCCGGATGTTCTCGCGCGCCACCTTGGTCGCCACCGGGTCGATATCGGTCGCCAGAACCGGGATGCGGGCGAGCTTGGCAATGGCGATGGCCAGAACCGCGCTACCCGTGCCGAGATCCAGCGCGTTCAACGGGCGGCGGCGGCGCACCACTTCCTCGATCATCGACAGGCAACCGGCCGTGGTGCCGTGGTGACCCGTGCCGAAAGCCTGGCCCGCCTCGATCTCGATGGCGAGATCGTGCGCGCGAACCTTGTCGCGGTCATGCGCGCCATGCACCAGGAAGCGCCCGGCCCGCACGGGCTTGAGGTCGGCCAGGACCTGCGCCATCCAGTCGATCTCGGGCAGGTCCTCGCGCTCCGGCGTCAGCGGCGCGAAGGCCGCCGCGACGGCGTCTTCGTCCACGGCGTCGGCATCCTCGAAATAGACCGAGGTCTCATGGATGTCGGCGGCCTCGTCGATCTCGATATGGGCGATCGGGCAGCCCTCGTCGGCGAAGGCGGCGTCCAGCCTGTCATAGAGCGCTTGCGTGGCCTGCCGGTGCGAGCGGGCGAAATATCGAACCTGGCCCAAGGGCGGTTCCTTCCTGATGTTGACGGTCGAAAGGTCAGGAGGCGCTGAGGCGCTCCAGCTTGGCCTTGGCGGCGGCCGGGTCCTCGCCATAGGCGATCGTGCCCTTGAACTGGCCTTGCCGGTCGAGGAGCAGGATGGAGGCCGTGTGATCCATCGTGTAATCGTCGCCCTGCGGAACCTTGCGGGCATAAATACCGAAGCTCTTCAGCATGGATTCCACCGAGGCCGGGTCGCCGGTCAGCGCCGTGACATCGTCCGACAAGGCGCCGACATAGGTGCGCAACGTGTCGGGCTTGTCGCGCTCGGGATCGACGGTCACGAAGACGATGCCGAGATCCTTTCCTTCCGCCTTGAGAGCCTTCTGGTAGCCAGCCAGTTCATACAGGGTCGTCGGGCAGACGTCGGGGCAATGGGTGAAACCGAAGAACAGCGCGGTCGGCCGGCCGCGCAGAACCTCTTCCGTCACCGGCGCGCCCGCCTGATTCACCAGTTGGAACGGCCCTCCGTAAGCGCCCGCGCTGAGCACGCCCTCGGCCTCCTTCCGGCCCATCGCGAAGACAAGGACCATCAAGGCCAGAACGGCGGCGACCAGAAACCACAGGGCATAGCGCAGCGCGACGGTACGGCGGCTCGGCTTGTGAGGCGTGTTGGCCATGATGTTTGCTCCTGTCCTGGCACCTGCGATACATCAGCCGCGCCGGGCGGCAAAGCCGTCCCCTCTCCTTTCCGCCGAAGGCCACCGAAATGACCGACCCCGCCCCGCCGGACCTGCGCTTTCGCGACGACGAGCCAAAGCAGCATCCGAGCGCCGAGTTGAAGGGCGTCAAGCTCGGCCGCTTCTGCGAGATCGGCCAGCGCGTGAAGCTTCGGGACGTGAGCGTCGGCGACTACACCTATTTCGAGCGCGGCGGCGAAGCCACGCAGGCCGATATCGGCAAGTTCGGCTCGATCGCAGCCCATGTGCGGATCAACGCGCTGGAGCATCCCGTCGAGCGCGTCACGACGCACAAGGTCACCTATCGGCCCAACGAGTATTTCCGCTTCCTCGGCGTCGACCACGATTTTCGCGAGCGGCGCGAAACGAGGCGCGTCATGATCGGCCACGATGTCTGGATCGGCCATGGCGCGGTGATTTTGCCGGGCGTCACCGTGGGCACGGGGGCGGTGATCGGCGCCGGCGCGGTGGTGACGCGCGACGTGGAGCCCTATGCGATCGTCGTCGGCGTTCCCGCCAAGCCGCTTCGGATGCGCTTTTCGCCCGAGATCGCCGCGCGGCTTCTCAAGCTCGCCTGGTGGGACTGGCCGCGCGACTGGCTGTTCGAGGCCATCCCCGACATGCAGGAATTGGCGGTCGAGGCGTTTCTCCTGCGTTGGGAGGAGCGAGCGCTCAACCCGGACGCCGCTCGCCCGTGAGGAAATAGGCGAGCGCCAAGGCCGGGAAGAGACAGCCCATCAGCGCCACGCCATGCCAGCCGAAATGCTCGAGTACCGGGCTCGTCAGACTGGAGCCGAGCGCGCCGCCGAGAAAGAAGGTCGTCATATAGACGGCGTTCAGCCGGTTGCGGATCGCGGCATCCAGCTGAAAGATCTCGCGCTGCCCGATGACGAGATTGGCCTGCACGCCGAGATCCACCAGAATGCCGGCGAGCACCAGGGCGATGAGCGAGTGCGTGCCGAGAAACGCGATCGCCATGGCCCCGAGCGCCAGCGAAATGGCGATGAGCGTGCCGCGCCGGGAATGGCCGCGATCGGCCATGCGGCCGGCCACCGGCGCGGCCAGCACGCCCAGCGCGCCGCTCAGCGTGAACAGCGCCACCCATTGCGGCGAAAGATTATAGGGCTCGCGCAGGAGGAGGATCGGCGCACCGGTCCAGAAGATGCCGAAGGCGGCAAAGAGCGCCGCGTGGTAGAGCGCGCGGCGGCGGAGCACGGGTTCTCGAACGAAGAGCGTGCCGAGCGAGCGGATCAGCGCGCCATAACGCTCGCGCCCTTCCGGCTGGCGGCTCGGAAAGGCTCGCGACCCGGCCAGTGTCAGAAGCGCGACGAACACGGCCGATAAGAGAAAGATGCCCCGCCAGCCCAGGAACCCGGCAACGAAGCTCGACAGCGGCCGGGCCAGCAGGATGCCGCCTAGAAGCCCCGTCATGATATTGCCGACGATGCGCCCGCGCTCCTCCGGCCGGGCGAAGCTCGCCGCCAGCGGCACGATCATCTGCGCGGCGGTGGAGGCGATGCCGACCAGGAGCGTCAGCGCGAAGAGAAGCGGCAGGCTCGGCGTCAGGGCCAAGCCGATCAGCCCCAGCACGGCGGCGCTCATGGTGAGGAGAATGAGCCGGCGATTTTCCAGGACGTCGCCCAGCGGCACGAGCAGCACCAGCCCCAGCGCGTAGCCGATCTGCGAGGCCGTGACGATCGTGCTTTCCAGCGCCGGGTCCATGCCGAGATCCGCTCCGATCAGGGCGACGATGGGCTGCGCGTAATAGAGATTGGCCGCGAGCGCCCCGGCCGACAGGGCCATGGTGAAGGCCGCCGCGCCCGACAGGGCGGGCCGCGTCTGGGGTTCGGCAAGGTTTGGCAAAGTCATGGCGCCCCGATCCGTCAGGCATGCTGCGCAATAGGATGCTTATAGGGTGGCCCGTGCAGCAGCGAAAGCGGGCGCGGCGCGCTTCGCGGTTGCGAGATGGCGAAATCTTGATCGCTCATCCCCGGATCGTGGTCGGTCACTGCTTCTCAGGCCCGTCACCCTCTTCCTATATGAGAGTGCAGATATTCAACGCTTGCCGAAGGACTTCTCCATGAACCCCTCCCGAACCGGACGTTTCACGGCGCTTCTGGCCGTGCTGACGCTGGTCTTCTCGACGATGGTCGTGGACTATGCCGAAGCGCGGCGCGGCGGCAGCTTCGGCAGCCGAGGTGGCCGGACCTACCAGTCCGCGCCCGCCACCAACACCGCGCCGGCCGCAGCGCCCGTTCAGCGCTCCATGACCTCGCCCGGACAGGCGTCCAGTGCAGCGGCCGCCGCCCGCCCGGCCGCAGGCCAGCGCTCCGGCCTGTTCGGCGGCGGCTTCGGCGGCGCGATGATGCGCGGCCTTCTGATCGGCGGTCTGTTCGGCCTGTTGATGGGCTCGGGCTTCGGCGGCCTCGCCGGAATGCTCGGCCTTCTCGTGCAGGTCGCGCTGATCGGCCTTCTGGTCATGCTGGCGCTGCGCTTCTTCCGCTCGCGTTCCGGCCAGACGGCCTCGGCCAACGGCGCATCGCCCTTGAACCAGCAGCGCAGCGCCTACCAGGGGCAAAATCCCAATGCCGGCAACGGCACCTACGGGTCGGGCCTCGGCAGCCGCTCGGCCGCCGCGCCGAAGGCGGGCGTCGGGCGCGACGAGATCGGCGTGACGCAGCAGGATCTCGGCATGTTCGAGAGCCGGTTGAAGGCGCTTCAGGACGCCTATAGCCGCGAGGACTACAAGGCGCTGGAAGAGATCGCGACGCCGGAAGTCGTGTCCTATCTCGCGCAGGAACTGGCCCAGAACGCCGCGCGCGGCGTGCGCAACGAGGCGCGCGACGTGGAGCTTCTCCAGGGCGACGTGTCCGAAAGCTGGCGCGAAGGCCCACGCGACTATGCCACCGTCGCGATGCGCTACGGCATGATCGACGTGGTGCGCGACCGCCAGTCGGGCCGCATCGTGGAAGGCGACGAGCGCACGCGCGTCGAGTCCACCGAGGTCTGGACCTTTGTGCGCGAGCGTGGCGGTGCCTGGAAGCTGTCGGCCATTCAGGAAGCGTAAGCTTTCGCCGCATCACCGAAACACAAAAGGCCGCTGGATCACTCCGGCGGCCTTTTTCGTGGCACCCCTGTCAGGCCAGCCCGGCCGCGCGGGCGAGCGCCACGAGAACGGTCCCCACGATGACGGTCGATAGGAGGGACAGACGCAGCGCGAACACGGCGCAGAGCACGATCACCACCTTCTCGGCCATGTCCCCATCGATGAAGACCGGCATCACGATAGCCGTCAGAACGGCGGCGGGCACGGCATCGAGCGCGGCCTCCAGCCGGGGCGGCACCCGCTCCAGCCGCGCCAGCACGAGATAGCCGCCGACGCGTGTGAGATAGGTGAGGACGGCGGAGGCGAGGATCAGAAACCAAATCTCGCTCACGCGCCCTCTCCCTCTGCCGGCTCGCCGCCTGCCGGCGTGCGCAACACGGCGACGAGAATGCCGGCCAGGCCGCCGAGCGTGACGTGCCAGGGCGAGCCGAGCGTTCCGTAGGCGATGACGGCGGCCAGCGCGCTTGCCCCCGCCACCGGCCAGAACTGGCGGCGATGGCGAAAGGCCATGGTCTGCGCGAGGAAATAGATCGGCAGCGCGAAGTCGAGCGCATAACGCTCCGGGTTCTCGATCAGCCGGCCGAACAGCGCGCCGAGCAGCGTCGCCAAGGCCCAGCCGACATAGAGCAACAGCGCGAAGGTGAAGTAATAGGTCTTGCGCACCACGCCGTCCGACGCGCGCGCTTCCGCCGCCGCGAAGGAGGGATCCACCATCAGGAAGAAGGCCAGCGCCTTTTCCCAGCCGTTGAAGCGGCCAAGATGCCGACCGATCGACGCGGAATAGAGGACATGCCGGAAGTTGATGGCGAAGACGCCGATCAGAATGGCCCAGACCGGCGCGCCCGTGCCGATCATCTGCAGCGCCAGAAACTGGCTGGAGCCGGCATAGACGCTGAGCGAGAAGCCCAGTGTTTCGGGCAGCGAAAGACCCATGCGGGTGGCCAGGGCCCCGTAGACGCCGCCAAAGGGCACGAGGGCCAGGAGCAGCGGCACCGAATGGGCAAGGCCGGCACGAAATTCGGAAGAACGGGACAAAACGGGAAACCGGAACGGGTGTGATCCGCCCGTTCTAGAGGCTGTCACGGCGCAGGGACAAGCCTCATGCTGCGGCGGGGCGATTCAAACTCATGGCTGCCCATCCAGCGCGCTCGGCCGGGCACTGTTGGAGTTTTCGATAGCGGGGCGCGCAGTGTGAGTTGCCTTGCGCAACGGATCGGAGCTGAGAACTCGTGGACCCAACCTCGCGGCGGAGAACCGGTAAGGACGTTTCGTTGCTGCCGAGATGCCAAGCCAAAAAGCGGCTTGGCGGGGCCAGACCGGCGCAACGATCTTGGATGGCAAAAGCCCGCCGGCCCTCAAGGCGCTTCCCTGGTTCCCCGTATCAAGAGAAAGCACGGCGGGATGGACGCAACATCCGGCTTGCGCTCACCGCGAAAACGCGAGCGGAAAAGACTGCGGGGTGAACCCGGCGGCTTTGTCAAACAGGCTCTCCGAGCCCCGCCTTTTCCATCACGAAGCGTTCGAGCCGCGCCATGGCCTGCGCTTCGACAGGCAGAAGATCGGTGAAGTCGCCCTCGTGCAGGGCGCGCACATGGCGGCATTCGTCCCGGAAGCGCGCGCCGGGGCAGGAGCAGGCGAGCCGCCAAGCCCCCGCCCGGCCGAAGGGCGCCAGAAGCACGTCATAGGGCGTGCCGCGCGAACCGCGCACCGTGTAGCGAAAGCTCCCCTGCCCTGCGCCGGCCGGGCGCACCTGCGCCTTCAGGGCGCGCTCGGCTACGCCGCCCTCTCGCCGCGCCGGCTGCGAGGCGACCGCGCGGCGCAGGCTCAAGCGATCGGCCATGTCGGCGATGTCGAGCGCTCCCGACGCTGCGACGCCCTCCAGCGCGATATGGGCGCAGGCATAGGCGTCGTCGCCGGCATGGTGATGGCGAAAGCCGAGGCCGAAGCGCGTGGCCATGGTGGACAACTTGTGGTTGGGCGAGTCCGGCCAGAGACGGCGCGACAGCGCGACGGTGCAGAGCGCGGAAAAGCGCGGCTGCGCCAACCCGTACAGCGCCAAGCTCTCGCGCAGCACTTTCAGGTCGAAGCTCGCATTGTGCGCGACAACCAGCGCGCCATCCATCTCGGCGGCGAAGGAGGCGAAGATGTCGGCAAAGCTCGGCGCGTCCAGAACATCGTGCGGGCGAATGCCGTGAACGCGGATATTGCCGGGGTCGAAGCGCAGGTCGCGCGGCCGGATCAGACTATAGGCCTGCCTCGTGACGCGCCCCTCCTCCACGAAGGCGAGCCCGACGGCACAGGCGCTCGCCGCCTCGCTGGTGGCGGTCTCGAAATCGATGGCGAGGATCGTCATGCAGCTCTTTCAACGGGTTGTACGCACCCTATCCCTCTCATCGGGGCAGGAGCAAGGCGCGCGGTGCCTCATCCGAGCGTCCCACGGCACGGCGGAGCAATCGAGCCGTGCCTGCTCGCAAGCGCCGCGCCCAGAAGTGGGACGCTGCCCGACAGCCCCCGCCCACGAAAAGCCACGGTGAGGCGAACCGGCGAAACCGATCAGACGATCAGGCGATGAGCGCCAGCCATTCGTCCTCTGAGATCACCTTGACGCCGTGCTTCTGCGCATCCGCGAGCTTCGAGCCTGCGCCGGGGCCGGCGACGACAAGATCGGTTTTCTTCGACACCGAGCCCGAGACTTTCGCCCCCAACGCCTCGGCCCGCTCCTTCGCCTCCGAGCGCGTCATCTTCTCCAGCGTGCCGGTGAAGACCACGATCTTGTCCTTGACCGGCGAGGAGGATGGCGGCGGCGCGGCGCGCTCGTTGGTGGTGGAGACGCCCGCCTCCAACAAGGCCTCCACCGCCTCGCGATTATGCGTCTCGTCGAAGAAATGGATGAGCGAAAGCGTCGCCACCGTGCCGATGTCGCTGTCTCCCGTCAGACGCAGGAAGGCCTCGCCCGGCGCGCCGGCCTTGGCGCGGCGCAGGGCCTCGGCAAAGCCCTCCGCTTCTTCGCCATAGCGCTCGCGCAGCGCCACGCGCTGATTGGCCTTGAGGCCGAGTTCGCCGGCGCGCAGCGGCTTCCAAGCGGGGTCGGCCAGCTTGGCCTCGTCCACCGCCATCAGCCGCTCGAAGGTGACGCCGCCGATCGTGTTCAGGGCGCTGAGTTCGGCCCAGTCCTCCGAGGGCTGGCCGTCGCGCGCGGCGTCGATGCCCGCGATCAGCGCGCGCACATCGTCGAAATGCTTGGCCAGCGCCTTGGCCGAGGCTTCGCCGATTTCGGGAATGCCGAGCGCGAAGATGAAACGGTCGAGCGAGACGCTCTTGCGCGCCTCGATCGCCGCCAGAAGATTGTCGATCGCCTTGGTGGTTTCGCCCTTCTTGGCGGGCTTCACCGGCTCGCTCTTGCCCTCGGCCTGCCGGCGCGCTTCGGAGAGCGCCTTGCGCCGCGCCTCGATCACCTCGCGCAGCGCCTCGAAGGCCATGCGGAAGAGATCGGCGGGCTGGCGCACGAGGCCGGCGTCGAACAACTCTTCCACGAAGGTCTCGCCCAGCCCTTCGATGTCGAAGGCGTTGCGCGAGACGAAATGCTTGAGCCCTTCCTTGGCCTGCGCCGGACAGGTCATGGCCGCCGTGCAGCGGCGCACCGAGTCCAAGCGGCCGGTGCGCGGATTGATCTCGCGCTCGGCCTTGGAGCCGCAGATCGGGCAATGGTCGGGGTAGCGGAAGGGCTCGGCACGTTCGGGCCGCTTCTCGATCACGACATCCACGACCTGCGGAATGACGTCGCCCGCACGCTGGATCACCACGGTGTCGCCGATGCGGATGTCGCGCCCGCTCCGGATCGGGTCGCCGTCCGCGTCCCGCCCCGCCACATAGTCCTCGTTGTGCAGCGTCACGTTGGACACGACGACGCCGCCGACGGTCACCGGCGTCAGCTTGGCGAGCGGCGCGAGCTTGCCTGTGCGCCCGACATTGATGACGATGTCCTCGACCACGGTCGTCGCCTGCTCGGCGGAGAACTTGTGCGCGATGGCCCAGCGTGGGGCCCGCGAGACGAAGCCGAGTTCGCGCTGCTGGTCGAGATCGTCCACCTTATAGACGACGCCGTCGATGTCATAGCCGAGCCCCGCCCGCTCGGCCTCAATGCGGCGGTAATGCTCGATCAACCCTTCCACTGTCTCGAGCCGCCGCATCAGCGGCTCGGCACGACCGTTCTGCGGCACGGCGTTGGTCTGGAAGCCCATGGTCTGGAGCGCGGCGACAACCTCGCTTTGCGTCTTGCCCGGCAGCTCGCTCGTCTCGCCCCAGGCATAGGCGAAGAAGCGCAAGGGGCGCTGGCGCGTAACGCCAGCATCCTTCTGGCGCAGCGAGCCAGCGGCGGCATTGCGCGGATTGGCGAACTGGCGCGCGGCCTTTGCACCCTCCCCCTCGCCGGCCTCCGCCAGAAGCCGCGCATTGAGGCCCGCGAAATCGGCATGGGTCATATAGACCTCGCCGCGCACCTCGAAGATTTCGGGCTGGAAGCCCGTCAATTCGTCCGGGATATCGTCCAGCGTACGCGCATTGGCGGTGACATCCTCACCCACCTGCCCGTCGCCGCGCGTCGCGGCGGACACCAGCTTGCCCTTCTCGTAGCGCAGCGACAGGGACAGGCCGTCGATCTTGGGCTCAGCCGTGATGGCGAGCTTGGCGCTCTCCGATAGACCGAGGAAGCGGCGCACCCGCCGGGCGAAATCCGCCACGTCCTCGTCCGAAAAGGCGTTGTCGAGCGAGAGCATCGGCACGGCATGGCGGATCTTGGCAAATTTCGAGGACGGCGCGGAGCCGACCTTCGCGGATGGCGAGTCCGCCCGCACCAGACCCGGAAAGCGGCGCTCCAGCTCGGCATTGCGCCGGCGCAGCGCGTCGAACTCGGCATCCGTAATATCGGGCGCATCATCCTCGTAATAACGCCGGTCATGCTCGGCCATTTCGAGCGCGAGCCGTTCCAGCTCGGCCGCCGCCTCAGCCTCGGTCATCACGTCGAGTTCGGGAAATTCGGACATGGCGGATCGCACTCAAAGCAAAAGACATGGACGCGCAGCGATACACCGATTCTGGGGCGTCCGGCCGGAAAATCCCTTTCCCGGCCCTGCGATCTTTGCGCGCCTTAGCCGGCCACGCCGATCAGCCGCGCGGCGGCCGCACGCGCCTCGTCGGTCACGATGTCGCCGGCCAGCATCCGCGCGATCTCCTCGCGCCGGGCCGGGATGTCGATGGTCGCGACGCGCGTCGACAGGCGCTCGTCGCCCGGCACGGTCTCGGCCTTGGAAATCAGAAGATGCGTCGTCGCGCGCGCCGCCACCTGCGGCGCGTGGGTGACGGAGAGAACCTGCACCGTGCCGGCAAGCCGCGCCAACCGGCGGCCGATAGCGTCCGCCACCGCCCCGCCGACGCCCGTATCGATCTCGTCAAAGACCAGCGTCGGCGCCGAGCCCTTGTCGGCCAGCGCCACTTTCAGCGCGAGAAGGAAGCGCGACAGCTCGCCGCCGGAGGCGACCTTCATCATCGGCCCCGCGCGCGTGCCGGGATTGGTGCGCACCCAGAACTCGGCGGTGTCGATGCCGCTCGCCGCCCGCACGTTCGGATCGCGCGTCAGCTCCACGATAAAGGCGGCGCGTTCCAGCTTCATGTCGGGCAGCTCGGCCATGACGGCCGCTTCCAGAAGCTTGGCGGCCTCGACACGCTTCACCGACAGCGCCTCGGCGCGTTCATCGAACACGGCGCGCCGCTCGGCCACATCGGCGCTGAGCTTCACCAGCCGCTCCTCGCCCGCATCCAGCTCGGCGAGATCGGCCACCATCTTGGCCGTCAGAGTGGCGAGATCGTCCACCGGCACGTTGAACTTGCGGCCCGCCGCGCGCAGCGCGAACAGGCGCTCCTCGCACTGCTCCAGCGCGCGCGGATCGAACTCCAGCGTGCGCAGCGCACCTTGAAGGCTCATCTGCGCATCCGACAAGGCGTCCAGCGCCGTCTCGACGCGCGCCAGGGCTTCGTCCAGCAAGCCGGGTAATTCGTCCTTCTTGCGGTCGAGCCGGCGCAAGAGGCTGGCCAGACCGGGAATCGGCGACTGCGGACCGGAGAGTTCTTCATGCGCGTCGTTGACGTCGGTCGCGATCTTCTCGGACCGCATCATGGTCTGACGCTTTTCGGCCAGTTCCTCTTCTTCGCCCGCAACAGGGGCGAGCGCGGTCAGCTCTTCCACGGAGGCGCGCAGGTAATCGGCCTCACGGGCGGCGGCTTCCACCCGCGCGCGGTGGCGGGACAATTCGCTCTCGGCCTTGCGCCAGGCCCCGAAGGCTTCCGCGACGGAGGCCGCTTCCGCTCCGAGGCCGCCATATTCGTCCAGTAGCTGGCGATGCGCTTCGGGATCCACCAGCGCGCGGTCGTCATGCTGGCCGTGGATTTCGACCAGGGTTGCGCCGAGTTCCTTCATCAGGGAGACGCTGGAGGGCCGGTCGTTGATGAAGACGCGGGTGCGCCCGTCCGCACTCTGGACGCGGCGCAGGATGACGTCGCCATCATCGTCGAAGCCGTTGTCGGACAGGATGCGGCGCGCGGGATGGGTGGCCGACAGGTCGAAGACCGCCGAAACCTCGCCCTGTTTGGAGCCATGGCGCACCAGGCCGCCATCACCCCGCCCGCCCAAAGCGAGCGACAGGGCGTCGAGCAGGATCGACTTGCCGGCGCCGGTCTCACCCGTGAGCACGGACAGGCCATGATTCAGCCCGAGGTCGAGCCGATCGATAAGAACGATGTCGCGGATCGAAAGGTGAACAAGCATGCGCGCGAAGGGCTAGTCCGTGTTGGGACGCAAGGCAAGCGCGAAGATATGGTCGAGACCCGAGCGCTGGAAGAGGCGCTCAAGCCCCAGACATGAAAAAGGCCGGCGCGAAGCCGGCCTCGATCTCGTGCGCGGGGATCAGGCGCGGGGCGGGCGAACCTCGCCCTTGGCGGCCTGCGCATCGGGAACCTGATCGCGGCCGGCTCCCGTGATGAGGCGGGTCGCATTGCCGAACCAGGAGGCGCCGGCGCCGGCGCGCGGCTCCAGGCCCTTGCTCTGGAGCAGAGCGTAGGAATCCTTGTACCACTGCGATTCCGGGAAGTTCTGCCCGAGCACCGAGGCCGCCGCCTGCGCTTCCTGGGTCAGGCCCATCGCGTAATAGGCTTCCGTCAGGCGCGCCAGAGCTTCTTCGACGTGGCGCGTCTGCGGATAGGTGTCCACCACGTTCTTGAAGCGATTGATCGCGGCGATGTATTCGCGGCGCTCCAGATAATAGCGGCCGACCTGCATCTCCTTGCCGGCGAGCTGGTCGCGGGCGATGCGCATCTTGGATTTGGCGTCCTCGACATATTCGGACTGCGGGTAGCGATCCACCACCTCCTGCAGGGCAGCGGCGGCGCGCGCGGTGTCGGTCTGGTCGCGCGTCACATCGGGGATCTGCCGGAAATAGGACAGGCCGATAATGTACTGGGCGTAGGCCGCCTCGCTGGAGCCTGGATAGGTCGCGAGGTAGCGCCGGGCGGAGCTGATCGCGTCGTCATAGTCGCCCTTGCGGTAGCTGGCGAAGGCACGCATCACCAAGGCCTTGCGGGCGAATTCCGAATAGGGATGCTGCTTGTCGATGGCCTCGAACTTCTTGGCGGCTTCCCCCAGACGCCCCGCTTCCAGATTGGCGAGGCCCTGATTGTAGAGCTTGTCGGCCGGCTCGGTCTGCGAGGCGAGCGCCAGCGCGTCGATGTCCTTGTCCTTCGACGACATGCAGCCCGAGAGCAGCGCCGTCGATGTGGCCAGAGCCAGAACCATTGGGGCCGCGCGACCACGGCCGAACAGCGGCGTCTTGATACCCATCGAACTCAAGTCCCCCTGGCTTTCGAACGCGTCTGACACAGCGTTCCGCCCCCGCCCCTACTAACGCGCGGGCGACAGCGCATACAACGGTTCAAGGCGGGTTAACACGCCTTTTTTGTGGCATCCAGCGCCATGAGCGCCGTCTCCCCTTTCAAAACGAAAACGGCAGGAGCGCCAACTGCGCCCCTGCCGCCTGATCGGGAATGCCGGATGGGCAGTTCAGAGAACCTGCGGGCCGAAGGCCGGCGCGGCGGCGGCCACCAGCGGCGGCTGGCGCAGCGGCGTGCCGCGCTGCGCGCCCTCGACGATCTCGTAGGCCGAGCGATCTGCCATCAGCGCTTCCAGCGCCATCGCGTTCAGGCGATGGCCGCCGCGGAAGGAGCGGTAGCAGCCGAGAATCCGTGCGCCCACCAGCGACTGGTCGCCGATCGCGTCCAGCGTCTTGTGGCGCACGAACTCGTCCGTGTAGCGCAGGCCGCCCGGATTGATGACCTTGTCGTCGTCGCCGATCACGACGGAGTTCTCGAGCGAGGAGCCGAGCGCGTGGCCCGAGGCCCAAAGGCGCTCCACATCCTTCATGAAGCCGAAGGTGCGCGCATTGGCGAGTTCGTCGCGAAACAGGGTCGGCGTCAGGTCGGCGGCAAAGCCCTGGCGGCCGATGGCAGCGGTCGCGAACTCGATCTCGACCTCGAAGCGCGTGCCCTCGTAGGGGCGGTACTCGGCAAAGCCGCCATTGCGCTCGACCCGCACGGTCTTGAGAACGCGAATGAAGCGGCGCGAGGCGCGCTGGGCGACAAGACCGGCCGCCTCGATGGCGCGCACGAAAGCGCCGGCGCCGCCATCCATGATCGGGATTTCGCGGCCCTCGATCTGGACGACGACATTGTCGACTTCCATCGCGTAGAGCGCGGCCATTAGATGCTCGATCGTGGCGACATGCGGCCCCTTGAGATCGCCCACGATCGTGGACAGATCCGTCGAGGACACATTGGCCGAAACGGCGCGGATCTCGTGGATGAGACCCGAAGGTTCGAAGACATGGAACACGATGCCGGTATCGGGCTCGGCCGGATGCAGGGACAATTCGACCGTGGCGCCGGTGTGAACCCCCACGCCCTCGAACCCGATCCGTGCGCCAATCGTGTGCTGCTTCGTGACCACGTGACTCAAATCCTACTCAATGCCGAGGCTTCGGGATGGGGCCCATCCGGACGGACAGGATGCCGAGGCTCGGCTACACATCCCCTCGCAAGCGGTTCACCCGGCCTTCTAGCCCGGCGGACCGATACGTCGCGCGGGACGATCGAACCTGAGATCAAATTAGGTCGGGGACCGAATGTGGCCAAATCACGCTTTCTTACCCGATGTTACTGGAAAGCCGGTTAATGAAAGGGTTTAGGCCCCGATCCCTCGTGCACAAACGAAAGAGCCCGCCCCCATGGGGCGGGCTCGTTAAGACTTTTGCGACAGGTTTGTGAAGATCAGTTCGACTGGCGGCGCAGGAAGGCCGGGATTTCGAGCTGGTCTTCCTCGCCGACCGGGCGCGTCGCCGTCTGCGGACGGGCTGCGGAATCGGCGGCCTGACGGCGCGGCGCATAGGGGCTGGCCTCGGCCGGGCGGCGCTCGGTGGTCTGGCGCTGAACGCGCGAGGGATCACCCAGCACGGCCTCGTCCTCGTCGCGGCGCGACAGGCCGGTCGTCAGGCGGCGCAAAAGCCCCATCGGACCGCGATCCTCGCTGGCCGTCTCGGCACCAGCGCTGCGACGCTCGATCTCGGCCTGCACCACGGGCGGGAAGTCCTCCACGCGGGGCATACGGGTCTGGGCGGCCTGGGTCACCGGCTGCTGGCGCGGCGCGGCGGCGCGGGGCTGAACCTGAGCGATCTCGGCCTGAAGGGCGGCGGTGAAGTCGTCCTCCATGTCGTGCGAAGCCGAAGCGGCGACGGGGGCGGCGGCATAGGCCGGCGCCTGGTAGGCGGGCTGCTGCGGCGCGGCAGCGGCCGGCTGCAGGACAGGCGCGACCGGAACCGGAGCGGGCTGCGGCGCGGGCTGAGCCGCGACAGGTGCCGGCGCGCGGGCGCTGGCAAGCTGCGTCTCGGCGTTGCGGCCGTAGACTTCCATGGCGGCCTTGTCGATGCCGGTGGCGACCACCGACACGCGGATCACGCCTTCCAGGCTCTCATCGAAGGTCGCGCCGAGAATGATGTTGGCGTCCTGGTCCACTTCCTCGCGGATGCGGGTGGCGGCCTCGTCCACCTCGAAGAGCGTGAGGTCACGCCCGCCGGTGATGGAGATGAGGAGGCCCTTGGCGCCCTTCATCGAGGTTTCGTCCAGAAGCGGGTTGGCGATCGCGGCCTCGGCGGCGGCCATGGCGCGGCCCTCGCCGGACGCTTCGCCCGTGCCCATCATGGCCTTGCCCATCTCGCGCATCACGGAGCGAACGTCCGCGAAGTCGAGGTTGATGAGGCCTTCCTTGACCATCAGGTCGGTGATGCAGGCGACGCCCGAATAGAGAACCTGATCGGCCATGCCGAAGGCGTCGGCGAAGGTCGTCTTGTCGTTGGCGATGCGGAAGAGGTTCTGGTTCGGAATGACGATCAGCGTGTCGACATTCTTCTGCAGCTCTTCGATGCCCTGCTCGGCGATGCGAAGACGGCGCTGGCCTTCGAAGTGGAAGGGCTTGGTGACGACGCCGACCGTCAGGATGCCCTTTTCGCGCGCCGCGCGGGCGACGACGGGGGCCGCGCCCGTGCCGGTGCCGCCGCCCATGCCGGCGGTGACGAAGCACATGTGCGAGCCCAGGAGGTGATCGCAGATTTCATCCAGCGATTCCTCGGCGGCCGCGCGGCCGACCTCGGGCTGGGAGCCGGCACCGAGACCTTCGGTGACGGCGACGCCCATCTGGATCACGCGCTCGGCGCGCGAGGAGCGGAGGGCCTGCGCGTCCGTATTGGCGATCACGAACTCGACGCCTTCGAGACCGGCGTTGATCATGTTGTTGACGGCGTTGCAGCCGCCGCCGCCGACACCGAACACGGTGATCCGGGGCTTGAGCTCCGTGATGTCGGGCTTCTGCAAGGTGATGCTCATCTCGTTTCCTTTCGGGGTCGGCTGGGCCGCCGCCGCGCCCGCCTGAAGTTTTGAAACCTGCCCGGTGCACGCAAGGCGCCGGTTGCGAAATGGTCGTTGGTCAGTGTCCCACACGAACCTTGTCAGAAGCTCTGCCGAAGCCAGGAGCCGAAGCGCCCGACCCGCGTGCGCCGGTCGAAGGCGAAGTCGAGGGCGGAATGCTCGGGAACGTGTTCGAGCATGGCCACCTGGGGGTAGATCAGGAGCCCCACGGACGTGGCGAAGGCAGGGCTCTTGTTGGCAGCCGCAAGACCGGCGACGCCGACCGGGCGCCCGAGGCGCACATTGCGGTTCAGAATCTGGCGGGCCGCGTCGTTCAGGCCCGCAAGCTGGCTGGCGCCGCCGGTCAGCACCACGCGCTTGCCGATCACATGTCCGAGATTGGACTGGTTCAACCGGTCGCGAATCAGCTCCAGCGTTTCTTCGACGCGCGGGCGAATGATGCGCGCGATCAGCGAACGCGAAACCTGAATCGTCGCTTCGTTGCCCTCGTCGCCGAGCGGCTCGACCGACACCGTGTCGCCATCGGCCATCATGCTCGGCAGCGCGTTGCCATGCATGACCTTCAGGCGCTCGGCCTGTTCGGGCCGGATCGACAGGCCGCGCGCCAGATCCATCGTGATGTGATGGCCGCCGAGCGCCACGGCGTCGGCATAGGCGAAATGGCCGTTCTGGAAGATCGAGATCGTGGTGGACCCCGCCCCCATGTCGATGCAGGCCGAGCCCATCTTGGCCTCGTCGTCCACCAGCGTCGACAGGCCGCTGGCATAGGGCGTCGCCACGAAGGCTTCGACCACGAGATGCGCGCGATTGATCGCCGCTTCCAGGTTGCGCAGCGGCGTTTCCTCGGCCGAGAGGATGTGCAGCTCCGCACCCAGCTCCGCGCCGGTCATCCCGACGGGGTTTTCGAGGCCGGTCTCGTTGTCCAGCATCAGATCGAACGGAACCCGGTGCAGCGCGACGCGCCCTTCGCGCATCGGCGTGCGGGCGGCCTGGTTGAGGACGCGCTTCAAGTCCAGCTCGGACACTTCGGTGCCTTCGACCTGTGCGCGCGCCGAGCCGCGAAGGCTCTTGAGGCGCCCGGCACAGACCGAGACGATCAAGGATTCGATCGTCAGCCCGGCCATGCGCTCGGCCGCGTCCACGCAGTAGCGGATCGACTTCTCGGCCGCTTCCAGATCCACCACCACGCCCGACTTCACGCCGCGCGAGCGCTGGTGGCCGATGCCGATGACCTCTACCACATGGGTGCGGCCCGGCAGGACCTCGCTTTCGGGGCGCGGCTTCAGCTTGGCGATGAGGCAGGTCACCTTGGAGGAGCCGATATCGAGCACCGAAATGGTGCGCGGGCGGCGGTCCGAGGGCTTCTTCATGCGCGGAAGTTGGTCCACGGGTTTGGAGAACAGCGTCATACCGGCTTCTCCTTGCGGGCCTGCTTCACGATCTTGTCCCGTTCCTTGAGCGCCTTGAGGCGGCGTTCCTGCGCCGCCGGCGTCAGTTTGATCACGATGCGATCCTCGAGCCGCATGTCGACCGCCTCGATGTCGCGCGACAGGAGGCCGTTGTCGCGATCGAGCCGCATCACGGCCGCCGCCGCCTCGATCGGGTCGAGTTCGGGCAGGCGGATCACCACGCCATTGTCGAGGCGCAGATCCCAACGCCGGTCGCCGACGCGCACATAGGCCTTGATGCGCTGGTCGAGTTCGGGAACCAGCGCCATCTTGTCGAGGATGTCGGTCGCCTCGCGCGCCGCGCCCGGCCCCACCACGAAGGGCAGATCGGTGAAGCGCGTCGTGGCGTAGGGCACGATTTCCTTGCCGTCGCGATCGACGATCCAGAGATCCTTGTCGCGCTGCCAGAGGGCGAAGGGCTTCTTCTCCACCAGCGTGATCTTCACGTGGTTGGGATATTCCTTCTCGATCTTGGCGCTTTCGATCCAAGGCATGGCCTCGATCGCTTTGCGGGCGGCCTCGGCATCGAGCGCGGGGAGCGTCGTCGCCCCCGTCGCCCAAAGCTCCTGGAGAATGTCGATCTCGCTGGTCTCGCTATAGCCGGCGACATCCACCCGATCGATCGACAGGCCGAGCGGCTCGGAGATCGTGTCGATCACCTTCACCGTATGGCCGCCGAGAACCATGCCGTAGAGCGCGGTCGAGCCCAGAAGCCCGATCGAGAGCGTGCGGAAGCGCGGCAGCGACAATTCGCGCAGGTTCTTGATCCAGACGATCAGCTTGCGCGCCAGACGCTGCGCGCGCAGGACGATCGGATGCATCCGCTCGAAATCGGTCAGCGAAAGACGGTGGTTCAGCGCTTGCATGAGGCGTCCCTCACCATCCAGCTCAACAGCTCGCCGAAGGAATGGCCGGCCGCGCGCGCGATATCGGGCACGAGCGAGGTGGCCGTCATGCCGGGCTGGGTGTTGATCTCCAGCCAGATCAGCTCGCCGCCCTCGCCGAAGCGGTCGTCATAGCGGAAGTCCGAGCGCGTCACGCCCCGGCAGCCGAGCGCGCGGTGCGCGGCGAGAGCCGCTTCCTGCACGCGCTTCGTCACCTGCGGAGGCAGGTTGGCCGGGATGATGTGCTGCGAGCCACCCGGCAGATATTTGGAATCGTAATCGTAGAAGGCGTGGCCTTCGGTGGTGATCTCGCAGACCGGCAGCGCCACGTCGCCCATGACGGCGCAGGTCAACTCGCGCCCATGCACGAAGCGCTCGATCATGACCTCTTCGCCGAAGCTCCAGTCCGCGCCATGGAGCTGCTGCGGGGGATGGGGCTGATCCTCGCGCACGATCAGGACGCCGAAGGACGAGCCTTCCGCGATCGGCTTTACGACATAGGGCGGCGCGATGACATGAGCCTCTGCCGCGCGCCGACGCTCCACCACCAGCGTTTCCAGAACCGGCACGCCGGCTGCGCGCGCGATGGCCTTGGCCTTCACCTTGTTCATGGCGAGGGCCGAGGCTAGGACGCCCGAATGGGTGTAGGGAATTTCCAGGAATTCGAGCACGCCCTGAATGGCGCCGTCCTCGCCGAACGGGCCGTGCAGCGCGTTGAACGCGACATCCGGGCGAAGCTCGGAGAGAACCTGCGCCACATCCCGGCCGACATCGACGCGGCTGACGCGGAAGCCCTCGGCCTCCAGCGTCTCGGCGCAGGCCGCGCCGGAGTTCAGGCTTACGGGCCGTTCCGACGAGAAGCCACCCAACAGCACCGCCACATGCAAGGTCATAGACCCACGATCCCATCAACCGAATTTCAGGGACCATTCTTGCGGCCGGTTTGGTTAAGCGTTGGTTAATCGAATCGCCGCGTTGAAAGAAAATCGTAAGGGCGTTTCCGAACCGGGCATTAACCTTTGCGCGCTGTGGCTTCCGCGCGATGGATTCTCATGGCCCTCGCCCACGCGACCATGAAAAAAGGGCGCCGAGAGGGCGCCCTTGGGTATCAGCTATCTTAAGAAGGTCGGAACGGCTCGACCTCCCGCCCCGGCTCGAAGCGGCCGAGGCGCTTGATCTCCCATTCCAGAAGAATGCCGGATGTCTCGAAGACGCGTCGGCGCACGGTCTCGCCTAGAAGCTCCAGATCGTGCCCGCTCGCCTCGCCGGCATTGATCATGAAATTGCAATGCAGCGCCGACATTTCGGCCCCGCCGATGCGAAGCCCCCGACAGCCCGCGCGGTCGATCTCCTTCCAGGCGGAGGTGCCGGGCGGGTTCTTGAAGGTGGAGCCGCCCGTCTTCTCGCGCACCGGCTGCACCGTTTCGCGGTGATGCTGCACTTCGTCCATCGCCGCGCGGATCGCCTCGCGCTCGGCCGCCGGTCCTTCGAAGAGGGCGGAGACGAAGATCAGGTCTTCCGGCGCGTCCGCATGGCGGTAGCTGTAGCCCATGTCGGCGCGAGACAGGAGGTGCCGGTCGCCCGCGCGGTCATAGGCCACGGCCTCCACCAGCCGCTCGGCCGTCTCGACGCCGTTGGCCCCACCGTTCATGCGGATCGCCCCGCCGACCGAGCCGGGAATGCCATGAAAGAAGTGAAAGCCGCCCAGCCCCACCTCCAGTGCGACAGCTGCCAGGCGCTTGTCGCTCGCCGCCGCACCTGCCCGAATGCGCCCCTTGCCCGTCGCGTCCACCTCGCCGAACCCTTTGGCCGGCAGGCGCAGCGTCACACCAGGGACGCCCCCGTCGCGGATCAGAAGGTTGGAACCGATGCCGACCACGGTCAGCGGAACCTCGGCCGGGAGTGCCTTCAGGAAGGCCTCCAGATCGGCCTCGTCCGCCGGCTGGTAGACGAGATCGGCCGGGCCGCCGGTGCGGAACCAGGTGATCTTCGAGAGGTCCGCCCGCTCCGTCAGCTTGCCGCGCAGGCCAAGAGCCGGATCGGCCAGATGGGAGCCCAGTTCGCTCACGCCCGCGCGCCCAGCGCATCCAGCTCCTTGGGCAGCGCATAGGCCCATTGCGTGATGGAGCCGGCGCCCAAGCACACGACCATATCGCCCGGCTGCGCGATGCGATGGACGAGCGGGGCCAGATCCTGCGGCCCGTCGATCAGCTGCGCGTCGCGATGGCCGCCGAGGCGCAGGCGCTCGGCCAGCATCTCGGAATTGACGAACTCGATCGGCTCCTCGCCCGCCGCATAGACCGGCGCGAGGATCACCGTGTCGGCGTCGTTGAAGCAGGCCGCGAAATCGGCGAACAGGCTCTGGAGGCGGGAATAGCGATGCGGCTGGACGACGGCGATGACCCGGCCCGAGGCCGCCGAACGCGCGGCCGAGAGCACGGCGCGGATTTCGACCGGGTGATGGCCGTAATCATCGTAGACGTCGATGCCGTGGCTCTGACCGGTATGCGTGAAGCGCCGCTTCACGCCGCCGAAGGCCCCGAGCCCCTTGCGAATCGCCTCCGCCGAAAGCCCGATGCGATGGGCGACGGCCACGGCCGCCGTCGCGTTCGAGACATTGTGCCGGCCCGGCATGGGCAGAACGAGGTCGGGAAGCTCCTCGACCCGGCCGGTCACGCGGTCGCGGATCGTCACGTCGAAGGTCGAGCGCGCGCCTTCCATGCGCAGGTTCTGGAAGCGCACGTCGGCCTGGAGGTTCTCGCCATAGGTGATGATGCGCCGGTCCTCGATCTCGGCCACCAGCGTCTGCACCTCGGGATGGTCGAGGCACATGACGGCGAAGCCATAGAAGGGCACGTTCTCGACAAAGGCGCGGAAGGCCGCGCGCACCTTATCGAATGTGCCGTAATGGTCGAGATGCTCGGGGTCGATATTGGTGACGACCGCGACATCGGCCGGCAGCTTCAGGAAGGTGCCGTCGGATTCGTCGGCTTCCACCACCATCCAGTCGCCCGCGCCCATGCGGGCATTGGTGCCATAGGCGTTGATAATGCCGCCATTGACCACGGTCGGGTCCATGCCGCCGGCATCGAGCAAGGTCGCGACCATGGAGGTGGTGGTCGTCTTGCCATGCGTGCCGCCGATGGCGATGGCCTGGCGGAAGCGCATCAGCTCGGCCAGCATCTCGGCGCGGCGCACGATCGGCAGAAGCCGGGCGCGGGCGGCCGAGAGCTCTGGATTGGTGCGCTTGATGGCGGTCGAGACGACCACCACTTCGGCCAGACCCAGATTCTCGGCGGCGTGTCCGATATGGACGGTGACGCCCTTTTCGCGCAGGCGCTGGACATTGGCGTTCTCGGCCGCGTCCGATCCTTGCACGGTATAGCCGAGATTGACGAGCACCTCGGCGATGCCGCTCATGCCGATGCCCCCGATCCCGATGAAATGCACAGGGCCGATATTGGGCGGCATCTTCATGAGACGCTCCTTCTTGTCGTTGGTTGTCATCGTGTGGAGGCCGCGCCGGTGAGGCGCGCGAGGAGATCGGCGAGTTGCGCGGCGGCATCGGGAATGCCGACCGAGCGCGCGACGGTGGCCATGGCTTCGGCCGACGCCGGGTCTTCGGCCACGTCGCGGATATGCTGGGCGAGACGCTCGGGCGAAAGCTCGGATTGCTGGGCCAGAACCGCGCCGCCGCCTTCGGTCAGCCGCGCCGCGTTGGCCGCCTGATCGTGGTCGAGGGCGTAAGGATACGGCACGAGAACGGACGGCCGACCGATCACGCAGATTTCCGAAACGGTGGACGCGCCCGAGCGGCTGACCACGAGATGCGCGCGCCCGATCCGATCCGCCATGTCGCCGAAGAAGGGCGAGACATCGGCGGGAATGCTCATGCGCTGATAGAAGGCGCGCACCTCCGCCTCGTCCTCGCGGCGCGCCTGCTGCGTCACACGCAGCCGGGCCTGAAGCGGTGCGGGCAAAAGCTCGATCGCAGCGGGAACGGCCTTGGAGAAGAACTGCGCGCCTTGGCTCCCGCCGAAGACCACGAGGTTGAAGGGCTCCGCGCCACGGCTCGCCACATAAGGCTGCTCGGCCGCCTTGAGCACGGCCGGGCGCACCGGATTGCCGGTCACCGTGATCTTCGACGCGATGGCGGGGTCGGCATGGCTTTGCGGAATGCCGGCGGCGATGGCCTTCACGCGGCCCGCCAGAAAGCGGTTGGCGCGGCCCATCACGGCGTTCTGCTCGTGGATCAGCGTCGGGCAGCCCGCCTTCACGGCCGCCAGCATGGGCGGCACGGTCGGATAGCCGCCAAAGCCGATCACGGCGGCGGGCTTGATCTCGCGCATCAGGCGCAGCGCCTGCCGGTAGCCGTTGAGGAGTTTCAGCCCGGAGCGCAGGACAGCAATCGGGTTCTTCGAGCCGAAGGTGGCCGACGGGATCACATGCGTCGCATCCGCCGGGAAGCTGCCGGCATAGCGCCCGGCGCGCTCGTCGGTCGCCAGATGCACGGCGAAGCCCCGCGCGCGAAGTTCGTGCGCCAGCGCCTCGGCCGGGAAGAGATGGCCGCCCGTGCCACCGGCGCACAGAAGGATCGGTCCTGCCATGCCTGTCACCGCGCGCTCACGGCGTTCTGGAAGAACAGGGTACGGTCCACCAGACGGTCGGTCTGCGAGACGTTCTCGGCGCGCTTGCGTGTCAGTGCCAGAACGAAGCCGGCCGTGATGGCGACGGCCATCATGGACGAGCCGCCATAGGAGATGAAGGGCAGCGTCATGCCCTTGGCGGGCATGAGATGGAGATTCACCGCCATGTTGATGATCGACTGGAGGCCGAACAGCATGACCAAGCCGGAGATCGCCAAGCGGTTGAACGTGTCGCGCTGGCGGAAGCCGACCGAAAGGCCCCGGATCACGATGAACGCGAAGATCGAGGTCAGCGCCATGCAGGAGATGATGCCGAACTCTTCCGCGATCACCGAATAGGCGAAGTCGGTGTGGCTATCGGGCAGGATGCGCTTGACCGTCCCCTCGCCCGGCCCCTGGCCGAGCCAGCCGCCGCGCATGATCGCCTCGCGCGCCGTGTCCACCTGGAACGTGTCGCCCTCGCCCGTCATGAAGCGGTCGATACGCGAGGCGACGTGCGGGAAGACGAAATAGGCCGAGCAGAAGCCGAGAACCGCGATGCTGCCCAGCATGACGATCCAGATCCAGGGCAGGCCCGCCATGAAGAACAGCGCGCCCCAGACGGAGCTGGACAGAATGGTCTGGCCGAGATCGGGCTGCGCGACCAAGAGCGCGCAGACCACCATCAGGATCAGGATCGAGAAGAGATTGCCCGGGATATCCTTGCGGCGCGAATGCTCGGCGAAGAGCCATGCGCAGACGACCACGAAGGCCGGCTTCATGAACTCCGAGGGCTGAATGCTGAGCGGGCCGATATCGACCCAGCGCCGCGCGCCCTTCACCTCGGTTCCGAAGAACAGCGCGAGCAGCATGAGCCCGAGCGCGCCGCAAAGCATGACCACCGACATGCGGCGGATGCCGCGCGGGCTGAGCAGCGAGGTCGCGAGCATCACCGCAATGCTCGGAAACAGGAACAGGGCGTGGCGCTTGACGAAGTGGAAGGGCTCCAGCCCGATGCGCTCGGCCACGGGTGGGCTGGCGGCGAAGGACAGGACCATGCCGCCGATCATCAGGATCAGGAAGGCGGCAAGGAACCAGCGGTCGATCGACCGCCACCAGTCGGTGATGAGGCCCTTCTGAGCGCGACTGACCATGCTCTATCCCTTGCGGAAGACGTCGATTCCGGGCAGCGCTTCCACCAGCTGGCGGAAGCTGTCGCCCCGGACCTCGAAATTGCGAAACTGGTCGAAGCTCGCACAGGCGGGCGACAGGAGAACGACCTCCTCGGCCCCCGAGCGGGCGGCGTCGCGCGCCGCATTCTCGACCGCGACGTCCAGTGTACCTGATATTTCGTAAGGAATTCGTTCACCAAGAGTCGCGGCAAAAGCCGGCGCGGCCTCGCCGATCAGATAGGCCTTGGCGACGCGGGGGAACAGCGATTCCAGCGAGGCGATCCCACCCTCCTTGGGCAAGCCGCCCGCGATCCAGTGAATGCGCTCGAAGCTCGCCAGTGCGGGGGCTGCGGCGTCGGCATTGGTGGCCTTGGAATCGTTGACGAAGAGAACCGGGCCGGCGCGCCCGACCTGCTCCATGCGATGCACGAGGCCGGGGAAACTTTCGAGACCGGCCTGGATTTCTGCCGCGCGCAGACCCAGCGCCGTCAGCGCGGCGACGGCGGCGGCGGCGTTCTGCCCATTGTGCCGGCCACGCAGCGAACCGATGCCGGCCAGCGGAAACTCGGCTTCAATGCGCCCGTCCCGCATCGAAAGCAGCGTGCCATCACGATACACGATCCCGTCGTCCAGCGCCTTCTCCTTGGAGATGCGCACCACGACATTGCCTTCGCTTTCGTGCCAGTCGGCGATGCCGACACCGTAATCGTCATCGACGCCGATCACGGCCGTCCCGGCGTCTTTCAGAAGGCGGGCCTTGATCGCGGCATAGTTCTCCATCGTCCCGTGCCGGTCGAGATGATCGGGCGTCAGGTTCAGAAGGATGCCGACAGTGGGGGCCAGCGAGGGCGCCAGATCGATCTGGTAGGAGGAGCATTCCACGACATAATGCCGCTCGGGCGCGGGCGGCTCCAGCGTCAGAACGGCGACGCCGATATTGCCGCCGAGCTGCGTGTCGCGCCCGGCATGGCGCAGACAATGGGCGATCAGCGCCGTGGTGGTGGACTTGCCGTTGGTGCCGGTGATGGCGACGAAGGGCGCGCGCGGGCACAGCGCGGCGCGCTCGCGCACGAAGATTTCGATGTCGCCGATGATGGGCACGCCCGCCTCGCGCGCCAGTTCCGCCGCCCAATGGGGTTTGGGATGGGTCAGCGGCACGCCGGGCGAGAGCACGAGCGCGTCCAGCCCGGACCAGTCGAGCCCATGCAGATCGCCGGTCGGCAAGCCTTGCGAGGCGGCGAGTTCCACGCTCTTCGGGTTGTCGTCGAAGGCCGTCAGCTCGGCCCCGCCCGCTTGGAGCGCGTGCGCTGTGGCAAGGCCCGAGCCGCCGAGACCGAACAGCGCGACCCGCTGGCCCGCAAAACTCGTCGCCGGGATCATGGCTCTCTCCTCAGCGCAGCTTGAGCGTCGAGAGGCCGACGAAAGCCAGCATCAGGGCGATGATCCAGAAGCGGACGACGACCTGACTCTCGGTCCAGCCGAGCTTCTCGAAATGGTGGTGGATCGGCGCCATGAGGAAGACGCGCTTGCCGGTGAGCTTGAAGGACGCGACCTGGATAATGACCGACAGAGCCTCCATGACGAAGAGGCCGCCGATCACGACCAGAACCAACTCGTGCTTGGTGGCGACGGCGACGGTGCCGACGAGGCCACCCAGCGCCAGCGAGCCGGTGTCGCCCATGAAGATGGCGGCGGGCGGCGCGTTGAACCAGAGGAAGCCCAGCCCCGCCCCGATCACCGCGCCGCAGACCACGGCCAGTTCGCCCGTGCCGACGACATAGTGGATCTGGAGATAGTTGGCGAAATTCGTATTGCCCGCGAGATAGGCGATCAGCGCGAAGGCCGCCGAGGCGATCATGATGGGCATGATGGCGAGCCCGTCGAGACCGTCCGTCAGGTTCACGGCATTGGCCGCGCCGACCACGACCACCGCCGCGAAGGCCGCGTAGAACCAGCCGAGATCGATCAGCAGCGACTTGATGAAGGGCACCGACAGCGAGGTCGCGAAGCTGCCGGACTGCGCCATGATGATGAGGACGCCCGCCACCAAGGCGATCGCGAACTCGATGGCGAGGCGCGCCTTGCCCGAGAAGCCTTTGTGGCTCTGCTTGGTAACCTTCAGATAATCGTCATAGAAGCCGATGGCGCCGAAGCCCATGGTGACGAGCAGCACCGTCCAGACATAGAGATTGCTGAGATCGGCCCAGAGCAGCGTCGCGGCCAGAAAGCCCGCCAGGATCATCAGCCCGCCCATGGTAGGCGTGCCGGCCTTCTTGAAATGGGTCTGCGGCCCGTCGGCGCGGATCGGCTGCCCCCGCCCCTGCCGGATGCGCAGATTGGCGATGATGGCGGGGCCGAACAGAAACACCACGATGAACGAGGTGATCATCGCGCCGCCGGTGCGGAAGGTGATGTAGCGGAAGACGTTGAAGACCTGCGCGTCTTCGGTCAGCGCGGCCAGATAGGTGAACATGGTGCGTCAGGCTCCCTGCCAGGACTGGGATGGGGCAGGTTCGCCCGTGGATGGGGCGGGCGGCGCAAACTCGGCGACGAGATCGTCCACCATTTTCGAGAAGCCGATGCTCTTGGACGCTTTGATCATCACGACGTCACCCGGCCGAAGGTGACGCACCAAGCTTGCGCGAAGCTCGCCGGTCGAAGAATGCCACTCGTGGCGCACCAAGCGCTCCAGCGCCGCGTCGAGCGCGGTCATCTCGGTTCCGGCCAGAAGCACGAGGTCGGGATGGGCGTCGAGAACGGCGGCGGCGAGTTCCACATGCATGGCGCGCGAAAAGGCGCCGAGTTCCAGCATGTCGCCCAGAACCGCGATGCGGCGCGCTTCCGGCCCCGGCGCGCATTGCGCCAGAAGCGAGAGCGAGGCGCGCATGGAGGCGGGGTTGGCGTTGTAGCTTTCGTCGATCAGCGTCCAGGTTCCGCCGCCCGGCAGCGGCAGAACATGGCGCGCCCCGCGCCCCTTGCTGGCGCGCCAGTCGGCGAGCGCGGCTGCGGCGGCTTCGACATCGGCGCCCATCAGGTCGGCCGCGCCGAGAACGGCCAGCGCGTTCTGCGCGATATGGCGCCCGCCCGCCCCGATCTCCGTCATCACGTCCGTGCCGTCGATGCGCGCGGCCAGGCGCTGTCCGGCTCCGGTGGAGCGCAGGGCCGTCAGGCGATAATCGGCATCAGGCGCTTCGCCGAAGGTGGTGATGCGCGTGACGCCGACGGCGCGGGCGCGCGCCGTCAGGCGAGGCAGTTGCGGATCGTCGGCGTTTAGAACCGCCGTGCCGCCGGGCACCAGCCCTTCGAAAATCTCGGCCTTGGCATCGGCGATCTCGTCGATGTCGCGGAAGAAACCGAGATGCGCCGGGGCGATCAGCGTGATCACAGCCACATGCGGCTGCACCATCTTGACCAGCGGCCGGATCTCGTTCGGGTGATTCATCCCGATCTCGAACACGGCGAAACGCGCGTCGGCCGGCAGGCGCGCCAGCGTCAGCGGTACGCCCCAGTGATTGTTGAAGGAGGCGATCGAAGCGTGCACCTCGCCCTGGCGTTCCAGGATATGGCGCAGCGCGTCCTTGGTGGTGGTCTTGCCGACGCTGCCCGTCACCGCGACGATGCGCGCCTTCGACCGGGCGCGCGCCGCAAGCGCCAAGCGCTCCAGCGCCTTCAACACGTCATCCACCACGAGCAGCGGAACCGTGACGCTGCCGAGCGCCGGCAGTTTCTTTTCGGCGACGACCAGCAGCGCCGCGCCGGCCGCGATGGCTTGGCGCAGAAAGGCGTGGCCGTCGAAGCTCTCGCCCTTGATGGCGAAGAAGGCGTCGCCCGGCTGGAGCGTGCGCGTATCGATCGAAAGACCGGAAATGCCAGTGGGCATGGTGCCGATCGGCCGCCCGCCCGTCGCCTGGACGATCTCCTGCGGGGTCCAGAGCACGGTGGTCATGCGCTCTCCTTGTCGGCGATGGCGCGCCGAACTTCCTCATGGTCGCTGAAGGGGAAGGTCTCGCCAGCGATCGTCTGGCCGTTCTCGTGCCCCTTGCCGGCCACGATCACCGTATCGCCCGCCTCGGCCATGGCGATGGCCGTCGCAATAGCTTCGCGCCGGTCGGCGATCTCGCGTGCGCCGGGTGCCGCGGCCAGGATGGCGGCGCGGATTGTCGCCGGAACCTCGGAGCGCGGATTGTCGTCCGTGACGATCACGACATCGGAAAGACGCGACGCGATTTCGCCCATGATCGGGCGTTTGCCCGTATCCCGGTCGCCGCCGCAGCCGAACACGGCGATGACCCGGCCCGTGGTGAAGGGGCGCACGGACTGAAGCACGTTTTCCAGCGCCTCGGGCTTGTGCGCGTAATCCACGAAGACCGGCACGCCCTCGCGCGTGGTGCCCGCGAGTTCCAGCCGGCCCGGCGCGCCGCGAAGTCCCTCCAGCGCGCGCAGGGCGATAGCGGGCTCGACGCCCGTCGAGATCGCGAGACCAGCGGCGACCAGCGCGTTCGCCATCTGGAACTCGCCCGCCAGCGGCAGGACGATGCGATGGATCTGCCCGGCCGCCTCGATCTCGGCGATCTGACGATGGCGCTCGTGCTCCAGGCGCTTGAGAACCAGAAAGTCCCCTGCCCGCCCGACGAGGCGAACGTCGGCGCCGGCCTGCCGCGCCGCATCGGCGGCGCGCGCCGACCATTCGTCGTCCGCGAAGATCACGGCCGGCGCGCCCTTGGGCAGCAGCGTGTCGAACAGGCGCATCTTGGCGCGGAAATAATCCTCGACCGTGGGATGATAATCCATGTGGTCGCGGCCGAGATTGATGAAGCCGGCCGCCGAAAGCCTAATGCCGTCCAGCCGGCGCTGGTCCAGCCCATGGCTGGACGCCTCCATGGAAGCGTGCGTGACGCCCTCGTCGGCCAGTTCCGCCATGAGCTTGGCAAGCGCCACGGGCTCGGGCGTCGTCAGCGTGCCGTAATCGTTTCGACCGGGCGAGACGACGCCGGTCGTGCCGATCGAAGCGGCGGCGAGGCCGGCGGCGGCCCAGATCTGGCGTGTGAAGGCGGCGATCGAGGTCTTGCCGCTGGTTCCCGTGACGGCCACCACGCAGCCCGGCTGCCGGCCATAAAAGCGCGTCGCCATCAGGGAGAGGGCGCGGCGCGGATCGTCCACCCGCACCAGAGGCAGGCGACTATCGATGGTGGCCTCTTTCGAGACGAGAAGCGCGGCGGCGCCCCGCCGCTCGGCGTCCGCGAGGAAGCTTTCGCCATTGGCCTTGGTGCCGGCGAGGGCGGCAAACAGGAAGCCGGGCTCCACGCGCCGGGAATCCGAGGTCAGGCCCGTGATGTCGATATGGGCTCCGTCTGGTCCGGTTTCGAACTCACCGGCGAGGTCGCAAAGCTTCATTCACCATCTTCCACGTCGCAGAAAAAAGCCGGCGGCGCGCCGCCGGCTTTCGAATTGGATCGTCTGGGCGGGCTTCTTAGAGCACCCTGCCCGACGATTGAAGCCTTTTGGCGTCAGTACGATACGAGGAGCTGCTTGCCCGCGTCGCCGAAATCGGGCTTCACATTGAGAAAAGTCGCGGCTCGGCGAATGATGTTGCCCACCAGCGGCGCGGCGTTCCAGCCGGCCTGCGCGTTGGGCTTGCCCGGCTCGATCTGCGGATCGTCCACGATCGACATGACGATGTAGCGCGGCTTCTCGATCGGGAAGGCGCCGACATAGGCGTTGAAGCGGCGGTCCTTGGCGTAATGGCCGTTGATGACCTTTTCGGCCGTGCCCGTCTTGCCGCCCACATGATAGCCGGGAACGTTGGCCGCGCGGCCCGAGCCTTCCTCGCCGTTGATGCGGAAGATCGTGCGCATGTCGAGCGAGGTCTTTTCCTGCAGGACGCGATGCTTGACCTCGTCAGCCTGCGCCTGGGTGCGCGGCAGGAAGGTCGGCGGAATGAGGAAGCCGCCATTGATCACGGCCGCCGCCGCGACCGCCGTGTTCAGCGGCGTCGTGGAGACGCCATGGCCGAAGGCGATGGTCATGGAATTGATCTTCTTCCAGGTCCTCGGCTGCGTCGGCATCGCGACTTCCGGCAGCTCGGTCTTGAGGCGGCTGAGAACACCCAGCCGCGTCAGGAATTCCTGGTGGTTTTCGAGACCCACCATATCCGCCTCGCGGGCCGAGCCGACGTTGGACGAATATTTGAAGATGTCGGGCACCGAGAGCGAAGCGCCCTTGTTGTGGAATTCCTTGATCGTATGGCCGGCCACGAAGAACGGCCGGGTGTCGACCATCGAATTGATGTTCACCTTGCCGAAGTCGAGCGCCATTGCGGTGGTGAAGATCTTGAAGGTCGATCCCATCTCGAACGTGCCGGCCGAGAAGCGGTTGAGATTTTCCTTCTTCAGCGCGTCGCCCGGGCTGTTGGGGTCGAAGTCGGGCATGGAGGCCATGGCGATGACTTCGCCCGTGTTCACATCGAGCACCAGCGCGCCGATCGCGACGGCGCGGTACTTCTGCATGGCGAGCACCAGCTCGTCGCGCACGATGTGCTGGACGCGCAGGTCGATCGAAAGCTTCACCGGTTCCAGGCTGTCGTTCGAGGCGAAGCCGCTCGACTGCAGCGCCCGGAAGCCGCTGTCGTCGACATATTTCTCCATGCCGGCAATGCCCTGATTGTCGACATTGGTGAAGCCGACAATGTGAGCCGCCGTCGGGCCGCCGGGGTAGAAACGACGCTTCTCGGTGCGGAAGCCGATACCGGGAATGCCGAGCGCCAGGATTTCCTGCTGCTGGCGCGGCGTCAGCTCGCGCTTGAGCCAGGCAAAGCCCGCCTTGGACGACAGGCGATCGTGCAGGACCTTCGGGTTGAGATCCGGCAGGACGGTCAGCAGCGCCTCGGTCGCCTCGTCGGCGTCGAGAATGCGGCGCGGCTCGGCAAAGAGCGAGGCGGTCTTGATGTCGGTCGCCAGCACTTCGCCGTTGCGATCCACGATATCGGGCCGCGTCACGGGGCCGGCATTGGCCATCGCGCGATAGGCGTCGTTGGGGTCCGCCATCGCGCCCCACATGAGGAGCCGCGCGCCGATGACGCCATAGATCGAGCAGAAGAGGCCCGTGGCGATGATGAAGCGCGCCTTGTTGCGCGGCGCTTCGCTGCGGCGCGGGCGCAGAGATCCAACGGCCGACGTCTCGGATGCACCGCGACGCCGCAGAAAGTTCAGGTTACGGCGAAAATCGATCATCGCGACTTGCTCCCGTCCACGGCGGCGAACCGTTCGCGGTTCTTCTGGTCGGTCTCAGGCACGACGGGCAGCGGAGGCGAAGGAAGCTGGTTCGGCTCCACGATCTGCTCGGGAGCGGTCGGGTTGAGCTTCAGCGTGTCTTGGAAGGATTTGGCGAGCTGCTCCAGACGATTGGGCTGGTTGAGAAGACTCCAGTCCGCGTCGAGCAGCTGGATCGTCTCCTTTTCCAAGGCGATCTTGCGGTCGAGAAGCGCGATCTGATGCTCCACCGATTCGGCCTGATACTTCTGTCCGAAGGTCCAGGCGGCGGCGCCAAGCATGAGGATGACGAGGAGAACGTCGAGCGTCTTCGACATGGGACGGTTCAAGCTCCGGACGGCAGGTCTGCCAGCGACGGCAGATCGATGAAATCCGTCGCCTCGCTTTCCGGGCGCGGGGGCGCGTCGGTGCGGACGGCGGAACGCAACTTGGCGGAACGAGCGCGAGGGTTGGACGAGATTTCGTCCTCGTCACCCGTCACCGGCCGGTTACGAGATTCGAATGTGCGGTCCTTATGCTGAACATCTGGTAAATGGCGCGAGGTCGAAGCCGCTTCCGATCGATCGCGCAGGAAGCGCTTGACGATCCGATCCTCCAGCGAATGGAAGGTAACGATCGCCAGCCGGCCGCCGGGCTTCAGGACGCGCTCGGCCGCGACCAGCGCGCGCGCCAGTTCGCCCAACTCGTCGTTCACATAGATGCGCAGCGCCTGGAAGGTGCGCGTGGCCGGATCGATGCGATCCTTGGGCGCGCGGCCGACGACGCGGCCGACGACCTGCGCCAGATCCAGCGTGCGCTCGAACGGACGCTCGGCCCGGCGCGCCTCGATGGCGCGCGCGATGCGCCCGGCCTGTCGCTCCTCGCCCAGGAAATTCAGGACGCGCGCGAGATCGCCGACCTTCAGTCGGTTGACCACATCGGCCGCGCTCGGCCCCGAGCGGCTCATGCGCATGTCGAGCGGGCCGTCCTTCTGGAAGGAGAAGCCCCTCTCCGCCTCGTCGATCTGCATGGAGGAGACGCCGATATCGAGCACGACGCCATCGACCGAGCCCCCCGCCTCACGCGCGACGATCTCCTCCAGGTCGCCGAAGCGACCGTGGACGAGACGCAGATTCGGCTGCGCCGCCAGCATGGGCGCGGCGGCGGCGATGGCGGTTGGGTCGCGGTCGATGCCCAGAACACTGGCGCCCGACATGAGAAGGGCGGCCGAATAGCCGCCCGCCCCGAAGGTCCCATCGACGATCATATCGCCGGAGCCAGGGTCGAGCGCCTCCAGCACAGGCCGGAGGAGCACCGGAATGTGACGAACCGGTCCGCCATCGGCAGGTTCCTCAACCATGCCGTGATCCGTCATCATTCCGGCGCACCCTCGGACATGCCTCGGCTGGATCGACGCGCCGTCAAACGCGCGCGCGCCTCCGCTCGATAGGCCTCGAACCGGGATGGCTCCCAGAGTTGGAAGAAATGATTGCGCCCCACGAAGGTCACGCGATCGGTGATGCCCGTGTGAGAGCGAATGAAGTCCGACACCATGATGCGCCCCTCGGCATCGAATTTCAGAAAGGCGCCATCGCCATAGGCAAAGAGCGACATGTCCGAATAGTCCTCGCTGAAAGGGTCCGCATCCGCCATGCGGGCCTCGTAGCGCTCCAGAAGATCCATGCCGCCGACATCGATGGCCGGCTGCCCGATCGCCTGAAGGGCGTAAAGCTCGCGAAACCCGCGCGCCGCCAAGACCTGACGAAACAGGGCCGGCACCGACACCCGGCCTTTGGCGTCGATATTGTTGACCGAGTTGGAGAGAAACCGGTCCATCGTCGCCGCCGACCGCCCCTCTGATCCCTCGCTTTGCCACGACACCCTCGCCCACGCTCAACGCCGAATTTCAGCACACAAACTCACCCGCCGGCAGCACAACAGCCGACGTCGCCCCAGCCAAAACACGCTGAAACGGATGCTCGCCAATGTTCGAATTCGACCCAAAACCGGGCCTTCAGGATGAGATTTGGGATATCATGGGCTCCCATGGGGGTCAATGGGAACGGCCCGGCCGAGCGGGAGCGGGCAGCCTGTTGCAGGCTTGCAGCACGACATGATTTTAATATGATTTAACAGTATATTAAGATGATCGGTTCTGCGCTCGGTTGAACTCGCTCAACGTGGCCCGAAGGGCCATCACAGCCCGGCGCGCGGGTCTTTGAATCCAGCATTTACAAAGGGTAAACGGCAGACGACCGACCCAAACTGCTAAGGGTCTCCATTTTCTTAGGCCTGCCCAAGGCCGGCGTAAAATGCGCGAAAGCCGCTCTTGAACTTTTGGTAAAACAGGAAATCTAAGCGCGGCCGGCTTGAGTCGTGCTGCACCCGAAGGCAGGCGAGCGGATCGGCGGAGAATCGGGGAGAGCGTGGTGGAGCTTCATCCCATCCCGCGTCCCATGTCGGGGGACAGTCTCGGCTTGAGTGCCGAACGCCTCTGCGGGCGCCGATCATGATGGGGCGTGTCGATGGTCGAAGGCCAGCCGGCCTATAAGCCGGGTTCTGTGCGGCGGCTTTCGCCGCCCGGCGACCATTCCTCTGGGACGCCGCTCGCGCGACGCCTCAAGCAACCCACCCGAACGACAGGGCCGGAGAGGCCTGGCGGTTTCCCGCCGCGTCGTTCCTATTCGGTCTTGCTCCCGGTGGGGTTTGCCCTGCCGTCGCCATTGCTGGAAACGCGGTGGGCTCTTACCCCACCGTTTCACCCTTACCTTCGGCCGAAGCCGAAGGCGGTTTGTTTTCTGTGGCACTTTCCCTGGGGTCACCCCCGCCGGGCGTTACCCGGCACCGTTTCTCCGTGGAGCCCGGACTTTCCTCCCCCGCCGCCTTTCGACATATGACGGGAGCGGCCGCCCGGCCGGCTGGCGTGCGTGGTCTCGCGCGCCGGGGGGTCCGCTGTCAAGCGTCGGTCGGCTCAGAGCGATGCCAGAACCAGCTTCACCTTCTCGCAATAGCGGGCCGAAGTCGGGTTCATGCGTTTGGAATAATGGCCGGCATTGTATTTGAGAATCGTGCCGCACAGCGTGCCGCCGCCCCGGCGCTCGGCGCCGGCGAGATATTTCATGCCGTATTTGATGTTGACGATCGGATTGTAGAGATCGGTCGCATCGCCGGTGAAGCCCATGTCGCGGGCCGTGGCGGGCTTGATCTGCATCAGGCCGATCTCACCGGCCCGGCCAGTGACGTCGACGCGGTAGTGGCTTTCGACGGAGACGATGGCATGGGCGAGTTCCACCGGCACGCCATTGGCCTTGGCTTCGCGCTCGATGATGTCGGCGAAGGGTTTCTGGGCGAGGCGGGCCGCCTCGTCATCGACCGCATCGATCTGGCGGGCGGCGGGGTCTGTCAAATCCTGATCGGTCGAGGTCTTCTCGATAGGCGCGGTGGAAGTCGAAGAGGCGGTGTCGGCGTCGGCGGCGGTCATAGGCGCAAGCAGAAGCGTCACGGCGGTGGCCATGGCAGGCAGTCGTCTCATTTCGGTCCTGTGGTCTTCGACGCTCCCGGCCTAACAATCCGGTTCCGTCGTCCCCTCTCGGCCGCAGATGCGCAGCGGCGGTACCCCCTCCTTTTGCCCGAAAAATCGAACCGGAAAGCGGCAATTCAGTAACGGAATATTAATAACTGAAACAAAACGCGCTTGAACAAACCTCTGGTCCGCGCGCTTTCAGCCTCCAGTTTGCACTGTTTGGAGGAGTTGCGTCAGCACCTCACCCGTTTCCTGATCGACACATCCATCGACGCGAACGGGCCGAAAATGACGCTGGAAGGCGCGGGTCACCGAGGCCGTCTCAGGCCCGAAGATTCCGTCGTTTCGGATGCCATAACCATAGGCCGCGAGCTGGCTTTGATAGGCGGCGACCGCCGCGCCTCGATCCCCCTCGGCCAGCAAAGCTTTGTTTTGCTTATGTTTGCTGGCAAACCAAAGGCCGACACCGGCTGAAAAAAGTTGATCCCAAGGAAACAACTCGCCCGGATCTTCCTTCCTCGCAGGCGCAATATCGGAATGCGCCAAGACCAATTGTGGCAAGATCGACCAGCGATTGCCACAATCTTTGCACAATTCGATGACCGCATCGATCTGCCGTTGCGGAAATGGTCGGTAGCCATGCTCATGGCCGGGATTGACGATCTCGATACCGATGGCGCGCGAGTTTACATCCTCCCTCCCCTGCCAAGAGCCCCGCCCTGCGTGCCAGGCGCGACGCGCTTCGGGCACAAGCTGAATAATCTCGCCGTCTTCCTCGACGACATAATGAGCCGAGACTTCGCTCGCCGGGTCGGTCAGGCGCGCGAGCGCGGCCGCGCCCGTGCGCATCCCCGTGTAGTGGAGCAACAGCATGTCCGGCCCCGCCTGCCCCCGCCGCTCGTTATGGCTGGGCGACGGCACGCAGCGCGACACGAGTGCACTGTCGGGGCTCACTCGGCG
Organism: Aureimonas ureilytica; assembly: GCF_001475935.1. Taxonomy (GTDB): domain Bacteria; phylum Pseudomonadota; class Alphaproteobacteria; order Rhizobiales; family Rhizobiaceae; genus Aureimonas; species Aureimonas ureilytica_A. The sequence goes on from NZ_LDQA01000028.1 coordinate 307,965, forward strand.
GGCGCCATCTTGCCAAGCGTCGCCCAGGCGGCGTTGATCGCCTTCATGCGCTCGGTCGCGATCGCCAGAAACTCCTGCGGCACGCCGCGCGCGACGAGACGGTCCGGGTGGTTTTCCTTGACGAGTTCGAGATAGCGCCGTCGGATCGTCTCGGGACTGTCGCTCGGCTCGACGCCCAGAACCGCATAGGCCCCGGCCTCGCCGCCGATGATATGGCGGGCCTTGAGGCGCTCGAACTGCGGTTCGCTGATCTCGAAGAGTTCGGCCACGCGCTCGAGAAAGGCGAGTTCGCGGTCATGAACGAACCCGTCCGCCCCGGCGATGAAGAACAGGCCGTCGAGAACGTCGGTCAGGAGCGCGCAGTCGCGCTCGCCGCTGCCACACAATCCGCGCATCCGCAGCGCATAGGCCTCGAACCCGGCCGTATCCTGCTTGGCGAGGTCATAGAGCCGGAAGACGTTTCGCACTTCCTCGGGCGGAATGTCGAAGATACGGCGGAACGCGTTGATTTCGTTCTGACTCACCACGCCATCGGCCTTTGCCATCTTGGCCGAGAGCGCGATCATCGCCACGGAGAAGGCGACGCGCTTTCGCGTTTCGCGATCGGCTTCAAAGGCCGAGCGAATGCGCTCTACCAGAGCTTCGACGGTGGCCGCGCCACTGGCCGCGAGATCCCGCACGAGTTGCGCGAGGCTCGAAAAGATCGACATGGTTTCTTTCGTTTCAGCCGCGCCGCCAAGGGCGCCCGACTCGGCACTTTATCGCAGCGCGCTCTCTCGCGACAGCGAAAGCAGGCGGCAGCCAGCCCCTCTCTCGACGAAAAAGGCCCGCGCTGGTGGCGCGGGCCCGGTCGGTGGCGCTGTGGGCCGCCCCTGCCTTTACGGCGTGGTGGTCGTCGTGCCCGTCGTGCCCGTGGCACCCGGCGTCGCGGTCATGCCGGTCGTTCCCGTTGTGCCGGTGGCCGGCGTGGTCGTGGTGGTTCCCGTCGCCGGAGCGGTCGTGGTGCTGGCGGCCGGCGTGGTCGTGTTCGAATTGCTTTTGTTGTCCGAGCAGGCCGTCAGCGCCAGAAGGGCGACGGCGCTAAGAGCAAGAGAGATCGTCTTCATGAGATACGGTCCTGTTGTTGGTCTGCTGCCCTTACAACGAGCCAAATGGGGTTCGGTTCGCCTATTTCCTGTTCACGCTGCATTTCATCGGTCACATCTGCGCCAGATCACAGCAAAGCGAGCCGCAGGGTAACGCCAGCCCGGCGTAAGGTCCCGTGCGCACTTTGCCGCCGCATGGGACGCCATGGCAGGGATACGGAACCGATGCGATCATCACCGAACACGGATCGCGCGCCGCTCGCCTCGGCCGGCCGGGCGCTGACCCTCGCGCTGTTCGCCTGCCTCGCTCTCACCAGCTGTCGGTCCGTTTCGCTGGATGCGACCGAGTTGGGCCTTGTCGGCATCAAGGGATCGAAGCCCGAGCATTATCCGGTCCACGGCATCGACGTGTCCAAATACCAGGGCGAGGTGGATTGGGAGGCGGCGCGCGCGGGCGGTGTCGCCTTCGCCTATATCAAGTCCACCGAGGGCGGAGACCGGATCGACAGCGCCTTCGCGCGCAACTGGAAATATGCCAAGGCCGCCGGCGTGCCGCGTGGGGCCTATCATTTCTTCTACTGGTGCCGGCCAGGCATCGAGCAGGCACGCTGGTTCATCGAGAACGTGCCGCGCGACCCCGACGCCCTCCCCCCGGTGCTCGACGTCGAATGGACGCCGGATTCGCCGACCTGCACCCGCCGCCCGCCGCGCGAGGAGATGGTGCGCGAGATGAGCGCCTTCCTGAACGCGGTGGAGCGCTATTACGGCGTGCGCCCGATCATCTACGCGCCGATCGACATTCACCGCGATCGGCTGATCGGCACCTTCCCCAAGCACCAGTTCTGGCTGCGCGGCGTGAAGGATCATCCGAGCGAGAACTATCCCGGCCGCGACTGGCGCTTCTGGCAATGGACGGCCACGGGCACCGTGCCGGGGGTCCCGGGCGGGGTCGATCGCAATGCATTCTCGGGCACGAAAGCCGATTGGGACGCGTGGCTGAAGGCGCATCGACCGGCTTCTTGACCACCTCTTCTTCAAAGCGCCGCACTTTGCCTGTTAGGGCGACGCATCCCTTTTCTATGACGGACCGACCATGACCCTTTCGCTGAAACCTCTGCTTCTTGCTTCCACGCTGCTGCTAGTGGGCGTCGGCGCGGCCGCCGCGCAGGGCGCGCAGTGCGGCGGCGACTGGAACAGCTTCCTGAAAGGCGTTCGCGCGGAAGCTCTGGCCAAGGGCCTGTCGCAGAACGGCGTGGACCGGGCGCTGGCCCATGTCCGGCAGGATGAGAAGGTGCTGGCGCGCGATCGCGGCCAGGCCGTGTTCCAGCAGGAATGGCTGCGCTTCCAGGGCCGCATGGTCAACAAGGACCGGCTTGCGCGCGGCAAGGCGAACCTTCAGAAATACGCCTCGACCTTCCGCGAGGTGGAGGCCAAGACCGGCGTTCCCGGCCCGGTGATCGCAAGCTTCTGGGGCCTCGAGACCGATTACGGCGCGGTGCTCGGCGATTTCGACACGCTGTCGGCACTGGCGACGCTCGCCCATGACTGCCGCCGCCCGGAAATCTTCCGCCCGCATCTCATCGGCGCGATAGAGCTGGTGGATCGCGGCTACCTGACGCCCGAGCAGATGAAGGGCGCCTGGGCCGGCGAACTCGGCCAGACGCAGATCCTGCCCGAGGACTATATCGCCTTCGGCACGGACCAGGACGGCAACGGCACGATCAATCTCCTGACCGACGTGCCCGACGTCCTGATGACGACCGGCCAGTTCATCCAGTCCATGGGCTGGCGCAAGGGCGAGCCCTGGCTGGAAGCCATCCGTATGCCGGCCGATTTCCCCTATGATCGCGCCGCGCTCGTCAACAAGGAGCCGCGCTCAGAATTCGCCAAGCTCGGCGTCACCAAGTCGGACGGCTCGCCGCTGGAGCGCGACGGCATGATGGCATCGATCATCCTGCCCCAGGGCAAGGGCGGCCCGGCCTTCCTCGCCTTCCCGAATTTCGACGTCTATCTCAAGTGGAACAATTCGCTGACCTATTCGCTGACCGCCGGCTATTTCGGCACGCGGCTGGCGGGCGGGCCGGAGGTTGCGGTCGGCAATCCGCAGCCGGGCCTCGACGGCGAGCAGATGAAGCGCCTTCAGCAGCGCCTCGTGTCGCTCGGCTACGATGTCGGCAAGGTGGACGGGATTCTGGGTGCCAACACGCGCGCGGCCGTCGCCACCGAGCAGCAGAAGCACGGCATGGCGCCGGACGGCTGGCCCACGACCGAGCTTCTCGCCAAGCTCGGCTGATACGAAAAAAGGGCGGCCTTCGAGCCGCCCTTCTTATGTCGATCAGAGTTTCAGTTTCGAAGGCTCAGGCCACGGCCTTCCAGTTCAGCCCGCCCGCCTCGGTTTGCAGGAAGGCTTCGCCGCAGGCCTTGGCGAGCGTGCGCACCCGCAGGATATAGCTCTGGCGCTCCGTTACGGAGATCACGCCGCGCGCGTCGAGCAGGTTGAAGACATGGCTGGCCTTGATCGCCTGATCGTACGCCGGCAGCACGCATTTGTGCAGAGTCTGGTTGCCACCCGAAACCGGCGCGCCGGCCTGGAGCAGCGCGCGGCACTCAGCCTCGGCATCCTCGAAATGCTTGAGCAGCATCGCCGTGTTGGCGAACTCGAAATTGTGCCTCGAATATTCCTGCTCGGCTTGCAGGAAGACGTCGCCATAGGTGACCTTCTCGTCGCCCTCGCGGCCGTTGAAGTTCAGGTCGTACACATTGTCGACATTCTGGACATACATGGCGAGGCGTTCGAGACCATAGGTCAGCTCGCCCGCCACGGGCGCGCATTCAATGCCGCAGACCTGCTGAAAATAGGTGAACTGGGAGACTTCCATCCCGTCGCACCAGCATTCCCAGCCGAGGCCCCAGGCGCCCAGCGTCGGCGACTCCCAGTCGTCCTCCACGAAGCGGATGTCGTGCAGACCCGTGTCGATGCCGATCGCCTTCAGTGAGCCGAGATAGAGTTCCTGAAGGTTGGGCGGGTTGGGCTTCAGGAGCACCTGATACTGGTAGTAATGCTGGAGCCGGTTCGGGTTCTCGCCATAGCGCCCGTCCTTGGGCCGGCGCGAGGGCTGAACATAGGCCGCGTTCCAGGGCTTGGGGCCGAGCGCGCGCAGCGTCGTGGCGGGGTGGAACGTGCCCGCGCCGACTTCCATGTCATAGGGCTGGAGCACGACGCAGCCATAATCGGCCCAGTAGCGATGCAGCGCCAGGATCAGGCCCTGAAACGAGCGTTCGGGCCGCATATGGGGGGCGAGTTCGGACATGTCGTGCCTTTCCGGCCAAGCAGCGTCGCGGCCCGCCAGAAGGCGAAGCCGCTCTTTGGCGCGGGAGTTGCCACGCCGGCGCGGGAAGGGTCAAGCCTTGCCGCGTCTTGGCGGCTCTCAGTCCTCCTGAAGACGGAAGACCCCGTCCTCGCCGCGCACGAGCGTGCCTTGCGCGCCGGTGCGCATTTCCGCTTCCGAGCGGCGGTTGCGCTCCGAGACGCGCGCGGCGTCCCGCTGCATCTGCTGGTATCCGAAATAGGCCGCCGCGCCGACGAGGCCGAAGAGAAAGATGGGCATCAGATCCGCCATGGTTCGTCCGCCTCAAGTTTCGTCGTCAAACCCGGCAAAGGCAAGGCATGAGCCGCCGATCACAAGCCGTAGCGCGCCCAGAGCACGCGCTCCTCGGCTGCCTCCACCAGAGCGCCGCCCAAGCCCGCGCCGGCCTGCGACAGGTCGAGGCTGCCCCCCAGCCGGCTCGCCCCGCCGCCCGAGCCGCGAAGCGAGAACAAGCCGCGCTTGGGGCCGATCACCTGAAGCTTGACCTTATCGCCGTAATGGCCGCGCAGGACGGTGCGCAGATCGCCCAGGCGATCCACGAGGCCAAGTTCCAGCCCCCGCACGCCCGACCAGAAAAGGCCGGTGAAGAGATCGGGATGATCGGCGAGCTTGGCCCCGCGCCGGGACTGCACGAGGTCGATGAAGGTCTTGTGGACGTCCAGCTGGAGCGATTTCAGATGCTCGACGTCCTCGGCCCGCTCGGGGCGGAACGGATCGAGCGTCGCCTTGTTCTGACCGGCCGTGTGCACGCGACGCTCGACGCCGATCTTGCGGATCAGCTCCACGAAGCCGAAGCCGCCCGACACGACGCCGATCGAGCCGACGACGCTGGAGGGATCGGCCACGATCTCGTCGCCCGCGCAGGCGATCATGTAACCGCCCGACGCCGCGACATCCTCGCAGGCGACGATCACATGCTTGCGCTTTTCCTCGGCGAGATCGCGGATGCGCTGGAACACGAGGCGGGACTGGACGGGCGAACCGCCCGGCGAGTTGATCGAAATGGCGACGGCCGGCGCATCCTTCATCGCGAAGGCACGCTCCAGAAGCGGGGCGACCGAAGCCAGCGAGATGGACTGGCGGAACGGCCCCGACGCGCCGGCCATGATGACCCCCTGAAGCCGCACGACCGGAATGACGGTCGCCTCGGAGCGAAAGCGCTTGGGCAGAAGCTTCTTCAGGCGGTTGGGCACGGGCAAAACCTCGGGGTCGCGAATCGTCGCCTCCATGTAGGAAGAGCCGGGCGCGGAAGAAAGCGCCCTCGTTACGAAACCGAAATCTCCGCCTCGCCCGATGAGACGGCGCGCCGAAGCCCTTCGTCCAGCACGAGCGGCGGCCGCATGAGAAGCGGCGCGCGAGAGCCCCGAATGGCTGAGGCCAGAAGCCGGATCGCGGGATCGTCCGGCGCGGAATGAACGGCGCGGAGGGACAGCGCGCCGAAGCGCCCCTCCATGCCCTCCAGAAGTTCGGGCAAATTGTCCGGCCGCAGGATCATGGTGAGGCGCGCCCCATGCCGCGACAGCGCACCGGCCACCGCCAGCCAGCGCAGGAGAAACCCCGGTTCCGGCATGGATTTCGCCACGCCGCGCCTTGCATCGGGCGACAGGCGCCCACCGGCGGGATGAAAGGGCGGATTGGAGAGGACGAGATCGAAGCGGCCATCGGTCAGTCCCGCCGCTTCCCGCACCGGGCGCGGGGCCAGAAGGTCGAGTTCCACCACATCGAGGCGCGGGGCAAGAGCCGCGTTCTCAGGCAGCGCAATGGCGGCGCGCGCCAGCGCCGCCATGCTCGGCTCGCGCTCGGCGAGTACGAGCGACAGGCCGGGCGCGCGCACGGCTGCCGCCAGCGCAACGGCCCCCGCCCCGCTTCCCATGTCGAGCGCGTGGCCCGCAGCGTTTCTCGGCACGGTGGCCGCCAGAAGCAGCGCGTCATGCCCGGCGCGAAACCCGCCGCGTCGAGGCTGGAGCAGGTGGAAGGTTCCGCCGAGGAAGGCGTCCTTCGAGATGTCCTCCGCTGCTGGAGGAGCGACCTCAGGAGGGGTCGGAGAGTTCATGGCCGAGTTCCGCGTCGTGCAGCAGCCGGCGCGCCGTGTCGATTTCGCCTTCGTCCACCAGAAGCCGGCGCGGGATGGCGCCGATCGAGCCGTCGAGAATGCTCATATGGCCGTCCGCGACGAAATGCGCGATCCCGGCATCCTTCAGGAGCACGGAGAGAAAGGACAGGAGAACGGGGTCGTTGGAACGCACAAGTTCGATCATGGGCTGACTTGGCGTGAAACGCGGCTGCACCGCAAGGGCCGCGTTCGCGCCCTTTCACCCTCCGTGACCGATCTTGTCGTGCCATTCGCTCTTGCCGCCCGCCGCCCGCCCCGCTATTGCCCCGGCAACCGAATGGAGGATATCGTGAGCCTAGCCAGCCCCGTGGGTACCGTCAGGCCCATCGCCTCGATCGATCCGATCCTCGGTCTGACGCGCGTCGATATGAACCGCGTCAACGACATGATCCTGGCCATGGCCGGGTCTAATGTCGAACTGATCCCTGAGATCGCCGACCATCTGATCTCGTCCGGCGGCAAGCGCCTGCGCCCCATGCTGACGATCGCCTCGGCGCTGCTCTTCGGCTACGAGGGCGAAGGTCATGTGAAGCTCGCCGCCAGCGTCGAGTTTCTCCATACCGCGACGCTCCTGCATGACGACGTGGTGGACGAAAGCGACCTGCGCCGGGGGCGCAAGACCGCGCGTACCATCTGGGGCAACCAGGCGAGCGTGCTCGTCGGCGACTTTCTGCTCGGCCAAGCGTTCAAGATGATGGTCGAGGTCGGCTCCATGCGTGCCCTCGCGATCCTGTCCAACGCCTCGGCCGTGATCGCCGAAGGCGAGGTCTGGCAGCTCTCCGCCGCCAAGAAGATGACCACCAGCGAGGCCGATTATCGCGCCGTGATCGCCGCCAAGACGGCCGAGCTTTTCGCGGCCGCCGCCGAAGTCGGCCCCGTGATCGCCAAGTCGGGCGATGCGGCCGAGCGCGCCATGCGCGCCTATGGCATGCATCTCGGCATGGCGTTCCAGCTCGTGGACGATGTTCTCGACTATGGCGGCTCGGCCGACGATCTCGGCAAGAATGTCGGGGACGACTTCCGCGAGGGCAAGATCACCCTGCCCGTCATCCTCGCCCATGCGGCGGGCGACGAGAGCGAGCGCCAGTTCTGGCGTGAGGCCATGGAAGAGGGCCGCAACGACGACGCGGCGCTGGCGCGCGCGCGCGCGATCATGCAGCGCCATGGCGCGCTGGAAGCGACCAAACAGCGCGCCCGCGAAGAAGGCCGGCTGGCATCGGACGCTCTGTCGGCCATGCCGCCCGGCCCGGCGCGGGACGCGTTGGAGGCGGTCGTTGAATTCTGCATCGACCGGATTTCGTAAGGCGCGTTTCGCGCCCGCACTTGCGCCCGGCCGTAAAATGAACAAGCTGGCTTGACAAGGGAACGGGTCGGCGCTTGCTGCCCGCTCAGCGGCGACGATCTTTAGAGGTCTCGCCTGCGACGGCCGCTTCGGGCCGCTTTCGTCCTTCGCAAAGGAATTCGACGTGGATACATCGCGCATTTCGCGGATCGCTCTGGCGGCAGCCCTCGCGGCCTCGATGATGGCGATCGGCGTGGCCGAAGCGCAGGCGAAGAAGGTCGAGCCGGCTCCGGCCGCCGCCAGCGGCAAGCCGCCGATCGAGGTGAACACCCTTTCGGGCGCCTATCTCGCCGCCAAGCAGGCGCGCGAGAACCGCCAGCCGGACATCGCGGCGGATTACTACGCCAAGGCGCTATCGCTCGACCCCAATTCCGAAACGCTCCAGCAGGAGGCGATGTTCGCCTATCTCGCGGACGGGCGCTTCGCAGAAGGCGTAAAGCTCGCCACCAAGCTGGCGGGCAACGAAGATGTCGGCAAGGTCGCCCATATCGCACTGGCGCTCGATGCGCTGCGCTCCAGCCGCTTCGATGCGGCCATCGGCCAGCTCAAGCTGGAAGACACGAGCGACCTCGACACGCTGCTGATCGGCCATCTCTCGGCCTGGGCCGAGCTTGGCGCCGGTCGCTCGCGCGAAGCGCTGGCGCGCATTCAAGGTCTCTCGGGTGCCTCCTGGTTCTCCGTTTTCAACCAGTATCAGGCCGGTCTCCTCGCAGGCCTCGCCGGCAACCTGCCGGCCGCGCGCACGGCGCTGAACAGCGTCATCTCCGATCAGGCCTCCGCTCAGACCTCGGTGGACGCCTTCCTTGCCAGCGCCGAGGCGCTCGGCCGCCTGGAAGCGCGCGCCGGCAAGAAGGCCGACGCGCTGGCTGCCATCGACAAGGGTCTGGAACTCGCCCCCGGCTACGAGCCGCTGACGCAGCTGCGCAGCGAGGTCGAGGCCGGCAAGAAGATCGCCGCGCCCATCGAAAGCGCCCAGGAAGGCGCGGCTGAAACGCTCTATATCCTCGGTCAGGCCATCAACCGGGGCGACGGGCAGGACGTGGCGCTTCTCTACTTCCAGTTCGCCAAGGCCGTGTCGCCGACGCCCAATCCGAAGCTTCTGACGGCGCTGGCCGGCGTCGCCGATCGCACGCAGCAGATCGACCTCGCGCTGTCCTATTACGCGCAGATCCCCAAGGCTTCGCCCTATCACCGCACGGCCGAGCTTCAGATGGGCCTCGACCTCTGGCAGGCCGACCGCAAGGACCAGGCCAAGGATCATCTGCGCAAGGCCGTGAAGGATTATCCCAACGACCTTCAGGCGCATCTGGCCTTTGCCGACGTGCTCGCCGCCGACAAATCCTATGGCGAGGCGGTGAAGCTTCTCGACCGCGCGCTGGAACTGGCGCCCAAGGACGCGCCCAATCTCTGGAACATCTACTACCAGCGCGGCATCGCCTATGAGCGCCTGAAGGAATGGGACAAGGCCGAGCCCGACTTCAAGAAGGCGCTGGAGCTTTCGCCCGACCAGCCGCAGGTGCTGAACTATCTCGGCTATAGCTGGGTGGACATGAACAAGAACCTCGACGAGGGGCTGAACATGATCCGCACCGCCGTCGATCTGCGCCCCAACGACGGCTATATCATCGACTCACTCGGCTGGGCCTATTACCGCCTGGGTCGCTATCCCGACGCGGTGGAGCAGCTGGAGCGGGCCATTCTCCTGACCCCGGCCGATCCGACCATCAACGACCATCTGGGCGACGCCTATTGGCGCGTCGGACGCACCCGCGAGGCCAAGTTCCAATGGAACCGCGCCCTCACGGGCGAGCCCAAGCCCGAGCAGGCACAGGTCGATACGATCAAGCGCAAGCTCGCAGAAGGCCTCGACGCCGTGTCGCCGGCCTCCGCCAACGAGCCGCCCGCCGCCCAGCGCGCAGCCAACGAGGCCCCGGCGGCCACGCAGCCGAACTGAGCGGGGGCGTGGACGCGCTCGCAGCTGACCGCGCCGCTCTTGGCGGAGCGGTCTCGGCCCCCGCCAAGATCAATCTCGCGCTGCATGTCACCGGGCGGCGCGAGAACGGCTATCACGACCTCGACAGTCTCGTCGTCTTCGCACGGGACGGCGATCACCTCTCCATCACCCCGGCCGATCAGGATCAGCTGACGATCGAGGGCCCTTTTGCCGCCGGCCTGCCGCTCGATCGCGGCAATCTCGTTCTGCGCGCGCTGGATCTGGCGCGCTCGCTGGCCGCGCGCGACGGGATCGATCTCCCCCCTGTTCACATCCATCTCCAGAAGAACCTGCCGCTTTCCTCCGGCATTGGTGGCGGCTCGGCAGACGCGGCGGCGCTTCTGCGCTGGATCGCCGATGCCTATCCCGTGCTGGCGGACGGGCTGTCGGCGGAGTGTCTGAGCCTCGGGGCCGATGTGCCTATGTGCTGGGCCGGCCGTGCGGCCCGCGTGCGCGGCATAGGCGAAGTCTCGGCCCCGGTCGCGCGCCTCGGCCGGTTTGCCATGGTCCTGGTGAATTGCGGCACGCCGGTCTCGACGCCGGCGGCTTTCTCCGGCTTGGAGAGGCGCGACAATCCCCCCCTGCCCGCGCTGCCGGCGGGCGGCTTCACCGATCTTGGGCAGCTCGTCTCCTACCTCCGCGACACGCGAAACGATCTGGAAGCGCCGGCCCTGCGCATCGTGCCCGAGATCGCCGCCGTGTCCCGCACGCTGGCCGATGAGGGCGCGGCGTTTCAGCGCATGTCCGGCTCGGGGGCCACGGTCTTCGCTCTGTTCGAAAATACAAGCCAGGCGGATGCGGCGGCGGCGAGGCTGCGAACGCGCCAGCCGCATTGGTGGGTTGCGGCCACCGAAATCCAGCCGATGGGAGAGGCGTGATGACATCGCCGGACCGAGAATTCCTTCCGCTCGGCATCGCCATTCTCACCGTCTCCGACACGCGAACCCTCGCGGACGACAAGTCGGGCGACACGTTGGTGGCCCGTCTGGAGGAGGCCGGCCATCGCCTCGCCGCCCGCGCCATCGTACCCGATGATCGCGACGCCATTCGCGACACGGTTCTCGGCTGGTCGCGCGACACGCAGGTGGATGTGGTGATCACCACAGGGGGAACCGGATTCACCGGCCGCGACGTGACGCCCGAGGCGCTGGAGCCTATCTTCGAAAAGCGGATGGACGGGTTCTCCGCCGTGTTCCACCGTGTCTCCTTCGAGAAGATCGGCGTCTCGACCATCCAGTCCCGTGCGACGGGCGGCGTGGTGAACGCCACGTTCGTCTTCGTTCTGCCGGGCTCCCCCGGCGCCTGCCGCGACGCTTGGGACCATATTCTAAAAGCCCAGCTCGACTATCGGCACAAGCCCTGCAATTTCGTGGAAATCATGCCGCGTCTGGACGAGCATCTGCGGCGCAAGGGCGGCGCGTCAGCCTGACGATACCAGGTTCCGTCTAGCCCTCGCGATCGGCCAAACGGTCAAGGCCGATGCCTTTGGCAACGCCCTGCCAAGGGGCGCCCGCCGAGAGGCGCGACATCGCATAGACTTTCGGCACGAGATAAGCGCTTTGACGCGGCGCCAGCCATCGACACCATCCCCTCGCCTCGCGCGCGGGCAGAACGAAGCGTCCGCCCCGCGGCGTTTTCGCCCGTGACTGATCCTCGCCATGGCGGGCGGCCCGCTCGGGCCAGTTGGCGGGCAGGCGGTCGCCCGCGCGCATCACGATCAGCCAATCCCCCTTCAGAGCCAGCAGAGTATGGCCCAGCTCCGCGCGGGAGAGGACGGAGCATCCCGCATGGTCGGCCACCTTCAGCGCGGCTTCGCCCTGCGGCTCCACCACGACAACCTCGCGCAGCACGCCCTCCACCACCCCCGCCACGAGAGAGGATAGGGTGATGGTCAGGTCCATCGGCTCGTCGGCATCGAAAACCAGAACGCTCAGCATGGCTCATCGCCATAGCCGACACGCGTCGGCGTGACCAGCGATTCAGAGGTTGCGAAGTTTGTTCTTGAAATGTTCTCAAAGGATGAATAGGACTATGGTCACAACGCGAACAACCGGACGGAAGGTTGTCCCATGCACGAGATCAACACCGCCGATCGCATCGCCTTCTCGCAGCGCGACGGCATCGACATGGCCCAGCATGTGGTGGCTCAGTCCGGTCTGCGCATCGGGTTCGAGCGGCGGCGCGGCCGCGCGGCGGGCCTGAACCCGACAGGACGTTTCGAGCCCTTCGCGCGCTCGGCCTTCGATGACGGCTGGTCCTCGCTGGACGAGTTGCCGAGCCTCAAGACCGAGGTGCAGACCGAGATGGCGCGCAGCGTCATCACGCGCAATTCCTCGCCCGACATCTCCTTCGATCGCTCGGTTAACCCCTATCGCGGCTGCGAGCACGGCTGCATCTACTGCTTCGCGCGGCCGACGCACAGCTATGTCGGCCTGTCGCCGGGGCTTGATTTCGAGACCAAGCTCTTCGCCAAGCCGAACGCGGCGGAACTTCTGGAAGAAGAGATCGCCAAGACCGGCTACGAGGTCAGGCCGATCGCCATCGGCACCAACACCGATCCTTATCAGCCGATCGAGCGCGAACGCCGGATCATGCGGCAGATGCTGGAAGTGTTGGAGGCGGCCAACCATCCGGTCGGCATCGTCACCAAGTCAGCGCTCGTGCTGCGCGATCTCGACATCCTCTCGCGCATGGCCGCGAAGGGACTGGCCAAGGTGGCCGTATCGATCACGACGCTGGATCGGCGTCTGGCCCGCACCATGGAGCCTCGCGCGGCGACGCCCACAAAGCGGCTGGAAGCCGTACGCGAGCTGACCAAGGCCGGCATTCCCACCATGGTGATGACCGCGCCGATCATTCCGGGCCTGACGGATTCGGAGATCGAGCGGCTGCTGGAAGCCGCTTCGGAGGCCGGGGCGCGGGAAGTCGGCTATGTGCTTCTGCGCCTGCCGCTGGAGGTCGCGCCCCTCTTCAAGGATTGGCTGCTTCAGCACTATCCCGACAGGTATCGCCACGTCTTGTCTCTGTTGCGCTCCATGCGCGGCGGTAAGGATTACGATCCCGAATGGGGCAAGCGGATGACCGGCGGCGGCCCCTATGCCACGCAGATCAAGCATCGGTTCGAGATGGCGGCCCGGCGCTTCCATCTCAACCTCGAACGCACGCAATTGCGCACCGATCTGTTCAAGGCGCCGAAGGGTGCCGGTGTTCAACTGTCCTTGCTGTAAGGCTCGCGCCGTCTGAGCATTTGCGTGGGCCGGCGTCCTACGCCAACCGCTCGGCGACAGCAGACCGCGCCAGAGCTTCAATCCCCATCGGCGCTCCGGTGCATCCGGAACGGCCTTGAAGCCAGAGCCCATCTTCCGGCGTATGTTCCCGACGCCGGATCGCTCGTGCACCATCCGCACCATGGTTCGCGAGCTTGAGGAGGATCGGAGAATGAGCGAGTCTCGCCGCACCATGGCTCGCCGTTCCTCCGATTCTCCCTCCTTATCCTCCCCTCGCCCGGCGCGCACCAAGCCGCCCGGCCCCGACTTCTCGCGCGAAGCCGCATGGCATCAGGGTGGTGGTGGCCGGATCGCCGGCGTGGACGAGGCCGGTCGTGGCCCTCTGGCCGGCCCCGTCGTCGCGGCGGCCGTGGTTCTCCGGCCTGATCGCATCCCGGCTGGTCTCGACGATTCCAAGAAGCTCGGCGCCAGGCAGCGTGAACAGCTTTTCGAAGCCATTCTCGCGGATGCCGAAGTGGGCATCGGAACGGCCAGCGCCGCCGAGATCGACCGCGTGAACATCCGCCAGGCGACATTCCTCGCGATGCGGCGCGCGGTCTCGGCGCTCGCTTACGAGCCGGACCATGTTCTGGTGGACGGGCGGGACATTCCCACCGGCTGCCTGGTCCCCGCGACGGCTTTGATCGGTGGGGACGCGCTGTGCCTGTCCATTGCGGCCGCCTCCATCGTCGCCAAGGTGACGCGAGATCGGATCATGACGGAGCTTTGCATCGCCGACCCGCGCTACGGGTTTCGCCAGCATATGGGCTACCCCACGGCCGCTCACGTCGAAGCGCTCAAAGTCCACGGCCCAGGGCCGCATCATCGCAGAACCTTCGGCCCCGTCCGAGCGCTCCTGTAAAGCGAAGGGCTTCGCAGCGTCCTGCAATATTGGCGCGGACTCTAGTGAACGGCTCACCCATCCGAGCCGCACCGCAAGGTGACCGCAATAAAAAAGGTCGGCTCGCGCCGACCTTTGGAGTCATTCGATCTGTGCGGACAGCGTCAATTGAGACGGCGGCGGACTTCCGCGATCGACTGGTCGATGACGCGGGGGTCGGCGGCGACGTTGCGCTCCACCATCAGCTGCGTGGCGGCGTCGATCGCGATGTTGACGGCGCGGGCACGAACCTCGGAAACGGCTTCGGCTTCCGCCTGGGCGATCTTCTGCTCGGCGACCTGCGTGCGGCGAGCGACATACTCCTCGCTCTTGACGCGAGCTTCGTTGACGATGGCGTCGGCTTCGCGCTGCGCCATGGCGAGGATGTCCTGCGCCTCGGCCTCGGCCTCGCGGCGGCGGCGCTGGTATTCGGCAAGCTGCTGCTTGGCCTCTTCCTTGAGCTGACGTGCTTCGTCGATCTCATTGCGGATCTGCGCGGCGCGCTTGTCGAGCGCCTTCGTCATCATCGCCGGCGCGCCCAGATACATGACGAGCGCAAGGAACAGGATCAGGCCGACAAGAGCCCAGAACGTATTGTCGAAAGCCATGACGACGCCCTCTTAGGAACGAACGGAACGGACGGCGCGCGCGACGTCCTCGCGAGACACGTTCAGGCCGGCCAGATCGGTCAGGATCGCCTCGGCGGCGTCTTCCGCGATCGTATCGACCTCGGCGAGTGCGCGGACCTTCACCTCTTCGATGCGCGCCTGAGCCGCACTCAAACGGGAATCGAGATCGGCCTCGATCGTCTTGCGCTGCGCATCGGCGTCGGCGCGAGCCGTGTCGCGGGCCTCGGTCGCAATGCGCGTGGAATTCTTGCGAGCGGACGCGAGTTCCTGCTCATAGGCGGCCTGCGCCTCGTCGGCGTCGGCCTGCATACGTTCGGCGGCCTGGAGATCCAGAGCGATCCGGTCGCGGCGATTCTCCAGAACGGTGGAGATGCGCGGCACGATCGTCTTCGAGATGACGTAGTAGAACACGCCGAACGTGATCGCGAGCCACAGGATCTGGGACGCGAAGAATTCGGGATTCATCGGCGGGAAGCCGGCTTCCTCGTGGTGGCCGGGATCGACTGCGATCGCTTCGCCGGTCGGCGGAACGGGGGTTTCCATCAGGGTCGGACCTGCATCTGGGGATTGGACCTGGGCTAATGCCTGAGTGACGAACATGTCGGACTCCGATGATACGGGTCCGGCCGCCCCAGCAGGGGCGGCCGGCTGCACAATCCCTTGAAGCGCGTGCTTAGACGAAGAGCAGCAGGAGCGCGATCAGGAGCGAGAAAATGCCGAGAGCTTCCGTCACGGCGAAGCCGAACACGAGACGGCCGAACTGGCCATCAGCAGCCGACGGGTTGCGCAGGGCACCCGAGAGGAAGCTCGAGAAGATGTTGCCGAGCGCGAGAGCGGTGCCGGCCATGCCGAAGCAAGCGAGACCAGCGCCGATGTAACGTGCAGCTTCCGCGTCCATGGAGAACTCCTTTGGTTGGATCGTGCGGGGGTAGGATTCGCAGGCCTGAGCGACCGCGAAAGGACGGAGCGGTCAGTGGTGAACGTGAACCGCGTCGTTGAGGTACATGCAGGTCAGGATCGCGAAGACGTAAGCCTGCAGGAAGGCGACAAGGAATTCGAGCGCGGTGATGCCGACCGTCATCAGCATCGGCAGAAGCGCGCCGACGACGCCGACGGCACCGAGGCTTCCCATGGAAACCACGAAACCGGCGAAGACCTTGAGCGTGATATGCCCCGCCAGCATGTTGGCGAAGAGACGAACCGAGAGCGAGATCGGGCGCGACAGGAACGAGATGACCTCGATCAGCACCACGAAGGGCAGAACGGCGCCCGGAACGCCCGACGGTACGAAGACCTTGAACCAGCCGAGGCCGTTATGGCGAATGCCGTAGACGACGACGGTTCCGATCACGAGCAACGCCAGGGCGAAGGTCACGATCAGATGGCTGGTGACGGTGAAGAAATAGGGGAACATCCCGATCAGGTTGGCCGTCAGGATGAACAGGAACAGCGAGAACACGAAGGGGAAGAACTGCATTCCGTGCGAGCCTGTGGCGTCGCGCAGCATCTTCGCGATGAACTCGTAGGAGAGCTCGGAGACCGACTGGGCCCGGTTCGGAACGAGACCGCGACCACGCGTCGACCAATACAGGAAGCCGGTCGCGACGGCGACGGTCGCCACCATGAACAGCGACGAGTTGGTGAACGACAGATCAAGGCCGCCGATCTCGATCGGAACGAGCCGAGAAATCTGGAACTGGTGAAGCGGATCGTTCGCCAAAACGTCTGGTCCTCTTAATGCGGAGCCCTTTGAGAGCGCCACTGCCATAGCGTCCCGTTCCGCGCTTCGCAACTCCCTGACGTCGAATTGCACCTGTCCTTTCCGAACGATCTCTCGTTCAGGCTCCGGGAGGAGGCCCTGTTTCGCCCTGCGCCGAGCGAACCACGTTGAGAACACCGGCCGCAAAGCCCAGCATCAGGAAGATGATGAGCCCAAACGGCGTGGTGCCGAAAAATCGATCGATCCCGTATCCGATCGCCCCGCCGACCATGATGCCGGCAATGAATTCGCTCGCGATCTTCAGGCCTTTCGCCATGCCCTGCATGCTCGCCTGGCCCTGTTCGGGCACGGGCTCTTCGGCGGTCGCCGCCTTCAACTTGGCGATCCGCTCCTGCAGCTTGCGGTGATCTGCGGCCAGTTCCGCGTCGCTTCGGGAATGGGGATCGCTCATCGACATCGGTTCCACAGGGCGCATCGTTTCCTTCCGGAAGTGGCGAAACGAAGGCGGTTCAAGTTTGCGTGTTCACCGAGCTTCCCGGCGCGCGTCTCTCGAACATAAGCATTCTCACGCTGAAACGAAGAGGGCTGGCTAGCGCCAGCCCCCACCGAAGGTCCGGTAGAAGATGTGAAGGCCGATCTTGTCGACCTTCTCCATCGTCTTTGCCCAGCGCGGGTGGACATAGGTTGCGTGGTAATGCGTGGCCGAGCCGACTTCGGGGAGCCAGATTTCGCCGTTCGTCGTCTGGCGAGCGATTCGCTCGGCCAGCGCGTAGGCGGGCTTGTTCCAGATGATGTCCTTCACCCCATCGCAGGCAAAGGAGAACTGGCAGCGACCGAACCAGTCCTGATTCTGATACACGACGCCGCAGATCGTCTTGGGATAGGCCGGATTGCGGACCCGGTTGAGCACGACCTGCGCAACGGCGGCCTGCCCCTTCTCGGTTTCGCCGCGCGCTTCGAAATAGATCGCCGTCGCCAGACAGGTCTGTTCGGAGGGCGTGGTGGCGGAGGCCGGCAGCGGCGTCGCCACCCAGGAATGGTCGTTCTCGCCCTTGGGCGGCACGAAGCCGCGCGAAGGGCCGAGAACGGCGTCGAACAGGCTGGCCAAGGCGGGGCGATCGGTTCCCGCATAGGCGGCCGCGGACGAAACGGAGGCAGGGCTGTTTCGTGCGGGCGCGGCAAGCGCAGCCAGCGCCACGTTGGCGCGCTCACCCTTTGCCGCCCTCCCCTGCCCTCCCCGCTTGAGCGAGGCCGGCGCGGCGAAGCTCGCGGCGATCTGAATCGGGGCCATATCGGCCGGCAGCTTCGCCAGCGCTTCGCGGATCGTTTCGTCCCCCTTCGCGAGGCCAGGCCGCAGAAGGCTGGTGACGCTGCCGATCTGGCCGGCGGCGAATTTGGGCTGCACGGGCGGCAGGGGCGCGGCGGCGACGCGCCCGCCCTTGTCCGCGACCACGCGGCGGTTGGGGTCCTGAACATAGAGCGCATCGCCAGAGCCGGACGGCGGCAGGACAGCCAGCGCATGAGCCAGGGCGGCAGGCACGGGAACGGGCGACACCAAAGCAGCCAGATCGCCCAGCGGCGCGGGCGTCGGCGATAGGGCGAGCGAAGGAAAGATCGGCGCGAAGGCGAGGCTCAGCACTGACGACGCGACCACGCGGCGCAAAGCCAAGCGGCGGCGTGCGGCAGGCGCGAGGCGACGCTTGCGCGGTCGGACGTCAGGGGCCATCGTCGGTTTCCCGAAGGTTTCAGGGATAACCAACAATCTCCTATTAACCTTAGTGAGTGGTTAATGGCGGACATGAGGGAGCAGAGAGCGCCTTACCAACGCCCTCTGCCCTTTTAACGTCGAGCGACCCTCAGAACTTCTTCGCCTTATGCGCGTAAGGATTATCCGACTTGCGCATGGTCATGCGAATCGGAATGCCCGTCAGACCGAACTGTTCGCGCAACCCGTTGATGAGGTAGCGCAGATAGGCGGTGCCGACGGCCTCGGGACGCGAGGTCGAGAGAACGAAGGTCGGCGGGCGGGTCTTCACCTGCGTGATATATTTGATGTTCACGCGGCGCCCCGCCACAGCCGGAGGCGGATGATGGGACACCATTCGCTCCAGCCACTGGTTGAGCTTGGCGGTGGAGACACGCTTGTTCCAGATCTCGTGCGTTTCCGCGACGGCCTTCATCAGGCGGTCCAGCCCGTCGCCGGTTTCGCCCGACACGGTCACGGCCTTGACGCCGCGCATCTGCGGCAGGAGCCGATCGGTCTTTTCGCGCAGGTCGGCCAGAACCGCCTGACGATCCTCCACGAGGTCCCATTTGTTGAAGGCCAGAACCGGCGCGCGGCCTTCGCGCGCGATCAGGTCGGCGATCGACAGATCCTGCTTCTCGAACGGAATGGTCACGTCGAACACGACGATCACGACTTCGGCAAAACGCATGGCTCGCAGTGCGTCGGCGACCGACAGCTTCTCGAGCTTTTCCTGAACGCGGGCGCGCCGCCGAAGGCCGGCCGTGTCGAACATCTTGACGCGGCGTCCACGCCATTCCCATTCGACGGAAATGGAATCGCGCGTGATGCCCGCCTCGGGACCTGTCAGCAGGCGATCTTCGCCCAGAAAACGGTTCACCAGCGTCGATTTGCCGGCATTGGGCCGGCCGACGATCGCGATGTTCAGCGGCTTGGTCGCGTCGTAGCGCTGGACGGGTTCGCCGTCCTCGTCGAACTCGATCTCGTCGCTTTCGCCATCCTCGTCATCGCGCTCGTCGCGGAAGGCCGCGATGCCGAGCTTCTCGACGATCGCATGGCGCAGATCGGCCATGCCCTCGCCATGCTCGGCCGAAATCGCGCAAGGCTCGCCCAGCCCAAGGCTGAAGGCGTCATAGAAGCCGGCGTCGGAACCCCGCGCCTCGGACTTGTTGGCCACCAGAATCACCGGCTTGTCGCGGCGGCGCAGAAGCTCGCCGAAGACTTCGTCCTGCGGCGTCATACCGGCCTTGGCGTCCACCACGAAGAGCGACAGGTCGGCGTCGTCGATGGCGCGCTCGGTCTGGGCGCGCATACGCCCTTCCAAGGATTCGGCGCTCGCCTCCTCCAGACCGGCGGTATCGATGACCCGGAATTCGAGGTCCTGCAGCGTCGCGTCCCCCTCGCGCCGGTCGCGCGTGACACCGGGACGATCGTCCACCAGCGCCAGCTTGCGGCCGACCAGACGGTTGAAGAGCGTGGACTTGCCGACATTCGGCCGTCCGATAATGGCGATGGTCACCATGAGAGTGTTCTCGCTCCTGTTTCGGTTCAGGCCGGGGGCTGGTTGGGTTTGGCGGCGGCGGGCGGCGCGTCGCTCGGCTGCGGCGGGCTCTGAGCCTCGCTCGCCTCGGCATCGTCGGCAACGGGCTTGGCCGGCGCGTTTGCTGCCGGCGCGTCCTTGGCGCCATGCTCGGCTTCGATCAGTTCCACCATCAGCCCGGCGCGGCGCTTGATCCCGGCAGGGGTGCCGAAATCCTCCTGAAGTTCGGTGAAGAAGCTGCGCGCCGTATCGACATCGCCTGCCTTCCAGGCCGCCAAGCCGATCGCCTCCCGCGCGCCGTAGCGCAGCGGCTCGCCATCGGTCGTCAGGCGCTCGGCGCGCTGGCGCACATCCGCCAGCGACCCGTGATCCACCAGAGCGTAGGCGGCGCGAAGCGCGGCCATGTCGCGCAGATCCTGCGGAACGCTCGCATCGCCGGCGATCGCGTCGAAAGCGGCCACGCCCTTGGCGGGATCATCAGCCAGATCCAGTTCGGCCAGCCTGAGACGCGCGAGTGCGGGATAGGTGGCAACGCCCGTCTGCGTCAGCCCCTCCAGGATCGTGCGTCCCTCCTGGGTCTTGCCGTCCTCGATCAGCGTCGTCGCCGACAGAAGCTTGTCGCCATCGGCCGCCTCGACGCCACGCAGATGGCGCTGCCACAGGACATAGCCGCCGACACCCAGCACGATCACGACAGCGGCGACGATGGCCATCGTTCCATAGCGCAGCCAAAGGGCGCGGGCGCGCTCCTGGCGAAGCTCCTCGTTCACCTCGCGAATGAAGATGTCGTTGCTCATGAGCGGATGAACCCTGCGAATAGGCGCGATACGGACGGATTGATACGAGCACGCAGCTCGTCTTGATCCGGCTTTCTAACGATTTTTCGCCAGAGCGGAAGTCAGGACGCGTGCAAGCGCCCATCGGCGCGGCTTTCCTTGGGCTACAAGGCCCCTCCCCGTCCCCGCACTGTCATGCATCGGAACAGCAAAAGCCCGACGCGTTGGGGCGTCGGGCTTTTGCGAGAGAGTTCGCCCTGAACGAGGGCCGGATCGGTCCGGTCAGCTTTTCGGCAGACGGCTCGCGACGTCGCGTCGGGCGTCCGCCGTCGCCCTTTGGCGCTCGAGATCGTCTTGCGCCGAGTTGCCTTCGGGCTGCGCGTGCGAGCTGTCGGTCTGCTCCCGCAGACCCGCCGCCGCGTCTGGAGCCGGGGCTCCGCCGACGCGCGAAACCTTGGGTTCGCCGCCTCGATCATCGCCCAGAACGCTGACATCGGCATCGAGGCGGGTATCGTTCAGGCGGTTCGGTTCGTTGTCACTCATCATAGGGCTCCCATCCGTGTTGAGATGGGAAGCCGCGAGCAAGAGCGTTGTTCCCTCGCTGGCGACTATCGTCAGTACCCGCGACTGCCGTCAGAGATAGCTCAAGATGTTCGATCCGCCCGAAGAGCCCCCGAACAGCTGGAGGATCGGGGACGAGGACGAGTCGGCGTTCTGGGTGTCGTACATTCCGGCGAAGCGTGCGACGAATTTGTCGAGCTTCTTCTCGTCCGCGAAGTCTTTCACGTTGAGCTTCTTGTCCAGCATCGACGCCTGCTGATCGACATTCATGTTCACCATGCCCTCGGGCAGACCCAGCGCGGTGCGCACCACCGAATAAAGCGCCTTGTCGGCGAGGATGCCATAGGAGCTGGTCAGACCCGGCGCCTTGCGCAGGAAATAAAGCGCCAGACGGGTGCCCTCGCTCGTATCGCCGGCCTGCTCTTCCATCTTCTGCAGGAGATAAAGCTTGTCGGTGGCGAGACGATCCTTCGCCGACTGGCCGCCCGTCTCGCTGTTGCGCACGCTGCCGTCGGCCTCGAAATTGAACGCGGCGGCGAACTTTGCGATGGCCTTGTCGGTCTGCGTGTTGGCGTAGCTCTTCGGGTCCCCGAGATCGCTGGTCAGAATCTTCTTCAGCTCGTCCTTCGACAGATCCTTGTTCTTCACGCCGAAGGCGGTCAGCGCATATTGGATCGTCTTCTTGTCGGTCAGGAGATCGTTCAGCGAAACGGCTGAGCCGACGGCGGCGAGATAGGCCTTGGTGTCGGCCTTGATGGTGGCCTTCTTGTCGTTGCTCAGATTGGAGCCGAAAGTCGCGGCATAGAGCTGGCCGATCTTGGTCTGATCGCTCACATCCTGGATCAGGCGTTCGGGACGCAGCTTGCCGTTCTCATCGAAATTGAAGGCTGCGGCAAGCTGGGTGTAGCGATCGTCCTTCAGCCTGGAGACATAGCTGTCCGGGTCCGTCGGGTCGCTGGTCAGAACAGCGCGAATCTTGGTAAGGCTCGCCGTCGCCGGATCAATGCCGACCGCCTTCAAGACGAAGTTCAGCGTGCGGCGCTTGCCGTCGACCGACGATGTCGCCATCAGATCGGTGACGGACTTGATGTCCACGAGCGCGGCTTTGAACTCGGTCGTGTCGAAATTGACCGATTTGTTGAAGGCCGTCTTGTAGTTGTTGCCATAGCCGGTGATCAGCTTGTCCAGCCCGTTCGTTGCGGGCGGCGACATCGTGCCGTTGCTTTGAACGCTCAATGCGTCGTGCAGCGCCTGGAAGCGCGCCTTCTCGACATCGGACACCGTGCTCGGAATAGAGGACGGATTCTGAAGATAGCTCGCGGCCGCGCTCGCGGCGTAGGTGATCTCCGAGCCCATGGCCGTCATCGCGAAGGTCAGCAGACGCTCGTCGCTGGTGAACGCGGAAACCGTCTGGGTCGTGTTGCTCGCCGAAAAGAACGCATTGAGATAGTCGATATTGGCCTGCTTGGCCTGGGGGCTCGTCGCGTTGCCTGTCAGGTTGTTGTAGGTATAGACGGTATTCGACGCCATCTGAGCGGTTTGGGCGATCCATGTCCGCGTTGTGGCGGGGGCTGTGGGAGCGGCGCTGAACTGGGTCCGCAGCGTTGCCCAAGCGGCATCGCCATTGCTGACGTCACCCTTCAGGACCGAGGCGGCGTAGTCGGACGAGATCGCGCTGGGGTCGGAGAAGCCCGACGCACGCAACGCGACGTCGAGAAGGCCACGATCCGCCACGAAACCGTCGATCGAGCTGACCGATCCGATATTCTGGGTGTAATAGCTCGTCGCCTTCGCCGCGATCGGCGCGGACGTATCGACGCGCTCCGCATAGGCCTCGACCAATCGCTCGGTCTGCGACGTGGACTGCGCGGTCGGGGTCGTGTCGGAATTGAAGTTGAAGGCCGCCGCGAAGTCGCGATAGCGCTGATCCGACAGCTTGTTGGCGAAGGACGAGGAATCCGTCAGGTCGCTCTGAAGCACCTTCTTCATGATGCCCTTGGCGTTGATCTGATCCTCCAGACCATAGGCCTTCATCGCATAGGAATAGAGCTTGTAGTTCCCGAGGAACTGATCGACCGATGTGACCTTGCCGATATTCTGGTCGTAATAGGCCTTGTCGCGC
Source organism: Aureimonas ureilytica (assembly GCF_001475935.1). GTDB lineage: Bacteria > Pseudomonadota > Alphaproteobacteria > Rhizobiales > Rhizobiaceae > Aureimonas > Aureimonas ureilytica_A. The sequence goes on from NZ_LDQA01000028.1 coordinate 331,104, forward strand.
TCGACCTGCGCCTGGCTCGACAAGCGCTCCAGCGTCTTGGCCATGTCGTTCGTGTAGAGGCGATAGTTGAGAAGAGTCGAAATCACCACCGGTCTCCAAACGAGAAGACGCCGGCTTGAGCGAGGCCGGCGCTGAAGAGAAGTCTATCGAAACAGGGTTGCCATGCCGTAAAGGCCGGTTCGATCAGGTCTTGCCGCGCGACTGAAGCTGCTCGATCTCGCCCTTGGACTGATTGCCGCCCATCGCCCCGCCCATCTGGTTCTTGGGCAGGAAGTCGAACTGATCGATCATCACGTCCTCGACCACCTTCTGGCCGTAACGCTTGTTGACCGTTTCCTTGATCGAGGCGAGGAGAGCGGCCACGTCGTAGCGCTCGGGATGGCGGAAATCGAAGCCCGAGACGGAGTAGACCGCGCGAAAGGCCTCATCCAGAATGATCGGATCGGGCGGCACGGCCAGCGTCGCGGAAAGCTTGCCGTCGATCGTGTAGACGAAGCGCGCCAGGACATAGCCCTGGATCGCGTTTTCCGAGATCAGCGGCACGGCGATGCTGGTGGTCTTCTTGTAGTCGAGACCTTCGAAATAGGTCGGCTGCTTGGGCGCGGGCGCCTCGCCGCCGCCGCTCAGCTTGGCCATGGCAAAGCCCGAGCCCAGCGTGACCACCATCACCCAGACGCCGATCCCGAGAAGCTTGATCATTTGGCGACCCGCGCACCGGACAGGCTGGAGCCGTAGGTTCCGTCCGACTCGGCCGCGGCGATGGCGCGCGTGATGACGTCGGCCACCTCGGCGGTCGCCTCGATATGGATCTGCAGGAGACGGCTGTTCTCCGTCAGGTGCTCGCGCAGGGTGCCGAGGCGATCGCGCATCTCGGCGCTGAGCGAGGCCGGCTCGATGCCGCGCTGCAGGCGCGTCAGTTCGAACAGGCTCTGGTTCTTGCGATTGCTGATGTCGCTGAGGCCCGTGCTGTCGCCCGAGCGCAGCGCGAGGCTTTCGCCCGCCAGAACGGATTCCAGACGATTGATGGCCTGAGTGAGAACCGCTTCCACGTGCCCATGTCCTTTTCTGTCGCGGCTTCGCCGCCTCTCGCCTCGCTCATGCTCATCCCATTGGGGGCGCAAGCGAAACTCGTTGACGGCTCCGTGCCTCGCAATGGTCAGACGCATCCTGCCCACGCCAGACGAACGAGCCGCTGTGATCGGTGCGCTCCGGGCCCTCGACGGCCCAAGAGCTCTGATAGGTTAGCTTTTGTCCGGCCCACCCGGCTCGCGCTTGGCCAGCATGTCGGCGATCCCGATGCCGCCAGAGGCGGCCATCTCGTCGCCGATGCGCTCGGCCAGCATGGATTTCCAGATCTGGCCGGCCGTACCGGAGCCGAAGAAGCTCGTGTCCTTCTGCGGCAGCATCGTTTCCACGAAATTGCGCAGGAAGAAGCTCTCGAACTTCTGCAGCGGCTTCAGCTCGCCGCTATGCGACGACTGATGGAAGAAGCGCTCGCCCCGCTCTTCCTGCGCGCGCGCGGCCCCTTGCAGGTTCTGCGCCGCCAGAAGATCGGCAAAGCTGCCGGCGTCCGTCGCCGAGACGGGCGCGGCCGGCACCGCCGAGGCGGGCGCACTGCGCTCGCTCGCAGCAGTCGGCGACAAGGGGGAGAGCGGGTCCACGGTCATGGCGTGATGGTCCGAAAGGAGATCGCGACCTTGGGGCCGCATGTCACTCTTCTTCTAGCGCGCCGCACTTATTCCAGGCTTGCGGCGCGGGCGACGAGGTGGTCTTCGAGGGCAGAAAGAAGTTCGACCGCGTCCTGTGCGATCCGGTCCTCCACGAGGGCCGCCTCCGCCGCGCGCTCGACACGCTTCTCCGTCATGTTCTCTGTCCGAACGCGCTCGCGCGCGTCCACCTGCTTGGCCGAGACGGCCGCCAGCGCCAGATCGTTGCGCCGGAGCGCGGAGACCTTGGCGTCGAGAAACAGGCCCTGCATCAGCGACTGCGCGCCCAAGGTATCGAGCAGCTCGTCGCGCGTGTCTTCCAGGCCCTTTTGCTCGCGCACGAGTTCGGCGAGCGCCCATTCGGCCTGCTGGCGCTTGCGCTCCTGCACGGCCAGAACACGGGCCAGCCGGTCGGATCGTTTGCCCTCGCTCATCCCATGACCACCCATTGACGATAGGCGCCCGCGAAGATCGACAGGATATTGCCGGCGCTGAACCAGAGAAGCAGAAGTCCGCCCGCCAGAACGAAGGGCATGGAGATGAAGTAGATCGGGATGGCCGGCGTCATCTTGTTGGCCAGGCCGATCGCGAAATTGACGATCACGGCATAGACGACGAAGGGGCTGGAAATGCGCAGGCACAGCATGAAGGTCTGCGCCAGATTGTCCACCAGCGAGTTGAGGCCGGAGCGGATCGAGAAACCGAGTTCCACCGGCATCGCCTTGTAGGACGCCACCAGCGCGTTGACGATCTCGGCGTGAAGGTTCAGCGAGAAGATCATCACCGTCGCCGTCAGCGTGATCAGCGAAACGAGCGCGGGGTCGGCCTCGTGGCCTTCCAGGGGCACGCCGAGCGACTGGCCCATGCCGATCGCGTTGGCCATGACGCTGCCCGAAAATTGCAGCGCCAGCATGAAGACGCGCCCCAGAAGGCCGATCAGGAGCCCGTTCAGGATTTCGCCGACGGTCATGTAGATCCGCATGTCGTCGCTGGCCATCTGCACCAGCGGCAACACCTGCGGCAGAAGCCGGGGCGCGACGGACAACGCCACCGCGATCGCCACGAAAAGGCGGATATGCGTCGGGATACGCGCGCTGGAATATCCCGGCAGCATCATCAGGCAGGAGCCGATGCGGCAGAAGATCAGGAACAGCGCGATGATCAGCGCCTGCGCGTCGGCGGTCACGAGATCGATCCGAGCGCCTTGATGTCGACGCCGCGCGCGATTTCGAGATGCGAGAGAACAGGCAGATTGACGAAGATGCGCTCGATCATCATGCGCACATAGGGGCGCGCGTCCGGCGAGGCGACGAGCACGAAATTCTCGCCCTGGTCGGTCTTCTCGCGGATCATCTTGGTGGCTTCCGTGGCGAACTGCTCCACGAGGCGCGGGTCGATGTCGAACTCGATGACGTCGCCCTTGGCGTCGCGCTTAAGCGCCTGATGGAAGGCGAGATCCCAGCGGTTGCCCAGGCGCAGAACGCCCAGCTGACCATGGTGCAGAAGATCGCCGCAGATCTGCTGCGCCATGCGGGTGCGCACATGTTCCACGATGCGCTCTGACCGGCGCACATGGGGCGCGATTTCCGCGATGGCTTCCAGGATCAGCGTCAGGTTCCGCACGGAGACGCGCTCGGCCAGCAGCAGCTTCAGCACCGCCTGAAGACCGGAATAGCTCATATGGGCCGGCACGATCTCGTCGATCAGGCGCTTGTATTCGGGCTCCAGCCGGTCGAGCAGCGAGCGCATATCCTTGTAGGACAGGAGATGGGCGAGGTTGTTGCGGATCACCTCCGACAGATGCGTCAGGATGATCGACAGCGTATCCACCGGCTCGAAGCCCGAGCGCCGCGCGGCGGCCGCGAAGGTCTCGGAAATCCAGGCGGCGCGCAGGCCGAAGGCCGGCTCCTTGGTCAGGTCGTGCGGAATATCGGGCACGGGCGCATCGCCCAAGACGATCAGGAGATCGCCGAGGCGGATCGGCTGGCTGGCGACCGTCGTGCCATGAACCTTGATGGCATAGGAGCGCGGGTCGAGCGCCAGATCGTCCGAAAGCTTGATTTCGGGGATGACGAAGCCGTAGCGCGAGGCGAAGCGGCGGCGCATCTTGGCGACGCGGTTGGCGAGTTCGTCGCGCGAGAAGTTGAGATGGGCGGCGACCTGTTTGCCGAGCACCAGTTCCACTTCGATGATGCGCAGCGATTCCTTAACCGACTGGCGTTCCGCTTCGAGCGCCTTTTCCTCGGCGGCCTTCTGTTCGGCCTGTTCCTTCTGAACCACTTCGGCGCGGCGACGCGGAATGACATAGGCGATGCCGGCGAGCGCGCAGGCCGTCAATGCGAAGGGCAGCATGGGCAGGCCGGGCAGCAGCGAGAGAACGCCGAGCAGCGCGGCGGCCACCATCAGAGCGCGGGGATAGTGCCCGAGCTGCGTCATGATGGCCTGTTCGGCGGCGCCGCGCGTTCCGCCCTTGGAGACGAGAAGACCGGCGGCGAGCGAGACGATCAGGGCCGGGATCTGCGTGACGAGACCGTCACCGACCGACAGCTTCACGAAGACGTCGGCCGCGTGGCTGGCGTCCATGCCGTGGCGCGTGACGCCGATGATGATACCGCCGAAGATGTTGACGGCCGTGATGATGAGGCCGGCGATCGCGTCGCCGCGCACGAATTTCGAGGCACCGTCCATCGAACCGAAGAAGGAGCTTTCCTCTTCCAGTTCGCGCCGGCGGGTCTGTGCCTGCTTCTCGTCGATGAGGCCGGCCGAGAGATCGGCGTCGATCGCCATCTGCTTGCCGGGAATGGCGTCGAGCGTGAAGCGCGCGCCGACTTCCGCGATACGCGTCGCGCCCTTGGTGATGACGAGGAAGTTGACCGTGATCAGGATGATGAAGACAACGATGCCGATGACGAAGTCGCCGCCCATGACGAACTGCGAGAAGCCGCCGATGACATAGCCGGCCGCGTTGTGGCCCTGGTCGCCATGGCTGAGGATGACGCGCGTCGTCGCGATGTTGAGCGACAGGCGCAGCATGGTGGCCAGGAGCAGCACGGTCGGAAAGGCCGAGAATTCCAGCGGCTTCTGAATCCAGAGCGACACCATCAGGATCAGGATCGACAGCGCGATCGAGATCACCAGCCCGACGTCGATCAGGAAGGCGGGAATGGGCACGAACAGAACCGCCAGCATCGCGATGATGCCGACGGCAAAGCCGATGTCGCGGCGTGAATTGCCCGGCAGGCTGGGCGCGATCTTGAGCGTGTCGACCGACATACGGCGCATTCCCCGAAAAACGGCGCGCGGGCGAACGGAGCCCGGCTCGGCACAGATCCCGCGACGGTCGGGTCGCGGCACAATCCTTAACGCTTTATTTCAGGGCTCACTGGTGCCGGGCTGGCGCGATGCGGAGCGTATCGCAAGCAAAAACGCCCGCCGGAGCGAACCGACGGGCGTCTCGATCAAATCAAGATACGAGAAAGCTCAGAACCCGTGTTCGATGCGGGAATAGCTTTCCTGCGTGAAGGCATAGACCTGCGCGCCAGTGAAGGAGGCCGTCAGCGCGATGATGACGAAGATCGCGAGGATCTTCGGCACGAAGGTCAGCGTGACCTCCTGAATCTGCGTCAGCGCCTGGAACAGCGCGATCAGAATGCCGACCAGCATGGCGCCGGCCACGGCCGGACCGCAGGCGAGAACCACCGTCCAGATCGCGTGCTGAACGATGTCGATGGCATCGGCCTCGTTCATGGCTACTCGACCTTCACGCCGTTGCCGAGCGTCATGCTTTTGCCCGAGGAGAGCGTGGCCACCGTGCCGTCGCTGGTGACCTGCACGGACTTCACCACGCCGCTCAGCGTCTGGTCGCCATTGGTGATGGTGCGGCCGATCAGCGAGTTGGCGTTGGTGAGCGCGTTCAGCGTCGTCATCGCCTCCAGCTTCTGGTTCAGCTTGATCGACTGTTCCACGTTGGAGAACGAGGCGAGCTGGCTCATCTGCTGGGTTGGATCGGTCGGGTTCAACGGGTCCTGGTTCTTCATCTGTGTGACGAGAAGCTGCAGGAAGGCGTTGTAGTCGAGGCCCGTCTTCAGCTCGCTGGCCGTCGACGAGGACGTGCCGGTCGAAGCGCCGACATTGGTGGTCTGGTTCTGGGTCGAAACGCCGGAAACTTCCATGATCAGCGAGCTCCAACAGCAACCGGAGCACGCTCCGGCAAGGAAACAGAGCCCATATGGGCGGGTGCGTCTACGGTGGCCGCTGCCGCGAGAATGGCGTCTTCCAGCGGAATGATCGCCCGCAGGCGCTTCAGCGCCTCGAAGACGCGGTCGCGTTCGATCAGCTCGGCGACGTCCTGCAGCCCGGAGCGCACGGCTGCCGAGGAGAAGGCGGCCATAAGGGCGGGGAAGCTGCGCTCGAAGAGAACGCGCGTTTCGCTCGCCGTCGCCGGGTCGATCAGCATGAGCTGGACCACGAAGTAGAGCTGGCGGATCGGCGTCGTCGCGTCTTCGGCCTGCATCACGTGGCTTTCCAGAAGGAAGGTCACGTCGTTCATGAATTCCAGATGGGTCTTGCGATCGACGCGCATGACCGCGCCATTGACGAAAATGCGCTCGCCCGCGCGCAGGGTGATGCGAAGTGTCGACATCCTTATTCTCCCAACCCGTCGCGGATCATGGTGGTGACCTCGATCATGGTCGAGAAGCTCTCGCGCTGGCCGAGCCGGATCGCCTCGGCTTCGCGCATGATCCAGAGCCCGATCGAGATGAGGCTGGCGCGCAACTCGTCCGGCAGCGCATTGCCGGGCGTCGCGAGGTCTTCCACCAGCACCGACCAGAGATTGCGCGTCAGGTAGATGGCGTCGATCGCCTCGCGCGAACGCGGGCCCGCGGCCTCGGCGTGCTTGAGCGCATCGACCATGCGATCGAGCGCCTCGCGCTCGCGCTCGCGGGCCGTTGCCGAGCTGTCCTGCGTAACCTCGGCATAGGAGAATTGATACATTCCCATTCCTCAAAGCGGCGGGCATTCATGCCCTTTGGTCGGGTTCGGCGGCGAGGCCGGATCAGAGATAGTTGAGAAGGCTGAGATTCTGCAGCTTGCCGGTCACGGCGAAGGTCGCGTCGAGCTGCGTCTTCAGCTGGTTGATCAGCAATCCGGCTTCGGTCTGATCGACGCCTTCGAGGCGGTCATACGCGGCAGCCACCAAATCCTTCTGCTTCGTTAGCAGCGTATTGGCGGCATCGACGCGGTTCTGCCGAACGCCGAGGTCCGACTGAACCTTGACGATGCCGTCCTGACCCGACTTCAGCTTCACCTGCGCCGCCGTTGTCAGGGCTTGGCGGGCGCTATCGCCCATCTTGTCCACGCCCAGCGCGCCGATCATCGCATAGGCCGCGACCGTATTCTTGAAGGCCGGCGTATTGACGTTGACCGACGTGTCGATCTGCTCGGAGCGCGAGATATAGGCGGACGAGACCGCGCCGCCGGAATCGGCGATGCCGTCCCAGATACCCGGAACAGCCGCAACGGCCGGCGTCGCGCCATTGGCCGGCACAGCCGGCGTGCCGAAGAAATCGACCGAAAAGCTGCGAGCCGTCGCGGAGCCTGATTTCGTATAGCCGGCATCGCTGAAATAGGCATTCACCTGGTCTGCAGTCGCTTGGGAAACGTCCGTGATGCCGAGTGCATCAAGGAATTTCGACTGGATGCTGCCCGACAAAGTGGTCAAGGTCGCGCTGTCGCTTTTCACCGGCTGGGTGTTGGCGTGCGTGCCGCCGAACAGATATTCGCCGCCGCTGCTGACATTGACCGCGCCCAGAACCTGCTGAAGGCCCTGCTGCGCGCTTTGTATGAGAGCGGCCGTGCCCGTTCCCGTGGCCGTGCCGTTGATCAGAGCCTTGGAATAGTCGTCGGACGCGTTGCGGATCGACGTCAACGAATTGTCCATCAGCTGAAAGCGGCTGGTGATCAATTTGTTGGAGTCCAACATGCTTTGGAACGTGTCCTCCTGCGAATGGTAGGAGATCGCGTTTCCGGTGACGCGGCCGAGCGTGCGACCCACATCGGCGTGGCGTCCGGTGTTGAACTCCTTCTGCGCATCGGCGATTTGGGTCTGCACGCGCTGGATGGTGCTGCGTGAGAAGTTGCTTAAGGTCAGGCTGGAAATCGACATGGCGCCGAGCGTCCTCAGATGGCTTGCAGAAGGGCGGCCATCATCTGGTCCACCGTGGTGATGATCTTGGACGAGGCCTGAAACGAACGCTGGAGATCGAGAAGCCGTGTCAGCTCGGTGTTCAGGTCGATGCCTGTTTCGTTCGAAAGCGTCGTCTGGGTCTTATCGAGAAGCGTCTGCTGATACTGGTTGGTTGCCAGCGTCGTCGAGCGCGTGCCCTGCAGCCAGCTCATCGACGAGCCCGCGAAATTGGCGATCGTCCCGGTGGCATCGGCACCATCCGCGCTGTAGGCGCGAGCGGTTCGAATGCTGGTCACAAGATTGGTGAGACGCGTCGTATAGCCCGTCGCAGCGGTGTCGGTGTTGTACTTGGCGCCGCCGCTGATCCCGCCGTCGCGCAGAAGGGTCGGGTCTCCCAGGACGCTGGCGGCGACCTTGATCCGTCCCGCCGCCCCTGCGAGCGATGAACTCGCGCTGGCGGGCGTCGTCCCTGTGGCAGCAACACCGGTGACGGTCGCGCTGGCGTCCTGAAAGAGGCCCTGCGCTCCACCGGTTTCGGAGAAGACATCGATCAGGTTGTTGGCAATGGCGTCAAGCTGCGTCTGGAACTGGGGCGCCACCTTGTCCCGCAGTTCGATCAAGCCGGCGATCTTGCCGCTCGTGACGGGCATGAAGGAGTTGGCTCCGGTAACGACCGTCCCGTCGATACGGAAAGCGCCACCGGCCTGCCCTGGCTTGAGCGACGGGGTGGCCGTGAAATCCACGCTACGCGCCACACGATCGAACAGTGTCACACCGCTGTCGGTATAGATCACCAGGTCATTGTCGCCACGCGACTGAACGTTGATGCCGACATATTCGGATAGTTTCTGGATCTGCTGATCGCGCTGATCCACCTCGTCCGTGACGTCCCGGTTGGCGACGGTGCCAGCCGTGATCCGTTGGTTCAGATCCTGGATCTGGCTGAGAATGCTGCGCATATCACTGGCGGCTTGCCCCAGTTCGTCGTCGGCATCCTGTCGGATCTGATCAACGGTATCGCTTGCGACGTTCAGCGACGTGGCGAGAGCTTGTGCGGCGGCGACCGCCGCCCGGCCGACTTCTCCATTGGCGGGCGCCTTGCTGTAGCTCACCAGCGCATCGGCGAGGGCGGACACTTTCGCCGCGGGCGAGCCCTTCGCATCGGTATCGCCGATCACCTCGTTGAGGCGGTCGAGCCCGCCTGCCACTACGCCCGACCTCGCGACATCCGAGGTGCCGTTGAGGACATTTCGAAACAGAGCGGTATTGCCGGACTGCGAAACCGAACGGATTTCCAGCCGCCCGTCCGCGCCGGTCACGACATTGGCGTATTTGCGCGTCGCGCCGGCCACATTCGCGTTTGCGATGTTGCGCGAAACGAGAGCGGTTTGAGCCTGGCTGGCCTGAAGCGACGACGTCGCCGTGTTGATGGCAGACGAAAGGGTCATGGTGGGCGTCCGCAAAGGAGAATCGATCGTTGGCCGGCCGCCGATCCGCGGCCGCGCCCTCGCAGGGAGAAGCGCCGCCGGCGCCTCTCGAAATCATGCCCCGATGGCGTTAGCGCTTCAGGTTGACCAGAACGTCCATGATTTCCGAACCGGTCTGGAAGACCTTGGAATTGGCCGTGTAGGAGCGCTGCGACTCGATCATCGTCGTCAGTTCGCTCGCCAGATCGACCGTCGAGTTTTCCAGTGCGCCCGACTGCAGAGTGCCAAGGCCACCGCTGCCGCCGAAGCCCATCAGGATCGTGCCCGACTCCACGCCAGCGTAATACGCGTTGCCCGAAACGCCCGTCAGATTGTCCGGGGCGGCGACCATGGCGAGCGGGATCTTATAGAGATTGCGCGAGGTGCCCGAGGTGAAGGTGGCGGAGACGGTTCCGTCCTTACCGACCGACACCTTGTCGATCACTTCGGCCGGATTGCCGTTCACCGTGGCGGCGAGCGGCAGGTAATCCTTGGAATACTGGGTGAAATCGCTGACGTTCAGCGCGATCTGCGAGCCGTTGAGCGCGTTGATCGCATTGGCGTTGGTCGAGCGGAGATCGATATTCAAGAAGCCGTTGCGCGCAGCGGTATCGACCGTCGACGTGGTGCCTCCCGACGTAATCGACGCGAGTTTGCCCGATGACGCATCGAATGTCATCGTCCCCGTATACAGAGGGCCCTTGGGCGCGGTCGTTCCAGCGGCATAGGGGAAGGGCGCGGTCGCGGACGGATTCGTGCCCGTGGTCGACGACGCGTCGGCCTTGTTGAAGACCGCCACTTCCCACTTGTTGTTGTCGATTTTCGTGTAATAGACGTCGAGTTGAACCGCCTTGCCCGTATTGTCATACGTGGTGATCGAGCTGGCGGACGTGTAGGAAATCACGGTGTTCGAGGCTGCGGTCGGCGTCGTCGTGATCTCGCCAGGCGTGGTCACGCCAGCGACGGCAGGATCGATCTTTGCCGCTTCCTTGTTCAGGTTCGCGGTCAAATCGCCCTTCGTCGTCGGCGTTGCGCTCAAGAGCGACGCCCGCATGTTGACGGGCTGCAAGCCGGCAAAGCCATTCAGCGTGTAGTCGGTCCCACCGGTCGTGACGGGATACCCCATCAGCGTATAACCGGCCGCGTTCACCAGCGTGCCGTCGGCCTGCTGGGTGAAGGAGCCGGCGCGCGTCAGGTAGTTGCCGGAGGAGCCGCCCTTCGTGCTGCCATCGTTGACGACGAGGAAGCCGTTGCCCTGGATGGCGAGATCGATCTTCTTGGAGTTGCTGGAATTGGCCGTATAGGAAATGCCGCCCTGCTCGCTGACCAGCGTGCGAACATTCGCTTCCACCGCGCCAGAATTATACTGGTTCGCGCCATGGGCCAGAATCTGCGACGTGAACTCCGTCGTCGTCTGTTTGTAGCCGTTGGTATTGGCGTTCGCGATGTTTTCCGAGACGGCGCTGAGGCGCGTGGCCTGCGCGTCCATGCCCGAAACGCTCGTGCGCATTAGTCCGCCGATGCTCATGCCTGCTCCTTCAATACCAAACCGGGGAATTGTGGCAAAGGTATCGGGACTGGCTTGCGTCAAACTGCATTACGAAGTGTAAAGGATGATACGGGATTAATCTTTTATTAGTAAATATAAATAAACCCGACGCAAGCGCCGGGTTGAATGCTTTTGTTAAGACTTGAGCTTTAGGCGGATCAGACGCCGATGCCGTAGCCGAGATAGCGCTTGGAGGAGACGGGATCGTAGCCCAGGCGCATCTTGAGCTTCTTGCGCAGCTTGGAGATGTGGCTTTCGATGACGTTCTCTTCGACGTTCTCGTCGAAAATGCCGTAGATCGCGCTGAAGAGCTGCTGCTTGGAGACGCGGCGGCCCTTGTTGGCGACCAGATATTCCAGAATGCGGCGCTCGCGGCGCGGCAGGACCAGCGGCTCGCCGCCGACTTCGGCGTCGCGACCATCGGTGAAGACGCAGATCTCGTCGATCGCGTTGCGGTTGCGATCGACCGCCACGTCGCGGCGGCGGATGGCACCGACACGCGCCAGGATTTCCTTGACGTGGACCGGCTTGGCCACCACATCGTCAATGCCGGCGGCGAACAGATCGAGCGTGGAATTGAGGGCCTTGGTCTCGGCCAGAGCGATCATCGGCGCGGTGGAGCGGCTCCGCACGAGGCGGGTGAATGTGCTGCGCTCGGGAAAATCGCCCAACAGAAACGCCTCGACGGCGGAGATGTCGGTCTCGGAGGCCGACTCGACCCAGTCGCGGAACTCGTCCACTCCAAAGCCCGCTGACGAGACGCCTTCCTGCGAGAAAAGCGACTTGTAGCCGTTGGTCACGAGTTCCCGGTTATCCACGACTACGATCATTTGGCCCCACCGAATGTCTTGCGTTTCGTTAGGGAAAAGTTACCTGCACCCCTCGAATCGGCCTATCCCCAAAAATCACTATAGGGTTAACGCAAGCTTGGGCGTTGCATAAAAGTCGACGGAGTTTCAACTCGTTAACCCTTTCAAGGCCACAGAGCCTATATTTTTGCGGCGCAAAAAAGGGCGGAAAGGAGACCCTTTCCGCCCTTGTTCTGTTTTGCAGAAACGAGATGGTTTTTCAGAGATAGGTGGACGCTCGGCGAGTGCGCGAAGCGTCCTGCGATACGGTGCCATCGCGAGCCGGGGTCTCGGGCGAACGGCGCCCGCTCGGCTGCTCGTCGCGAGATGGCGAGCCGTCTCTGGCAGCTTGTCCCGACGCTCCGTTCGAGCTCGAATTGTCGTTGCCCGCACCGGCCGATCCATCGGCCGCACGCGGGGCGTTGGCCTGAATGTCCTTGGCGACCACGGTGATCGCGGCATCGTCAAGTGAGAAGCCCGCGCGCTCCAAGAGCTGACGCAAGGCCCCGCGATCCTCGGCTAGGAGCACCGCCGTATCGGCGCGGCTGGCCGCAAGTTCCACCGTGAGCTTGCCTTCCGACAAGCGCATGGACACGTCCAGCGTGCCCAGATGTTCGGGCTTGAGCTGGATCGTAAGCGTTTTCAGCGCCGCGCCGCCGGCCCGCATGCGCACATGCGCATCCTGATCGGGCGTCGCCGCGCTGGAGGGCCGTGCGTTGGGCTCGCCCAGAACTTCGAGCATCCGGTCGGCAATCTGGGTGGCGATGCCGAGCCCGCCCGCTCCACTGCCGCCCGCCGCCAGAGCATCGACCGTCAAGGTCTTGCCGCCTGTTGCGGTATCGCTGCCCTTGGCCGCGTCCAGCGAAGCCGCGCGCTGCGTATCGCTGCGCCGCTCGCCACCCTGATCCGCGCCCGCTCGGCCGCGATCGGACAAACGTGCCAGGGCTTCGTCGAAGCGCAAAGGCAGCGGCGCCTCGCTTGGCTGCTGGCCGTCGCCTGTCGCCGCCGCGCCCTTGGTGGACATGCGCTCCGAACTGGCCTGGGCCGCCGCCTTGGCCTTGTCGCTGAGGCTTGCCAGAACCGCGCTGGCAGACGATTCGGCGGCGGTCTTGACACCGGCGGACTTGGCATCCGCCGCCGCCTTCCGAGCGGCCTCGTCGCCTTTCGCCTGAACGAGAACCATTCCGTCCTGATGCGGCTCGAAATGCGTTTCCATCTTCAGGACTTCGAGGCGAACGCTCTTGCCGCCGGTCCCCTCCCCGCCCGTCGGATCGAGCCCCTGTTCCGCTCCGCTGGGCACCAGCGTTCGGGTCGCGGCGTCCTGTTCGGAGGCCTTGCGCTTGTCGTCGCTGCGCTGGCCCGAATGATTCAAGAGGCCCAGGAGAGACTGGAGCGCGCGCTTGTCAGCGCCCTCCGCCTGCGTCGCATCGGCGGCGTCCGCATCCTTGTTGGGATCGGTGTCCTTGCCGTCCCCCGCATCGCGCTTTGCAGACGTCGCCTCGCTCGCTCGCGCGCTCGAAGCGTCCTGCGACGGCGTTGGCTTGGCGGACGCGTCGCCCTGCACGGACGGGGCCGGCGCGCGATTGTCGGCACTCGCCGTATCGCGCTGCGGCGGCTTGGCATCCCGCACGGCCGCGTCGAAGGCGCGGCCCTGGTCACGGCGCGCATCGTCGTCGCGCGGCGCGGTCCGAAGTGGCGGTTCACGATCCGGCATCGGCGGGGAGAGATCGATCTTCATGGACCTTAAGGCTTCAAAGCTTGGGAGGATTGGGCGAGAGCGGCTTCCGCGCGTGCCAGAACGGCGGGACCGTCGGCCTTGGCCGACGCGACGTTCAGGGCGGGCGCCGGCATGGCCGCCAGCGTCGCGTCGATCTGGTCGAGCACGGTATAGGCGGCGTCCAGCAGGGTGGCGTCTTCGGGATGCAGTTCGGCGCGTTCGATCCGGTCGAGCGTCTGGCGTGCCTGGGTCGGCTTCAGCGAGCCGAGCGAGGAGGCTGTCTTGTAGAGTTCGGCGCGGCTCTGGTCGGGTCCCGACAGGCCGGGGATCGCGAGCGCCGCTTCGGCCGAAGCGGCGGCGAACTGGAGATTGCCTTCCACCAGCGAGCGCCGCGCCGCCGCGAGATAAAGCGTCTGCTGGCGCGGGCCCGAGAGGGCCGCGATCACGTCGGACATTTCGGCCAGCGCTTCTTCCGCATTGGCCGAGCCGCGGCTCGTCACCATCGCGCTGAAGCGGGCCTCGAAATTGCCGGCATAGGAGCTGTTGGCGAAGCGATCGAAATAGCGCCGCGCGAGCTGATCGGCGCGGGCATGGTCGCCGCTGGCGTCCACCAGCATGGCGCCAAGGCGCAAGGATGCTTCTTCGATCAGGGTGCCGGGTGCCAGAAGTCGGGCCTGATCGAGATGCGCGATGGCGTCCTTTGGATTGTCACCCTGATGGATCTGACCCAGCACCAGATGCAACTGGGCCGCCAGAACCGGCTCCATCTCTGCGAGCGGCACATCGGCAAGGCGCTTCTTGGCCTTTTCCAGATTGTTGCGGACATAGGCCAGCGTGCCTTCGATCAGCGCCGTCTGGGACTCGTCCAGAAGCTTTTCCCGCATCAGGCGGTCGAGGACATCGGGCGTTCCGCCGCTCAGCGAGAAGAGGATCGCCGCGCGGAAATTGCGCGGATCGCGCCAGACCGCCGGATCGGCTTCCAGAAAGGTTCGCCCGAAACGGCGCAGGAGAAGGGCCTGCACCCGGATCGCCCGGTCATTGCCGCGCGCGACCTGATCCTGAAGGAACTGCACCGAGCGCATGACGTCGAAAGGCATGGGCGCACGCGTCGTGGCGAATTGTGCGGCCGCCTCTCCCTGCGCCCCGGCATCCGCCTTGGCTTCTCCTTCGGCGGGCGCCGCGACTTCGTGGCCGCTCGAAGCGGCCGCTTCGGCCTGTCCGCCGTCCTCGGCCCGGAGGGCTCCGGAACCGAGGATCAGGGCGCAGAGGGCCACTCCGAGAACTGTTTTCACGCTGCTGGCTCTTTCAGGAGGATCTCGATGCGCCGGTTGCTGGCGGCCTCGGGATCGGACGTGTTGCTGGGTTGGCGGTCGGCGACGCCCTCGATGGCCTCGACGCGCTTGTCGTCGAGCCCGCCGCGCATCAGCATGTAATAGGCCATGTGCGCGCGGTCGGTCGAAAGGCGCCAATTGTCCAACTCGCCCTTGTTCTGAGCATAGGGACGAGCGTCGGTATGGCCGCGAATGACGATCTTGCCCGGCCGGGACTTCAGGATGCCCGCGATCTTTTCCATGAGATGGATCGCATCGGCGGTCGGACGGGCCGAACCGATCTGGAACATGCCGGTGTCGAGCGTGTCGGCAAGCGAGATCGTCACCGTGCCCGAGCCTGGAGCGCCGGCCTTGACCGCGACATCCGCCCCGGCGCCCGGAGCGCTGGCCTCGATTTCCTTCTCGATCTTGGCCGCGTCCGCTTCCTGCGCCGTGCGCGGAGCCGCTGCCGGCTTGGGCGGGGCCGGTATGTTAACCGTCGCCACCGTCTTGAACTCATCGGCCGATGGCGGCGGAAGGTTTTCGGTCAGCGGCTTGTCGGCCAGATCGTTGGCGCTTGCCACCATGTTCGGCTGCATCTGCCACGAGGTTGGATCGAACGGATCGCGATAGGCGTCGCCGCCGTTCAGACCCGGAAGGCCGGTGCCATCGGGCTTGCCCTTGGCCGTGCCCTTTTCCACCGCCGGGCCACCTTCGGCCACGATCTCGGCGAGAACCGCATAGGGGTCGCGGAACAACGCCTGATCCTCGCCGCCTTCGGCCGTCCCGCCCACGGGCTTACCGCCGGGCTGACCGGGCTGCGAGTTCGGGCCGGTCTTCTGCTCGGGCGGGCCGGAGGGCGCCGCGTCGGTCTTGGTCAGGCCGTCGGTCGGCGGGACGTCGCTGTTCAGTTCGATCGGGTTGAAATATTGCGCGATCTGCTTCTTCGTCGCCTGATCGGACACGGCGGTCAGCCACATCACGAGGAAGAAGGCCATCAGCGCCGTCATGAAGTCGGCGAAGGCGATCTTCCAGGCGCCGCCGTGGTGACCGTCATGATCGCCGCCACCCCGGCGGACGATGATGATGCTGCCGTGATCGTGTGCGGAATCGCTGCTCACGAGAGGGCCTCTTCAACCGCCTTCAGCCAAGCGGCCAGGCGCGTTTCGATCACGGTCTGGTTGGCGTCGATGCGCACATCCGTATCCGTCTCGTTCGTGTCGAAGGACACGTGGCGGGCATGGTCGCCGAGCTTGCTTTCCAGAGCCTGAAGCAGGTCGCTCGGACCCGATGCCGCGATCTTCACCGACGAGCCGTCGAAGGCGATCGTCTTCACCGCGCCGGCCAGCTCGTCCACCGTCTGGCGCTTGCGCGCGTCGAGAACCAGCGGGCGCAGCAGGGAGTTGAGCGTCGACTTCAGCGCGTCCTCGAACACCGCCATCTGCAGGATCACGAGATCGGCCAGGCGGTCGCCCTCGTTTTCCACCCAGTTCCGTCTGGTGTCCTGCAGGGTGGCGCCATGTTCGGCGGCGAGCTGACGGCGAAGCTCCTCGATCCGGTCGGCCGACACGCGCTCCAGATCCTGGCGCAGCGTTTCGGTTTCCTCGGCCGCCTGCCGACGGGCATCGGCCAGCGCGGCTTCGCGCTCTTCGATCAGGGCTTCACGCTCGGCCGCCCAGGCCTCGCGCTCGGCTTCGAGCTCGCGGAGCGGAACGCGGGGCTCGGTAACGGGCCGCAGCTGAGCCTGCTGGCGGCTGGGGGCGGCGAGCGCCTTGGCGGGCGCGGCCGGGGCGCGAGCCGGAGCGGGCGCTGTGATACGAGGCAGGCTGTTCTGCAGCGGGCGGGTGGCGACCGGGGCCGGAGCGGGCCGGCGGGCCGGAGCGCGGAAGGGGACGAATTCGTCGTCGGACTGATCGGCCAGGAGCTGAGCGAGAGGGATCATGGATTAGGCCGCTTCTTTATCGTGGATCCACTGCTTCAGGATGGCTGCCGCTTGGGCTTCGTCGAATTCGACGAGCTTTTCGAGGCGCACCTTGGGCGAGTTGGCGCGGTTGCGGGTCAGTTCGTCGAGGAGGTCGTCGGAGCTGGCGGGGTCGCCGTAACCGAGCGAGGCTGCAAAATCTTCCGAGAAGGTCATGGCACCAGGAATTCCCGTGATCTCTGGCATGTCGAGCGAGGGATTGTGCAGCTCGATCGCATCGTCCGAGCCGAGTGCGCCGGCGGCGGCAGTGTTGTCGTTGGCGGCCGGGCCGGCGATGGCGCGAATGGCGGGCTTGAGGCCGAACCAGATCACGAGAACCGCGACCACGAGGATGGTAAGGGCGTTGACCACCGTGCCGGACTGCTTGAGCAGCATTTCAGCATAGCTGGGAGCGGGCACCGGCTCGAGGTCCTGACCGTTGGACACGAAGTCCACCGCCGTCACTTCCAGCTGGTCGCCGCGCGTCTCGGAGATGCCGGAGGCGGAGGCGACGAGCTTGCGCACTTCGGCCAAGGCCGCGTCGATCTGCTCCTGGGTGGCGTTCTCGCCCACCGTTGCGGCCAGACGGGCGCGGTTGACGACGACGGCGACCGAGAGCTTCTTCACGTCATAGCCGTCGGACACGGTCTGTGTCGTGGTCTCGTTGATCTCGTAGTTCGTCAGTTCCTCGCGGCGGTCCTTGGCCTCGGAGGAATTGTTCCCTTGAGCGTTCGCCTGCGGCTGGGCCTGGGGCACGTTCTGGCCGGCGGTGGCCGGGTTGTTGCCAGACGTATCGGTCGACTGGCCGGTTTCCTTGACCGTGCGCACGGAGCGCTCGACGCGGCCTTCGGGGTCGAACTTGCGGGCACTCGTCTGCTTGCGGTCGGTGTCGAGCCGGGCGATGACGGAGGACTGGAAGTTGCCGACGCCGAGATAGGGAGCGAGCGTGCGGCGGATCGAGTCTTCGATCGAGGTCGAGACGATCGATTCCATGCCGAGCTGCTTGGTGGAATTGGCGTTGGTGGAGTCGTCGCCCGAGGCCAGAAGGCGGCCGTCGGTGTTCAGCACCGTCACCTGATCCACCTTCATGCCGGGAATGGCCGAGGCGACGAGGTGGCGGATGGCCTGCGCGTTGGCGAAATCCTCGAAATTATCGGTGCGGATCACGACGCTGGCAGACGGCGGTTGCTGTTCGCGGCGGAACGAGCCCTGCTCCGGAAGGACGATATGCACGCGGGCAGCGCGCACGTCCTTCAACGTCTGGATGGTGCGAGCCAGCTCGCCTTCCAACGCACGGACCTTGGTCACCTCCTGCATGAAGGTGGTGAGGCCCATGGAGCCCATCGTGTCGAAGAGCTCGTAGCCCGCCTTGTCGGAGCGCGGCAGGCTCTTTTCAGCCAGCAACATGCGCGCCGAGGCGGTCTGGGAGAAATTCGTGGAGACGGTGTCGCCGGTGGCGTTCACGTCGAAGGGAATGCCGGCCTCTGTCAGGGCCGCGCCGATGCGCGCGACATCCTGCCGATCGAGGCCGGAATACAGGACCTCCATCGTCGGCTTGGATAGGGTCCAGGCGGCAAGACTGACCAGCGCCACCGCCACGATGCCAACCATCGCCAGCGCGCCGAGCTTTCGGCCGCCGAGCGCCTGAAGATTGGACAGAAGTTTCTGGGCCTCGGCCCGAGCGACCATCGCCATAGAGTTCGCCTGCGGATGCGGGAAGTGATGATCCGACATTGGGCGAGTAAGCTTGTGCGGGCGTGATGAATTTAACCGCGCGGCAAGGTTTGCGGCTGGCTGCGGTTTCGGTGCATCCCCTCCCCCGAAGCCTCGGAGCCACAGTGTTCGTTCCCGCCCCAAAACGAAAACACCTCCCGAGCCTTGCGGCCCGAGAGGTGCTGGAGACTGGAGTTCGAACCGGCGGGTTGCCCCGCCGATCCGGCCCGTCCGTTCGAATTACGAGCGGAAGAGCGAGAGAACGCCCTGAGCGGACTGGTTGGCGATCGAGAGCGCCTGGGTTCCGAGCTGCTGCTTGACCTGCAGAGCCTGGAGCTTGGTGGACTCTTCGGTCATGTCGGCGTCGATCAGGTTGCCGACGCCCTTGTCGATCGTGTCCATCAGCGTGTTCACGAAGGACTTCTGCATGTCGATGCGCGAGGCGACAGAGCCAAGCCCAGCGGCAGCAGACGTGACCTTGTTGATCGCCGTGTTGATGACCGAGATATAGGCCGTCAGCACCTGTTTGATCTGGTCGCTGGTGGTGGCGCCCACCTTGCCCAGACCGGTCGCCGAGATGTCGATCTTATCGACCGAAATCTTGTCCGCACCCGTGGAAGCCACGACGCTGCCGATCGTCAGGCTCGACGTCGCACCGAAGGAGTTCGTGGTGAAAACCAGCTGCGTGTTGCTGTTGGTGAGGGAGGTCTTCACGCTTGTCACGCCCGATGCCGCAAGAGCAGCGTCCATGACCGTCTTGAACTCTGTGGCGGTCGCGATCTGACCGGAGACGTGCCCCGCAGCCGTCAACGTCTTGTCGATCAGAGCCTTGTTGATCGTGATGTTCGTCGCGCTGGCAGCACCGTCAACCTGAATATTGAAGTACAGGTTGTCGTCGCTGTCCAGATTGATCGCCGCAAACGTACCGGTGGTCGCCGTCGACTGAACGGCGACGTTCGACAAGCCTGTGCCGGCCGCCGTGGTCGGCATCTTGGCCGCGCCGGAGGTGGCATCGTAGAATGCGGCCGAGGTCAGCGAGGTCGTGGACGTCGTGCCGGTGGTCAGCGAAGTGATCGTCAGCTGGTTCGAGGCGACGGTCGCGAAAGCCTTAGCCGAGAAGTTCGCATCCGCGTTGAGCGCGGTGGCGAGCGCAGCGGCGCCGGAGCCGATCGCCAGCTGGCCGGTGGTCACGGTCGAACCATCGACGTTCAGCGTCAGCTGCACTTTGTCGGAGCTCGTGAGACCGCTGGAAGAGCCCGTGTAGAGCGTCGTGTTCAGAGCAGCCGTCGTCATCGAAGCGGCCTTCGACTGGCCAGTGAAGGTGCTCGAGATCGCGGTATTGTCACCGATGACACGGAAGTCCGTGATCGTCAGTTCCTGGTTATTGGCGGTGGCCTTGATGTCGAGGCTGGTCGCAGTACCGCCGTTGACGGCGATGGTCAGGCCCGTACCGGTCATATTGGCCAGTTCGGTTGCCAGAGCGCCAGCAGAGCTGGAACCGCTGACTGCGTTCGCCACAGTGTAGGTCGTGGTATAGGCTGTACCTGCCAGAACGTAGCTCAGCGATACCTTCTGACCAACGGCCAGCTTGAGCGAACCGTTCATGGCCAAGGTTGCAACGTCCTGAGCACCGGACGCAGCACCCGTTGCGTCAAGCCCAGCACCTGCAACCGCACCGGTCACCGTGGAAGCCATCGCCGTACCGGCCGCCAGACCAGTCGAGGTCCCAACTGCACTGGCCAGACCAGCCTTGGAGGTGTTGCCGCCAACCGTAGCAATGCCAAGGTCGATATCACGGCCATCGGTGCCCTTGAGCGACACAGCACCGTTCACGATGCCGCCGGCGCCCGTCGCCGTCGAGGCGTCGAACAGCGAGACAGCCGACGTGTCGACCTTGATCGTGCCGATTGAAACCGAACCGTTCGCATCACGCGAAAACGACGCTACAACCTGCTTGTTAGCATTGTAGGTCGTTGCAGAGCTATCAACCGACAGCCAGTTCTCGCCGGAGAAGACCGAAGAAGAAGCGATCGACTTCAGCTGGTCCTGCAGCTGGCCGATCTCCTGCTGGATCGTGTCGCGGTTGACGCCGTCCTGCGTTGCGGCCGTCAGCTTAGACTTGATCTCGTCCAGAACGTCCTTGGCTTTGGTGAGGCCCTGATAAGCCGTGTCGACCGTCGAAGCGCCAAGGCCGAGCGCGTCCTTGACCGTGGAAAGCGACTTGTTGTCGGACTTCAGCGTCGTGGAAATCGACCAGTAGGCCGCGTTGTCCTTGGCTTCGCCGATCTTGTAGCCGGTCGAAATGCGCGACTGCGTCGTCTCGAGCTGAGCGTTGGTGTTCTGAAGAGTGCGCAGAGCGGTCAGAGCCGCTGCGTTCGTGTTCACGCTGGTCATAATAGTGTCCCGTTACTAAGAAACGAAAAGGGACAGGCTGGGTCTTCGCCAGCATGAAGGATCGGCGTCATGCCCTTGATCGACCTCGATTTTCGATCAACCCTTCATGTCGATCAACATATCGGGCAAGATTTAACGCCGGATGAAAAGCGTTCGATTCGGAAGATCTCTTTTGCGCGTCGGCTAAAAATGAGCACGAACGCTTTGCTCCATTCGCGGAAGAGCTGTCAGCTTCGGGAGTTTGCACGCAGATCGTAATGGGCTCGAATGTGAAAAGGCCCCGGACGTTGCTGTCCGAGGCCTTTAAATTCGCGTTGGATCGTCTGCCTTCGAGACTTAGCGGCCCGACTGGAAGAGCGAGAGAACGTTCTGAGCGGACTGGTTGGCGATCGAGAGGGACTGGGTTCCGAGCTGCTGCTTGACCTGCAGAGCCTGGAGCTTGGTGGACTCTTCGGTCATGTCGGCGTCGATCAGGTTGCCGACGCCCTTGTCGATCGTGTCCATCAGCGTGTTGACGAAGGACTTCTGCATGTCGATGCGCGAGGCGACCGAGCCCAGCGAAGCGGCAGCGGATGTGACCTTGTTGATCGCCGTGTTGATGACCGAGATATAGGCCGTCAGCACCGACTTGATCTGGTCGCTGGTGGTGGCGCCCACCTTGCCCAGACCGGTCGCCGAGATGTCGATCTTGTCGACCGAAATCTTGTCCGCACCCGTGGAAGCCACGACGCTGCCGATCGTCAGGCTAGACGTCGCACCGAAGGAGTTCGTGGTGAAAACCAGCTGCGTGTTGCTGTTGGTGAGGGAGGTCTTCACGCTTGTCACGCCCGATGCCGCCAGAGCAGCGTCCATGACAGTCTTGAACTCTGTGGCGGTCGCGATCTGACCGGACACGTGACCGTTGGCGGTCAACGTCTTGTCGATCAGAGCCTTGTTGATCGTGATGTTCGTCGCGCTGGCAGCACCGTCAACCTGAATGTTGAAGTACAGGTTGTCGTCGCTGTCCAGGTTGATCGCCGCAAACGTACCGGTGGTCGCCGTCGATTGGATGGCGACGTTCGACAAGCCTGTGCCGGCCGCCGTGGTCGGCATCTTGGCCGCGCCGGAGGTGGCATCGTAGAAAGCGGCTGAAGTAAGCGAGGTCGTGGACGTCGTGCCGGTGGTCAGCGAAGTGATCGTCAGCTGGTTCGAGGCGACGGTCGCAAAAGCCTTGGCCGAGAAGTTCGCATCCGCGTTGAGCGCGGTGGCGAGTGCAGCAGCATCGGCACCGATCGCCAGCTGGCCGGTGGTCACCGTCGAACCATCGACGTTCAGCGTCAACTGCACTTTGTCGGAGCTCGTGAGACCGCTGGAAGAGCCCGTGTAGAGCGTCGAGTTCAGAGCAGCCGTCGTCATCGAGGCGGCCTTCGACTGGCCAGTAAAGGTGCTCGAGATCGCAGTGTTGTCACCAATGACACGGAAGTCCGTGATCGTCAGTTCCTGGTTATTGGCGGTGGCCTTGATGTCGAGGCTGGTCGCAGTACCGCTATTGACGGCGATGGTCAGGCCCGTACCGGTCATATTCGCCAGTTCGGTCGCCAGAGCGCCAGCAGAGCTGGAACCGCTGACTGCGTTCGCCACGGTGTAGGTCGTGGTATAGGCTGTACCTGCCAGAACGTAGCTCAGCGATACCTTCTGACCAACGGCCAGCTTGAGCGAACCGTTCATGGCCAAGGTTGCAACGTCCTGAGCACCGGACGCAGCACCCGTCGCGTCAAGCCCAGCACCTGCAACCGCGCCGGTCACCGTGGAAGCCATCGCCGTACCGGCCGCCAGACCAGTCGAGGTCCCAACTGCACTGGCCAGACCAGCCTTGGATGTATTGCCGCCAACCGTAGCAATGCCGAGGTCGATATCGCGGCCATCGGTGCCCTTGAGCGACACAGCACCGTTCACGATGCCGCCGGCGCCCGTCGCCGTCGAGGCGTCGAACAGCGAGACAGCCGACGTGTCGACCTTGATCGTGCCAATTGCAACTGAGCCGTTCGCATCACGCGAAAACGACGCTACAACCTGCTTGTTAGCGTTGTAACCGGGAATGCTCGTATCGACCGAGAGCCAGTTCTCTCCGGAGAAGATTGAGGACGAAGCGATCGACTTCAGCTGGTCCTGCAGCTGGCTGATCTCCTGCTGGATCGTGTCGCGGTTGACGCCGTCCTGCGTTGCCGCCGTCAGCTTGGCCTTGATCTCGTCCAGGACGTCTTTGGCCTTATTGAGGCCCTGATAAGCCGTGTCCACTGTCGCGCCGCCGAGGCCGAGCGCGTCCTTGACCGTGGAAAGCGACTTGTTGTCGGACTTCAGCGTCGTGGAGATCGACCAGTAGGCCGCGTTGTCCTTCGCTTCGCCGATCTTGTAGCCGGTCGAAATACGGCCCTGCGTCGTCTCGAGCTGAGCATTGGTGTTCTGAAGAGTGCGCAGAGCGGTCAGAGCTGCTGCGTTCGTGTTCACGCTGGTCATGATTTTTGTGTCCCGGAATGGAATCAGTCGAGGGGACATGCTGGCGGGCCCAGCGGCGCGGTTCGGCATCATGCCTTTGATCGGATTTCAGCGAGATCAAACCGCTATCAACAGGACTTTACGGCGACGCAGTTAACGTAGGGTAAAGATGAAGATGACGGCGCGTCGCTCTTTCATGATTTTTGCGATTTCGTTGCGGCAGATACCGCAATGTCACGGAGCCTTACATAAACGAGCGCACCAGACTGCCCGTCAGCATGTTCCAGCCGTCGATCAGGACGAAGAACAGGATCTTGAAGGGAAGCGAGATGATGGTCGGGGGGAGCATCATCATGCCCATGGACATGGTGAGGGTCGCCACGATGAGATCGATCACCAGGAAGGGCAGGACGATCAGGAAGCCGATCTCGAAGCCGCGGCGCAGTTCCGAGATCATGAAGGCGGGAACGAGAACGCGGAAATCCACGACCTCCCCTTCCCCGGAGCCCTGCTGCACTTCCGGCAGACGGTCGCGATTCGAGGCTTGCGCGAAGTCGGAGAAGAGCGCGAGATCCTGGCTGCGCACCTGATCGAGCATGAAATCGCGGAAGGGTTCGGCGATGCGCGGCAGCGCCTCTTCTTCCGTGATCTGCCCCTTCATCAGAGGCTGCAAGCCGTCGCGCCAGCTCTGGTCGAAGGTCGGCATCATCACGAAGAAGGTGATGAAGAGCGACAGCGAGATGATGATGAGATTGGCGGGCGTCGTTTGAAGGCCGAGCCCCGAGCGCAGGATCGACAGCGCGATGACGACGCGCGTGAAGGCCGTGACCATCACAAGGAGGCCGGGCGCGATCGAGAGAACCGTGACGATGCCGAAAAGCTGGACGATGCGGCCCGAGACGGCCGTGTCGCCGGCCGGAATCAGCGACGCCAGGCTGTTGGCGGCATTGGCCACCGCGTCCTGCGCATGGGCGGGCGCGGCCCAGGCCGCCGCGAGCAGCGCGGCGGCGAGAAGCGCGCGTCTCACTTCACCACCAGCGAGCGAACGGTGACGTCGACGACGGCGGGTGAGCGCAGGCGCGCGCGCTCCAGAAGGTCTTCCTTCAGATGAAGAAGGCCGCGCGAGCCCTCGATCTGCGCGAGTTCCAGCGTGCGCAGAAAAACGAGCGTGTCGGCCTGGACCTGATTGGTCAGCGCCGCCTCATCCACCTTTTCCGTGCCCTGCTGGCGCAGCACGAGACCCATTTCGAGGCGGGCCTGCGCGCCAACGGGGGAGGACAGATCGGTGAGAATGGCGGGAATGGTGACGAAGCTTTCCTTGGGCGGCTCGCCCTTGGCTTCCTTGTTGGCGAGCGAGCCATGCTCGCCCGTCTCCGCCTTGGCCGACTCGCCATGTCCGCCCTCAGCGGGCTTGGCCTCGCCATGCGCGGCATCAGCCGGATGAGCTTCCGCCGCGCTCGCATCGGGCGCGGGTGCGGGAGCCGGTTTCAGGAGAAAGCCCAGCGCCGCGCCGCCGCCGGCCGCCAGAAGCGTCAGACCCGCCACCACGGCGATCATCTGCATCTTGCCGCCCTTCTTGGCTTTCGGGTCGCCGCCCGCAAGAATGGCAAGCGCTTCGGGAGTGAGGTCGGTCATCAGGCGCTCCGGCACGAGACAATGCGCAGTGGGAAAGCCGCAGCCTCCCGCCCGAGCGGGTTCCATCGCGGCCTCATCGCCCCCGCCACCGGCGCGACGCATCGCGGGCGGGTGGGGCATTGAGGAAAGTGTTAATAAATCGTGCTGGCCCGAGCCTGACCGCAGCGCGCAACAAAAAAACGGGCCGGCGAACCGACCCGTTTCCAAGGGAGAGGATGGAGAGTTCGGGCGAAGCGGCGCTTCGCCCTGGACGCCTCAGTAAGGCAGCGCGTTGTCCAGGACCTGCTGGCCCCAGGCCGGCTGCTGCACTTCCGTGAGGCGACCCCGGCCGCCGTAGGAAATGCGCGCTTCGGCGATCTTCTCGTAGGAGATCGTGTTGTTGGGCAGGATGTCGCCCGGCCGGATGATGCCGGCGATCGACAGAACGCGAACCTCGAAATTGACGCGGATCTCCTGCTGGCCGGCAATATAGAGATTGCCGTTGGGCAGAACCTGCGTGACCACGGCCGCGACCGAGACGTTGATCTCTTCCTGGCGATCGACCGTACCCTTGCCGGCCGTCTTGGTGCCGTTCTTGAGGCCGAGATCGGCGCCCACAGTGGGAAGCCCCCAGGAGCCGAAGGACCCTTTGAGATCGGCGCCGACGCTGACACCCGAATCGCGCGAGCGCTTGGTGTTGTTGTCGAGCTTGGCCTTGTCGTCGATCTTGATCTTGACCGTGACGATGTCGCCGACATTGAGCGCGCGCGTGTCGCGGAAGAAGTCGGCGTTGCGGCCGGTCCAGAGGGAGTTCACGTGGCGCGGCGGCTCGGGCGAATAGGCGGCCTGCGGCTGAACCACGGGGGGGAACTGATGCAGCCCCGTTCCCACCGGCGTCAGCACGGGCTCCTTCATCAGGTCTTCGCGCGTCGTGGTGCAACCGGCCAGAACGCCGGTGGCAAGAAGGCAGGCGAGGATTCTCACGATTTCTGTTCCTCGGCAGCGGGCGGCGAACCGGCAGAGTCCGCCTGGGCCGCGCGGTCGGTCTTCTGGGTGATGATGGCGGCCAGTTCCGCCGCGACGGGCGCGGGCATCTCGGCCAGAATGGCGCTCGCCTGGCGCGACTTGAGACGGGTGAGCAGCGCGGCCGCCGCCGGGCGCGTCATGCCGGCGAGCTGGCCGGCGGCCGCGTCCGGCTTCATGCCCGAATAGATCTGGATCATCGTGTCCGAGGTGGATTCGATGAAGGCCTTGCGCTCGGCCAGCCAGCCTTCGACTTCTTTGCGCTTGGCATCGAGTTCCTCGATCCGGGCGTTGAGCTGACCTTCGGCCTCCTTCAGCTGAGCGAGCTGAAGGGCATTGCGCGCGTCGAGCGCAGGATCGGAAATATTGGAGCAATAACGCTGCACGTCCGTCGTCGGCTGAACCGGAACGGAGGCTTCCGTGCCGTCGGCGCCGATCACGCGGACCTTCACAGGCGTCGTCGGCGGCCCCACGGGCTCCTTGCTGCCCGAAGCGTCAGCAAACTGAAGGCCACCCAGAACCAGGACGCCGGCCAGAAGCGCGGTGCGAAGCGAAGACGAGCGGACGAAGGGCGAAGGGGTCATGACGGATCTCACTGAACCACGAGGTCGGCTTGAAGCGCGCCGGAGGTCTTGATGGCCTGAAGAATGGCGATGATGCCGGTGGGCTTGAGGCCGAGCCGGTTGAGCCCGCGCACCACCGCATCGAGATTGGCGCCCTGCACGATGGCGAGATTGCCGCCGCCCTGCTGCGCGTCCACCGTCGTGTCCTTGGTCACAACGGTCTGCCCGTTGGAGAAGGGCGCCGGCTGCGAAACATTGGGCGTGTCGGTGATGCGGACTGTCAGGCTGCCATGGGTGACGGCGACCGTCGAAATCTTGACGTCCTGCCCGATGACCACCGTCCCGGTGCGCTCGTCGATGACGACCTTGGCGGCCTGATCGGGCGTGATCTGAAGATCGCCGAGATCGGCGAGGAAGCGGGTCGAGGAGAGCTTGGGCGGGCGCGTCAGCGTGATGTTGCGGAAGTCCTGCTCGCGCGCCACCGGGCGGCCATAGGCCTGCACCGAGAAGGCGTTGATCGCGTCCACCACACGGATCGCCGTGCGATAGTCCGGGTTGCGCAGTTCCATCGTGATGGTGGGTGTGTCCACCGTCGCGCGCTGCACCTCGCGCTCGATCAAGGCGCCGCCGGCGATGCGGCCGGTGGTCGGCGTGCCCTGCGTCAGGCTTTCGTTGGTGCCCTCGGATGAGAAGCCGCTGACGGCGAGCGCGCCCTGGCCAACGGCATAGATTTCGCCGTCCGGGCCGTAGAGGGGCGTCATGACCAGCGTGCCGCCCATCAGCGACGAGGCATCGCCGAGCGAGGAGACGTTGATGTCGATGCGCGAGCCGATGCCCGAAAAGGCCGGCAGATCGGCGGTCACGACGACGGCCGCGACATTGCGCGTGCGTGGATTGGCCGAGCGCACGTTGACGCCCATGCGATCCAGCATGGACTGGAGCGATTGTTCGGTGAAGGGCGAGTTGCGCAGGCTGTCGCCCGTGCCCTGGAGGCCGATCACCAGACCGTAGCCGACCAGCTGGTTGTCGCGCACGCCCTTGACGGTCGTGATGTCCTTGATGCGCACGCCGCCCGAGGGGCGCACGCGCGGCACCACCATGTTGAAATTCTCGCGCGCGCCGATGCCGGCTTGGCTGTAGCCGGCGCCCGCATAATCGGCCGCAAAGGCCGAGGTCAGGCCGAAGGAAAGGCTCGTGGCGACGAGCATCGCTCGCTTGAGGCTCATTGTGAGGACACCTCGATCGTGCCGTCTTCCATGGCGATGCCCGAGATCGTGACGCCGCTGTCGGTGTTGCGAACCCGAATGGCCTGACCCGCCGAGCCGGACTGGAGCGGCAGGCCCATGCCGGTGATCAGCAGGCCTTCCTCGCGATAGATCAGCTTGGCCGGAACGCCGGCGGTCACCGAATCGGGCGACTTCAGGTCGGACAGGAGAATGGGCTGGTTGGGCAGCAGCGTGCGGCGGGCGAGTCGGTTCTTCAGCATCCCCTCCTCGACCACGTAGGAGGACAGCTGCTCGCCCGGAACGGTGAAGCGCATCGGGATGATGCCTTTGTCGAGCACGCTCTGGCCGGGATAGACCACGGCGGTCGGCACCGGCAGGTTGAGATCGGCCGCGCCGGCCGGGGCCGGCGACAGTGCGACGAGAAGCCCCGCGCCAAGCAAGCCCGCGAGGGAGAAACGGCGAAGAAGCGGGGCTGCGATCATGGTTTAGCGAATACCCTTCGAGACGACGCCGGCCATTTCGTCGGCTGCCTGGATGACCTTGGAGTTCATCTCGTAGGCGCGCTGCGCCGAGATTAGCTCGGAGATTTCCTTGACAGGATCGACGTTGGAATTTTCCAGATAGGCCTGCTTGATCACGCCATAGCCGGGATCGCCCGGAACGCCGGCGATCGGCGTGCCGGAGGCGACGGTCTCGCGGAACAGGTTGTTGCCCTGCGCGGCGAGGCCCGGCTCGTTGGCGAAGTTGACCAGCGAGATCTGGCCGATGAGCTGATCTTGGCCGCTGACCTTGGCGTAAACCTGACCTGCCTCGTTGATCGAGACCTGCGTCGTGTCCTGCGGGATGGTGAGGCCGGGATCGACCACGAAACCGTCGAGCGTGACGAGCTGGCCGGTGGCGCTTTTGTTGAAGGCGCCGTCGCGGGTGTAGAGCGTTTCGCCGTTCGGGCCTTGGATCTGGAAATAGCCCTGGCCGTTGATGGCCAGATCCAGATCGTTGCCGGTCTGCTGCAGCGCGCCCTGGATATGGACGGTGCGAACGGCGGCCGTGCGCACGCCCAGACCAATCTGCACGCCCTCGGGGATCGTGTTCTCGCCGCCACGGGCGGGCACGCCCTGTGCGCGCTCGACCTGGTAGAGAAGATCGGTGAACTCGGCGCGGGCGCGCTTGTAGCCGGTGGTGTTGATGTTCGCGATATTGTTCGCGATCACTTCGACATTGGTCTGCTGGGCGTTCATGCCGGTCGCGGCGATCGCAAGGGCGCGCATTGCTTTGGTCTTTCTCAGATCGACATGCGGGAGAGTTCAAGATAGGCCGAGACGACCTTGTCGCGGATCGCGATGGCCGTCTGGAGCGTGCGCTCGGCGCCCATGACCGCGTCCACGACGGCCTGGGTCGAGGCCTTGCCGTTCACGCCCTGGATCGAGGTCGCTTCGGCGCTTTTCACCGTCTGGTTCGCTTCGCGCGCCATGTCGGCCATCGCGGCGGCAAAGCCCTGGCCGGCGGCCGCGTGGGCCTCGCCGGCGGCGGTCGTGCCGACCGACATCGAGGTGGGATCGAGGCGGAAAGTGTCGACGCGCGCGGCCGCGCTTCCGATAGCGGGGATCATGGCGTTCAGCCTCTCATGAGATCGATGGTCAGGTTGATCAGCTCACGCGCCTGCTTGACCACCTGCAGGTTCGCTTCATACGAGCGGTTGGCCTCGCGCATGTCGGCCATTTCGACGAGCGGGCTGACATTGGGCATCTTGACGTAACCGTTGCCGTCGGCCGCCGGATTGCCCGGATCGTATTCCGACTTGAACTGCGAGCGGTCGAGGCCGACATCCTTGACCCGAACGATCTCGGCGCCGGTCAGCCGGTCGATCTCGGAGGTGAAGGTCACGGTCTTGCGGCGGTAGGGATCGGTGCCCGGCCCCTCGCCCGTGGAGCGGGCGTTGGCGACGTTTTCGGCCACGACGCGCAGGCGCGTGGACTGGGCTTCGAGACCGCTGGCGGCAATGCGAAGAGCGGAGGAGATGGCATCGGTCATCGACTGTCAGCCTTTCAGCGTCTGGAGATACATGCGGTGAAAGGCCTTGGCGATCGACGTATCGAGCGCGAAGTCTCGGGAGATCTCACCGGCCTTCAGCATTTCCTGCTCGAGGCTCACCGAGTTGCCGGAATGGGTGATGTCCCAGGGCGTCTGGCGCGTTTCGTCCACCCCGAAATCCCGCCCGGCCGAGGCCACGAGATGGCTGGGGTTGGAGGCAGCAAGTTCCAGCTTGGTGGTTTCGAGAACGGAGGTGAAGGGCGACACGTCCTTGGCGCGATAGCCGGGCGTGTTGGCGTTGGCGACGTTCTCGGCCACGACCGCCTGACGCTGCGAAAGCCAGTCTGCGCGGGTGGACGACAGGCCGAAAAGATAAAGATCGCTCATGAAGGCGTAAATCCTCGAGAAACATCTCGTAACGCCGTTTTAAGGATAGGCACTTGTCCGAAGCTGGCCAAACATGAAAAACTCGTTTATTAACCTGATGTTAACAAGTATTAATCGTAGTTAATACATGCCCGCCCGGTCAAAAAAAGACCCCGCTCGAGCGGGGTCTGTGGCGGGTCGGGAGACGAGCGAGGTGCTGGTCAGCGCATGTCCGTTGAAAGGCGAGTTGGCTTTCGAGCCCAGACCATGCGCGAGACAAAGGACAAGAGCCCGCTTGGCGCAGCCACGCTCGACGCCAATATCTTACACGCGGGGCGCGGTGCGCATCCGCGCGGCCTCGATGGCTTTCGCCAGACGCTGCGTGTTGACGCTCGGGTCGGCGTCCGGGTCCTTGAAGGCGATATAATTGATATGGACAGCCGCTCGCGTGGCGGTGAGGGTCAGGCGGAAGTGGACGCTCACCTCGGGCAGGCGCAGTTCGAGGTCGAGATCGATGGTCGGGGCCGAGCCCCAGCTCAAGTGCTCCTCGCCGCTTTCGGCAAAGCGCAGGACGCCGGGCGCCAGATAGAGCTGGGCGGAGGATTCCACGATATCGGCGATATTGCCGAAAGCGTCCATGCGCAGGAACGCCACATAGTCGGCCGGTTCCACAAGCCGCAGTTCAGCCACGACCTCGCGGAGGCCGTTCGCCACGAGACGTTCCCGTTCGGCTGCGTGCTTGTTGCGAACGTTAAGCATGACTTGGGCGCCCATGGAGAACCTTTACGCGGGAAGAACAAGATGATCCGGGCAAGGAAACACGCGGTCCGGATCGATTAGGCGACACCAATTTCCAGGCGCGTCCCCGGACGCTCATGGAGATAGTAGATGACTTCCGCGACGGCCTTGAAGAATTGCGGAGGGATCATCTGATCGACTTCCACATGATCGTACATCGACCTTGCCAAGAGCTTGTCCTCGACCACAGGAATGTCATGTGTTTCGGCAATCTCGCGGATTTTCAAGGCCATGGCGTCGACGCCCTTGGCCACGACCAGCGGCGCGCCGCCTTCTTCACGGACATAGCGCAGCGCGATGGCATAGTGCGTCGGATTGGCGATCACCACGGTGGCCTTGGGCACCGAGGCCATCATCCGCCGCTTGTTGCGCTCGCGGGCGATCTGGCGCTGGCGCGCCTTGACCATCGGATCGCCTTCGGCCTGCTTCATCTCGTCCTTGATCTCCTGCTTGGACATGCGCAGGTCGCGCCGCCACAAGATACGGGAAAACAGGAGATCGGCCGCCACCAGCAGGATCGTCGCCACGGACACGGCCGCGAGCAGGCGCATCGCCAGACCGAGGATCGTTTCGGGAAGCTGCTGCGGATCTGAAAACATCGTCGCCAACAAGAGAGGCAGTTCCTTGGAAAGTATCCAACCGACGATGATCATAGCGCCGAAGAACTTGAACAATGACTTAGCGAACTCGGTGAAACCGCGCTTTCCGAACAGTCTTCCCCAACCTTGGGTTAGCGAGACGTTGGACGCTTTGGGACGAATTCGCTCAAGATTGATCTGGGGCGGATTTTGAAGAAGGGAAGCCAGTATTCCAGCCACGATGAAGAGGCCGGTGGCCGGCAGCACGAAATGCGCGGTCTGGAGCGAGATCGTATGGAGAAAGCCGAGCGCGTCGTAGCCGTTGCCGATCGACCATTGCGTCGGGTTTTCGAAGGTGACTTTCAGATCGCTGAAAAGCTGCGCCGCGTTGTTGCGAGCCTGGAAGATGACGACGCCGATAGCCGCCAGGAGCGAGGCGAGAATCGGCGCTTCGCGAGAGACCGGAAGATTGCCCTTCTCGATCGTATCTTGAATGCGCTTCTCTGTCGGGTCTTCCGTTTGGGACTCTTTGTCCGCACCGTCCGCCATGGTCCGTCCGCTCCCAATCGCATAAGGCACAGGGCCGGGCGCGGACCCTCATGGTCCCCGCCCGGCCCTGGCCGTCATTCGCCCCGTTCGGTGAGGTCGAGCCGGCCCTCCGCCGACAGGCGCAGCGCGGCGGCGGCAATCGAGCGGCGCGCGTCCTGGACGGCGGTCGCGGCGACCGCTTCGTTGCGGCTGAGTTCGGCCTCGACCATGCGCCGGGCGCGAGCGCCGAGCGCGGAGAGAACGGCCTCGCGCATGGTCTCGTCGGTGCCCGAGAGCGACTGCGTGACCGTTTCGGTCGGAATCGCATCGAACAGGAGCAGGCGGGACTTCCTGGGCAGGCCCGGAATGTCCTCGAAGGCGAAGAGCAGCTTGCGCAGCTCCTTGGCTTCTTCCGGCTCGCTCGTCTCGATCGCGTTCAGGAGATCGTCGGTCTGCCGCTTTTCCATGCGGTTGACGATCTCGGCCAGCGTTGCGTGGCGCTGCTTGCGCTCTGCGCCGTTGCCGCCCGACACGAAGGATTCGCGGAAGCGATGCTCGATCAGGCGCGACATCTGCTCTGTCGGCGGCTTGGCCGACAGCATACGGCGCACCACGTCGTTGCGCAGCGGCCCTTCGAAGGAGGCGACGACCTGCGCCGCGACCTCGGCCTTGAGGCGCTGGACGGCATAGGCGATGACCTGGGGATGCTCCTTCAGGAGCAACGCCGTGATCGCCTGCGCGCCAAGCTGTTCCATCTCGTACCAGACCGGCAGCCCCGCATCGCCTTCCATGGCCTCGTCGGCGTCGAAGACGAGCGCGAGTTCCTCGCTGGAGAGCGAGGAGCGCAGGAGCTTGGAAAGCTCCGAATCCAGGCCGATCAGGCCGGGTCCGGCGCGAAACGCGTCCTGGAAGTCGGCGACGATGGCGTCGAGTTCCACGGCCGTGATCGGCTTCTGCTGCGACGCGCCCTGGCGCAACGTGCGGATTTCTTCCGGCGAGAAATGCTTGAGGAGCTTGGCCGCGCCTTCGCCGCCGAGCGTCAGGAGCAGGATCGCGGCGCGCGCAGCGCCCGATTTCTGCGGCCCTTCGAGCTCCAAAGGAGTGTAAGCACCCAACATGGCCGAACCGTCAGATCGCGCCGGAGGACTTCGCGCGCGCCTGGTGGGCGGCCGGCGACACGATTTCCGTCAGCGTGATGCCGAAGCGCTGATCTTCGTTTTCGAGAACGACCACCTCGCCGCGCGCCACGATGCGGCCATTGACCATCAGGTCCACCGGATCGGAGACATTGGTGTCGAGCTTGACCACAGCGCCGCGTCCGAGCTTCATCAGATTGGCCACCGGCATGACGGTCGAGCCGAGCACGACCTGCATGGTGACGGGGATGTTCATGATGACATCGAGATTGGGCTGAACCGGCGGCAGGTCGGCCGCGGCCGCCATCGGCATCTCGTCGTCGTAGCCTTCCGCCATGAAGCCGTGTTCGGCGCCGAGCTCGGCGTCGGTC